>NZ_CP040396.1:3046250-3670000 GCF_005577435.1 Paenibacillus algicola | reverse complement strand
TGAGAATCTGATCCGCCGAAAGCCCAAGGTTTCCTGAGGAAGGCTCGTCCGCTCAGGGTAAGTCGGGACCTAAGGCGAGGCCGAAAGGCGTAGTCGAAGGACAACAGGTTGAAATTCCTGTACCACCGTAAACCGTTATGAACGATGGGGTGACGCAGGAGGGTAGTGACGCGGACTGATGGATGTCCGTCTAAGCAGTGAGGCTGGTGTGTAGGTAAATCCGCACACTTCTAAGGCTGGGCTGTGATGGGGAGCGAAAATTACAGTAGCGAAGGTCATGATCTCACACTGCCAAGAAAAGCCTCTAGTCAGGTGAAGGTGCCCGTACCGCAAACCGACACAGGTAGGCGAGAAGAGAATTCTAAGGCGCGCGGAAGAACTCTCGTTAAGGAACTCGGCAAAATGACCCCGTAACTTCGGGAGAAGGGGTGCCCCGGTAGTGTGAATAGCACGAGGGGGCCGCAGTGAAAAGGCCCAAGCGACTGTTTAGCAAAAACACAGGTCTGTGCGAAGCCGTAAGGCGAAGTATACGGGCTGACGCCTGCCCGGTGCTGGAAGGTTAAGGGGAGCGGTTAGGAGCAATCCGAAGCTGTGAACCGAAGCCCCAGTAAACGGCGGCCGTAACTATAACGGTCCTAAGGTAGCGAAATTCCTTGTCAGGTAAATTCTGACCCGCACGAATGGCGTAACGACTTGGGCGCTGTCTCAACGAGAGATCCGGTGAAATTTTAATACCTGTGAAGATGCAGGTTACCCGCGACAAGACGGAAAGACCCCATGGAGCTTTACTGCAGCTTGATATTGGATTTGGGTACGATCTGTACAGGATAGGTGGGAGCCGTTGAAGCAGGAGCGCCAGCTTCTGTGGAGGCGCCGTTGGGATACCACCCTGATCGTATCTAGGTTCTAACTTGGTACCGTGATCCGGTGCGAGGACAGTGTCAGGCGGGCAGTTTGACTGGGGCGGTCGCCTCCTAAAGAGTAACGGAGGCGCCCCAAGGTTCCCTCAGAATGGTTGGAAATCATTCGAAGAGTGCAAAGGCATAAGGGAGCTTGACTGCGAGACCTACAAGTCGAGCAGGGACGAAAGTCGGGCTTAGTGATCCGGTGGTACCGCATGGAAGGGCCATCGCTCAACGGATAAAAGCTACCCTGGGGATAACAGGCTTATCTCCCCCAAGAGTCCACATCGACGGGGAGGTTTGGCACCTCGATGTCGGCTCATCGCATCCTGGGGCTGAAGTAGGTCCCAAGGGTTGGGCTGTTCGCCCATTAAAGCGGTACGCGAGCTGGGTTCAGAACGTCGTGAGACAGTTCGGTCCCTATCTGTCGTGGGCGTAGGAAATTTGAGAGGAGCTGTCCTTAGTACGAGAGGACCGGGATGGACGTACCGCTGGTGCACCAGTTGTTCCGCCAGGAGCATGGCTGGGTAGCTACGTACGGAAGGGATAAGCGCTGAAAGCATCTAAGCGTGAAGCCCCCCTCAAGATGAGATTTCCCAATACGTAAGACCCCTTGAAGACCACGAGGTAGATAGGTTGGAGGTGGAAGTGCAGCAATGCATGGAGCTGACCAATACTAATCGGTCGAGGGCTTATCCTACAAGCTTTACGAAGTAAAGCTAGCTTCGGAAGCATTACGCTAATGATCATTCTCTAACAACGCACATTCGTTTCGTATCTAGTTTTCAGGTGATCAAACATCTGAATTCTTTATTCCCTGATAGCTCAGTTGGTAGAGCACTCGACTGTTAATCGAGTTGTCACAGGTTCGAGTCCTGTTCGGGGAGCCATTTGGAGAGGTGTCCGAGTTGGTCGAAGGAGCACGATTGGAAATCGTGTAGGCGCCAAAAGCGTCTCGAGGGTTCGAATCCCTCTCTCTCCGCCATTTAAATATGGCCCGTTGGTCAAGGGGTTAAGACACCTCCCTTTCACGGAGGTAACAGGGGTTCGAATCCCCTACGGGTCACCACTTTCTTTACTAGTTTAGGGAATGAGGATACCAAAGGTTCATCGGTAGCTTGCAATTTGCTTGATGATTTGGTAATATAGAGGTCGGTTTGTTTATGGAGGCTTAGCTCAGCTGGGAGAGCATCTGCCTTACAAGCAGAGGGTCGGGGGTTCGATCCCCTCAGCCTCCACCATATAATTTAATGACGCGGGGTGGAGCAGCTCGGTAGCTCGTCGGGCTCATAACCCGAAGGCCGCAGGTTCAAATCCTGCCCCCGCAACCAATTATATCGCATAGCGATCATGCCTCATGGAACTGTGGTGTAGAGGCCTAACATGCCTGCCTGTCACGCAGGAGATCGCGGGTTCGAATCCCGTCAGTTCCGCCATTCTTTTTTTAAACCGAAAGAGCTTTAAGGCTCGGTAGCTCAGTCGGTAGAGCAGAGGACTGAAAATCCTCGTGTCGGCGGTTCGATTCCGTCCCGAGCCACCTTAATGTAATACTGTAGTACTTTTCTTGCCGGTGTAGCTCAATTGGTAGAGCAACTGACTTGTAATCAGTAGGTTGGGGGTTCAAGTCCTCTCGCCGGCACCACCTTGGAGGATTAGCGAAGTGGCCAAACGCAGCAGACTGTAAATCTGTTCTCGTACGAGTTCGGTGGTTCGAATCCATCATCCTCCACCAGTTTTTAGGGGCATAGTTTAAAGGTAGAACAGCGGTCTCCAAAACCGTTAGTGTGGGTTCAATTCCTGCTGCCCCTGCCAGTTAAACTTAAAATATATGGCGGTCGTGGCGAAGGGGTTAACGCACCGGATTGTGGCTCCGGCATTCGTGGGTTCAAGTCCCATCGATCGCCCCATTATTTTAAAATTATGAATATGATTGTTGGGGATTAGCCAAGCGGTAAGGCAACGGACTTTGACTCCGTCATGCATAGGTTCGAATCCTATATCCCCAGCCATTTGCGGACGTGGCTCAGCGGTAGAGCATCGCCTTGCCAAGGCGAGGGTCGCGGGTTCGATTCCCGTCGTCCGCTCCATTTTTGTTTGGCGCCATAGCCAAGTGGTAAGGCACAGCTCTGCAAAAGCTTTATCCCCAGTTCGAATCTGGGTGGCGCCTCCATTATTATATCTTGTGCCCTTAGCTCAGCTGGATAGAGCGTTTGACTACGAATCAAAAGGTCAGGAGTTCGAATCTCTTAGGGCACGCCATTAGCCGGTGTGGCGGAATTGGCAGACGCGCGCGACTCAAAATCGTGAGGGAAACCGTGGGGGTTCGAGTCCCTTCACCGGCATCACAGAGGAACATGGGAAACCATGTTCCTTTTTTATATTTGCGGATGAGTGATATCTCATCCGCTTTTTTTGTATGCCCATTCTCTTCTCTGATAAATCATTAACAATCCAGAGGCAGCAGCAGGCTTCGACAAAGGTCGTAAGGCATCCCCGACTTTAGTCGAGGATGAAATACCGTCCTCAGTCTGTTTTAGGATTCCTGCTTTTTCTCTACAATAAGGACATAAGGTTGAAATTCAAAAACAACATCAACATCAACAGCAGCAACAAAGTACGACATGAAAATAAGAAGGGCGGTGAAACCTTGAGAAGCTCAAGAAATAAAGGATTGGCTGTACTACTGATCGGGCTAGGCGCATTAATTCTTCTGGGGGTATTCGGACCTCTGCTGGGCTGGCTGTTCAGTCTCTTGATTCCATTAGTCATGATTGGATTAGGCTACTATGGAATTAAGCGGGGCAACACACTTATTGGCTGGATCGTGATGGCGATTGGTATTATCTCACTGCTAGGCAAGCTGTCCTGGCTGTTCGGACCATTGCTGGGTATTGCATTGATCGTCTGGGGCGTGTCCCGATTGAAGCGAAGCCGGCGGCGTTATTATTAAGATAGAAGCAAGCAACAAGCAAAGACATCATGTTGAATATGAAGGAAGAGGAGGATTAAACGACTATGAGTGTGTTACGCCGTATTCGTGATATTACGATGGCTACTCTGAATGAAAAGCTGGAACAGAGTCAGGACCCTGTCAAGCTCATTGACCAGTTCTTACACTCTACCAGGCAGGACATTCTGGAAGCCGAAAAGCTTCAGCAGCAGTGTGAATCCCACACTCGTCATCTCAAGCAGCAGGTGGTTCAAGCCGATTCCATGCGAAGTAAGCGGGAAGAGCAGGCATTGCTAGCTCTAAAAGCTGGGGAGGATCATTTAGCGAAGCTGGCTCTGCAAGAGAAGCTGATATATGAAGAGAAAATCGAGCAGTATCAGGAGCTGTTAACAACAAGCCAAGAGGCTTTACGTGAGGTGGAGGTACAGCTGGGGGAGCTGCGTATGGAGTATCAGAGCGCATACAGCAAGCGCCAATACTACGCGGCCAGAATGGAAACCTTGCGCTTACAGCAGCGTATGAACGGCCGCAGCGGCGGATATCCCGGACAGGACGTTCCGCGAATGTTCAACAGGCTGGAGGATCGTATTACAGACTGGGAGCTTGAAGCCAAAAGTCTTCGGGATATCCGCCGAACGGATCAAGGCACCTCCCAGAGTGAAGGCATCTCCAGTATGCTAGAGCGAGAGCTTGCCCGGCTGAAACAGAAGCTGAGTGACAGCGGAAAGGAGTAATCATGACGAAATTATACCGCTCCTCCCGAGACAAGGTATTTACCGGATTGATCGGCGGGCTCTCAGACAAGCTTGGCTTTGACTCCACTGTGCTGCGCATCATTTTTGTAGTCAGTATCTTTATAACCTGCGGGACCACGCTTTGGATCTATCTGATTGCAGCTTTGGTCGTGCCCAAGGAGCTTAATCCTCGCGATCCATACCGGCGCGGAGGCCGGCGATCGGAGTACCAGGATGATTATGATGAAAGAGGTCGGCGCTATGGCCGTGGAAGGGACCGTAGATATGATCAGGATGACTATGATCGGTACGATCCGCCATTTCAAGATCCGGGCTTTACTACGACGAAGCAATCACCCGGCACACCGCCACCGGATGCGGAGCTGGATGCCATGTTGAAGGATATCGAGAAAAAAGCGTTAAAGAAAGAGATTGAAGAGCTAAAACAAAAATTATCCAAGTACGAGAAGGGAGATTTATAATATGGGAGTATTCAAAAGAATTAAGGACATGACAAAAGCGTCGGTGAACGAGCTGCTCGATAAGGTTGAGGATCCGATTGTAATGCTGAACCAGTATCTGCGTGACATGGAGGCTGAGATTCACGAAGCCGAGGTTACGGTTGCCAAGCAAATGGCGAATGAACGCCGGATGAAGCAGCGCGTTGAGGAAGCGGTGAAAATGGCAGGCCAGCGGGAAGCTCAGGCCGAGCTTGCCTTGAAAAATGGTCAAGAAGAGGTCGCACGGAAGCTGCTGGAGGAGAAGCTGTATTTTGACCAAAAGCAGGAGGAATACCAAGGGCTTCATGAGCAGTCTGATGCACAGGCGAAAGAGCTGGTTGCACAGCTGCACCAAATGAAGGATGAGTTCTATAAAATGCGCAACAAGCGCAACGAGCTGGTAGCCCGTGCCCAAATGGCCAAAGCGAAAAAGCAGATGTCTCAGGTCAGCAGCCTGCATAGCATTGAAAGCGGCAGCGCGTCTATGGGCTTCCACCGCATGGAAGAAAAGATTATGCAGCTTGAAGCGGAGGCAGATGTGATGAGAGCGCCTTATCCTTCACAGCATGCCGGCTACACCAATCCAGCGGATGCTGAGAAGCAGCTGAAGATTGAAGAGCAGCTGAATGCCATGAAGAACAAGATGAACGGCGGCTCCAAGTCCGAGCAGTAAAAGCGTGTTCGAAAAGAACGGAATATGATATGCTACTGGAGTGGCAAGGAGTCATCCAGGATCAGCGTGACTTATAGCTTACTGACCATACGGTGCGGATGATCCGCATCGTTTTGGTTTGTATAGCAAAATAATCAGTAGAGCAGCAGCCATCTGAAGGAGGTGCGACATGGAGAAAAATAGCGGAATTGCTTTTGTGCTCATCGGTCTGGGAATCTTTTTGCTGTTCGGCAAATGGATCGGATTTTTCACCGTGGTCGCTCTTCTGCTGGTGGCAGCAGGCATTCAGCAAATACGTGTGGGCTGGCCTAAACGGGGATATGTATTGCTGGGCGTAGGCTCAGTGATGCTCCTGCTGGATCATTTGATGCTGGTCATTGGAATCGGCTTAATCTCGCTCGGTTTCTTCTACGGAAAGGTGAAGAAGGCTCACCGAAATGACCGTTTCCACCAGCAGCAGACGTTTATGTCTAACTTTGATTGGGATCGGGCGCCTTGGGTCATGAAGAGCCTCAGTGTGTGGCATGTGCTGGGAGAAGCGGATGTGGATCTTTCACTTGCTTTACCGGAAGAGAAGGAAACGGTGCTTATGTTTCATGGTCTGCTTGGTGATATCGACATCGTCATTCCGGAATATTACGGAGTGGAGATTGAGGCATTTATTTTGTTTGGCTCGATCGACACCAGCTTAAAGCGGGAAACCGGCATTATGAATCGCCTGAATTGGAAATCTCCTAATTTTGAGGCGAGTGAGTATAAAGTGAAATTTATTGTTTTTTATCTTGGCGGAGATTTGAGTATCCGGATGGTGTAATGTACAAATATAGAGCTGCAGGAGGGCTGTCACTTGGAATCTGATAAGAAATCAAATATGATTACGCGGAGCATGCGTGAGGGCGCCCTTCTAGGCTTTGCCATATTGCTAATCGTCTTATATGTGCTATATACATACGGGTATCTTCGGCCCATGAACGATTGGGGAGACACGATCCAAGCCGGAATTACCATGGTATTAATGCCGATCGGACTCGGGGTAGGATACGGGTTCTTCCAGGGATACCGGGTGAGGCGGAAGCTGGACCGGGTAAGAGAAACACTATCTGACTGGGAAAAAAGCGGCGTTACCGCAGGCTCTATGCCGGATGTTGGAGATGATGAGGTGGGACGGCTGGGCGAGCAGCTGGATCGGATCAGCAAGCGCTGGGAAGAGCAGGTGACGTCGCTGCAGAGGCTGTCCACGAACAATGCCCAGCTGGCGGAGCAGGCCCGGATTACAGCCATCGTAGAGGAGAGACAGCGGCTGGCTCGGGAGCTCCACGATGCGGTCTCGCAGCAGCTGTTCGCGATATCCATGACTGCTACTGCGGTGGGACGAACGCTGGAGAAGGATTTTAACAAAGCGCAGCGTCAGGTGGCCTTGATCGAGGAAATGGCCTCTGTAGCGCAATCGGAGATGCGCGCGCTTCTGCTGCATTTGCGGCCCGTGTATCTGGAAGGAAAGGCGCTGGAGCAAGGGTTGAGAGAGCTGATCCGGGAGCTGGAGATCAAGGTTCCGATGGAAATTCAGCTGGAGATGGATGAAGGCTTGATGCTCGTGAAGGGCATAGAGAATCATCTTTTCCGCATTGTACAGGAGGCCATGTCGAACACGCTCCGGCATGCCAAAGCCGATAAAATGGACATCCGCATCCACCGTAAGCTCAATACCGTAAGGGTTATGCTTCGAGATAACGGTGTCGGATTTGAACTGGACGAGAAGAAACAGGCTTCCTATGGCCTTTCTACGATGGAGGAGCGGGTCATTGAGCTGGGGGGAGCCATTCAGATCATTACGGCGCCAGGGAAGGGCACGCGAATTGAGATTACGGTACCGCTGCTGGACGAAGAGCGCAATAAGACAGAGGAGGATGGAAATGCCGCAGGAAACGGAGTCTGACATGGAGACACCGATCAAGGTGCTGCTTGTTGATGATCATGAGATGGTTCGGATCGGCCTCGCTGCTGTGCTGGGCACGGAGGACGGGATTGAGGTTGTCGGGGAAGCGGGCAGCGGTGAGGAAGGCATTCGGCTTGCAAAGGAGTATGTGCCAGATGTGGTCCTGATGGATCTGGTCATGGAAGGAATGGACGGTATCGAGACCACGCGGGAGATCATCAAGCTGTTCCCTGACTGCAAGGTCATTGTGCTCACCAGTTATCTGGACGATGAGAAAATGTATCCGGTCATCGAGGCCGGTGCATTCAGCTACTTGCTGAAGACCTCGCGTGCATCCGAAGTCGCTGACGCGATCCGGGCGGCGGTGCGGGGACAATCTGTACTAGAATCACAGGTAGCCTCCAAAATGATGAACCGGTTTCGCCGCCCTCAGGCTGAAGCGCCTGCGCACAGTGAGCTGACGGACCGGGAAATGGAGGTGCTGCGCCTGCTTGCACAGGGTAAATCCAATCAGGATCTGGCGGATGAGCTGTTTATCGGGATCAAGACGGTCAAATTCCATGTGACGAATATCTTAGCGAAGCTTGGCGTTGAGGATCGGACACAGGCCGCCATTTACGCTTACAAAAACGGACTCGCTGAATAGAAATAGAGAAGCTCGGGCTGACAAGGCTGGAGCTTTTTTTGTCGCTTCCATACCTTCTGTTTCTATGCAGATTTCAGGCAGAAATGCCGGCGCAGCACACACTTCCTGAATGAAACAAGCTGGCTAAGGGCAATGTATGGAAGGGAAAGACAGGGAAATGAAAGGGAGGTTTCTCTGTGAGATATGCAGGGTAGAATGCATGAAGATTACATGAAGAAAAGGATGAGTTTGTCCATCGGAGCTCCGGCACTTCTGCTTAAAATGGACACAAGATCTTGAAATAACAATAACAAAAGTGTGAAATGAGATAGCATACTTGACACGGATATGCTAAAATGTCATCACATCGTGATAAACTTTGGTGCATAAAAATACACTATATTACATAGAAAGAATGAGGAGCCATGGCTGAAAATCTAAATTTCGATACACTAAATACACCGGGAGCGGTATTTTTTATATTCGGAGCGACCGGTGATCTGGCAAAACGCAAGCTGTTTCCCGCGATCTACAGTCTTTACCGTGAAGGCAAACTGTCGGAGGATTTTGCGGTCATTGGAGTAGCCCGCCGTCCGCGTACACAGGATGAATTCCGTCAGGATGTCTATTCATCCATTCAGGAATTCGGGCGTTACCGTTCTGATCTGAACGCAGAATGGGATGCCTTTGCACAGCATTTCGAATACAAGTCGCTCGATATTAATGATATTGACGGCTTCCGCGAGCTTCGGGAGCAAACGGAGCAGCTTGAGGCTAAATATGAAATCCCGGGCAACCGCCTGTTCTACCTGGCCCTTGCACCGGAGCTGTTCGGTAGCGTATCCTTCAATCTGATGAAGGGCGGCATGCTGGATGGTGCAGGCTGGAACCGTCTGGTCATTGAGAAGCCGTTCGGGTATGACCTGGAGTCCGCAGCGAAGCTGAATGAAGAAATTAACCAGGTGTTCAAGGAAGAGGAGATTTACCGGATAGACCATTACCTGGGCAAAGAAATGGTTCAGAATATTGAAGTCATCCGGTTTGCGAACGCGTTTTTTGAGCCGCTATGGAACAATAAGCATATCGCGAACGTTCAGATTACGCTGAGCGAAACGGTGGGCGTGGAGGAGCGCGGCGGGTATTACGACCATGCCGGCGCTTTGCGCGATATGGGGCAGAACCATATGCTCCAAATGCTCACCATGATTGCGATGGAGCCGCCTAGCCGTCTGCTGCCGGAGGATATTCGGGATGAGAAGGTGAAGGTGCTGCGTTCCCTGCGTCCGTACGCTTCGAGTGAAGAGGTTGCGGATCATGTTGTTCGCGCCCAGTACACGAAGGGCAGCAACGGCAGCAAGGAGCTTCCGGCCTACCGCGAAGAGGATAAGGTAAATCCGGAATCCAACACGGAAACATATTTTGCAGCCCGTCTGTTCGTCGATAACTTCCGCTGGGCGGGAGTTCCATTCTACATCCGTACAGGCAAGCGCCTGCCAGTCAAGACGACGGAGGTCGTGGTGGAATTCAAGCGGATGCCAGGCAATGTTTACCTGGGCCAGAAGCATTCACTGGAGCCGAATTTGCTCGTCATTCGCGTGAATCCGATGGAAGGCTTGTATGTGAAGATTAACGCCAAGAAGCCAGGCTCTGAATCGGAAATCGAGCCGGTAGCGATGGATTTCTGCCAAAGCTGCCTGGTGGGCATTAACTCGCCCGAAGCTTACGAGCGCCTGATCCATGATGCCGCAAGAGGCGACCATACCTACTTCACCCGCTGGGATGAGGTGGCTACAGCATGGTCCTTTGTGGACAAGATTGCGCAGTCCTGGAGAGACAACCAAGGCCCGCTGGAGAACTATCCGGCCGGTTCCTGGGGACCACAGCAGGCGGACGCTTTACTGGAAAAGGACGGCTTCCACTGGTGGCCTGTTAACGGGCAGGACGAGGACAAGGTTATCTGGACGAAGAGCTAACAGAGAACAGAGAACAGCAAGCCCTTTCTAACGTGATAAGAATAAAATCATCCCCATACGTACCTGGTATGGGGATGATTTGCGTATGGATTGTGGTACAATGATATACATGACTTTAGTACGAAGGGAACAGTGAAATGAGCAAACTCCAGAATGAGCTGCAGACCGAAGTCGATAAACGGCGGACGTTTGCAATTATATCCCACCCGGACGCCGGTAAAACGACACTGACGGAGAAGCTGCTGCTGTTCGGCGGCGCGATTCGCCTGGCGGGATCGGTTAAAGCAAGAAAAGCAAGCAAGCATGCCACGAGTGACTGGATGGAGATTGAAAAGCAGCGGGGAATCTCGGTAACCTCCTCCGTGATGCAGTTTGATTACCAGGGTCATCGGATTAACATACTGGATACACCAGGTCACCAAGATTTTAGTGAAGACACCTACCGGACGCTGACCGCAGCGGACAGCGCTGTCATGCTGATTGATGTCGCCAAGGGCGTGGAGGCCCAGACCATCAAGCTGTTTCAGGTATGCGCGAAGCGCGGCATTCCTATTTTTACATTCGTAAACAAGCTGGACCGGGAAGGACGCAGCCCCTTTGATCTGATGGAAGAGATTGAGCAGGTGCTCGGCATCCGCTCTGTCCCGATGAATTGGCCTATTGGCTCTGGACGTGACCTGTGCGGGGTATATGACCGTATGAAGAATCAGGTAGAGCTGTTCCAGAACGACGATCATTCTACCATTGCTGTCAAAAAAGTCGAGGATTACAATGATCCCATCATTCGGGATATGGCTGGAGAGTATTTGCACGATCAGCTGTGTCAGGACCTGGAGCTCCTGGATGTAGCGGGTGATCCGTTCGATTTGGAGAAGGTGCTGAAGGGCGAGCTGACACCGGTATTTTTCGGCAGTGCGGTCAACAACTTCGGCGTGCAGACGTTCCTCGAGAACTTCCTGCAGCTGGCTCCGAAGCCGGAGCCTCGCAGCAGCACCCAGGGCATGATCGAGCCCACGAATGAGAAGTTTACCGGCTATGTATTCAAGATTCAGGCGAATATGAATCCCGCCCACCGGGACCGGCTTGCTTTCCTTCGTATTGTGTCCGGTAAATTTGAACGCGGCATGAGCGTGAAGCATATACGTGCAGGCAAGGAGATCAAGCTGTCACAGCCGCAGCAATTTCTGGCTCAGGACCGTGATATTGTGGAGGAGGCGTACCCCGGCGACATTATCGGATTGTTCGATCCCGGCATTTTCCGTATCGGCGATTCATTGAGTCAAGGCGGTGAGATCGTCTTTAATGAGCTGCCTACCTTCTCGCCGGAGCTGTTTGCGAAGGTGACAGTCAAGAACGCACTGAAGCACAAGCAGTATCAAAAAGGTGTAGATCAGCTGACAGAGGAAGGTACGATTCAGGTATTCAAGACGATCAGCTTTGAGGATATGATTCTAGGCGTGGTAGGACAGCTCCAGTTCGAGGTTTTCGAATATCGGATGAAGGCGGAATATGGCGTGGAGGTTCAGCTTCAGCGTATGCCGTATCAGTTCGCCCGCTGGATTGTGGATGACAAAATCGATCCTTCCAAGTTCCGTATTAACTCTACGCTGGTGAAGGACAAAAAGGAGAATTATGTCGTCTTGTTCGAGAACGAATATGCTATGAGAACCGCGATGGATAAAAATCCGACGGCGCAATTCCTCGAAACGGCTCCTTAATTTAAGCGGTATCGCTGTATAAGCAAATGAAACAGCCATTCCCTCAACAAGCGAGGGGATGGCTGTTGTGCCTTGCGAGACGGCTACTGCGGTACAAGCTGCCCCGGGGTCACCGTCTTCAGGTGATCATGCAGAGAGGAAATCAGGTCGGCCTGCTCGGCTTCCTTCATATCCTTCCACATCATCTCGAACATAACGCCAAGTCCCGGAAGCGCAGCTTCGGGACCATCGACGGAACCCTCGATCATCGAGCGCAGCTGTTGTTCATCCTGATCATGGACCTTATGAATGACGGCCTGCCGCAGATCTAACAAAATGGACATGGGGTAAATTCCTCCTTGTTGTTAGGGTCGTTCTTAATGTGCCCCTCTGTCTGTCGTTAAATTCAACAAGCATCGGCGTTGTGCTATACTGGCAATATAGTATTTTATGGGGCTGTGGAGGTTAAAATATGGCGAAGAAGCAGTATGCCGTCATTGGCATGGGACGGTTTGGAACGAGTGTGGCCAAAGAGCTGAGCGAGATGGGCTTTGACGTATTGGCCGTGGATGCCAGTGAGCAGCGGGTGCAGGAGATTGCGGGCTTGGTCACACAGGCTGTATCCTCGGATTCCACGGATGAGGAAGCGCTGCGGGCACTCGGCATTCGCAATTTTGATGTGGTCGTGGTCGCAATTGGCGAGGATATCCAGTCCAGCATTTTGACTACCCTGATCCTCAAGGATCTGGGCGTACCGGTCATTATCGTCAAGGCGAAGAATGAGCTGCATGGCAAGGTGCTGCAAAAAATCGGCGCGGACAAGGTTATTTTTCCGGAAAGAGATATGGGGCTTCGGGTAGCGCATCACCTGATCTCCCCGAACATCCTGGAATATATCGAGGTGTCGGACGATTACAGCATCATGGAGATGAAGGTCGCGGCGGATATGATCGGAATGAACCTGATCGAGCTGGACATCCGGGCGCGCTTTGGCTGCAACGTGATGGGTATTCGCACGAATGGTAAAATGAACATCTCTCCCAATCCGCAGGACCGTCTTGCAGCGGGGGATGTGCTGGTTATTGTTGGGCAGAAGAATGATCTGACCAAGCTGGAGCTGGCGTACCCTAGATAATTATCGGTCTTATTTTGATAATAGAGCAGGTGTTAACATGGAAATTTCTTCTCTCCAAAATTCCCGCGTGAAGGGCTGGGCCCAGCTTCAGGACAAGAAGCATCGGGATCAGCAGCATAAATATGTCGTAGAGGGCATCCACCTCGTTCAGGAGGCCTTGAGCTTCGGGGCTGACATTGAGTGTGTGGCCTATGATAAAGACCGGGGGATTCCCGCGGAGCTTACGGAGCTTTTGGATCAGGGCAAACATGTGGAATGGATTGCGGTCACAGAGGGCATTATTGCAAAAGTATGTCAGGCTTCGACGCCGCAGCCGGTATTTGCGGTTGTACGCAAGGAAGCGGGCTCACTGGACAGATTGTTTGAGAATCCCTCGAAGCCGGTCATTGTGCTGGACGGATTGCAGGATCCCGGCAATGTAGGAACGATTATCCGCAGTGCAGATGCATCTGGAGCAGGAGGCGTTCTGCTGGGTACGGGCTGTGCGGATGTGTACAATCCCAAAACGCTGCGTTCGACCATGGGCTCGCTGTTTCACCTGCCGGTGATCGAAGGAAATCTGGAGGAGCTGCTGCCGCAGGCCAGGTCCCGGGGAGCGCGTCTGGTTACGACCTCTCTGGAGGGCAAGGCTTCGGCCTTTGAGTATGATTTTACCGGCAGCTGCTGGATGGTGATCGGCAGTGAGGGCAGCGGTGTCTCGCCTGCCGTATCCCGTCTCGTGGATGATGCGATCATCATTCCGATGCCAGGCAAGGCAGAATCGTTGAATGCGGCGATGGCCGCGACAGTGCTGCTGTTTGAGGCGTTAAGGCAGCGGCTGCAACGCTAAAAGCTATTGATGGAAGAACGGTGCCCAGTTGAGGCGACCGTTCTTCTTTTTTGGGCTTGGCTTGCATAGGCTGATGAAGAGGTGCAGCTTGGCTGCAATGGCTTGTTCGCGAACCTCCGGAGAGGGAGGAGAGAGTGAGATGTTTCGACGAAAAAAATGGGGAAGCCGCCGGCTGTCTTTATCCTGGCGGGGCTGGCCCAAGCGCAACCGGCATAAAAGCTACCGCAAATCGGCATACCGCCCGGTGCGAAGCCGACATGGAGGCAAGCCGGCGTCTGCCGGCTGGGCACCGCCGGACAAGGGAAAGGGATTGCGCCTGAAGGTGCGGCGCAGGTGGTGGGTCGGCGTTGTTTTTTTGGTGCTGTTCGGGGTGTTTCAGCTGTTTCTGTATGTTGAGCGGAATCTGAAGCCGCCCATCATGCACCTCGCTCAAATTCGGGTAAAGCAGATTGCGACAGAGGCGATTAACAAGGCGATTACGAGCCAGGTGACAGATGGCAAAACCTTTGATGATCTGGTGAACTGGAAGACAGACAGCACGGGTAAGGTGACCGGCTTTATGCTGAATTATGCGGAGCATTTGAAGATAACCTCGTTTACTACGGAGCTGGTGCAGGAGACGCTGGAGTCAATTCATGAGCAAAAAGAGCATATCCCGCTCGGGCAGGTGCTCAAAAGTCCGGTCGTTGCTTCCTTCGGACCGAAAATTCCGGTCAAGATTGAGCCCCAGGGCGCGGTCAAGGTGCAGCTGGACACCCGCCAGCAGGAAGCAGGCATTAACATGATTCTGGTTGAGGTGTTCGTTCATATTGTGACAGAGGTTGCCGTCGTTGTGCCCTTTGATATGGAGCCGCAGGTGGTGGAGACCGATATTCCGATCTCTTATATGCTGGTGGTCGGAGATGTGCCCATGTATTATTATGACGGTCAAGGCAAGCCGGTGGGCAATAATAGCGCAGGTGCTCCCAGCATTGCGATCCCGTCACCGGGGCTTACGTCACCGGATGCGGGGGATGTGAAGCCTTCAAGTCCTTCTGCTCCGTCAGGGAATGAGATCGTGCCGCAGCCAGAAGTCGAAGGCCAGACTGAAGGAACTGAAGGCAGCGGCGAAGTTGGAGGGAATCTGGAGCATGAATAGCAAACAAACGCGCAGCTGCTTCTAGCGGCGCGTTTGTTTGCTGTTCTGAAGTGCGCGGCGTTCCTGCAGCTCCCATTGCTTCAAGAGCGGGTAAGGATCAAAGGACCACTCGCTGAGGCCGGTATCCCGGTAGATGCCGTAATGAAGGTGAGGCGGGAATTTGCCGGAGGTACCGGGCTTTCCGTATCCCGAGCTGCCAACCCAGCCAATAGTTTGACCCGGCGTGACGACATCGCCGGCCTGAAGGCTTTTTTCAAATCCTTGCAGATGGGCGTAGTAATGATAATGATTGTTCAGATCGCGAATGCCGATTCTCCAGCCGCCGAAACGGTTCCAGCCCTTGAGCTCCACGATGCCGTAGCAGGTGCTTCTCACCGTCACGCCATAGCGGGCAAACAGGTCGGTGCCCTCATGGATCCGCCGCCCCCCGTAGCTTCTGCCCATACCGTAGGTGCTTCGATAGGAATAATCGCTTTTGACCGGAAGCGGGAAGGCATGGGCAAACAGATCGAGCTTGCCATGCGTCTCATACAGCTTTCCATACTGCAGAATCCGCTGGACGGCCCGTCCGTTTTGATAATAAGCCCACAGGCCATTGGCAAAGTCATCCTCATGTGGACCATAGGCGGCCAGACGAGAGGCAACGCTGTAAAGAAGGTCGGTATCATTATTGGGATCGGCGGCCCCGTCTCCGTCTCCATCCTGTCCAAGGCCGGAGTACATTTCAATGGTAAAGGGATGGGTGTCCTCAGGAACGGGATTAAGCGGCCCTGCCCAAGCGGTCAGCGGGACGAAGATTCCGATGTGTCGCTCGGGATGCTTCCGGTCCTTCGGATGGACAGCTGTCAGCGTTCGCTCATACTGGTCGATGGCCGCAAGGCGGTACCAGGGAACTTGAGTGACGGCAGCAATACGCTCGTAAAGCTGCATCCGGTACGTAAAGGGGTCATCCTTCGCGCTCGAAGGCGATGAGGACTGCGCTGCCGGCTTGTCCGGCAAGGCTGCCCAGCTTTCAGCCGGCCAGGCCGCTAAGGCTGTAGAGGCCATCACCAAGGCTGCAATCCGGCAGGTCCAGCGCCGTAAACGCCTATGAGTTGCTTTTTTCATGATCTGTCCTCCTGGTTCAATCGCGGTATACACGCATCCATGCCTGCCTGTAGGGTGTATCGATAGAGCTGATTTTATCCATGCCGGGGATAGATCAATCCTATAGCGACAAGGATAGGTAATCTAAGGGTTTTCATGATATAATATGTGAAAGTTCATGCAAACACTTAACCTTATATGAAAGAAGGTTTCTTTCTTGGCCAAAACGAAAGACAGCAAACCGAAGCCGGAATGGATCAAGATTAAGCTCACTACGGGCGATAACTATAAAGAAATTAAAAATATGATGCGCTCCAAAACGCTACATACCGTCTGCGAGGAGGCGCGCTGCCCGAACATTTATGAATGCTGGGCGAACCGAACCGCTACGTTCATGATCTTGGGGGACATCTGCACGCGAGCCTGCCGCTTCTGTGCCGTCAATACCGGCCTGCCGACGGAGCTGGATCTGCAAGAGCCGGAGCGGGTCGCGGAGGCCGCTGAACAGATGAATCTGCAGCACTGCGTCGTAACAAGTGTGGCACGGGATGATTTGAAGGATGGCGGTGCGATGATCTTTGCCGAGACGGTGAAGGCAATTCGCAAGCGTCTGCCGCTATGCAGTGTCGAGGTGCTCATCCCTGACTTTATGGGCGATGAGGAATCGCTGCGGATTGTCATGAATGCCAAGCCTGATATTTTAAATCATAATATTGAAACGGTGGAGCGCCTTTCGGATCGGGTGCGGGCGAAAGCGAAATATGAACGTTCTCTGGAGCTGCTTCGCCGGGCTAAAGCTATGCAGCCGAGCATTCCGACCAAATCCAGCATTATGCTGGGCGTAGGTGAGGAATGGGATGAAATTCTGGGAGCGATGGATGACCTCCGCGCTGCAGACTGCGATATTATGACCATCGGGCAATACTTACAGCCTACACAGAAGCATCTGGACGTTGAGAAATACTATACTCCTGAAGAGTTTGCGAAGCTGAAGGAAGAAGGCCTGAGCCGCGGCTTCAGCCATGTGGAGTCTGGTCCGCTCGTGCGGAGCTCATATCATGCTCATGAGCAGGTTCGCTCTGCAGAACGTCGAAAGGAAGAGACCGCCCTATAGATTAGGGGTCTGGCTGGGAAAGGCAGGGGAATAACGTGATTGTGATTGGGAACAAAAGCTACGAGCTTGTCATAGATTACCGCAGTGGCTGGAATCCGGAAGTGTTCCGGGATCGGTACAGCGAGGTGCTGGAACGGTATGATTATATTGTAGGGGACTGGGGATACAATCAGCTTCGGCTCAAGGGCTTCTACCGCGATAATCACCCCAAAGCGACCAGAGATTCCAGCTTCTCGACATTGTCGGATTATATTAATGAATATTGTAATTTTGGTTGTGCGTATTTTGTTCTTCACAAAAGCAAGGAGATTAAGGATCCCAAGGAATTAAGGGAGCTGAAGGAGACGCTGAACCAGGAAGCAGTGGCGGCTTCCAGTGAGGAGGAGCCGGAGGAGGCTTCGGCACCGCCGGCCAAGGTCATGGCAGCATCACCCCGGGAGGATTTATCGCGGGTGACTGAAAAACCCCCTTCCCGGAATCAGGAGCGGGAAGTAAAGGAGGGGACCGAGCCGCAGTCCCGCTCCAAGAATGGCAAGGAGCCACGGGAGGGACGAGAGTCCCGAGGCGGAAGGCCGCAAAAGCCCTGGAAAGATGCCAAGCCGAGGGAAGGCAAGGAACGACGGGACCGCAGAGAGGCGCGTTCTGCCTCCAAGCCGAGCCGGAGCCAGAATCCCCAGAACTAAAGCGAAGACGCATTGCCGCTGTCTGACAGTCCATAAATAAAATCACGAAACATAAAAGTGGAGATCCCGGGACAAGCCCGGGATCTCCACTTTTATGTCTGGCTGCCGTACTAGCCAAGGAATGCATCACGTACCCGATTCCAGAATGGAAACGGCCGGTAGCGGGCAAAGCTGACCTGCTGCTCGGCGACCTGACAGCGCACAGAGATGAGGTCATCAATCGGAATATTGTTATGATCCACCGTTAACAATAGCCGCTGGTCCTTGCGGGAGAAAATATCGCAATGATGGTGCTTTGGCAGCAGCAGCGGCGACCCCAGTGTGCGGAAAATCCGATTGTTAATAGATGCAATTTCAGCAATCTGCAAGGCATCGATGGAAGGATGCACCATGGCGCCGCCGACACTCTTGTTATAAGCTGTACTGCCGGATGGGGTGGATATACAGATGCCATCGCCCCGGAACATCTCGAACGTGACATCATTGATGTCGATCTGGGCAACGACCGTTCCATCGACACCCTTGAGCGTAAATTCATTCAAGGCAATATAAGAGGCAGAGCCGGATTTCTTGTGGATTTCCAGCTGAACCAAAGGATATTTAACGAAGCGGGGCTTCGTTCCCTTCGGCTCTCCTTCCCCGCTCATCATATCAACAAGCTTCTCGATTTCATCGGCTTTCCAGTCTGCATAGAAGCCCAGATGCCCAGTATGCACCCCGACAAAAGCGAGATCGGGAATCCGGTCAATGAACGTGTGAAAGGCATGCAGCATGGTGCCATCTCCACCGATAGAAACTACGATCTCCGGGGATTCCGCGTCCAGCTGAAAGCCCCGTTGTCCCGCCAGCTTATGAAATTGTTGACTTAATTCGACTGACAAGGGATCACCGCGGTCCAGAACATAGTATCTCAAGTCGATAAGCTCCTTTAAAAAGATTATATAACGATGATAATCAATCTTGTGAAAGAAAACAATGCTTCACGATTTCAATTTGCGCAATTTACGCGAGATCCAATACACCGCCTCTGTCATAATCACAACACCTAACAGCAATGTGAGCAGCAGGCTAAACCAGGCCATGTAATGGGTATAACCGCTCAGAGCCCCATCAGAAACAGGAACTGGCGTGAATACAGGCTCGGCTTCTCCCATAAATGGACCCCATAAGATCAGCACGGCGGTGAAAGCCATGGCCCCATGAAGAAGCCTGGCCCCCATAAAGGGCAAGTAACGCAGATTGGTGGAATGAAGGATACTGGCAATTTGGGCATGCACCGAAAGGCCTCCCCACGACAGCACGAAAGCAGCCACGGCAGCCTTATAGATCAAAGGTACAGCTTCGCCAGCGCCTCCAGCATATTTAGCCCCCAGTGTGACCTCGAATAAGCCTCCCATAAGGGCCATGCTGAGCTGCTCGGGAGCGCCCACTGCCAGCAGCAGCTGGCCAAGCACCGCATTGATCGCAGACAGAACACCAGCCTGGGTCCAAAGCTCCAAAAATACAGAAAAGAAAACGACGAGTCCGCCAACGACCACCATCAGCTGCAGCGAGGACTGAATGGCTTCTGTCAGCAGCACACCCAGCGGCCGACCGTCAGCGCTTCTGGCCGCATGCATGTCCAGGACGGCGCGCTTAAGGCGGCTGCCCTTCATGCTGTGCTTCTGCGCGGGAGAAGAGGACGAGCTTTGATCGCCATGAAATCGCATCAGCAATCCGACGAGCAGTCCGCTTCCGTAATGAGCGATCGCCAGAATGAGTGCCAGCTCGGTGCTGTGAAAAAAGCCGACAGAGACAGCGCCGATTAAAAAAATAGGATCTGAGGAGGTGGTGAACGCGACCAGGCGCTCTCCTTCTTCCCGCGTAATCATCTTCTGCTCCCACAGCTTGGCCGTCAGCTTGGCGCCTACCGGGTAGCCGGACACGTAGCCCATAGCGGCGACGAAGCCGCCGCAGCCGGGAATGCGGAATAAGGGCCTCATCCAGGGATCCAGAAGGGTGCCGATCAGATGGACCACGCCGAAGCCAAGCAGCACCTCCGAGATGACGAAGAACGGAAAGAGGGAGGGAAACAGAACGTCCCACCATATGGAAAGTCCGCGTACCGCAGCTTGCAGAGCAGACTCCGGAAATATTGCCATCAGAAGGATGAGGCTGAGCATCAAGGCCGTAAATATAGGAAATCCGAGCTTTTTAATAGGCATGATGCACTTGAATCCCCCCAATAAAGACAGTAATAGGTCCCATTGCAATCATGGGAGGCTCTGATCCACTGTATGCAGTTATGAGGACAAACAGTACAAAAAGACCTAGAAAGCGGTTACAAAAAAGCTTTATTTTTGTGAGTATTATGCTATAATTAAAACCATCAAAGCACATCTTAAGTAACGATGAAACAGAGATGGAGTGATGATTATGAGTATAGTGACCGGATTGCTGGTATGCGCGTTTGTTTATGTGATACGGGCTTCGCTGGGTCGTCAAAGTGAAGAAGACTGGAGAAGCTACTGATAAGGAGCAAGGGGCTAAACATTGAGTTTAGCTCTTTTTTTGTGTCTGGGGGTACGGTTAGACGTTTGCGGCAGGTTTGATATAATGGAGAAGCATAACGAGTTGTGTGAAAGACAGGAGATGATATATACCATGGATCCAAGTCTTAGTCTGTATGACCAGCTGGGAGGAGCAGAGGGAGTTCGTGCTTTAGTGGAGGCATTCTATCCTAGAGTACAGCAGAATGCCGTGCTGGCGCCTCTGTTTCCTGAAGATATCGAGCCGGTTATGGAGAAGCAATATATGTTTCTGAGCCAATTCTTTGGCGGGCCCGCTTTGTTCTCGGAAGCCTTTGGCCATCCTATGATGCGAGCAAGGCATATGAAGTTTACCATCACGGATGGACATGCTGATGAATGGCTGCATTGCATGGCTCATGCCCTGCGGGATGTAGGTATTCAAGAACCGCTGGCCAGCTTCGTGCTGGACCGGCTGTCCGGGCCTGCCCGGCATTTTGTGAACAGCTATTAATGCGCGAACGCGCGGGGGACAGGGATGTCATGAGCATGGCAATGGAGCCGCTGTATAAAATTAAAGTAGCATGTCCTTATTGTGAGCATGAGTTTGAGACCTCTAGGGTTCGGCCCAGCCTGAAGAAGGCGTACCGGAGTGATTCAGATTTCTGCGGTTATTACAAAAATGAGAATCCGGACTTCTACGTCGTCCGGGTATGCCCCTCCTGCGGATTCGCCTTTACCGAGCATTCTGTGACCAGTCTGAATGACGCGCAGCGAGCCGCATTTCATGATCAGGTCGGAAGGCGCTGGAATACGCGGGACTTCGGCGGGGCGCGGAGGCTGGAGGAAGCGCTGGAAACGTACAAGCTGGCTCTGCTGTGTGCCCAGGCCATCCGAGAAAAGGACAGGATTGTGGCGAGCCTGCTGCAGCATATTGCCTGGCTGTACCGGTATCAAAATGATGCGGAGCAGGAGCAGCGCTTCCTGGAGTACAGTCTGGAGGCGTATGTTCGCTGCTATGAATATGAAGGCTTTACTGGAAATGATGCGCGGCTGCTATATCTGATCGGAGAGCTTAACCGCAGGGTCGGCCGATACCGGGAAGCCGTGCAATGGTTCTCCAGAGTCGTACAGGATCAGAAAATTACCGATGCCGCGATGATCCGCGCCTCCAGAGAACAATGGGCTCTGCTCCGGGAGCAGATGATGGCCGAGGGGACACAGCGGGAGACGGATGCTCCGGCTTCGTCTTAATCTCGCGGTCGGTGCACGAGACTACCTTAGAGCCTGATCGGTTAGAATATAATCTCCATCGCTGTCCACCACGGTAACCTTATTGTGGCAGCAGGGGAAGATGAGCAGCTTCTTCTTGCCCTCCCGTACGCTGATGAGCTCCTTCGGCTTCATGGGCAGCAGCACATTGTCGGCTCCGCAGAAAGGACAGCTCTGGACATACACATCCTTGGAGACGACATCATAAGGCCATGTGTTGGAAAAAGGGATCATGATTCCTTCCCGTCCTTGTTCTCCGGGCTTTCTTGATCCGCCTCATTGTCGGATTGGGAGAGCTCGGCGATTTTTTGCATGAGGATATGCTGGGGCATATGCATCAGGTTCTCGAGCGGAATCCCGAGCTTTTTCGATAAAGCTAGCGCCGTTTCGGCGGATATTTGTAAGGGTCTCATCATGATCGCTCCTTCGTTGTTTAAGATTGCTAAGCACTTCTATTAGTTATACACTGATGAATCCAATTTGGAAAGGTTGATGAACAGGATGAAGCATCCGTTGCGCCAGACATGGGATCTGGATACGATATTTCCGGGAGGCTCAGCCTCCAGTGAGTTTGAAGCCTTTATCCAAGGGCTGGAGCAGGATATCAAGCTGCTTCAGGAGCAAGTGAAGTCGGCATCCATACCACAGACACTGGAGGAAGCAGCCGGACTGGAGGGCATTGTGGAGCTGCTGGAGCAGTGCACGGCCAAGGGCAGTGAAGCCCGCTCTTTTGTCAGCTGCCTGTCTGCACAGGATCAAAGCGATAAGAAGGCCAACCAGTTATCGGGCCGAATCACGGGTCTTCTTGCTTCCTTTCAGAGTGCTGCAGTACAGTTCAGTACTTTACTGCGTGATATTGACGATACCTTGTTTCATGACTGGATGGCTAAGGATAACATGGCACCGCTCTCTTTTACCTTAAGTGAAAGCCGCAGCCGGGCCCGGGAGAAGATGAGTCCTGAGCTGGAAAGCCTAGCTCTGTCTTTGTCTGTAGACGGCTATCACGGATGGGGAGATTTCTATAACACCATTGTGAGCCATATCCAGATTCCTTTTGAAGAGAATGGTGAACTGCGTAAGCTCTCCGCAGGCCAGGCTGCCAATAAGCTGAGCCATCCCGACAAGGAGGTTCGCAGGGAAGTATTCCAGAAATGGGAAGAGGCCTGGAGTGCCTCGGAAGACTATTGTGCTGATACATTAAACCATCTGTCCGGGTTCCGACTCAAGCTGTATGAGGCCCGCGGCTGGGACCAGGTGCTGAAGGAGCCTTTGGCAGTTAACCGGATGTCGCAGGAGACGCTGGATGCGATGTGGTCCGTCGTGCAAAGCACGAAACCGCTGCTGGTGGAGTTTCTGAACCGCAAGGCCCAGCTGCTCGGTATGGACCAGCTCTCCTGGGAGGATGTAGATGCACCGCTGCAAACCTCGGAAGTCAAGATCAGCTACGATGATGCTGCGGAAAGCATCGTCCGCCAGTTCCGTGCCTTTAGCCCGAGAATGGCGGATTTTGCCCAGATGGCCTTTGATAAGAACTGGATTGAGGTGGAGGATCGCCCTGGAAAGCGCCCTGGAGGCTTCTGCACCTCACTGAAGAACAGTAATCAGACGCGGATTTTTATGACCTACAGCGGCACGGCCTCCAATGTATCTACCTTGGCTCATGAGCTGGGGCATGCGTATCATCAGCATTTGATGACCGAGCTTCCAGTACTGAACCAGAGCTATGCCATGAATGTGGCTGAGACGGCCTCGACCTTTGCGGAGATGATTGTGTCCGATGCCCAGGTCAAAGGAGCTCAGCAGGAGGAGGAGCGTTTGGCGCTCTTAGAAGAAAAAATTAACCGCAGCGTGGCATTTTTTATGAACATTCATGCCCGGTTCTTGTTTGAAACCACGTTTTATGAGCAGCGCAAGCAGGGCATCCTGACGGCGTCCGAGATCAGCAATCTCATGGAGCAGGCTCAGAAAGAAGCTTACCTGAATGCATTGTCCGGCTATCATCCGCATTTCTGGGCCTCCAAGCTGCACTTCTATATTACAGGCGTGCCGTTCTACAACTTCCCGTATACATTTGGGTATATGTTCAGCGCCGGCTTGTACGCACTTGCTTTGGAGCAGGGCGAAGCTTTTGCTGAACGATATGATGCATTGCTGCAGGATACCGGCATACTGCCTGTGGAGGAGCTGGCGCAAAAGCATCTGGGCGTAGATCTTACACGTCCGGATTTCTGGCAAAAAGCAGCTTCATCTTGCGAGCAGGATATTCGTCAATTTCTGCAAATGACTCAGAATATGGTGTAGAATGATGATTTAAATATGAAAGCGGTATGCAGGAGAGGTCACAGGCTGGCCTCTTTTTTTTGTCATATTAAAGAATAAAATGACATAAAAAAACGAAATATGAATGTGTTAAATATGCAAAAGTAGGGATAAATACCCAATTATGTTGTAAATTGTTGATGGATTTTGAAGCTTGTCCTATAATGAGTCACAAGCCCTAGTAAAAGGCTGAAATACCTAATCATGATAGGAATGGAAAGGGGGAGGAAGATGATAAGATTAGAGCAGTTATCTCTTGCAAGGCAGCTGGATCTCGTGTTTAAGGAGCTGGAGGAGGAATTGGCCGGACTGAACTCAGGTACCGTGTTTGTGCAAATACGAAACAATGTCATTGGCAAATTCGGTATTCGCCATAATCCGCTTGCAGGCCGGAACGGTGTAATAATACCAGCGGGCTGCGGCTTGACACCGGTGCAGCAAAGCTCTTTTCGCAGCATGGCACTTGAGAGCCTGAATCATAAGCGTCGCTGGACCCATGGCGAGATCAGCTATGAGTTCACCATTCAGCAAGGCATCGTGCTCGTGGATGCGGTACTGGAATCTAATTACAACATGGCTAACATGATGATTCGTTATAGCAGGCCGGCTGTATCCGATGCAGCTGCAGAATATTGATTTAGCCCTTATTTCTTTTATAATGTACATACGAAAGAGGCGGATCTTTGGGGAGAAGACCGCCTCTTTCTCATTCTCATCATCTGGAGGGAAGAGAATCAATTACGAGTTAGAACGACCCGACAATTGCTGCTCTGCCATTTGTACCAGACGCTTTGTGATGTATCCTCCCAAAGAACCGGTTTCACGGGAAGTGTAATGACCCATGTAACCGTCTTGAGGAATACTTACGCCCAGTTCTTGTGCAGCCTCATATTTCATTTGCTGCAGACCCGCATTAGCTTGAGGAACAACCAGGTTGTTCGAGCTTCTGTTACGGCGACCTTGTCCGTTTTGACCCATGCCCATCTCTGTCACCTCCTTCATTGCTGATGAGGATATTATGGTTGAAAGTCCTGCTTCTCATGCGCTATAGAGAGAACCAGAAGTCTGGTAATATTAGCCGTTTCATCAAAAAAGCTGCCCTACGCGAGTGTGAGACCGCAAGGACAGCTAAATCGTTGAAAAGCTTCAGACTATGAAGAGGATTCCGGGCGGCGGATCTGAAGCGTGGTTACGAGCTCTACCGAAGAGCCGGGAAGAAGCTCAATCAGGCCTGTCTCTTCCTTGCTCAGTGGCAGGTTCGGTGCATTAGGCAGCCACGTATAGGGCTCTATACATAAGAAGTCCTGCGCTTCGCCCTTCGTATACAGCACCCAGTGCTTGAATAAGGACGAATCTCCAGAGTAGTGAAGCGTATACCCGTCATTTCGGGTAAGAACAGCTTCAGCAGGCTGATTCTCCTGAAGCTTGAATATCGTATCCAGATTCGAGCCGGCAAGGCTCATTCCATGTTGTAACTCGGCAAGCTCATGAAGGGGGACGGTGCCGCCGGTGGGAACCTGCTCTTCATCCAGCTCGCAAATATGATCTACCGGAAGCCTTAGCTGCCAGTTCTGGGGGCTTCCGTCCAGCAGAAACCACGTATGATATCCCATTCCGAAAGGAACCGGTGAAGTTCCCAGATTGCTCACGCGTAGCCGCTGCTGCAGCGTCGTTCCTTGAAGATGAAACACCATTTGCAGCTTCAGGGGCTCCGGGAGCTGCTGCAGCCAATGAGGGTCATCGCTGGTATGAAGCTCTGTTGTCACGGAGCAGCCTTCCTCGTCTTCCTCAATATCACTGACGCACCAGGCCTGAGTCCGGTGCAGGCCATGTATATGATTATCGTTGACTGTATTCTGATCAAACTGATAATCCTGCCCGGCATATTGGAAGCGTCCTTTGGATATTCTTCCGGGCGGAATCAGCAGGGGCATGCCGAAATGGTAAGGTTTTTGCAGATAAAATGCCAGCTCGCTTTCGTCAGGTCTGCGAATAATCTGGCGCTCTTCGTGCAGGTCATTGATTCCGATCACATTGTTTCCGAGTCTGGGCAGAATTGTAACCTCGAGACTGCCGCTGTTAAGAGTATAGGTATCATAATCATTCCACTGACCCTTGGTCACCTGATTCATATCGATGCTCCTTCACCACATGGTTTCTTGCTCATTATATTCATCATTGTTCCATCATAACAGATTCGTTAGAAATGGCGGAAGCCCAAATGCACGGCTGGAGGATTACTCTTTGCCGGACCGGCGCAATCTTGCTTTGACGATAAAGCCCCATCCAATGTTCAGGATGGTCAGCACCCCTAAGCCTAGTGCAGCCCATATATTATGACTGAGCATAATGGAGGCGGCAGCCATCAGAACGATGGAGGAAGATGCAAACCACAGCGACAATCCCTTTCCCATATCCTATGACCTCCCTATAAATAATAATGTGAATTTCCCGTATAATGCTGCGAAGAGCGAGACATAATAAGCTTGCAAGCTTGCAAAAGACACAGACATCATTGAAGGGAGATATGTACAACATGGCACAAAGAGGATCCCGCAGTAATAATCTGGTTGTTCCCCAAGCGAGCGCAGCCTTGCAGCAGCTGAAGATGGAGGCCGCGCAAGAGCTGGGCGTCACAATTCCACAAGACGGCTACATGGGTCATTACACATCCCGTGAGACTGGTTCTTTGGGAGGATATATCACCAAGCGCCTCGTCCAATTGGCAGAGCAATCGCTTTCCGGACGCAGCAGTCAGTAACTTTATCAGGACTTGTGCATACCGCCCGAAGCGTCACGCTTCGGGTTTTTTGCTGCCCGCTAAATTGGGCTGCCTAGACAAATTGTGCCGTAATAGAAACGTTCCGTCAAGGACGAAAGCGTATAAAAGATGTCACGAAATTGTCATAGGAAGTTTGTCCGCCGGACTGTTTTTCCTGCCACAGGCTGCCTCCGTTATGGTACACTTTAATCCGTACATATTGTCACTTTAACTATTAAGGAGAGCACATGATGTCGAATTTGCTTCAGAAATATAAATGGACCTGGCTTATTCTAGCTGTCTGTCTAATTGCGGCAGGGGCTTTATTGTTCAGTACTCTAGGTATTGGAAAAAGCAAGCTGCCGGTGATGGGGCAGGTAGCCGACTTCCAGATGGAGAATGTGGACGGATCGACGGTGACGCTGGATGATACGAAGGGTAAGGTGAGGCTGATGTATTTTTACTTCACCAGCTGCCCGGACGTATGTCCCCCAACCACCATGGTGTTATCTCAGGTTCAGAATGAGCTGAAGAAGGAGGAGGGCTTGTTTGGAGAGAAAGCTGCAATTCTGTCCTTCTCCTTCGATCCCGAGACCGATACCCCCGAAAAAATCAAAGCCTTCGGTGATCAGTTCTTCGCTGATTACAGTGGCTGGTATTTCCTGCGCGGCGACCAGGAGGAAACGCGGGATCTGATGCAGGGCTCGTTCAAAATACCGTTAATCGGGAACGAAACGAGTAATTTTTCTCATGGTAACCGCATTGCTCTGGTCGATGGAGATCACAATATCCGCAAGCTGTACGACGCCACTGATCCTATGCAGGTCAAGGTGGAGGACATCGTTAAGGATCTCAAGAGCCTCGTTCAATAAATGATAAAAGGACGGTTCCTTTAGAGGATCGTCCTTTTTCTCTTAATGGGAATCATGCTGGCTGTCCCACGAATTACCGGGCAGCATCTCGGGAGGATATACAATATACTCTTCAAGACCCGCCTTCTCCAGCTGGGCAACCAGGTACTCATCGGGAGTCCCCTCTACACCGGCATAACCTCTGCGGGTATAAATATGCTCAGCATCGGGGAAGGAATCCCTAAGTATGCCGCGAATTTTTTTGCCGGAGCTGTCATTATCCATAAACAGGTATACGTCCTCATGACGAATTTGCTTGTGAAGGGTTTCAAGCCTGGTTGTATTCAGGGTGCCAAAGGTGCATACAATTTCAATCTCCGGTGTCAGAAGGCGGCGAAGCCGGCTCCGGTCGTTCTTCCCCTCTACAATAATGAAAATCGGCAAGGCATCCACCTCCAATGATTATTTGGCAAGAAAATGGAAACACACATTCCCCGGGAAATGAACGATATATGTATATTGTAACGTTCTGCCTGTTTTTAATGCAAAAAAGGCAGCATGAAAGGCTGCCCCCAGGGGGACAGCCTGCAAAGCATGACTACCGTTCTGTTGATGAAGCAGAGGCCTCCATAAAGCTTAGGATCAGCTTAGTAGAACAGACCGCTCAAGATGATGACCAAGAGGATGTAGAGCACCAGGATCATGCCGACAGAAGTACCGACACCGCCGCAATAAGCAGCTGCTTTGTTGACGTGACTCATTTTGTTTCACCCCTTCATTCGGTTCGTAATCATGGTAGTAGTTATGAGCTGTACTTTATAGTATGAACAAGGCGCTGAGGCGACTGTGCTCCAGCCTAATAAAGCAAGAAGAAGCTACAGCTGTATCCCCGAGGGCATGACTTTGGCAGAATTCTGTTTGCCGGTTAATAAACCGATCAAAGCAGCCATTAACAGCAGAAAGGCTATAAAGTAAGGAGAAGTATGTCCCCGGAGCTGTCCGGCTGCCACAGGTCCTGCGAAGGAGCCAATCGACATGGCAATGGATTGATAAGAGAACACCCTGCCAAGCGCTGCTCCTCCGCTGCGTTCAATAAACAGAGAGGAAAGGGCTGGGAACAGAAGTCCCTTGGCCATCCCCAGCACTAGCAGGATGCCAATAAGCGGCAGTGTATGCGCGGCGGCCAGCGCGTAGAAGCAAAGCGCCAGGATGAACATGGCGACGGCCACTCTTTTGCCGGGGGAATATTGGTTCAGAAACAGCATGCTGAGTGTCACTAGTGCGCCCAGGCTGACGGCGGAGAATAAAATCCCGGTGGACAGAATGCTGGCATGCCCGCCGGAACGCAGCGAGATTTCAAAGAAGAGCATTCCCTGGCAGCAGGCAATGGTAAATGGAACCATGTACAGGCGGAGGCTGAAGGGAAAGCTTTCCTGCGGCAGCGGCTCGGCCTTTGCGGTCACTTTCTGCGGTAGACGTGCTTTCGTCGGGAGCCGGGCAGGACGCGGCACAGTCAGAAAGGCGATTACACCTGTAAAAATAAGCAGCCACCCGAGACCCACGAAGGTACCGCTATATCCGCTTTGGGCGACGATGATGGCCCCGGCAGCAGGAGAAAGCACAGAGGCGAGCGTATGGACGACCCCGTGCCCGGACATATATTTCCCCTGGGTTACGGGATTCACGGATAACGAGGCAAGGAGTGCCAGACAGGCTGGCGACAGAAAAGCAAGCACAAAGCCGCTGATCGACCGCAGCAGCAGCAGCTGCCAGGGCAGCTGGACATGAGCCTGAAACAGAAGAATGATTCCCGCTGCCGTCAAGCTGAAAATAATGTAGCGCCGGCTGCCATGGCGATCAATCAGGCTGCCCGCCAAGAGGTTGCCGGGCAGGTGAGTGAGTGCATAAATGCCCATCATCCAGCCGATGAAAGCCGGTGCCGCTCGCAATGACAGGGCAAAAGGTGTCAGCACCGGATGCTGGGCATGAAGATCGAAATAAGCCAGGAACAGAAACAGATATAGCCACAGGGCCGTTTTCACATTGAGGCACCTCCAAGCCGCAGGGAATAAAAAACCAAGCTGTACTACTTGTACGCGGAAATGTCCAGGCTTATGCCTCCCTCGCCGTTCCCTGTGTCTGGCTGACAGAGAGGGAGGCAATCATGTATACTAACATAAGTACGGCTCATAGGAAGATTACGGGCATACCGATAGGAGTGAGAGGGTTGGATACACAAGTGTGGCTTGAATTTCTAGAGCAGAACTGGCTAATTATTGCGATTGGCTTGATTGTGCTTCTGATTGTAGTGAATGTAGTCAAGACCATGGTGAAATGGCTGCTTGTGATTTTGATTGCTGGCGGGCTCTTGATTTACAGCGGAATATCGCTGGATCGAATCGGGGAGGTCGTGAGTACGGTCAAGAATGAGACCGTGGATACGGTCAAAGCCGAGGCCATGACGCTGATGATGAAAGAAGCGAAGGAAGCACAATATACATCGAACAAGGACGGCACCTACAGCATCAAATCCCCGAATCTGGAGCTGAAGGGAGAAAGCGGTGCAAATGAGGTCGAGGTGACCTTTCGGGGAGTGCCTGTGGGAACCTGGGACGTGAATCAAAGCATCCAGGAGTACATCGTTCAATCGAAATTAAACAGCACAGAATGAGGCAGAAGGAGGAAGGATATGCTTTCGGCTTGGAGTGACAGTCTGCGGGAAGGCAATGCCGTTACGATTTTGCTGCTGCTCATTGCTGTCTTCTCTCTGGTGCAGGGCTGGAACCGGGGAGCGTCGCGATCAGCAGGCAGGCTGGCTTTTTTTCTGGGAGATACGCTAATGCGTGTCGTGGGCCTGGGAATCTCGGTTCTGTTTACCCTGTCTGTATCTCCTCAGGCCGCAGCCTGGCTGCAGGATCTGGCTGAACGCATGCCGGCAAGGGAGCTCAGCTTCTGGGAGCAGATCTGGTTTACAGCCGTGCATTCTCTGGCGAGCTTTCCGCTGCTGCGGTTTGCGGTTCTGTTCATCATAAGCTACGGCATCATTCTATCTTTGCTGCGCCTGCTGGCAGCCTTAACCATTGGAGGCTTGTCGTCATCAGGCAGAGAGAACACCCGCAACAAAGAGGGCTCGTCCTCCCTGATCAGCCGCTCGGCGGGAGCGTTAATCGGGGTCCTGCTGGGGGCGGCGCGCGGAATGATTATTATTGCCCTGTTATTTATTTGCGTCAGCCTGAACCCGGCCAGCGAGTTCAGCCGCTATGTAGAGGCTTCGCCGCTGTATAAGCAAGGTGCGCAGGCAGTCATTGAGCCATTGTCCGGCTCCCTGGTGCAGCGTCAGCTTCCGGTGTTTAAGCAGTCCGTTCAGAAAGAGCTGAACGGTATTATGCAGAAGAAGTACGAGGTCATCGATCATGCTATCCCTGAAGGCATTGAACAGACGGCAGCTTACATCACTGAGGACGCAGTCACGGATGAAGAGAAGGCCAGGATGATTTATGACTGGGTAGGCACGAGAATATCCTATGATTATGATAAGGTTGAGATGTATGAACAGCAGCGGATCTGGAAAGAGCAGACCCCTCAGGATACGTATGACACGCGCCTGGGCGTATGCATAGACTATGCCCGCCTCTACGCGATGATGGCCCGTTCGCAGGAGCTACAAGTCCGCGTAGTGACCGGGGGAGGCTACAACGGAGAAGGCGGCTTTGGCCCGCATGCCTGGAACGAGGTGTATTTGTCAGAGCAGGACAAGTGGGTGCCGCTGGATCCAACCTGGGCACCGAGCGGAGATTGGTTTAACCCTCCGCGTTTCTCCGAAACGCATATCAAGGAGGAAGTGTTCTAAAGAACACAGGCTACAGCAAACAAAGGGGTGAGAGCAAAGGTGGGGCTTTTTAAACGGGACCCAAAGCGCAGAGAGGAAGAGGAAAATGCAGGGCGTCAATTTAACATGCGCATCAACATTTTTTTCTTCAGCACTTTTATTATTTTCAGCGTCATCATTGTACGCCTTGCATTTTTACAATTTGTCGAGGGGCCGGAGCTGACCCAGCAGGAGACGGGGGGACGAACGAAAAATTACCCGCTCAATCCGATCCGGGGCAGCATTCTGGATGCAGCCGGCACGCCGATTGCTTACTCCAAGCCATCCAATGCCCTGTACGTCACGCTCCTCAAAAACTATAACAAGAACTCTCCTGCCGGAGAAAAGAATCGTCCGGAAATCGAGGCGTTCGCAGAACAAATGGTAGAGGCATTCAACAAGCATGGCGAGCCGGATGCCAAGCTGACGGTGGAGGAGGTCATCGCTCTGCTCGATCTGGAGTCGAACCGGCAGCATGGTTACGAGCCCCGCCGTATCAAGGGTGACTTGACGGACAAAGAGGTTGCGTTCTTTATTGAGAACAAGCAGCAATTTCCGGGGGTGGAAATTGTAGAGGAGAATGTCCGCTACTATGACACCGATACGGTTGCGGTGCAGGCTGTCGGCTACCTCAAAAAGTTCAGTGGTCAGAAAAGCCTGGATAAATATGCAGCGATCGACAAGAAGAACAGTGATCGGGAACCAGGGCTCACCTATATGGAATCCGAGCTCGTCGGTGTCGACGGACTCGAGCTGATGTTTCAGGATGCGCTCCGCGGCAAAAGCGGCTATATGAGCATACCGATCAATCCCCAGAATATGATTGACGGTGTGCCGTCACTGATGCCGCCGGAGAAGGGGTATAATGTGTACACCACCATCCATAAGGATATTCAAATGGAGGCGGAGCAGGCGATTGTAGATCAGTTAAAATGGCTTCGCACGACGCCGTTCTCCGGTGAGACGCATCCGGAGGCCCAGACAGGCTATGCTGTGGCCATGGAAGTCGATACGGGAAACATTGTAGCCATGGCCAGTATACCTGACTATGATCCGAATGTATGGAAGGACGGAACCCAGGACTGGGACCATGTGATAGCTCATTACCAGAACGGGACTATTACCCCTTACGGCAGCGGGCGTTCCAAGAACGGTCTGGATTCCGTTCCTTGGCTAGGCTCTACGATTAAGCCGCTCAGTGTACTAATCGGCCTGCAAGAAGGCTTGTTTGCTGCCAACGATTATTATTACGATCAAGGCTATGCTCAAATCGGCAAGGATGAACGTAAGGTCAGAAACTCTCTTAGCAAGGTGCTGGGTTCGATTAACGGAGCGGTCGCTATCGAGAAGTCTTCTAACGCCTTCATGATTGATATGGTCGGAGAGAAGCTGTTTAATAAGTACGGCGCTTCGGGAATAGAGGTCTGGGATAATTATATGAAGCAGTTTGGACTGGGCGTCTCCACACAGTCCGGCCTGCCTAAAGAGTTTCTTGGCAAGATCGATTACGATAACATCGAACAGGCCGGCAGTGCGATGGCGGCTCTGTCTTTCGCCTCCTTCGGACAGTCCGGAGGGTATACAACGCTGCAGCTGGCACAGTATACAGCTACTATTGCTAATAAGGGAGAGCGCATCAAGCCGCAAATAGCGCTGAAGATCGAGAATCAGGACGGGCAGGTCATTCAAACCTTCAAGCGGCAGGTACTGAATACCGTCGAATTCGAGGATAAGCACTGGGATGAAGTTATTAAAGGCATGAATACGCAGGGGCTTTCCTCCTTTGAGGGCTTTGGTTATGATTTTGCCCGCAAGACAGGAACCTCGGAGATGTCCATAAAAGAGAACGGCGAGGCTAAGTTTACAGACAACGGTGTCTTTGTGGCCTTTGCCCCTAGAGACAAGCCGAAGCTCGCGGTGGCTGTCATCGTTCCGGAAGGCGGCTTCGGATCCTACAGCGCTGCACCTATCGCTCGCAAAATTTTTGACGCCTACGATGAGGTTTATGGCCTGGACGGCACCCCGCATCCCAAAGTGGAGGGGACCGAGGGAGAAGGTGAAGCGGCAGAAGAGCCGCAGGAAGAAGGAGCAGCAGCGGCAGAGGGAAATCCGCAGGAAGTCGCGGAGTAGCATCCCTTTACCCGCATAAGAGGATTCTTGCTCAGCGATGGGCAGGGGTCCTTTTTTGCTATGTTCCTGTGCGATGCACGGGGTGTCATTTGCAAGAGAGGCTCGGGTTTGTGATAAAATGTCCTTATGTTGAAGCAAGGAAGGAAGCTATTTGCGGAAAGGAGCGGTCATATGAGTTTAAAGTACCGGCTGCTGGCATTGGATATGGACGGGACGCTGCTGACGGATGAGCATGAGATTTCGAGGGAAACGGTAAAGTGGATTAAGGAAGCGGTCCGGCAGGGCGTGCATGTCTGCCTGTCTACCGGCAGAGCCTTCAAAAGCGCTTATCCCTATGCACAGCAGCTGGAGCTCGCCACACCGATGGTGACGGTCAACGGAAGTGAAATCTGGAAAGCTCCCTACGATCTGTACCACCGCTCGCTGATGGATGTCAGTCTGGTCCGACAGATGCATGCCTTGGCTATGAAGACCGGTGCCTGGTATTGGGCCTATACGGTAGAACAGGTGTATAACCGGGACAGCTGGAGTGAGGCTCTGCACCAAACTTTAGAGGAGCAGGAATGGCTGAAGTTCGGATATTACACGGAGGACGAGGAGGTCCGCCATCATATTTTAATGACATTGCAGGATATGGGCGGCCTGGAAATTACCAACTCATCACCGTTCAATCTGGAGATCAATCCGCTGGGTGTAAACAAGGCCGAGGGGATCAAGAAGGTGTGTCACCTGCTGGGGCTGGACATGTCGCAGGTGGTCGCCTGTGGAGACAGCCTGAATGACCTGGCCGCTATCCAGGCGGCGGGGCTCGGTGTAGCCATGGGCAATGCCCAGCAGACGGTGAAGGATGAAGCGGATCTCGTGGTTGCGGGTAATAATGAGGACGGCATCGCTGAGGTGATCCGAGATGTTATCCTGAGACAGGAGTGAGATCAGATGGATGTGTTAGGCTGGATTCTGGTAATTGCCTTGTTTGCCGTCGGCATGGCGGGGGCCGTATACCCTATTTTGCCGGGTGTGGTCGCCATTTATTTGGCACTGTTCGTATATGGCTGGTTCTTCACATTTCAGCATTACACCGTATGGTTCTGGGTCATTCAAACGCTGATTCTGCTCGTGCTGTTCGTGGCGGATTACGCCGTCAATGCCTGGGGCGTCAAAAGGCTGGGCGGCTCTAAAGCCTCCATTTGGGGCAGTACGATTGGCCTGATCATCGGTCCGTTCGTCATCCCGGCTTTCGGCCTGATCATCGGACCCTTTATCGGTGCGCTGATTGGAGAGATGCTTGCTGGCTCGGGACCGGGCAAAGCGATGAAGGTTGGGGCAGGGTCGGTGCTGGGTCTGTTTAGCAGCATTGTGGTCAAAGTTATTTTACAGCTGGCCATGATTGTCATATTTTTTATTTGGGTTTTTTGATACGCCGTGAGGAAGAAAGAAGGGTGCTATTTTGGCAAAAGACAGCTTTATTAAAGGGACGATTATTCTGGCAGCGGCTGCCTTGGTGGCAAGGGTGCTCGGCATCGCGCAGCGGATTCCGCTGGAGCACCTGCTGGATGATATCGGCCAATCTGCATTTGCAAGTGCGAACAACATTTATTTGATTCTGCTCGCTTTAGCGACCGCCGGCGTGCCGAGCACGCTGAGCAAGATGGTATCCGAACGCTACGCGATGAACCGCCCGGCAGAAGCCAAGCGGGTCTATCAGGCTGCACTGTATTTCTCCGCCGGGGTCGGGGTCGTCATTACGCTGCTGCTCTTTTTCTTCGCGCCATATTACGCCCGACTGACGAAGCTGCCGGAGGCAACTGCAGCGATCCAGGCACTTGCTCCGGCATTGCTGCTGTTTCCGACGATTGCGATGATGCGGGGGTATTTTCAGGGCCGCAACTTTATGACGCCCGGTGGAATTTCGCAAATTGTAGAGCAGATCGCCAGAGTGGTGACGGGCATCGGACTCGCATACATATTGATTCACTTTGGCTATAATGATCCGCTTGCTGCCGCGGGTGCTACCTTTGGCGGCGTGCTCGGCAGCCTGGCAGCCTTTGCCGTCATGCTGGCCTTTGCTCTGCGGCTGCGCCGTCAGGATAAGCTGAATCATGAGCTGGCCGCAGACACCACCATTCCGCTGGGAACGATCTATAAAGCGATATTTACGCTTTCCATTCCGATTGTGCTGTCCTCCGTGACGGTGCCCTCGGTGAACTTTCTCGATACCTCACTGGTCAAGCCGCTGCTAAACGGAGTCATTGGCCCGGAGGAAGCTACAGCAGCCCTGGCCGTGCTAGGCACGCGGGCTCAAAGCATTGCCGGAATCCCGCCCATCCTGGCAGTCGCGCTGGCGCAATCACTGATTCCGATTATTTCGGCTGCCTATGCCCGAAAAGACGAGCAGCATCTGCAGCATCAGGTTACGCTGGCGCTGCGGGTAGCGATTCTGTCCGGAATGCCGGTCGTGCTGGTTCTTGCCGCCGCCGCTTATTCCCTGAATGGATTGCTGTTTAGCTCCATCGAGGGCACCGGTATTATTATGATGCTTACGCTGACTACGATTTTTCAGATTACGATGGTTACCTCGGGCTCCATTCTGCTGGGAACCGGCAAAGCAAAAATCACAGTCAAGCACGTCATCGTCGGCCTGCTGGTAAAGCTGGCCGGCAGCTATCTGTTATCGCCGCTGCTCGGTATTTACGGCATCATTGCAGCTACGGCGCTCTGCTTCTTGGTGATCACGATTCTGAATGTGCGTACCATCAAGAGCATTGTCTCATTCTCCATTCTCGGCACCCGCTGGATCGCCTTTGGCATGACTGTGCTGATCGCTTTTGGCGCCGGCTACGGTACGGAAGGGTTTAGCCGCCAGCTGGTGAATGTGATGCCTGACCGCTTGGCCTTTTTGATTGTGTGCGCAATTGTTGGCATCGTGGTAGGTGCACTGTACCTGCTGCTCTTGATCATTCTCGGGGTTGTGCGGCAGGCTGAGCTCAAGGGGTATCCACGCGTGCTTCAAAAAGTACTGCGTCCGTTGATGCGGCTTGCGCCTTCTGCATTCCGCCAGAAAGGCTGATCAGGTATTTGGACCTTTCAGCCACCGGCCAGCGTCATGGGCCATGGAGGTCCGCTCCAGCGAAGAACGGTGGCGGTGGGTCATATCTACAAAATAGGGCAGTGACGGCTTGCTGACATGACGCAGCATATCCGGCTGCTGATACCAGTCATAACGGGGAATGCTTTCGTACTCCAGGTCTTCCCACACCTGAAGCAGCCGCGGGCTGTAGAGCCGCTGCCCGTCCGGCAGCCACTCGGACTGGAGCAGAGCCTGGCTTTCATCAGGGGCATCCATGGAGCCCTCAGCCTGATATGTGAATAGAGCAGGCCAATACTCTTCCCTAGAACCCAGGTGCGGGGTGCAGTTGACGAAATGCAAGGCACCTTCCAGCACACGCTTATATCCGAACAGCATGCCGTATAGAGATTTGCCGATCTTGATCCGCGAGGACGGGTCGGCAAAATGCTGCACGGTCAGGCCGATTAAAGGGCGCAGGGGAAGAATGGACTCTTTGTACAGCTCATGGCGGCAGCGACTGTCTCCCAGTGGAAACAGAATCTGATTCAGGCGGGTCCACTCATGAATTTTGAGGTAGGGATGCTGAAGTACCTGCTCACGGTAAAAAGGATGGGAGACCACCCGTCCTTCGATGTAGTTCTGCTCATTGATGATCAGGGCAACACTGAGCACTCCGCTGCTGCGTTCGATCCAGAACCGTTCCCAAAACGGCGTCATGAAGGCCGAAACATGAAACCAGGGCAGCAGGTGAAAGCAGCTCCGCTTCTGTTCACGGCTATATTTATACAACAGCAGCTGCGGATAGGCATCTTGAAAAATAAGCGCGTTGCACCGCTCCAGAAATCGGTACATGTTCAGCTTGAACGCGGCATCGGTCAAATCAGACATGAGCCCGCCCTTCAGATCCGTCATATTCCAGCCGGCATTTCTTGAAACCAGATGGGCCAGCAGAGCCCAGTGCAGCTCCGGAAATTCCAGATAGATCTCTAGATAAGCCTGCGTGCGTGTTACATTGCTTCGGTTCCGATCGGCAGTCATCTCCTGAATCCGCTGAATGAGCAGATGATCCGCCGTAACGAGGTCCTCTGCTTTGCTGCCCGGCAGCGGAGCATCGACTCCGGCCTGAAACCTTGAATGACGGGCGTCGCGTTCCCTCCGGCAGCCCTCAGCCGTGCGGTCGAGAATACACAGGATGCTCCTGACGCTTCCCTCGTTCCAATCCAGAGGAAGCTTGCTCCTGCGAAGCTCGCCGGAGTTGTGCCAGGATGCGGCTAAGCCGCTGACAGCCTCGGAAGCGGCATGAGGCAGGGCGCTCAGCATCGACCAAAGGGAGCCTGTCCGCTGTCTCCGCTGCTGTGGCATACCATGACCTTCTTTCGCAGTGTTCTTGAGTACCCATGTAGTATGCTCGCAAAATTTGACTTCCACTCTGACATTTGCTTCACTATTGTGGAGAGAGGAATTCACAGGAAAAGGGGAGTTACCTATGGAAAAAATCACGTCAAAAGCTGAGTTTCAAGTTGCGATCCAGCCCCCAAGACTGACCATTGCTGTTTTCAAGGCAGACTGGTGCGGTGACTGCAAATTTATCGATCCCTTCATGCCGGACCTGGAAGCCCAATACAGCGACCGCCTGACACTGGTAGAGGTTGATGTGGATCAGGTGGGGGATGTCAGTCAGGAGCAGAATATCCTGGGCATCCCGAGCTTTGTGGCTTACACGGATGGCCGTGAACTGGTTCGGTTCGTGAACAAGCTCCGCAAGTCCCGTGAAGAGATTGAAGCCTTCCTGCAGCGCGCCCTGGAGGTATACAACACGATCCACAAGTAAATGAGATACGAATAGAGCACTATTTCCTTGTAAAGAGGAGATAGTGCTTTATTTTTGAACATTTTGTCACAAACAAGCCATGACCCCAGCGCCATGATCCGCTATAATATAGATGGCGTGGGGAAACTTCATGCTCAGAATACGAAATATAAGGCAGCAGGTGAATAATTTTGAATAATAAACAGTTGAAATGGCTCAGTTATATAACGTGCCTCGTTATGTTTCTGGCGACCTTTGGCGGAATGGTGGTCACGAAGACAGACTCAGGCTTGGGCTGTGGGCAGGAATGGCCGTTATGCAATGGGAAATTTGTTCCCGCTTACACCCTGGCTTCTATGATTGAATACTCGCACCGCCTGATTAGTGGACTGGCTGGCTTGTCAGCGCTGGCTTCTCTGCTTGCCTTCGTTCGCTACAAGCGGCATCGCCGGGATCTGCTGGCGTACGTGGGGCTAACCTCCGTCTTTGTCATCCTGCAGGCTATTATGGGCGCAATGGCCGTAATGTCTCCGCAATCAGCGGCTGTGATGGCACTGCATTTCGGGTTTTCTCTCATTGCGTTCGCAAGCTCGGTGATGCTGGCCTTGGCTATGCGGCGGCTGGAGCATGAAGGTGATACGAAAGATTCCGAGCCATTGCCGCAGGTCAGCAAGAGGTTTCGGAATCTGGTATGGGCAACTGCAGTGTACTCCTACGTGGTAGTGTACATAGGGGCATTTGTAAGCCATACGGAATCCAGGGAAGGCTGCTCCGGGTGGCCGCTGTGTAACGGAGAGCTTATCCCGGAGCTTTCAGGCGGCGTTGGCATTGCCTTTATGCACCGCGTAGCGGCGGCATTGCTGCTGCTGACCATTGCAGTGATGGCGCATTTCGCTTTTTGGCGTCACCGCAATAATAAAGAAATTCAAATGCTGGGCGTTGCGGCCTTAGTGCTGTGCCTGCTACAGGTGCTGAGCGGCGGAGTGCTGATGTCTACGATGCAGAATGAGGAGCTGTACATTTTTGCCGCTTTGGGTCATACCTTGCTCATCTCAGCGCTCTTCGGGGTTCTGGCCTACCTTAGTGTCCGGGTGTGGCAGCTGAGCCGGTCACGTCCTGCCCAGAAGGCAGATCAACAGCTTGCAACGGCAGCCTCATAAGATGTAGAACACATGCACGGTACCCAATAATCAATACGACAAGTCCTCGAGCTCCTCGGGGGCTTGCTTGTTCACCTTACGAATGAACAGGGACCCCTTAAGGACATTTTAAAGGTGGGGCTCCATATCCTCTCTGCAGTGGTTTAGTTCCTCCAGAGATCTGTTTATATTTAATAAAACATCGCTCGATACGCCAGCTGCCGCGTCTTATATGAACTTGAACTTGAACGTAGGGAGGTTACGCCATGCTTCGAATACTGCTTGGGGAGGAGCCTAGACTTAATCACGGGCTCATGGAAGATGCGATAGAAACCATGGTAACAACCACACAGCTTCTGCAGAAGGAAATTGACAAGAACCAAGACCCCACGCATGATTTCCGCAAGCTGGAGATTTGGACGCGCGGCTTGATTGTGTCCCTGGATGAGCTGGAGCAAAGCTGCTTTGCAGCAGGACATTTTCGTAAATCGGTTAAGGCAGGATATGTCGATGAGCTGTCCATTCAGGAGCAGGGAGAGTACGGCCGTTACGTTTACTTTTACAAAAATGCATTTATCCGGGTCTTCTCCATTCTCGACAAGCTCGGAACCGTGCTGAATGACCTTTATGATCTCAATACGTCTAAGGTTAAGGCGCATTTCAGTTATTTTACGGTGCTGCGGCAGTTTAAATATTTGAAAACCCATGAGGATTTATCCCGAGAGCTGGAAGCCATCAAGGACAGCTATCGCAATCCGATGTCCGTGCTTCGCAAACGCCGTAACGCCGAGGTGCATTACATGAATTCGGAAATGCAGGATGATCTGTGGCAGCGCCATAAGGGTCTCAACGACAAGGTGGAGCTGGAGGATCTGGATCAGCATCTGGATGATCTGAAACAGGGGCTGGATATGGTGTGCAAGACACTGGCTGCGTCCTATCACTACACCAATAAGCTCTGGTCTGAAAGAGGAATGAAGGCGTAAAGCGGGTTTAACTTTCCTTAAAATTCCTTTTGACTTTAGAATGAAAACGGCATATACTAACTATTGCATTCATGAATAGTTTCTGAAAACGGTCAAATTATAATTTCATATCGATGTTTTCTTATCGAGAGAGGCGGAGGGACAGGCCCGATGAAGCCCGGCAACCGACTTCTGAGTCACGGTCAGCATACCGCGGGAATCAGAGGTGTCATGGTGCTAATTCCTTCAAGACTGAGCGACAGCGCAGTCTTGGCAGATGAGACAAGGCATCTTTCTTTCGTTAGCGAAGAGAGCCCTTTTTTGATTCTGCATCTGAGGAATCCATAGGGCTCTCTTTTTTTTTGGTTAAAATGAAGTGAAGGGAAGGAGTGTACAGCCTGTGATTGAGCTGAAGCAGCTTACGAAGCATTACGGTAAACCGGGTGCGTTGACAACCGCTTTGTCAGGCCTTGATTTATCTATACAGAAAGGCGAGATTTTTGGAGTGATCGGGCATTCCGGAGCTGGGAAAAGCACCTTGATTCGCTGCGTGAATCTGCTGGAGCGTCCGACCTCGGGAGAGGTCTGGGTGGGCGGTGTCGAATTAACAGCTCTCGGCAAAAAACAGCTGCAGGAGGAGCGCCGCCGAATCGGAATGATCTTTCAGCATTTCAATCTGCTCTCCTCAGCGACGGTGTATGACAATATTGCGTTTCCGCTTCGGCTGATCAAGACGCCCAAGGCGGAAATTGAACGGAAGGTCAGTGAGCTGCTGACGCTTGTCGGTCTGGAGGCGCACCGCAATAAATATCCCGCACAGCTGTCCGGGGGACAGAAGCAGAGGGTTGGCATCGCCCGAGCACTGGCCAGTGATCCTGAGGTGCTGCTATGTGACGAGGCCACTTCGGCACTGGATCCGCAGACGACGGATTCCATCCTGAAGCTGCTGCTGGACATCAACGAGCGCTTTCAGCTCACGATTGTTCTCATTACTCATGAAATGCATGTTATTCAAAGCATCTGTGACCGGGTTGCTGTTATTCATCAGGGCGGGATTGTGGAGCAGGGGCCGGTCACGGAAGTGTTTCTTCGACCTAAGCACGAGGTTACCCGTGATTTTATCCGGGAGGATCAAGGATTTATTCCGGAGGCGCTGTACGAGCAGCGAGCTTCTTCTCAAGGGTCCCACAGCCAGACAGTCAAAATTACGTTTCTGGGGCCAAAAACCTACGAGTCCACTCTATCCCAGACCGTGAAAGAAACCGGCGTCGCTTTTGCAATCCTGCAGGGCAAGATTTCAACGATCAAGGCAACCCCTTATGGCCAGCTGATCGTTCGATTTGAAGGCCAGACGGAGGCGGTAGCTGCCACGATTGCGGCACTTCAGGCAGAAGGACTTGATGTGGAGGTGGCAGGCTGATGCTCGGATTGGATTTTACCCTGGTGGATTGGGAAGAAGTACTGACAGCCACGCTGGACACCCTGCGAATGCTTCTAGCTTCCTCCGTGTTCGCGGTGCTGATCGGCCTGCCGATCGGTGTGATGCTGTACATGTGGTCAAGATCCTCGTCAGGATGGGCGAGAGCAGGACACAGTGTCCTCTCCTTCGTGGTCAATATTTTGCGCTCCGTGCCATTCATTATCCTGATCGTGGCCTTGATTCCGATTACGAAAGTCATTGTTGGTCAATCCTATGGGGTGCTTGGAACCATTCCCCCGTTGGTGATCGGGGCAGCGCCTTTCTTTGCAAGGCTTGTAGAAACCGCACTGAGCGAGGTGGATAAAGGCGTTATTGAGGCCGCTCAGGCAATGGGCTCCTCAACCAAGCAGGTTGTGCTGAGAGTGCTGCTTCCGGAGGCAAGGCCAGGCCTGATCGCGGCGGTGACCATTACGATCGTGACTCTGGTGTCCTATACCGCCATGTCCGGTCTTGTCGGCGGCGGCGGGCTGGGGGATCTCGCGATCAAATACGGCTATAACCGCTATGAAACCGAAGTGATGCTCGTAGCGGTTGTGCTGATGATTCTGCTGGTACAGCTGCTGCAGATGGCAGGCGACCGAATCGTCCGGCATTACACCCGGAAGTAGGCATAAGCAGAAAAAAGTGAAATTTATAAATATTGGAGGATATAACGAGATGAAAAAATGGAATGTAATGATCTTGACCCTGGCTATGCTTCTGGTGCTTGCGGCTTGCGGGACAGACACTGAAAAAGAAAGCACCGGCTCGGATGCCGGATCTAAAGACGGAGCTGCAAGTGAAACCGTCACTCTGCGTGTAGGGGCATCGCCACAGCCTCACTCGCAAATTCTGGAGCACGTCAAGCCGGTGCTGGAGCAAGAAGGCATTCAGCTTGAAATTATCGAATTCACGGATTATGTCCAGTTTAACCAGCAGACCGACCAGAAAGAAATCGATGCCAACTTCTTTCAGCACAAGCCGTATCTGGACGGCGAAATCGAGCAGCGCGGCTTCGATCTCGCTCCAGTTACTGCGGTGCATGTGGAGCCGATGGGAGCTTACTCCAATCAGGTAGAGTCTTTGGACGATCTGAAGGACGGTGCAGTCATTGCCATTCCAAACGATCCTTCAAACGGAGGACGTGCCCTGCTTCTGCTGGCCAAGCATGGTGTTATTCAGCTGGAGGATGACAGCAATCTGGCTGTAACCGCCAAGGATATTACCGGCAACCCGAAAAACCTGGAGTTTAAAGAGGTTGATGCAGCGATGCTGCCCCGGATGCTGGACGAGATGGATGCGGCAGTCATTAATACGAACTATGCGCTGGAAGCGGGCTTGAATCCGCTAGAGGATGCGCTGGTCATTGAGGACAAGGATAACCCTTATGCCAACCTGCTTGTTGCCCGCTCGGACAACAAGGATTCTGAAGCGATTCAGAAGCTGGCAGAGGCACTGACCTCGGCAGAGATGAAGACTTTTATCGAAGAGCAGTTCAAAGGATCTATTATCCCGGCATTCTAAAACGGCAAAAGCCAGATGTCGATCCAACAAATTCATGGAAATGAGCATACAGCGGCCCGGAAACTTTACGGAGTCGCTGTATTTTTTATAGTGGGTGAGATTCCTTTTAAGTGGTTCAGGGTAAATAGGTTCAATAACGGCATAATAAAGTCATTAGGCGGCTTATCGTTGGCGAAGAGCTTGTTTACGGTAACGACGAATTCATATTTCAGGAGGTCATTTTCATGAACCCTAATCCTCAAACAAATCCACAGCAAGCCTCAATCCTGGGATTCGGTACAGCGCTGCCGGCTCATCAGGTTCCTCAGCCTGACATCACCAATCTGCTAACTTCCCATCTGCAGGACAAGCCGGATCTGGCGCGCTTTGCAAGAAGGATTTTTAACTCCTGCGGAGTGGATAACCGATATACAGTAGAGCCAAGCTATACAGGAGCTGCCGAGGACTGCAAGTATCTTCCTACCGGAGATGCCAGCGGGATACCGACCACAGAAGAACGAATGGATACATATAAAAGAGAAGCGCCTCCGCTCGCCCTTGAAGCTGCTCAGAAAGCGCTGAAGGATGCAGGTACGCATCCGGAATCCATTACCCATCTCATTACAGTCAGCTGTACGGGGCAATACCTTCCGGGTCTTGATGTGACACTGATCTCGCAGCTGGGCCTGTCGCCAAGGGTTAATCGTTTGCCGGTTATTTTCCAAGGCTGTGCTGCAGGTCTCAAAGCAATTCAGATGGCAAGGGATGTCGTGCAGGGAGCACCAGGATCGACTGTGCTTGTCGTCTGTGTAGAGCTGTGTACCTTGCACTTCCAGCCTGTGATGGAGAAGGAAGCTCTGTTTGCGGCCTCCTTCTTCGGCGATGCTTCGGCATCCTGCGTCATTGGCCACGCAGATGAAAACAGCCGCCATTATTTCCAGCTGGGTAGAGGATATTCAGTGCTGCTGCCGGACACCACAGAGGATATGACCTGGGAGGTTGGCAATTTCGGCTTTGATCTATATCTGTCGCCGCGGATTCCGAGACTGCTGGGACAATATATTGCTCCGGAAATGGAGCGTCTCTTTGAAGGAGAGGAGCTTCCTGAACTGTGGGCCATTCACCCTGGCGGAAGAGGGATTGTGGACTCCGTGGAAGAGGTAATGAGTCTGCGGGAGGATCAAACCCGGTTCAGCCGCGAGATTCTGCGTACCGCCGGGAATCTGTCCTCCTGTACCATTCTCTTCGTACTGGATGCCATGCGCCGGGACCTTAAAGCCCAAAGCAGCGCCGCTCAGAACGGAGTAGCCATGGCGTTCGGCCCTGGCCTGACAGCCGAGCTTATGCGCTTTGAATATATTGCGGCAAAGGTGGCATCCGAGTCGGAGGCGGACCATGTCTATCTTTAGGAATTTATCGAGCCGGGCGAAGGAAGACGAGTTAATGGATGACTTCTCCATGGGCGGGGCAGAGCTGAGCGAGGCGCTGGTGCATTTAAGGCGCTTGAACAAAATATTCGCGGCTCCCGGACCGACACGCTATGGCGTGGAAAAGCTGTGGAGAATGATGGGCAGCCCGGCGTCCTTGAGTGTTCTGGATGTAGGCGCAGGCTCCGGTGACGTCAATCGGAAGCTGCTGGAATGGGCAGACAGCCGGGGAGTGGAGCTGCATATTATCCTCGTCGACCTCACCGAAGAGGCGTGTCAGGAAGCCGCGGCCTTGTTCAAGGATGAGCCGCGGATTCAGGTTCAGCGTGCGGACGTGCGCGATCTTCCGGATGCCTCGGCTGATATTGTTACTGGCTCCCAATTCGTACACCATTTTGACGGGGACGAGCTGGTAGACATCGTCTCTCATATGCTTCGCGCCTCCCGGTATGGTGTTGTGATCAATGATATTCACAGGCATCAGGTTTCCTACACTGCAGTTTGGCTGACAACCCGGCTGATTTCCCGTAACCGCTACATTCGGCATGACGGCCCGTTGTCCGTAGCCAAGGGATTTACTGCGAGAGACTGGAAGGAGCTGAAGCGCCGGCTGAACCATGAAACGATGACGTTCTCCTGGAAGCCTCTGTTCCGCTATGCGGTAGTCATTCCGCATCCCTTGAAGCCGGGAGGAAAGGAGAGTGGAATCGGATATGCATAGTTGGGACGCCGTTATTATTGGAGCAGGTATTGCCGGAGCCAGCACGGCTATACAGCTGGCGCAGCAGGGCCATCGTACGCTGCTGCTGGATCGTCAGGAATTCCCCCGGCATAAGACCTGCGGTGAATTTATGTCACCGGAAACGAAAGAGATGCTGGAGTATCTGGGGATTGTGCCCCAGCTGACAGTAATCTCACCAAGTCCGATCTCCAAAGCAAGAATCGTGATGCCCCAAGGCGGGGAGATGGAAGCCTCGCTGCCAGGTGAGGCCTGGGGCATCAGCCGCTATGAGCTGGATACATTGCTTCATGCAAGAGCGCTTGCTGCAGGCGCAGAAATACGGACGAAGAGTAACGTCACCTCCATTGTGCAGGACGCGGATGGAACTTACCAGATCGGCATCAAGACCGGTGAGGAGGAGGTGCTGTACCATACTCGCGCCGTGATTGCTGCCCACGGAACTAGAAAGCCGAAATTCGTTCCCAATACCGAGGATCAGTACAGAGATCAGACGGTCTATGTCGGTGTGAAATCACATTATACGGGGCTCACATTAGGACCGGAGGTAGAGCTGTATTTTTGCGAGGGGGGCTACACCGGAATCAATGCCATTGAGGGCGGAAAAGTAAACATCGCGGCATTGCTGACCCTGAAATCTGTGCAGGCTGCCGGTAAATCCGTGCAGGACATTCTGCAGGCTGCCGCCCAGTCTAATCCCAAGCTGGCAGCCAGGCTTCAGGAGGCCGTTCCCGTTGAAGGCACGCAGGTTTCCATTGCCCCCGTGCGGCTATCGGATGCCCCTGAGCCCTGGTCAGACTTTCCGCATGTCGGGGACGCTATGATGATGATTCCCCCCCTGTGTGGAGACGGTATGTCGATTGCACTGCGCTCCTCACTGCTGTGCAGCCGCTTGACCAGTCAGTATCTCAATGGGGAGCTGTCTCTGGAGGAATGGAGAAGCGGCTACACCAGAGAGGCCGAAGCCCAATTCGGCAGCCTGCTGCGGCGGGCGCGGATGATTCAACGGCTTGCATTTGCCAAAACGAATGTTTGGTATCCCGAGCTGGCGAAGAGATTTCCGGTTATCTCCTCCTATCTCGTTAAAGCGACCCGCTTGCCGGAAACCGGCTTGTTAAGCCGAAATGCATAGCAGGGATCTCATCAATCATAAAGGCATGAACTGGCCGGGAGCAGCAAGCCGGCAGTCATGCCTTTATTGACTTTATGGAGCGTTTGTTGAGCGTTCCAAGGAAATCTTTTATACTGAGAATGAAGAAGAGACTAAGCCGGAGGAGGAAGGACCTTTGAAGGGAAAAGTAGCGCTGGTTACGGGCAGTGCAACCGGTTTGGGAAAAATGACAGCATTATCCCTCGCCCGTCAGGGATGCCATATTGCTATCAATTATGTGAATAGTCAAGAACAAGCTTACGCCCTGAAGAGCGAGATCGAAGCTCTCGGTGTCAGAGCCATTGCAGTCCGGGCCGATGTCGCAAAGCAGGAGGATCTGGAGCATCTGGCTGAGGAAACTGAGCAGCACCTGGGTACGGTGGATATTCTGGTGAACAATGCGGGACCATTTATCCGCGAGCGGAGATTGTTCTCGCAATATACGTCCGAGGAAATTATTCATCTGGTGAACGGCAATCTGACGGGAGTGATGCTCCTGGATCATATGGTACTGCCCTCTATGCGGGAGAAGAAGTGGGGACGGATCATTCATTTCGGGTTTGGTCATGCCGGAGAAGCCCGTTCCTGGCCACACAGATCTGTATATGCAGCAGCGAAGGTCGGACTGGTTTCATTTACGAAAACGCTGGCGGTTGAAGAGGCTCCTTACGGGATTACCGTCAATATGATCTGTCCTGGAGATATTCGCGGAGCGAACAAAGAGAAGAGTATCGCTGAGGTGGCTGGCATTAGCGACAGTGATACCCCGCGCGGACGCTCTGGCAGCGGAGAGGATATCGCACGGGTGATTGAGTTTCTGTGCATGGATCATTCCGATTTCATTACCGGCAACATTATGGACATTTCCGGCGGTCTGGACCCCATTCGACCCAAGATTGCTTCACAGCCCTGATCCATACATGAGAATAAAAAAAGCCTTGATCCGTTATGGACCAAGGCTCTTCAGCTTATATGGATCAGAATACCTGAACAACTTCCTCAATGCCTTCCACTTCTTCAACCAGTGCACGCTCAATACCGGCTTTCAGTGTAATCGTGGAGCTTGGGCAGCTACCGCAGGCACCTACCAGCTTCAGCTTAACGATACCGTCTTCAACGTCGACCAGCTCAACGTCACCGCCATCACGCTGCAGGAACGGACGAAGCTTATCGAGCACTTCTGCCACTTCATCGTAAACGGTGGTTTGTGTGTTCTCGCTCATCTTGATCAACTCCTTTCCTCCATATATTATAGTACAAATAGATGAAAATTAAAATGCCAATCTGAAGGCAGGTTGTTACAAATGAAAAGAATTGTTGAATTTTGTGCCGGCAACACCAGTTATGGAACGGATCGAGCGTTGCGTCCGCTAGAAGAGCAGGGACTGTGCAGCGTCATTGAATACGGATGCCTGACGAGCTGCGGCCAATGTGACCAAACACCGTTTGCGCTTGTCAACAACGAGGAAGTAGAAGCGCCAACCGCGAAAGAGCTGTATGCTGCTGTCCTGAAACGGCTGCGGGAGCTGGAAACGAAATAACAGGAAGAGCTCCCTGTTCCTTGGCTTGGCGGCGCATTCAGCTGCGAAAGAGCCGAATTAGAAATGACGCTTGGACTTCCACAGCACGCCGCTCTTTAGCAGGCGGGGAACTCGTCCGATGACGGAGGTCTTGCCCATCAGGCCAAAGCCTGCACGCTTGCCCAGAGAGCCGAGGGTGCCCTTCAGCTTCAAAGGATGAACCTTGGGCTTCTCTTCATTCCACAGCGCTTTCAAAACATGGCCGATCTGTTCCGCCTGGGCGCCAGCGGCCTGAGCACTTGGCACGAACGGAAGGCTGGCACAGTCCCCAATGACATAAACCTCAGGGTGTGAAGGTACCTGGTACCATTCATTCAGCATAACACGCCCGCTTCGATCCTTCGGCAATGCCAGCTTCTGCACGACCTCGACCGGTTGGATGCCCGCGGTCCATACCGTAATGTCTGTGGCAATCGGCTGCTCAATGTTATATACCATGTTCGGTTCAACGCGTGAGACCGATACTCCGGACAGAATGTTCACGTCGTTCTCGGCAAACCAACGCTGAATGTAGGCCGACAGGCGATTCGGGAAAGAAGAAAGCACCCGGGCACCCCGGTCCAGAATGGCGATGTTCAGATCAGGCCGGCTCTCTCTCAGATCCGCAGCAACCTCGATTCCACTCAGTCCGCCGCCCACAATATGCACTTGGCTATAGGGCTTCAGGTTGTTCAAGCGAAGATAAGACTCTCTCGCCCCCGAGAAGGACTGGAGACTGCACGTATATTCTGCTGCACCCGGCACACCGTGGTATTGATCTGTACAGCCCAGCGCAATGGCGAGCTGATCATACTCCATCGGGTCCTCCTGGTGAAGGTGAATGCGTTTGTGCTCCAGATCAATGGAGGTAACCTCTCCGTAATGAATCGTGAGCTTATCGTATTCAGGGAACTGGACGCGGAGCTCGGTATCTGCAACGGTACCTGCCGCCAGTGCGTAATATTCCGTTTTTAGTCCCTGATAAGGCATGCGGTCAATGAGCACAACCTCCAGGTCATGAGGAAGATAGCTGCTGAATAATTCCTGAATCAAGGCAAGACCGCCGTAGCCTCCGCCGAGTATGACGAGCTTTTTCATATATGTCTTCCTTTCTGCCGGCCAGAGCTTGCAGTCATCATCCTGGTGCCTGTGCCTTGGCCGGGGTGTCCTTATACTTCTTCTTAACCGCATGAAGCAGCGATAAACGGCTTATTCGTAAACCATGATCTCATTGTAAAACGTATCGCGCTCCACCGGGATGCGGCCTGCACCCTTGATCAGCCAGACCAGCTCTTTGCGGGTCAAGCCTTCCGGGGTCAGGGCACCGGCTGCGTGGCTGATGCGCTCCTTCAGGATCGTACCATGCACATCGGAGGCTCCGAAGCTCAGCGCCACCTGGGTCAGCTGGGCACCGATATTAATGAAGTACGCCTTGATATGATCGATGTTGTCCAGCATCAGGCGGCTGATCGCGATGGTCTTCAGATCCTCATAAGCGGAGTTGCGGCGCATAATGCCCGCATTCTTATTCTTCGGCTGCATAGAGAGCGGAATGAACACCATGAAGCCGTTCGTTTCGTCCTGCAGCTCGCGAATTTGTATCATATGGCGAATCCGGTCCTCATGACTTTCGATCGATCCATACAGCATCGTCGTGTGCGTACGGATCCCAAGCTGATGCGCAGTCCGGTGCACCTCCAGGTACTGATCGACATTCGCTTTATCTACTTTCATTTTTTGACGGTATTGATCGGACAAAATCTCAGCGCCGCCGCCGGTCAATGACTTCAGCCCAGCTTTCTGGAGCTCTTGAAGCACCTCTGCAATGCTAAGTCCGCTGATTCGCGTGAAGAACTCAATCTCTGCAGCCGTATACGCCTTCAAGGTAACCTCTGGAAAACGCTCATGGAGGGCTTTCAAGGAATCGACATAGTATTGAAACGGAACATGGTTATTATGCCCGCCAACGATATGAAATTCCCGGATTCCCGGATGAAAATGCTGCTCGACGTACTCAATCATCTCCGGACCAGAGAGGGTGTACGAGCCTTCCTCGCCCTGATCTTTTCGGAAATTGCAGAAGGCGCAGTGAGATTCACACACATTGGTAAAATACAGGCTCATGTTCTCAATAAAATAAACCTTTTTCCCGTTTTTACGCAGATTGGCTTCGTTAGCCAGCTGTCCCAGGGTTAAAAGGTCATCCGTTTGGTATAAATATACACCGTCTTCCACATCGAGACGGATTCCGTTTTGAACTTTTTCTACGATCTCAGCCATTCTTTTGTCCATGGCCGGACTTATCAGGGTAGACATTCTATACCTTCCTCCTTATGACAGATCCCGAAGCATGCCTTCATGATGGAGATCTGTGTATCTTGGTGCGCGTCACGGGCGCGCTGCTGTCTAAGTACATCAACCAATGGGAGGCAGTCGTTATATTTACAATAATATGTGAAAAAATATACAACTATAGACCAGCCGCAGCCCATGGGCTCAGGGCAAACTGGGGAGCATAACGGCATGTAATCCAGCCTTCGACCTCTCAAGTTTCCTCCCTATTATAAACCCGACCTCTGCATGGAGCAATACAAACCAAGAGGAAAACGATGAAGAAGCTGGCTTGCCCGAAGGGAAGCATGATCCTTGTTTAAAGTCATTAGAGATGCCGTGTAGACAGGGAGACCCTGGCTTGAGGGATGTCGTAATCTGGAGTATACTAAGACATGAAACGCGATAAGGAGGGATACCTATGATTACAATCAGCGAATCAGCAGCAGAGCGACTGAAAGAGATGCTGTCTGAGCAGGAATTACCGAATATGTTCCTTCGTCTGGGCGTGACTTCCGGTGGCTGCAGCGGATTCTCCTATGCCATGGGCTTTGACGACGACGAGACGGAAAGTGATGTATATATGGATGTGCAGGACCTTAAAGTGGTGGTCGATAAGGAAAGCGTGAAGTATCTGAACGGCCTGGAAATTGATTTTGAAGAGTCGGGAATGACCGGCGGCTTCACCATTCATAACCCGAATGCCACCGTGACCTGCGGCTGCGGCAGCTCCTTCCGTACAGCAACCGATGCGGGCAAGCCGAGCGAGGAGCCTTGCTAGGACGCGCTTTCCGGGGAAGTGCGGATTGTACCTGTAAAAACGCAGTCCTCAATGGCGATTTGGTATAATAACAACCCTAAATTTAACGTTTAGGGATTGTGGATTACGGCCTTTATGACGGTAAAATAACCGTTATGGAGGTCGTTTTTCTGTCGTTAAAGAAGCGTACGAAGAGTGTTACTACTGGAAAGAACTTTCCGCACCTCTTACCTTTGAGCAAGCAATAATTCTTCAATAGATACTTTTTCAACGCAGGACGCAGTAAATGAAAACGACCCCCGAAGGATTGCGCTTCAGCCTTGAAGCATAATCCCACGGGGGTCGTATTCTTTCTTATGAAGCGAAGAAGAATTTCTCATTCAGCATAAAGATCACCATGGATGCAGCTACTAATGAAAAAGCGATGCAGCCCGCTCCGAGGCCTCTGCGCTTGTCCTTCAGAAATTTAAAGCCGATGGCAAAAATGAATACGGTAATGGCGGCCAGAGATAATGACATGCCAATCATGGCAATCCAGTATAGAACAGTGAAAAAAGCCTCCAATGTAAATGCCTCCCCTTACTAAAAATCCAGCATGATGCTCCGCGCAAAGCTTCCATAATACTATACGACAGATTGCAGGGTTTGGAAAGAGACAGCCTGATCCGCTGTGGTGATTAATTAGGGATAGCGGGACAATCATCCAAGAAGATGAGGGCGGGGCTGAGTAAAATATAGCATCAGCTTTCTAGCGTAGAGCAAGTCAGTCTACTTCAGAGGAGGTATCGGGGCATGGCAGCCAGACAATTGGCCAGCAAGTGGTTAAAGACTGAAGCGTTGCGGAGCGATCCGCGGTTAATTCCATATATCCCGGAAACGAAGTCATTATCCCCGGAGGCACTCAACTCCATGCTGCTAAAGCATGGGAAGGTGGTAATCAAGCCGGTCGTCGGTACAGGCGGGAACGGGGTGATCCTGATCCAGTCTAACGAAAAGGGCTACAGCGTCAGGCATCAGAGAGTAAGCCGCCATGTCAGCGCCTTCCCCCAGCTGCTTCGGCTCCTCTCCAGACTCCGGTTCAGGAGAGCCTATTTGATCCAGCAGGGCATTGAGCTAGCCACTATTCAGGGCCGGCCGCTGGACTACCGGGTCAAGGTGGTAAAAGACAGAGGCGCCTGGGCATGCCGCGCAATGGTAGGGCGCCTGGCACGGCGAGGGCTATTCGTGACCAATTTATGCAAAGGCGGAACGATGCTTCCTGGCAGGCGGGCTATCGCCCTTTCACTGCCGCAGGCTAACGTGCCGCAGATCAGAAAGGATCTTCGAGCATTGACACGGATCGGCACCGAAGTGATGGAGAAGCATTTTCCAGGCATAGGAGAGCTGGGCTTTGATTATGGAATTGATACCGAAGGACGCATCTGGATCTTTGAGGTAAATACTCGTCCGCACTGATGATTTCATCAAAAAATTCCAATTTTGTTTACTTGATTCCCCTTTCGGGTAATAACAAAAGAATACTAGCTTGCCGATATAATATATAAATCTATTATTTTTTTTGGAGACCCACGGACGGCCGCAGCCTGTGTATAAATAATATCCCCATAATCCACTTTAGTTCCATGCAGGTTGGGGATAGTTACCAACATTTTGTGCACAGGATTTCCACAATGCCTTGTGGATAGACGAACGGTTGTTCTGTCATCCAATGTCTGATATGATGAATTCAGGAAAATTGAGGAAGGGGTGTATTCTGATGGCTATGTTAACGGATGAGATGCTTTTGGATTCCTACTATATGGCGGTAGAACTGAAGCTTGAACGGGAATTCATATCTCTTCTGATGGCGGAGATCCAGAAACGGAACCTCAACACCGATTCCATCATGCTCCTGCATTAGTCCGCCGGCAGTCAACTACTATATATAGAGCAGCACCTATGGCAATAGCTCCATTCTGTTGCCTCATAGAAAAGGTATCTTTCATGCCGCTGGCCTTGGGCCTGCAGAAGAAAGATACCTTTTTTGTGTCCTTACATCTTCATATTGGTGCTGTGCCCCGGAGACAGCCGGGCGTCCGGATCAAAATAAACCTTCGCGTTATTTACAGCCGTCGGTGCCTCGCCAAAGCCAACTGCGATCAGCTTCACCTTGCCCGGATAACTGGTAATATCCCCGGCGGCGAAAATGCCGGATACGCTCGTTTCCATCCGGGAATCGACTACAATGGAATTGTTGTCAATCGCAATACCCCACTCTGTAATAGGGCCAAGCGAAGAGACAAAGCCGAAATTGACAATTACATCATCGACCTCAATATCCTGCTCTTCCTTGCTCTTAATATGAGTCAGGGTCACCTTCGTAATCTGGTCCTCACCGTGAAGCGCGGTAATCTCGGTAGGGGTAATGACTTGTACACTGGAGCTCATAAGCCGCTCTACGCTATGCTCATGGGCACGGAACTTATCCCGGCGGTGTACAAGGGTAACCTGCGCAGCCAAAGGCTCCAGCATCAAGGCCCAGTCAACGGCAGAGTCTCCGCCGCCGCTGATCAGCACTCTCTTGCCCTCAAAGCGTCTCAAATCGCTGACAAAGTAGTGCAGGTTGCGTTCTTCAAAAGCGGCTGCATTCGGCAGCTCCAGGCGCCGGGGCTCAAAGGCGCCAACCCCGGCCGTAATGATCACAGACTTACCGTGATGCTCGCCCTTATCCGTCTTGACGATAAAATGGCGTTCCGCGGCTTTCTCCACCGTATGGACCTTCTCATCCAGGCGGATATCGGTATCGAAATGATCCATCTGCTTGGATAGATTGTTAACCAGCTCCTGAGCGGTCACTTTCGGGAAGCCGGCGACATCATATATATACTTCTCGGGATATAATGCAGACAGCTGTCCCCCGAGCTGAGGCATGCTCTCGATCAGTTTCACCGAGGCCTGCCGCATGCCGCCATAAAATGCGGCGAACATGCCTGCCGGGCCTCCTCCAATAATGAGCAGGTCGGTCATTGACTCCTGCGGTATATCTGTCATGGGGGTACACCTCCGTTTTTTTTATAAACCATTCCAGCAATTCATCATTATTATAATGCTCTTTACCCCTCAAAGAAAGCCGAAGGAGCAGGGGAGGCGCTTTCACGGGATGGAAGCAGGCTTTCCTATAATGATAATCCGGCATATGCAAGCTGGGGTGGTTTTTCCTAGCTAAATTACCGCTTGATCTTTGTTCTGAAACTGTCTATGATTAACGTGATAACTTGCGTCATCATGTGTCAATCTCAGCGGGCTCTAATCCAGAGCTCTCTATTTTTTTATGTTTTATCACAGGGTACCAAACGTATTTTTCTGAAATCCAATTATATAGATAAGCAAGCTTGGAAGGAGCAGGAAGATGAGCAGCATACCGAAAATCGTAATCCTTGGAGCGGGTTACGGCGGCATTTTAACAGCGCAGCGGCTGCAAAAGGAATTGAATTATAATGAAGCAGATGTCACGCTGGTCAATCGCCATGACTATCATTATATAACGACCCATCTGCATATGCCCGCTGCAGGAACAGACAGCATCGAGAACACCAGAGTATCCATCTCGAAGCTGATCGACGAGTTCAAGATTGATCTGGTCAAATCCTCTGTACAGGAGATCCGGCTCCATGACAAGAAGGTCATTCTTGAGGATGGTACCCTTTCCTATGATTATCTCATCATTGCCTTGGGTGGTGAGCCCGAAACTTTCGGGATTCCAGGACTTGCAGAGCATGCCATGTCCATCCGCAGCATCAACTCGGTCCGGCTGATCCGCTCCCATATCGAGCATCAGTTCGCGCTCTACAAGAATGAACGCCGGCCGCAGGAGCGGATTAATTTCGTGGTGGGCGGTGCAGGCTTTAGCGGCATCGAATTTGTGGCGGAGCTTGCGGACCGCATCCCGAAGCTGTGTAAGGAATATGATGTCGATCCCGCACTGGTCAATATCTACAATGTCGAGGCGGCCCCTTCGGCCCTTCCGGGCTTCGCGCCGGAGCTGGTGGATTACGCGATGGAGCTGCTGACGCGTAAAGGCGTTACCTTTAAGCTCGGCACCGCAATTCAGGAGTGTACTCCGCATGGCGTCGTCTTAAGCACCGGAGAGGAGCTTCGTTCCAACACGGTCGTGTGGACGGGAGGAATCCGGGGCAACCGGCTTATTGAAGCTGCCGGACTTGAGACGATGCGCGGCCGGGTCAAGGTGGATGAATATCTGCGGGCACCGGGGCATGATCATATTTATATTATCGGTGACAATTCCCTGGTGTTGAACGGGGAGCGCCCTTACCCGCCAACGGCTCAGATGGCCATCCAGCAGGGCATCTGCTGCGCACAGAACATTGTGGCTACTATTCGCGGCAAGGTGCTGCGGAAGTTCCAGTACCAGCACAAGGGCACCGTAGCTTCCCTGGGCAAGGGACAGGGCATTGGCGTCGTGGGAAGCAAGCAGTATCAGGGCTGGAAGGCAGCGCAGCTGAAGAAGCTGGTGGATCTCCGGTATTTGTTTATGATCGGCGGCATTCCGCTCGTACTCAGAAAAGGACGGTTTCTATAAATGAGACATTGCAGTGTACAGGTACGCGGATTGCTGGAGCGGCAGGAGCTGGACCGTTATAACGCGCTCATGGAGGTCGGATCCTATCTGGAATCTCAGGAGCGCTATGACCTCGCCTACTCTATTCAGCAGGAGGTGGACCTGCTCATTGTGCCGGCGATCGAGCGGCTGAAGGAGAAGAGCAGGGCGAGGGATGCGGCTACCGCGGAATATCTTCAGTCTCTTCGTGATGACGAGGACGAGAATTAGAATGAACGTTGGTAAGCTATGATAAAGGGGCTGTCCCCAAAGTAGATTCTTGTGGCGGAGTCAGGGAGAGCAGCCGCGCGGCAAATTAATATTAGCTGCTCCGCTTGAGGTCAGCTCTATATAAGGCAAGGAGCCTCCTATCAAAGCAGACGTTATGCTCTGATAGGAGGCTTCTTGTTATTTGAGGCTGTTATGCAGCCATAAAAACAGCTTAGCCGCATTGTGCTTTCCTTCTCACCGATAAGCGGCCGCTGTAATCTTTTGTACTTTTGCAGAACTTTGTGCAGACCGGCACTGTGCTCGAAAAAAAGGCCCTGAGACACCTGCCTCAGGGCCTTAGAAGTTGTACACTTGCCTACTTTGCTTCACCCAAATTTCGGCTTACCACATTCGATGCACAGCAGCTTCACCAATCTCTACGCTGCGGCTGCAGCAGTCTCTATTGATACTACTTCACCAGGCTCTCGACAACATCGTCGATGATCTGGCTGTTTGCGATCGGGCCGGTATACAGCCAGCTTTGGCTCTTGTCGTACTCATGCACGTTACCAGCTTTGACCGCCGGAATGCTCTTCCAGAGCGCTCCGTTTAACACATCAGCGGCTGCACCGTCACTATTGATCAGGAAAAGATGCTCTGCATCCAGCTGTACCAGCTTTTCCAGGGAGATCTCGCTCCAGTTGCCTGCAGCGCTCGCGGAAATCTCCTTCACGACGGCAGGAACCTGAAGGCCGAGATCCTGATACATCACGCCGCCGCTGGAGACATTCTCACTGACAACAAAGAATTTGCCGCCAACCAGCCACACAGCTGCTGCGGACGGACTGCCGACAGCCTGTTCGATGGAAGCCTTGGCCTCGGCCGCTTTGGCATTATAGCTGTCCAGAACCTCCTTGGCTTTGTCTTCTTTACCCAACACTTCTGCGATCTTCGTCAGCTCTTCGCGCCATTCAACGTTAGCGTCATTGCTGACCACATAAGTCGGAGCAATCTGGCTGTACTGTTCATATTTACCGCCTTCCACCATGGCAGAGGAATCGACCAGAATCAGATCGGGCTTCACCTCTTGAACAGCCTCAAACGGTAGATCATACGAGATTTGAGGAACCTCAGCCAGGTCTCCCTGCAGATACTCCTGGACGCGGCCTTCACCAACGCTCCATTGAGCAACAGGCTTGACCTCCAAGGCAACCAGGTGATCTTCAAGATAGGAGGCCAGGACGCGCTCCGGGTTAGCCGGCACCTCTATTTCATGGCCCATGGCATCGGTAACGGTGCGGCTCTCGCCTTGTGCCGCTGTATCGTTATCTGCAGGAGCAGGCTGCTCCGCTGCCGGTGTCTGTTCTGCAGGCTCGCCGGCTGGAGCTGGCTCTGCTTCCTTCTCGCCGCAGGCGGCCAAGGACAATGCAAGCAGTCCCGATCCGATGGCAAGCATCCATCTTTTTGCAGTAAATGGTTTATTCATGCTTAAATCCCCCTGTAATTTCTGATTCTATTCATTGCCCATTTACGTCGTAAATGAGAATTGATTTCATTTAGATTAAAATATATAATAGACCCACTGTCAAATCTTATGTTTTAGAAAATTTTACATAGAAAAGAGTCTTTACCATGAATTCATCTAGGCCTGAAGACAGACCGCGCCGCCGAGAGAGAAGTTCCGTTTTACGCTTGGGCATATTATTGGCAGGATTAAGTGGATTAATGCTGTCTGTCATTCTCTCCATCCGCTTCGGAGCAGCCGATCTGACCTATAGCGATGTTGTGGATGCTTTGTTTTCATTTGATCCGGAGAACAGCTCTCACATTATCATCCGCGAGCTTCGTTTCCCCCGTGCCCTCGCCGCCATCTGTGTTGGAGCAGCCCTGGCCGTATCCGGCGCCATTATGCAGGGGATGACACGCAATCCGCTGGGCGACCCTTCGATTCTGGGTGTAACGTCAGGCGCATCCTTTTTCATTGCGATCGCTCTTGCAGCCGCACCTGCTGTTACTTACACCGGATTGATGTCCTTTTCGCTGGCCGGGGCGGGCCTCGGTGCTGCGCTTGTGTTTGGCTTAACCTCCCTATCCCGAGGGGGCGCTGCACCCGTCAAGCTTGCTTTGGCCGGGTCTGCCATCACCGCGCTGCTCAGCTCTTTATCTACTGCTATCGGAATCCGGTTTAACATTTCCAAGGATATCAGCTTCTGGTATGCCGGGAGTGTTTCTACCGTTCAGCCGCAGCATCTTTATTTCGCGCTTCCCTTCATTGCTGCAGGACTTCTGTTGGCACTGCTGCTGTCCCGCTCCCTCTCCATTCTGAGCCTCGGGGAGGAAACAGCCAAGGGGCTGGGGCAGAAGACTGCCCTGGTGAAGCTCGGGTGTACCATTGCCGTTCTTCTGCTCACCGGAGCAGCAGTCGCCATTGTGGGTATTGTCGGTTTTATCGGGCTGGTGGTCCCGCATATTACCCGTTTTCTCGTTGGGGTCGATTATCGCTGGATTATTCCATGCTCCGCTGCTCTGGGAAGCCTGCTGCTCATCTTCGCGGATATCATCGGACGTATGGTCAACGCGCCTTTTGAAACGCCGGTCGGGGCCGTTACCGCCATCATCGGTGTGCCTTTCTTTTTGTACCTGGCCCGCAGGGAAGGGAGAGGAATATAGATGCCGCCGTATCCATCGTTATCGCTGTTCAGCCGGAGGCTTGGGGTTTATCTCACCATTGTCACAGCGCTTACCATTCTTGTGCTGCTTCTCGGCATCAATGCCGGCCAGATCCATATTCCGCTATCAGATGTTTTTAAAACGCTGGCCGGAACTGGAACGCCGGAGAACGAGCTTACGATTTTCCAATTTCGCCTGCCGCGTATGGTGATGGCTATCCTTGTAGGCATGGGCATTGCTGTCTCAGGTGCCCTGCTGCAGGGCGTATCCCAAAATCCGCTGGCAGATCCCGGTATACTGGGCATTAATTCCGGAGCCGGCTTTGCCGTCGTACTGTATATGTTTTTCATTCAAGGCAGTATGGTTATTACGGGCTGGCTGTCGATCTTTATCATGCCGTTCGTAGCTCTCATCGGTGCATTTCTTGCCGCCATTCTCATCTATGCACTGTCCTGGATAAACGGCAGGGTCACCCCGGTCCGGCTCCTGCTTGCAGGGATCGGCATTAATGCCGCTTTCAGCGCAGGCTTGATCATTATCCAGATGAAAATGGAGCCGCTGGATTTCATGAAGGCCATCATTTGGCTGTCCGGAACCATTTGGGGCACGAACTGGACCTTTGTCCTTGCGCTCCTGCCGTGGATTATTATTCTGATCCCGATGGCGGTCTATAAAGCCCGCGTCCTGGACATGCTTCGGCTGGGAGACCCTATCGCTGCAGGTGTCGGTGTCTCTATTGAAAAAGAACGGCGTCTCCTGCTTTTCATTGCAGTGGCCCTCGCCGGTGCCTGTGTATCCGTCGGAGGAGGAATCACTTTCCTCGGACTGATTGCTCCTCATATCGCCAAACGGCTGATTGGCTGGGGACATGCAAGGCTGCTTCCCTTCTCAGCCGCACTCGGAGGCCTGCTGCTGCTGTCTGCAGATACACTCGGCCGCGTGGTGCTCACGCCAATGGAAGTGCCGGTAGGAATCGTCGTCTCGATTCTCGGCGCGCCGTATTTCATCTATTTGCTGCTGCGGAAGCTGTAGCTGTCGATGGGGCTGTATATCTAAAAAGACACCTGCAAAAGGCAATGTCATGAAGTCAGTCTTAGGGACTTAGGGACTTAGGGACATGATTCGGAATAAGAAAGGAATCTGAAACGGCATGGGAAAAAGTCCTATGTCGTTTGTTTTTGGTGTATGCCAGCAAAAAAATTGTACTTTCGTCTCGCGCATGGCATCTCGCAACAACAAACGAGGCCATCCCGCAAGACCCTAGATCTTTTGGGACAGCCTCTTTATAGTTCATGCAAGTGCTAAACCTTCATCAGCTGGTTAAAGTCATCGGCCTGAAGCAGGTTGCCGACGTAGAACGGACCGAACTCGCCGAAGCGCGCGCTGACTTCATCAAAGCGCATCTCATATACAAGCTTCTTGAACTGAAGTGCATCATCTGCGAACAAGGTTACGCCCCATTCCCAGTCGTCAAAGCCGACCGAGCCGGTGATAATCTGCTTCACCTTACCGGCATAGCCGCGGCCGATCAGGCCATGGCTCTGCATCATCGTGCGGCGCTCCTCCATGCTGAGCATGTACCAGTTGTCCTGCAAATCCCGCTTCTTGTTCATCGGGTAGAAGCAGATGTGCCTGGACTTGGGAAGCTCCGGCTTCAGGCGGGCAATCACATGCGGATTCTCCATCGGATCGCCGCCGGAGGATCCGGCCAGATAATTGCTGAGCTCCACTACGCTTACGTAAGAGTAAGCCTTGGTCGTATACTTGGCAAACGTCGTCTTGTTAAAGGCATTTTCGATTTCGTTCAGCTCCTCCAGCGTCTCGCGAAGGTGCATCAGCACGAAGTCAGCCTTTTGTCCAACGATCGTGTATACAGCAGTACTGCCTTGCTTGCTCTCCCCGGTGGCTTCCCAGGCGGAAAGAAATTCATTGAGCTCTTCCAGCGCAACTGCGCGCTCCTCTTCATCCGCGGCCTTCCAGGCCGGCCAATGGATGGAACGAAAATCATGCAGAGCGTACCAGCCCTCCAGGGTCATGGCAGCTTCATTCATATGATCACTCCTGTTTCATCGTGAAATGGTTAGGTCAGGCATATCTTCCTACATTGTAGCGAAGGAGGGGCTGAAGGGCAAACCCTGACACAATCTATTCATGGAATATTCGTTGATAAGCGACATTTTTTTTAGTAAACTACTAACTAGTCCGTCCGGTTTTGCGGCGGTATAAAGAAGAGGTGAAGGTCGGCAATGCTTGAATTGATCCCCGTGTTGGTACTGATGATATTATTTTTTGTAATGATGTTCGGGATTGGCTTTATATTGAACATGCTGATGAAGACGACCTGGTTTCCGTGCTATCTATTCGTGCTTGTCATTCTGCCGGTGGTAGTATACAGTATGTGGAACTCCAGCGAGACCACGTTCCTGAGCCATATCGGCTCGTACGGCCTGGTGGATTATTTGACCGGGATTGCGGGGCTGGCAGGTGCGGTGCTGAGCGGCTGGGCGATACATGTCCTGCGCGTCAAGGGCTTTAAGATGTTCTAAGGTTATGTTGGATTGTGTCTGATGTCATTGGCGGCTCACCCCATTCGGGCGGGTCGTTTTTGTTTCTTTTTTCACAGGTGGTTTCATAGAATTTAGTTGGATTTAACAGATATCGCCCTCTGTATTTATGATAGAATAGAGGCAGTCTATTTTCGGCCGGGACCTGTTCTTGGCGAAAAAGACGGGGAAGGAGCTTACACCATGCGCATGACTAATTTTTTGCATTATACCGAGAATCACCGTTACTGCGTGTACCGCGACTTCTGCCTGAGCGGCTTGGATGACAAAATGCTCAGTTCCATTTATCAACCGATGGTTGGCGCCTTCGCCATCAGTCTGTACCGCTTGCTGTGCACACATGTGCCGCTGGAAAAGGTGGGGTACTCCCCGATTGATCAGCAGCGCCGCCTGTTTCTGACGCTTGGCCTGGAGCCCAGCGAGAAGGGCCGCCGCTACCTGATTGAGCAAACCTCCAAACTGGAGGCGGTAGGGCTGCTGCAGACGAGCCGGCTTTATGCTCCGGAAAATGACGATTATATATATGAGTACGAGCTGCAGACACCATTGTCGCCCTCGGAATTTTTTAATACACAGCATCTGACACTGCTGCTGCGTGACAAGGTCGGCAAATTCGCCGTGCTTGCCCTGCGGGAGCAGCTGTGGAGCAAGGAACCGCAGGAGTGGACTGGGGTTTCCTTCAACAAGGAGAACATCTCGGTTCCTTTCTATGATATTTTTGAGCTGAATACGCATGTGATTGATTACGAGCTCGAGCAGGCGCTGACCGAGGTGGAGACGCCGCGCAAGCAGGCGGTTCCTGTAGTCTCTGCGGGAGAAGGCGGATTGAATTATGCGGACATTATTTTGCGCTTTCCGCGTGAATCGCGGAACCGCGTCTTTGTGGAACGGCTGCGCCATGACCATGAACAGCTCGGTGTCGTCAATTATGTAGTCCGCAAGTATGACCTGAATGTGCAGGATTTATGCCGTTTGCTGGATGAAGATGGGATTTTCTCCAGTCAGGGTGAGGTTATGCTCGATGATCTCCAGCACAAGGCAAGCCTTCATTTCCGTCAGGGCATGAAGCTGCAGGAGAAGCGTCAGGTGACCGCAGGCAAGGTGGTCGCTTTGCATCAGGAGCTGAGCGCCGATCAGGACGTGCCGGCAGAGGAGCATGCAGTCCAGAGCGAATATTATGTGGAGGTTCCGCTGCAATTTCAGTCCAAGTGTGATATTCACCAATACAATATGATGCTTCGCAATGAACCGTATACCCGGCTGCTGCAGACCTTTTTTCCGGGCTCGGTGCCGGCTCATTTCATGGATATGTTCGAGAAAATCGACCATAGCTACAAGCTTCCGGGCGAAGTTATTAATATTCTGATTCATTATCTGATGTCTTTAATTGCTGCAGGCGGCGACCAGCGGATCAACCGCAACTTTGTCGAGGCGATTGCCTCCAACATGCTGCTCAAGCAGGTCGACACCTATGAGAAAGCCGTCCAGTATATCCGCGACCAGGCCAAGAGCAAGGGCAAGCAAGCGGCTGCCGCTTCACGCACGCGTACATACGCCAAAGGGGGGAAGGGCAAGCCGGAGATTCCGGTTGCTCAGACCTCTGCCGGCGGAGAGAGCGTTACGGAAGAGGAGTATGAGGAAATGCTAAGACTGGCTGCCGAGATGCAGACCTCCAAGAAGAGAGGCTAGGGCGTTAGCTCAAATGCATGATATAAACCTATGAAAGAAGGTGATGACGATGGAATCCCTCGGACAGCTGCTCGACAGTATGAAAAGTCCGGCCTTCCGCCGCAGATCCGACGAGCTTCTGGGCCGGATTCTGAGTCATCCGCTGGTGCTCCGCCTGAAGGCCGAGCATCCAGAGCTGGATGAGCAGGCGATCAACAGGAACCTGAGCCGGATCTATCAATATACCAAGGACCATGACCACTGTCAGCATTGTCCGGGCCTGGAGCGTTGTCCGAATGATTTTCAAGGGCATTTCAGCAGCCTGGATATTCAGACGGTTAACGGCAAGGCAGAGATTTATGAGCGGAAGACGCCTTGTGCGCTTCAGATTTCCCGAATGAATGAGGAGCAGATCAAGAAGCGCGTCCGCAGCTTTTATGTGGACGAGCGGGCCCTGGAGGAAGGCTATAACGAGGTTGAGATTATGTCGAAGGATCGGCTTCGCGCCCCGGCGGTGAATCAGGTCTTCCGTTACATCCGGGATACGAAGGAGAACGGCTTGTCGCCCCGGGGGCTGTATCTGACCGGCTCCTTCGGAACCGGAAAGACGTTTCTCATGTGCTATCTGCTGCATGAGCTGGCGAAGGAAGGGCACACCGGTGTTATCGTATATATGCCTGACTTCGTGGAGGATATCAAGTCGATGCTGCAGGAGAGTGCGAAGCTGAAGGAAAGCATTGAGGTGATGAAGCATTGTGACCTGCTTATCTTTGATGATATCGGGGCAGAGAACCTGAGTCCCTGGGTCAGAGATCATGTGCTGGGCTCGATCCTGAACTTTCGCATGAACCGCAAGCCGACCTTTTATACGTCCAATTACCGGCTGGACGGACTGGAGCAGCATTTGAGCTTCACCAGCAAGGACGGCGAAGAGAGCCATAAAGGACAGCGCCTGATGAACCGGATTGCGCCGTTTGTTGATGAGGTACAGCTATTTGGTGAGAATCAGCGCGGAAATATGAGGAGATCTTAAGCGTTCCTGTCCATCCCCCCAAAAAAAGAAGGTATCCCGCAGGCCTGGATCAGGCCGGGGATACCTTCTTCTTTGGGACTCTTGAGCGTTTAGCTGATGATGAACTTTACAATGACCATTGCGAAGAATATAACGAGCATGAGGGCAAACATGCCCCCAAAGCCGAGCATCAGGTCGAAAAAGTCATTGCGGGGTTCTTCATTCACATGCTCCCGAGGATCTACTACGTGCACGTTAGCGTCCATGGTGCTGCCTCCTAAACTGCCGACGATGGCGGTCTCTCCGCCAGCATACGGTTGTTACTAGTAGTATACTGGGTGGGCAGCAAGTTTGTAAAGAATATCGGCACAGCCGGGTGCGTTTCCTGATTTCGCAATCGGCAGAAGAGTGTGGTATACTATGGGGGCCGGCTTAGACATAATAGTTTAAGCACCGACTGAAACGATATTACAGTAAGGAGGAGAAACTCATGGCTATCGTCAATGTATCCGACCAGACTTTTGCGAACGAAGTAGAAGGTCAAGGAACGGTTGTAGTTGATTTTTGGGCGCCTTGGTGCGGTCCCTGCAAGATGCTGGCTCCAATCCTGGATGAGTTGTCCCAGGACCTCGGTGATGATGTGAAAATTGCGAAGGTGAATGTGGATGAGAATCCAGAATCCGCATCCCGCTTTGGCGTAATGAGTATTCCTACGCTGATCTTCTTTAAAGACGGCCAGCCTGTCGATAAAGTAGTAGGGCTCAACTCCAAGGAAGCTCTGAAAGGCATTATCGCGAAGCACCAATAAGCATAACGCTGAGACTTGCAAGCACTCATACAGCGCCTTCGGTATTGATTTGCCGGAGGCGCTTTGTGTGATTTCCCCCTTGGAGAGGAGGAGAAGGATGGAGGACTTTGCGCGTAGGCTTCAGGAACAGGAGAAGGCCATGGAGAAGATTCGCAACAAGCTCGCACTGCTGCCTGACCAGTCAGGCTGCTATCTGATGAAGAACGGGGAAGGCACCATTATTTATGTGGGCAAGGCGAAGGTTCTCAAGAACCGGGTCCGTTCGTATTTCACCGGCAGTCATGACGGCAAGACCCAGCGGCTCGTTTCGGAAATCCGTGACTTTGAATACATTGTGACGAGCAGCAACATGGAGGCTCTGATTCTGGAGTGCAACCTGATCAAGACGCATCAGCCGCGTTACAACGTTCTGCTTAAGGACGACAAGACCTATCCTTATCTAAAAATAACTCACGAACCGCACCCCCGCCTCATTGTGACGCGGAAGGTGCTTAAAGATAAAGCAAAATATTTCGGCCCTTATCCGAATGCCTATGCGGCCCATGAAACGAAGAAGCTGCTGGACCGAATGTATCCGCTCCGCAAGTGTGACGTCATGCCAAAGGACGTATGCCTCTATTACCATATGGGCCAGTGCATGGCGCCCTGCGTGAAGGACATTCCGCAGCAGGCTTATGAGGATATTACGAACGACATTCGCGGCTTTCTGAGCGGAGGGCATGAGGAAGTGAAGAAGGAGCTTCAGCGGAAGATGCAGGAGGCTGCGGAGGAGCTGTACTTCGAGCGGGCCAAAGAGCTTCGGGATCAGATTATGCATATTGATGCCATCATGGAGAAGCAGAAAATTACGACCGCAGATACCCGGGACCGAGACGTGTTCGGCTATTGGACAGACAAGGGCTGGATGTGTGTGCAGATTTTTTATATGCGCCAGGGCAAAATGGTTCAGCGCAACACGTCGGCTTTCCCGTATTACGGCGAAGCCTACAGTGATTTCCTGTCCTTCGTAGCCCAGTATTACAGCGACAATCCGGCGCTGCCGCAAGAGATTCTGCTTCCTTATCCCGTGGAGGCCTCGGAGCAGGCTGGAGGAGAGCCTTCCGAAGGCGGGGAGGCGGCTGGCACAGCTGAAGCCTCTTCGGAGCAGCAGGCTGCAGCGTCTGTCAGTGCGGCGGCGCTGCAATCTATGGTTCCGGTTCCAAAGGAGCCGCTGGCGGCCGAAGCAGCATTAGAAGCGGAAGCAACGGAGAGTGAGGAGGACGCGCTGCAGGACAATCCGCTGCAGCAGCAGATCGCCCGTCCCGGTGCGGTGGAGCCCTCAGGAGCGGCTTTAGCACTGCAGCAGTGGATTGGTGTCAAGGTGTATGTGCCGCAGCGCGGCACGAAGCGTCAGATGGTTGGCATGGCGGTGGACAACGCCAAGGTCGCGCTGAACGAGAAATTCCGCTTGATTGAGCGGGATGAAGAGCGGACCACGATCGCTGCTGCCAATCTCGGTGAGGTCATCGGTATTGAGAAGCTGCACCGGATCGAAGCGTTTGATAACTCCAACATTCAGGGAGCAAATCCGGTCTCGGCGATGGTGGTATTCACTGATGGCAAGCCGGACAAAAAAGAGTACCGTAAATATAAGGTACGCTCCGTACAGGGGTCGGATGATTATGAGACGATGCGCGAGGTGATCCGGCGCCGCTATGAACGAGTGCTGAAGGAGAATCTTGCCATGCCGGATCTGATCGTTGTGGACGGTGGCAGAGGGCAGATCTCGGCAGCGTCTGACATTTTGCAGAACGAGCTGGGGCTCTTTATCCCGGTCTGTGGTCTGGTCAAGGATGCCAAGCATAAGACAGCTCAGCTGATGGTCGGTGACCCGCCGGAGCCAGTCTCGCTGCCGCGGGACAGCCAGGAGTTCTATCTCCTGCAGCGCATTCAGGATGAGGTGCACCGGTTCGCCATCTCATTTCACCGCGAGCAGCGGGGCAAGTCGATGGTCACCTCGAAGCTGGATGCCATTCCCGGCATTGGCGAGAAGCGGCGCAAGCTGCTGCTGAAGCATTTCGGCTCGGTGAAGAAGATCAAGGAAGCCAGTATTGAGGATTTCCGCCCGATATCGATTGGCGACAAGCTGGCGAGGCAGATTCTGAAGGCGTTGAATGACGAGATGCAGACCGATGGCGGAAACGAATAGAGAGGATGAATTCTCCTCGCAAAAGCAAGATTAATAATAAAGACATGGAAGAGTCAGGGCGGTTAGCCCAGCTCCTCCATGTCTTTATTTGGGTTGATTCAAAGAGAAAGCCTCTTTTATAGTGTCATCGCAGTGCTGTATGAATCGCTTTATGCTGCGGGGCCGGGAAGGATCCTCGGACGATGGAAGACATGGATCAGATACCCCACGATGGCTGGCAGCAGCATGTAGAAGATGCCTGTGAGCAGGTTCCCTGTTCCATTCATCATCGCCAGGCTGAAGCCCATCAGGATGCTGTTAAAGACGATATGGGAGAACATGACCGCCAAATATCCATACCGCAGAAAGATAAAGCTGAACAGTAAACCGATAACGATGAGCTCGATCGGCCTTGATATGATTGGGAAAATAGGATACAGCGTATGCCCCAGCGCCCAAATCAGGGACGAAATCAGACTTGCGGCCAGCGTGCTCCGGAATATCTTGGACAGCATCTTAATGCCAAACAGGCGGTATACGGTTTCTTCCATGATGCCGGCAAACCATGCCATCAGAGGGAACAGCCACGGATACAGCATATTGTAGGGAGATTGGCTGGCGTCAATGGTTGACCATGTGTTCAGTGTCAGCCCGAGAACGACAAAAATCATTGATTGCACGCCCATCAAGATAAACGCCCATACATAACCCAGCTTCATGCTCTGCAATACATAGCGGCCATAACCGGTCTCACGGACCTCGGGAAAAGGATTCAAGCCATCCTCTTTGAGCCACAGCCCTGTTCCCCCGGCAAGAGAGAAGTAGACCAGGGCCGAAAAGACCAGGGAGTAGCCGGCATAGAAGAGAAGCCGCCCGCCGATCATGGTCTCCGACATCCCTTGAGCTTCATAGGACGGCAGCATATTGTACACATTGAGCATTTGCGTTACAAACACGATGACTGCAAGCAGAACGCCTCGCTTCCAGGAGATGTACATCCGGGTTCTGACGCTGTAAATGACGGCCAGGATGCCTAGGAGAAGGGTGAACAGCCCGTAGCCCAGCAAGGTAAGCAGCACCGCAGCCATGGTCTGCTGATCGACATAAGCCAGATGAGATTCAGGAGCGGCAAAAGCCGGCTCGAAAGAACGAAGCTGTCCATTCTCAAAAGTAAAGGCAAGCTGCAGCATCGCATCCCCGGCCTTAGCATCAGGGTCCCGGTAGATCAGCCCGGGCTCACGTTTGCCTGTGACCATCGTCAGCTGCTCGGGATCATAGCCTGCGCGCTGTACCCAAGGGGCAGCTAAAGCCTGCTTCTCCGCAAGCGTCAGCTCTCCTTCGAGCAGGAGCAGCAGCTGCCGCTGCGCCCGGCCCTCCTGCAGCATGGCGCCCTCATAGCCGGAGTCCTGCGAATCGTAGGTGAAGCCGGCGATCGCTCCGGTATGCATATTGACATCGACATGGATGGCGTTGCTATTTCCTTGATCGAGAGTGACCCGGTACAGCTCATAAGGATATTTCTCCTTGAATTGTTCGTCATAGAGCTGCACCAGCTTCTCCTTCATCAGGTAGCCGTAAAGCTCAGAGCGCGCAGTATATGTCACTAAGGGCTCTTGGCTGCTGCCGGGACTGAGCGTCATCTGTTCGGTATAAAAGCGCTGTGCCGCCGCTGCTGCTTCGGATTTGTCGATGGGCTGGGGGGTTGACGCCCCGGAATATAGTGCAGGGTACACCTGCAGGGCGAGAAACAGTATACAGCCGGCCAAAGCCATCAGGAGCAAGGGCTTGAAATCTGGCCTAAGGACCAGCGGGGAGCCTGACCGATTCATGATGTCCCTCCTTATATTGCGAAATGGATTTTTCAGATTGGTGACTCTGTTGAAGGCTTTGTTATTTAGAAGTATATAGGCTGGGATGCCGGGAGCACAAATAAGGGCGCATGGTCCAAGGAAGGAAACCTTCAAATAGCTTGAAAAAAACTGAAAACACGGGAAAGATTTCGAAAACCTCAGAAAAGGGGATGCTGTGATTCTGGAATATGGCTAATTTGAACCTTTTTACATGGATTTCCGTCAAAAACGGTTTTGGATATTCCCTGGCTGCATGCGTTATAATCACATCATGTCAGAACGTCATGACGATAATTGAATAGATCAGCCGAGTTTCGATAAGAAAACGGGGGAACCATGTAATTGGGGTGAATTTCGCTTTTTGCAGGAGAAGCGAATAGGGCAGCCTGTGATATGCCCGAATCCGTCAGCTAACCTCGTAGGCTGTGTGCACAGGGACCCAAACGCGATAAAAAGGCATTGGATTTCCAGTGTCTTTTTTATGTGCCATTTTTAAGAGGTGAGCAAAGTGAAACGGAAGTTGAAATGGAAGCTGAAATGGCTCCGCTTGTCCCCGCCGCAGTTTCTGGTTGCGGGCTTTAGTGCCATTATTTTGACGGGGGCTTTTCTGCTGATGCTTCCCATAGCCAGCGAAAGCGGGGAAGGGCTCGGATTTATGGATGCCTTGTTTACGGCCACCTCTGCAACCTGCGTTACGGGTCTTGTCGTTGTGGATACAGAAACGTTCTTCAGCACGTTTGGGGAAATCGTCATTATGTGTATGATACAAGTAGGCGGCCTGGGCTTTATGACGATGGCTACCTTGATTGCGCTGGTTCTCAAGCGCCGAATCTCGCTCAAGGATCGGCTGATCCTGCAGGAGGCCATGAATCAGACCGCTATGGAAGGGATCGTGCGGCTGATCCGAAGAGTGCTGCTGTACTCCTTGTATATTGAAGGGGTGGCTGTAATCATTTATACGGCCAGATGGGCATTCGATATGCCCTTGGGCAAAGCGGCCTATTTTGCCGTTTTCCACGCGATCAGCCTGTTTAACAATGCGGGCTTTGATCTGTTCGGAGATTTCAGAAGCCTGACGGGTTATGTGAGTGATCCTTTTGTTAATCTTACGAGCCTATTTCTTATTATATCCGGCGGAATCGGTTTTATTGTAATGTCAGAAATCGTAGATTATAAAACCCGGCGGAAGCTGTCCCTGCACTCCAAGGTGGTGCTGTCCATGACGGGAGCGCTGATTGTGATCGGTACGGTCATTATATTTATATTTGAATTTACGAATGTCAAAACGCTGGGCGCACTGGGCTGGGACGGCAAGCTGTGGGGCTCCTTGTTCCAGTCCGTCACGCCGCGGACGGCAGGGGCCAACACCTTGAATATTCCGGATTTGCGCCAGGCCACTCAGTTTTTTATCATTATTCTTATGTTTATTGGAGCATCGCCGGGATCGGCGGGCGGGGGAATCAAGACGACGACCTTTACGATTATGATCGGTGCCGTCATTTCGATGATTCGCGGACGTGATGATATCGTGCTGTTCCGTCACCGGCTGGCGCAGGAGCGGATCTTTAAGGCACTGACGGTCTCTCTGCTGGCTCTGCTGTTTATTGTAGCAGTGGCTATGGTGCTGTCTACAACGGAGGATGCGAGCTTTTTGGCGATTCTGTTTGAAACGGCCTCGGCATTTTCTACGGTAGGATTGTCCATGGGACTGACGCCCGAGCTGTCCCTGCTCGGCAAGGTACTGATTACGGTGACCATGTTTGCGGGCCGGGTCGGCCTGCTGACACTCGTATTCGCGCTCGGGCCGAAGAAGGGAAAAGAGCTGTACCGGTATCCGGAAGGCAAAATGATTATTGGATAAGGGGATAGAAGGACATGAAACCAAAACAGTTTGCGGTGATCGGCCTTGGTCGCTTCGGCGCCAGTCTGGCGCTGGAGCTGATGGACCTTGGCTATGAGGTGCTGGGCGTGGACCGGGACGAAGAGATTGTGGAGGATATGAGCGATCTGCTGACACATACCGTTGTTGCGGATGCTACGGATGAAGAGGTGCTGAAATCGCTAGGCATCCGAAACTTTGACTGCGGGATTGTGGCCATCGGCGATGATATCCAGACGAGCATCCTGACGGCAATTCAGCTCAAGGAGCTTGGTGTGAAGACGGTCGTAGCCAAAGCGATCTCGGTGCTGCACGGAAGGGCTCTGGATAAGCTGGGCGTGGATCGCGTGATTTTTCCGGAGCGGGATATGGGCATCCGGGTCGCGCATCAGCTCGTGACTCCCAATCTGGTGGACTATATGGAGCTGTCGAAGGATTATTTGCTGGTGGAGATGACCGTAACCGAATGCATGGATGGCAAAACGCTCAGCGAGCTGAACACCCGGACGCGATACGGAGTGAGCGTCGTGGCTCTCAATCAGCATAAGGGTATTATTGTGGCGCCGACGGCGATGGACGTCCTCAAGGCGGGAGATATAATGGTCGTCATCGGAACTAAGAATAATATTGACCGCTTTGAAGGTGAAGTCGTTAACACCTAGGTGAAGCCTGCGGGCCAGGCCGGGCATGAAGCAGTATGTGAAATAGGCAGGCGGGACAGAATACTCTGTCCCGTCTGCCTATTGTCGTTCAGCAAGGAAAGCGGTGAAGCACTAGTTACCGGCTTGCCGCCGCTCTTCCGCGAGCTTGCGGAACAGTGCTTCGGTCTCTGCAATCCAGCGGCTGGCCGCGCTGCTAAGCTCGGAGGCTTCACCGTAGATAAGGCTGGTGGTGCGCCGGGTCTCGATGAGGACCGGAATATGGATATCTACAAGTCCGTTGTCGGCCAGCAGCTGCGGCCGAAGGTATGACTTGGGAAGCAGTGCGGCGGCTTTGCAGGTGGGCAGGAGCCGGACAATTGCTTCAAAGGAATCAATCTCCATGCGGATGTCCGGCATAATGCCCCACCGATGAAACAGATCATCGGTCAGCTTGCGGTACCAGGTGCCGGTCGAGAAGATGATCATCGGCAGCCCCTGCAGCTGCTCGATGCCCACCTCGGGCGCATCAGCCAGCGGATGGCCCTCAGGCAGTACCAGCTCCAGGTGGTCGTCAAAGAGCGGAATGCAATTAAGGCCCGCCTGGGAGATGGAGGAAGCGACAATTCCCACATCGACCCGTTTGTCCCGCACGGAGGACACGATTTCATGCGTTTTGCCGGTAATGAGCTTGATCTCCGCCGAAGGATGGCGCTCCATGAAGGCGTTCACCAAGGGGGGCAGCGTTGTTTGAAGAGTCGTGAGGCTGGCTCCCAGGGTAATTGTGATCTGTTCTCCCTCGCGGTAGTGAGCCAGGGTCTGCATGAAGCGAAGCTGGTTCTGCCGCTGTTCCAGGGCGTAAGTGTACGCCAGCTGTCCGATGGAGGTCAGCTCCAGCCGCTTGCCGCGCCGGTTAAACAGCTGTACCCCCAGCTCGTCCTCCAGCTTGGCAATCTTGCGGGAGAGGGCGGGCTGGGACAGATTCAGCAGCTTGGAGGCTTTGTTCAGGCTGCTCTGTTCTACCACAACAGCAAATACATCCAGTTCATCGAACAAGGGTTTCACTTCCTTATAAATGGGTAACGTCTCGTTATGCGTGTATATTATAACGTTTAATAATTATATTGCAATTCCATTATAAGAAAAAAAGGAGTAACATAAAATGTGACACATGATGTTCGCAGTCTGCCCTGTTTTGTAGAATCATGTCACAAACAGATCGCATTATGCTGTATCATGAAAGATGGGTTACTACCTCACAGTGATTTGATTCATGAAAACGCTATACACAATGAAAGGGGAACGTCCACTGATGAAAGGGTATTATTCCAGAAAGCTGCATTCCTTGCTAGGGGTCATCCCGCTCGGCGCTTTTTTAATCGAGCACCTGCTGACGAACTATCAAGCGTATGAAAGAGGGAAAGAGGGATTCGACAAGGCGGTTAACCTGTTGAACAGCATGCCGCTGGTTCTGTTCCTAGAAACGTTTCTGATCTGGCTGCCGCTGCTGTACCATGGAGTTTACGGCTTGTACATTGCCTATCAGGCGAACAACAACATCGACCGATACAACTACTCCCGCAATATTCGCTTTACGCTGCAGCGGATTACGGGCGTCATCACGTTTGTGTTTGTCATCTGGCATATGTACGACACCCGCTTCCAGGTGGCCATCGGCAAGATTACGCATGAAGAGCTGGGAGCTGCCATGCATGAGATGGTTACCAATCCGCTGATCTTCGTCCTGTACGTGATCGGGATCGTGTCGGCATCGTTCCACTTTGCAAACGGCCTGTGGGCGTTTATGGTCAGCTGGGGCATCACGGTCGGACCGCGTGCTCAGCGTGTATCCTCATACATCTGCATGGGCTTGTTCGTTATCATGAGCGTAATGTTCGTTATGGCGCTGAATGCATTCCGCGGCTCGGAGTTTGAAGAAGCTGCCGCAATGATTGATATGATCCAAACAGTTCTAAGCTAAGGGGAGTGACCTAAGAATGGCATCTAACATTATTGTTGTGGGCGGAGGCCTCGCAGGCTTGATGGCTACCATCAAGGCAGCAGAAGCCGGAGCACACGTTCATCTATTCTCGCTGGTACCGGTTAAACGTTCCCACTCTGTATGCGCGCAAGGCGGCATTAACGGAGCCGTGAACACCAAAGGGGAGGGCGACTCACCTTGGGAGCACTTTGACGACACCGTTTACGGTGGAGACTTTCTCGCGAACCAGCCGCCGGTAAAAGCTATGTGTGACGCGGCACCCGGCATCATTCACCTCATGGACCGCATGGGCGTTATGTTCAACCGGACGCCGGAGGGCTTGCTGGACTTCCGCCGCTTCGGCGGCACGAAGCATCACCGTACCGCGTACGCGGGGGCTACAACCGGTCAGCAGCTGCTGTACGCGCTGGATGAGCAGGTTCGCCGGTGGGAAACTGCAGGACTCGTAACGAAGTACGAGAACTGGGAATTCCTGAACGCCGTGCTGGATGACGACGGCGTATGCTGGGGCATCAATGCACAGGATCTGCGCACCATGGAGCTGCGCGCATTCCGTGCCGACGCGGTTATTCTGGCCAGCGGCGGTCCTGGTATTATTTTTGGCAAAACGACCAACTCGGTTATTAATACAGGTACAGCGGCAAGTGCTGTGTACCAGCAGGGTGTTCACTACGCCAACGGCGAGTTCATCCAGATTCACCCGACAGCGATTCCGGGCGATGACAAGCTGCGCCTGATGTCGGAATCCGCCCGCGGTGAAGGCGGCCGGATCTGGACCTATAAAGACGGCAAGCCATGGTATTTCCTCGAAGAGAAATATCCGGCTTACGGCAACCTGGTGCCTCGTGACATCGCAACCCGCGAAATCTTCTCTGTCTGCGTAGACATGGGACTCGGCATTAACGGCGAGAACATGGTTTACCTGGATCTGTCCCATAAGGATCCGAAGGAGCTGGATGTGAAGCTCGGCGGCATTATCGAAATCTATGAGAAATTCATGGGTGATGATCCCCGCAAAATCCCGATGAAAATCTTCCCGGCGGTCCATTATTCCATGGGCGGCATGTGGGTCGATTACAACCAGATGACGAGCATTCCGGGTCTGTTTGCAGCCGGCGAATGTGAGTATCAATACCACGGCGCGAACCGCCTGGGAGCGAACTCTCTGGTATCCGCCATCTACGGCGGAATGGTTGCAGGGCCGAAGGCAATTGAATATGTGAAGGGCCTGAAGAAATCGTCCGAGGATGTTTCCTCCAACGTGTTCGAGCGGGCAGTCAAGGAGCAGGAGACGAAGTTTAACGGTCTGCTGAACATGCAGGGTACCGAGAATGCTTATGTGATTCATAAGGAGCTCGGCGAGTGGATGACCAACAACATGACGGTGGTTCGCTATAACGACAAGCTGGAGCAAACGATCCACAAGATCAAAGAACTGAAGCAGCGCTACCAGAACATCAATATGACGGACACTTCCCGCTGGAACAACCAAGGGGCAGCGTTTACCCGCCAGCTGTGGAACATGCTGGAGCTGGCTGAGGCAATGACTCTGGGCGCCCTTATGCGGAACGAAAGCCGCGGTGCCCACTACAAGCCGGAGTTCCCAGACCGTAATGATGATGAGTTCCTGAAGACGACCAAAGCCGCGTGGACGGCGGATGGACCGCAGATCTCTTATGAAGAAGTGGATGTATCCTTGATTACACCGCGTATTCGCGATTATTCGAAAGATAAGTAAGAAGGGGGATTAGACATGGCTCAAACAACTGCGTCCTCGAAAAACGTCAAGTTTCGTATCACCCGTCAGGACAGCCCGGAGTCGAAATCCTACAGTGAGGATTTCGAGATTCCGTATCGTCCCGGCATGAACGTAATCAGTGCGCTGATGGAAATTCAGCGGAATCCGAGCAACGCTGAGGGGAAAGATACCTCTCCGGTATGCTGGGAAGCCAACTGTCTGGAGGAAGTATGCGGCGCCTGCTCGATGGTCATTAACGGGAAGCCGCGTCAGGCCTGTGCGGCACTGGTGGATAAGCTGGAGCAGCCGATCAAGATTGAACCGATGAAGACCTTCCCGGTCGTTCGTGACCTGGTTATCGACCGTAGCCGGATGTTCAACGCCCTGAAGAAGGTCAAGGCGTGGATTCCGATTGACGGTACCTATGACCTGGGTCCGGGACCGCGTATGCCGGAGAAGAAGCGCCAGTGGGCTTATGAGCTGTCCAAGTGCATGACTTGCGGCGTCTGCCTGGAAGCGTGCCCGAACGTGAACGAGAAGACCGATTTCATCGGTCCGGCAGCCATTTCTCAGGTGCGCCTGTTCAACGCCCATCCAACGGGTGAGATGAATAAGGAAGAACGCCTGGAGACGCTGATGCAGGACGGAGGCATTGAGGGCTGCGGAAACTCGCAGAACTGTGTCCGCTCTTGTCCGAAAGGCATTCCATTGACGACCTCCATTGCAGAAATGAACAAAGACACCACGAAGCAGCTTTTCAAGCGCTGGCTGGGCGTATAATCTGAATCTAAAGGCACCTGCGGCAGTTAACGCAGGTGTCTTTTTTTGAGAGCTGAAGCAGCCTCACGGAATAACGGGTAATAGATAGGTAGGTCTTAACGGAAGAGACCAGCAAAGGGAGGCGGAGAGGCTTTGAATTGGTGGATGTGGATTATAAATATCATCGGCTTGGCTTCTCTGATCCTGATCTTTTATAATGTGGACAAGAAATGGTCGAGCAGGCCGGTGCTGCTGGCACCGCTGTTGATTTATATCGCCGTGTCGCTGGAGGATCTGTTCGGATGGATTGATTTGATGTCGGTCGTGCCGGGAGAAGCAGGTGTTCGGGTGCTGGTTGTATTGTTTGTGCTGCTGTCTGTCGTGTTTTATATCATTTATATTTTCAATAAAATTGCCGAGTCGGTGCATAAGCATATTCTGATGCGGACGACGCTGATGCGGATCAGCTTTGCGGCGCTGACCTGCGTGCTGTTCTTTACGATCGTGTATATGTCGATTTACAAGCTGTTTGAGGGCTCATCCTTTGAGGGCACGAATCTGGGTGAAGACACACTGAGCCAGATGATTACGTTTCTGTACTTCAGTGTAGCCACTTTTGTCACTGTCGGGTACGGGGATGTGTCACCGGTGGATAATACGGCGCGGCTCGTCGTCACGATGCAAATGACCTTCAGCTTCATTACCGTGGGCTACGCCCTATCCATGCTCGGAACGCTACGGCAGATCTTTGATCCCGGCGATGAGAACGAACTGCCCATGGAGAAGAAGGGACCGTTTGATGAGCCGCCGGATGAGGCTCCAAAAGACCGGGAACAGGGGGGACCTACAGGATGAATACATCGGGATCACGATCCGGTACAGAGCCGGACTCCTCGCCATCCTTGTCTCCGCCTCTCGGACGGGGAATGACGCGGAGGCAGTTTCTGAAGCGCGGATTTCAGGCTGCAGCGGCCGCAGGGCTGCTTGGGGCAGGCTACGGGGCATTCTGGGAGCCGAATCATATCGAGCTTACCCGGCTGAATCTGCAGCAGCAGCGCCTGCCCGCTTCTTTTCACGGCATGAAGATTATACATTTCAGCGATCTGCATCTCGGATTTCCTCTTTGGTCTGACAAGACCGGGAAGGTTGTAGAGATGATTCTGCAAGAAAAGCCGGACCTGATCGTGTTCACGGGGGATATGGTGGACGGACGTGCTCAGGCCCTTGACGGCTCGCTGGAGGCGCTGTCCCGCCTGCAGGCTCCGCTGGGCGTGCTGTCGATTCTCGGAAATCATGATTATGAGAATGCCGGTGATTTGGTCTCGAAGCAGGCCTCTGCCGGCTTTACGGTGCTGCGCAACAGCCATGTGCTGCTGGAGCGGCGCGGTGAGGTCATCGCGGTAGCGGGGCTGGAGGACTGGCTGGAGGGAACCCCTGATGCAGAGCAGGCATTACAGGGCATTCCGGAGGGCATGTACACACTTATGCTGATGCACGAGCCGGATTATGCCGGTATCGTCTCAACTTACCCTGTAGACCTTCAGCTTTCAGGACACAGCCACGGGGGGCAGATTCGCCTGCCAGGCATTGGAGAGGTTGTGACGCCCCCTGGCGCACTTCGCTACGTGCAGGGTCTGTACAGCGTGGGTGAGCGTGGAATGCCGCTCTATGTTAACCGCGGGCTGGGGACGACGAGACTCCCGATGCGATTTCTGTGCAGGCCGGAAATTACCGTGCTTACGCTGTCCAGCCGCTAAGGCAAACCATTGTCACACAATTGAAATATAGCTGTTATCAAACTCTAACAGCGATCGGGTAAGCTTATCACATGACCCCCTTTTGAGAATATATAAATGCTTTGGGACCCGAATTGCTTCGGGTCCACTTTTTTTGTCCTCGATATGACCCACTATAAAAAAAGATTTCCGCCTCAAGGAAGAGGAACGGAAACCTTCTGCTTCTGCTTGTAATACACCCACTCTGTATAGCCGATCTCTTTAAGTACCGCAGCCACCTCCATCAGCTCATCACCGACCCGGGAAGGGACATGACTGTCAGAGCCGAACGTAACATTCACGCCATAGTGGAAGGCACGCTCCAGAATGGCGTGGGAGGGATACCAGCCGCCGCTGAGCTTGGTCTTCCCGGAGGTGTTGATCTCGATGGCAACGCCGCACTCGGCGATGACCTTCAGCGTCTCCTCCAGCGCCTCTTCCGTCATAATATCGGAGAACGAGGGGTAATTGCCCTTCATGGCGTCAATATGGCCGAGAATTTGAAACAGACCGTGCCGGGCGGATTGGCGGATCAAGGCATAATATTCTTCCTTATGCATCACTTTCTCTTGAGGGGACAGCCCTTTCCAGCGGTTCTTGTTGAAAATGCTGACGCCCAGGGTCTGATGGACCGAGCCGATAATGTAATCAAAGGGATATCGGGAGAGCGTTTCCGTATATAGAGCGCCGTGTTCGGGAAAAAAGTCGGATTCAATGCCGAGCAGGACATCAATACGCCCGTCATATTCTTTTTTGAGCTGAAGTACTTCTTCTACATAATGGGCGAGCTCGCTCTTCGCCATCGCAATGCCGGGGAATGGCTGCTCCTCTTCATGTCCGAAGAAAGGCGTGTGATCCGAGATGCCAATGACCTGAAGTCCAGCGGCGATTCCGGCCTCTATATAATCCCGAATGTTACCGTCCGCATGTCCGCAACGAAAATGATGGGTATGCAAGTCAAACTTCATGATGGGAATCCTCCTTGGAATATGATGTCCTGGTGTGCTCCGGCGGCACTTTATTCCGTGCTGATAAACTGTGTTTCCGGCATGCCCTTCAAGTCGCTCAGAAACTGGCGCATCGCGGAGCTCACATACCGGCCGCTCTTATAGATGACGCCGACAGGGTGACTGACCTCCAATTCAATTAAAGGAATAATGCGCAGAGAGCCGTTGCGCAGCTCTTTGGAGACAGACTGCTTGGATAATATGCCCGCTCCCATGTTGATTTCAACCATCCGCTTGATTTCTTCACTGCTGGACAGCTCCATAATGACCTGGGGCTCGATAGCATGCTTTCTCATGACTTCATCTGCAAAGCGCCGGCCTACAGTGTCCTGAGTCAGCAAAATCAAGGGAGTTTGGCCCAGCACTTCAATGCCGGCTTTACTTTGTTTGGCTAGCGGATGGTCAGGAGAGACGACCAGCTCGAAAGAATCATAGAACAGGATGGAGGAGCTTACATTGGGATTACGCTCAATGAGATAGCCAATACCGACATCAATCAGGTTGTTCTCGACACCGTGATAAATTTGTGAGGATGCCATGGATTGAATCGTCGTCTTGATATGAGGAAACTGATCCTGAAAATACGACAGCACGCGCGGCAGGATCTGAATCGCAATGGAGGTCGTAGTGCCGAGCCGGATATGCCCCTGCGGGGTCTGATCCAAATCGGAAAGCCGCTGCTTCATCTCATCCACAATGCGTAGAATCTGATCAGCGTGCTCTACAAATACTTGTCCACGGTCAGTTAACGTGACAGGCTGGCTGCGGTCTACCAGCACGGTTTTGAATTCTTCTTCCAGACTTTTGATTTGAGCCGAAACGGCAGGCTGAGTCAGGTTTAGCAGCTCTCCGGCTTTACGGAAGCTCATGGTTTTGGAAATCGTAATCAGCGTTTCCAGCTGGCTGATATTCATGGCCTTCCTCCTAGTCTAGATAAATTGATCACCGGTACACGAATCAGGGTCTTCTTGAATTATAGGGGATTCTGAAATAGGGGGCAAACGTATGCAGCATGAAAGATTGGAAAATGACGGCGTCTGCCGTAAAAAAATTTCAGCTGGTTTATTAAATGCAGACGAAAAAAACCGATAAATAGTAAGAGACTGTTCTTTTTGAACTACTACAAAAGACCCTCTTTAGAGAGGGTTTTATTCCGTTGACTCGGGCCCGTGATCTTGGCACAACGCTTCCAGACTTAATTTATGATGAATTATTACAGGGTATCTATTATAATGGCATTACACTATTACGTGGGACTTTAGGACCCTGACCAACAACCCAGACGAGGGGGCATTCGGGAATGAAAGCGGAAGTCATCAACCCATTTTTAGAATCAGCAAGGAATGTCATTGAGCAAGTCATCCAGATTTCGCCTTCAACCGGTACTCTTGGTGTGAAAGAAATCTCATCTCAGCAGGACCATATCTGGATCTTGATCGGCATGACAGGCCAAATGAAGGGCGATATCGTCTTTGGCCTCCACGAGCAGGTGGCACTTCGCATGGTGTCGATCATGATGGGAGGCTTTGTGATTACGGAGATGGATGAAATGGGCAAGAGCGCGATTTCAGAGCTGAGCAATATGATCAGCGGGAATGCCAGCACCATTTTATCCAATCAGGGGGTCAATGTGGACATTACGCCTCCGCAGGTGTACCACTCGGAAGGCTTTGCGGAATTTTCTTCACGAAAAGCGCTCAGTATCCCGCTGAAGATGGACGGCATCGGGGAACTGGATATTCAGGTCATGATTTCATAAAATAGAAGGATCACAGCCCATCACACCGAAGGCGAAGATCCAGCCTGCCCGGCGAGGCTGCAGGGAGGATAATTGATCATGCTTGAAAATAAAGTTGTAGTCATCACCGGAGCGTCCAGCGGAATCGGGGCCTTGACCGCCAAGAAGCTGTCCCAGCAGGGGGCCTATGTCATTTTGACCGGCAGATCCGAAGCCCGCTTGAAAGAAGCGGTCAGCGGAATGCCTGGCAAATACGAAACGATTCAGATGGACATTGGCAATGCCGAAGAGGTAAAGGCGGTCGTTCACGACATTGAGGCGCGGCACGGTGTTATTGATGTGCTCGTCAACAATGCGGGCTACGGCGTATTTGAGAATTTTTTGGATGCTCCGCCAGAGCGGTTTCAGGATATGATGGATGTCAATTACATGGGCATTGTCCGGACGACACAAGCGGTGCTGCCAGTTATGCTGAAGCAGGGCTTCGGACAGATCGTCAATATCGCTTCAATTGCAGGGAAGATGGGGATTGCCAAATCATCCGGCTATGCGGCCAGCAAGCATGCGGTTCTGGGCTTGACCAATTCGCTCCGCCAAGAGCTGAGAGGAACGGGGATTACGGTCTCCTCCGTAAATCCCGGTCCCATTGACACGCCGTTTTTTGACCAGGCAGATCCTTCAGGACAATATGTCAAAAATATTAGCTGGTTTGTCATGAAGCCGGACTACGTTGCTGACCGGATTGTGCACTTGATCAAGAAGCGGAAGGAAGAGCTCAATCTGCCGCGATCTGCGGCGGCGGGAATGAGAATCTATCAGCTGTTTCCAAGACTGATGGACAAGGTGCTTTATCGCTGGCTGGATATGAAGTAATGCTGCAACGACCCGCCCCGCTCCCGAGGGAAGCTAAATGCCCCCGGAAGCGGGGCGTCTTTTTTTGCGCGGCGGAGGCCGAAGACCTTAAAGGCGAGGGAATTTGTCTTTGACTTGGTGAGGGCGCCTTTTTTAGCATATAATGAATGAAACGAAACTCGGGACTCTCGAGATAAAGGATGGAGTAACATCATGACCTCTAATGGATTTCAAAGCCTCGGCATCGCCGGGGAATTTACAGAGCGGCTGGCAGAGCACGGAATTACAGAGCCTTCTCCGGTTCAGGCAGAAGCCATTCCGCCTATTTTGGAAGGCAAGGATGTGCTGGCCACCTCGCAGACCGGGACCGGTAAGACACTGGCCTATCTGTTGCCGGCACTGCAGGGCATTGACACGGACAGCAAGCATCTGCAGAAGCTGATCCTCGCGCCGACCCAGGAGCTGGCGATGCAGATTGTGCGGGAAGCGGAGCGGTACGGAGAAGCAAGAGGAATTCGGGTGCTCTCCTTGATCGGCGGCGCTGCTATCAAGCGTCAGCAGGAGAAGCTGAAGCAGCATCCCCAGCTGGTTGTGGGAACACCGGGACGGGTGCGGGAGCTGATCGAAATCAAGAAGCTGAAGATGCATGAAGTCAGCACCGTGGTTGTGGATGAGGTGGATCAGGTATTCAAGCTGGGAGGCGCCGGAGATGTGGACCGGATTCTGAAGAGCACGCTGCGTCAGCGGCAGCTCGTATTTCTCTCCGCCACCGTTAGTGCGGAAACAGCGCAGCTGGTCAAGCAGGAGATGGACAGGCCCGTCGAGATCGGCATTGATCCTGGTGCACGGACTCCGTCTACACTGGAGCATGTGTATTTTGTCGCGGAAGAGCGGGACCGGGTGGATATGGTGCGCCGGATTGTACGGCATTATAACCCGAAGCGCGTGATCGTATTTGTGAATCAGACGGAGGATCTGGCGGAGGTGGAAGCCAAGCTGAACTATGTCGGCTTATCCTCCGCCGCCCTGTACGGGGAGGCAGACAAGCTGACACGCAGCCGCGTGCTGAAAGCGTTCCGCGAAGGAAGCACCCAGCTGCTGGTTGCAAGTGATGTTGCCGCGAGAGGACTGGATATTGAAGGGCTAGAGATGGTCATCAATTATGATCCTCCTCTGAACGCGGAGAGCTATACGCACCGAGCCGGCAGAACCGGACGTATGGGAAAAAGCGGTATGGCCGTGACGGTAGTCACCGACCGCCAGGTGTTCATTATGCGGAAATTCAATCAGGAGCTGGGCATCTCCATTGGAGAGCGGGCGCTGTATGGCGGCAAGGTACGGACACCGCGCTCCAGCAGCTTTCCGGCTAAACGTCCGGCAGGCGGAAGCGGCGGGAAGGCGAAGACGGCTGGCGTACGCCCCGGCTCCGAACGTTCGCCGCGGCAGGGTGCCTCCTCAGAGACTGCTGGGAAGCCGGCGTCAGCGCGCAGTGAGAACCGGCCGGCGCGGCCGTCATCTGCTGCCGGTGCAAGTGAGAGTGTCTCCTCAAGATCGCAAAGCGAGCGTCTCAAGGACCGGAAGAACAAAGGAGCGCCGAAATGGCTGAAGAATAAATCCAAGGGTGAATAGAAGTTGGGGGTGAGGGAATGAAGGAGGTTTCCGAGATCCTGTCCGTGAGCGGACTGAGCGGAGGCTACAGCTTGAACCGTCCCGTGCTGCATGAGGTGTCTTTTCAGGTGCGGCCGGGAGAAATGGTCGGTCTGATTGGCCTCAACGGAGCGGGCAAGAGCACGACGATGAAGCATATTCTTGGACTCATGAACCCGCACAAGGGCGAGATCAGGGTGCAGGGCAGAACCCGCAGCCAGGATGCGGAGGGTTATCATGGAGCGCTCGGCTTTGTGCCGGAGTCACCGATTTTGTATGAGGAGATGACGGTGCGGGAGCATCTGGAATTTACAGCCCGCTCTTACGGGGTGAGTAAAGCGGATTATGAGGCCCGCTCAGCAGCCTTGTCCGGCATGTTCCGGATGGAGGAGAAGATGGACAGCCTGTCCTCGCATCTCTCCAAGGGGATGCGCCAGAAGGTCATGATTATGTGCGCCTTCGTGGCCCGGCCGTCGCTGTACATTATCGATGAGCCGTTTCTGGGCCTCGACCCGCTGGGGATTCGTTCACTGCTGGACTTCATGGTGGAGATCAAGCAGACCGGCGCATCCATTTTGCTGAGCTCCCATATTTTATCGACGATCGAGAATTATTGTGAACGCTTTGTCGTACTGCATCATGGCCGGATTATTGCCCAAGGCAGCTTGGAGGACATTGCGGAGCAGGCCGGAAAGCCGGGATTGCCGCTGGAGCAGTTATTTTATGCGTTGATTCAAGACGGGAGCCGCCGATGAACCTGAAGGAGCTGTTATCTAGCCGGCGCGGACAATTCTGGAGCCAGGTGCTGCCGTATCTGGGCTATGTCCTGCAGAGCGGTGTCGCCGTAGTGTTCCTGTTTCTATTGATTGCGTTCTCCGCATGGTATACGTCAATCCTTATCAATGTGCCAGAGGGATTGCCGATCCGCTGGATCATGCTTGGCATCCTGCTGCCGCTGACGATATTCAGCAGCGCCCGTACATATCTAAAGCCTGCGGATGTTGTCTTCTTGCTGCCTCAGGAATCCAGAATGGCCTCCTATTTCAGCAGTGCTGTTATTCGTGGCATCGTGTACAAGCTGATCCTGCTGCTGCTGGCGGTGACTATTCTATGGCCGCTGTACATCCGCAGTGACACGGATCCGCAGGGTCTGACTTTTACGGTGCTGTTGTTGAGCGGATTGAAGGTGCTGTCAGGCTGGGGAAGCTGGAGAGAGCAGCATATGGTGTACAAGCCAGCGGCTGCCGGATTTCGCCTCTTGAGATGGTCTGTCATTGGGCTGGCGCTGGCATCCTGGCTGTGGTATTCCCCGGTCAGCAGTCTGATCTTTGTCACGCTGCTGGCTGCAGCTTACCTCGCCGCCAGCCTGATTCCGGTACGTCACCCCGTTCCCTGGGAACGATTCATTCAGCTGGAGAAGCGGCATGCCGCAAAGGTTATGCTTATCTTGAGCTGGTTCGTAAATGTGCCTCAGGGGGAGCAGCGGGTGTATGCCCGTAAATGGCTGTCCCGATGGGGCAGCGGCATCCCCTGGAGCAAGGAGACGGCATACCGTTTCCTGCTGATCAAAAGCCTGTCCCGCAGTGAGTCCTTCGGGATTCTGCTGCGCGTTTTAGCTCTGGGCCTTGTTCTTATGATCATTACCGGGGGACAGCTTGCTTCAGCCGCAGTGTACCTGGTGGCCCTGATGATTGCGGGACTTCAGCTGTCGTCGCTGCGGAATGTGCACCGGGAATCGTTCTGGCTGATGGTTTATCCGCTTCCGGAGGGCTCCCGCTCCCGCAATGAAGTGAAGCTGCTGGTTCAACTGCAGCTGCTATGGGCGGTGCTTTTGTGGCTGCCCCTTCTGCCTCAGCTCCTCTCCCAGCCGGTCCGTGTGCTGGGAACGGGAGCAGCAGGCCTCGTGCTGGTGTGGGGCTTCCGCGCCGCTGCCATGCGCAAGGCCAAAAAGGAGCTGGAGGAGGACGACCTGTAGCTCAAGCGATGTCAGAATTCGGCGTCAAAGGCGAACGCGTCCGCTGGTCCGAAATCGCTGCATCCTTAAGCCAACAAAGAGAAATAACCAGCCAGGTATAATACCTTTGGCTGGTTATTTTGCCTGCTGCATGCTCTTTTCTTAAAGATGAGGCCATCCCTTGAGTCTACTCTTGCGACAGCCCCACGGAAGCGTCACCGGGATTATACCCAGAAAGCGCGAGTGATGATTACGAGCAGGATAAAGAGTACCAGAATCGCTCCAACGTTACCGTATCCACCGTATCCGTATCCTCCGCATCTTGCTGCACCTGCAACTGCACTCATGTTTCATTCCCCTTTCGGTTCGTAATTGGTTGTGGTTGCTTGATACATGGTATTGTATGATGCTCGTGGTGAACAGGTATGGGCGAGCGTGGAGGGTACATGAAATAAAAACAGGGCTGCTCCGGAATCTTCTCGGAAGATTCTTCGGAGCAGCCCTGCTGTCGCATTAGGAGGACTGCAAATCCTGAATGCCTTGATATACGAGATCGAACAGATCCTCCAGATGCTGCTCCTCAATGCAGGAGAAGGCGATCCGCAGATCATATTCACCCAGTGCGATCGTGCCCAAGCCGTACGCCTGAAGCAGATGAACGCGCAGGCTTTCGGCGGAGATGCCTTTCAGCTTCAGACACATGAAATATCCGGAGTTAAACGGATAGTAATCCCAGGCGCCATCGTATTTACCGCTGTCGAGCAGGAATTTCACCTTGTTCGCCCGGCCCTTCATAATAACGAATTTCTCCTGCTTCTGTGCCTCGAACTCCGGGGAGTTCAGCGCCTCTAGAACAAACGTCTGGGACGGGTGCGAGCCGCTGGAAATTGTGGCGCGGATGATGCCGAGCGTCTTCTGCTCCAGTGCAGTCAGCACACCAGCATCCTGAGAGGCATACGTGATGAAGCCGACGCGGAAGCCCCAGACAAATTCTTCTTTCGTAGCTCCGTCAATCTTCACAGCCAGTACGCGGGGATGGAGATCCGCCAGCTTCCCGAACAAGGATTCCTGGAGGGAATCCTCGAAGAAAAGCCCGAAGTACGCATCGTCTGTGACAGCGACGACATTAATGCCGGCTTCGGCTGCATCCTTGATGGCGGATACGATTTCTTCGCCTTCGGCTGCTCCTGGAGTATAGCCGGTCGGGTTATTCGGGAAATTCAGAATGACGACGGCCTTGCCTTTGTCCTTCTGATTCAGGAGTGCTTCGCGCAGCCCGGCGGCATTGAACTTCATGTCCTCTGTAAACAAAGGATAATTTACAGCTTCGCCATGCCGGCGGATGCCGAAGGTCAGCTCGTAGTTCTCCCAGTTCTTATCCGGGTAGATGACAGCGTCACCTGCATCCACGAACAGATCTGCTACGATGGAGAGGCCGTGCGTCAGCGCATTGGTAATAATCGGAGTGCTGATGCTCTTGCCTTCAAGGCTTGGATTCTCCTTCAGCATCTTCGTGCGCCAGGCACTGCGCAGCTCCGGCTTGCCGGCTGGCGGGGCATATGGATAGAGATCCTTCGGCGCATAGGCAGACAGCTTATCCTGGATCACGCCCAGGTGCATCGGTCCGCCACCCTCTGTGGCGATGCCGATCGTTGCGTTATATCGCTTGGCTTGGCTGGCGGCTTCCGCAGATTGGCTTAGAATGCCTTCCTTCGGGAAGTAAATCTCTCGGCCTAGATTGGACAGCATGTCATACACATGGCGGTTGCCCGCGGAAATGCTTTCATTCAATTGTGCAGCCAATGAATTCATGAGTTCATATCATCCTTCCGAATGCTTAGGGTTAAAATGGATTTACCTTCTGTTTACAATCATTGCCTAACATTATATCACTTCACCGCGTGAGCGTCACGAAAAATGAGCGCCATTACAAGTCATCTGCCCCAGGTAATAAGCTATCACGGAATGTCAGCTCCAGGGATATGCAAAACGGATGAAAAAAGAGTATGATGGGTAGTAGTGCGATTAATGAAAGACAGGGGGAATGACGTGATGCTGGACGCATCGCCGTCTTCTTTTGTAATCAAGCCCGCTTTGGCCAAAATTGTCTGCGAGCCCGGATGGAAATGGCAAAAGCGTGAGAAACCGATGCAAAATTATGACCTATTCTATGTTTGGAGCGGTGAGGGCACCGTAATTGTGAATGATGAGCCTTACGAGGTGTCCAAAGGAAGCTGCTTTCTTTTTTATCCCGGCGATTATACTAGTGCAACACATAACCCGCAGAAGCCGCTGGTCTTGACTTATATACATTTTGACGTCACCGAACCGGTTGAGGATATTCCTGCACGGTACCGCCAGCTGAAGGACACGATTGATTTCGAGTATTTGCTCGCCCGCTATGTGCGCTTGTACCTCGACCAGCCGTTCGGGGCAGAGGAGGAGGGGAAGCTCCTGCTCAAACAGCTGATGATCTTCCTGCTGCGGGAAGACCGCTCGGCCCCACACGTCAAAAAGGCCAGTCATCACTTGAGTGAGGCCATTCAGGAGATTGCCAATTATGTCCGTCTTCATCCCGGCATTTCTCACAAGGTGGAGGACCTGGCTGCCCGCGCCGGGCTGTCGCCGCGTTATTTCTCCATCAAGTTCAAAGAGCTGGTCGGCGTTCCGGTCCAGTCGTATATTATCAAGATGCGGATCGAACGGGCACAGCATCTGCTGCTGCACCAGGGCATGAACGTGACGGAGGTGGCAGATGCCCTGGGGTACCGCGATATTTTCTTTTTCAGCAGGCAGTTCAAGCAATACACCGGCAAAAGCCCGTCAGAGGTACGCTAGGGACTGCAGGATCCAGAAATTGACCGCATGCTTGGATCTGGTTCACCGCAATCCTGCCAGGGTAATATCAGGGAAGACAAGACATACAGAGAGGGGGTGCCGGCAATGAGCCAGAGAAGAAGAATGCGCAGCCTGAACGGCGGTCGAGGAGGCTGGAGCGTTTTTAGAAATCGCCTGCGTCGGTCCAAATTCGTTGATTCCAATCCCGAAGTGGATATGTGGTTCTAATACAGCTTAAACTCAGCAGCACCTTGAAGCGCTTCACGGTTCAGGGTGCTTTTTTGATGTGTTATAAAGGAGAGTAGAATATGGCAAGGAACAACAAGCCTGCTGACGGGGTAAAGCCGCGCAGCGGCAAGAGCGCGCTGGTTACCGGTGCATCCAGCGGCTTCGGACAATTGATCGCATTGGAGCTGGCTTCCAGAGGCTATGAGGTTATGGCCGGGGTCCGTAGAGAGGAAGCACGGGCGGAGCTGATGGATCTGGCGCTGGCAGCCGGTGTCGAAACACGCATCCATGCCGTGCTGCTCGATATTTGTTTGGAGGAGCAGGTCCATGCTGCAGTGGAAGAGGCGAGTGACCGCTGGGGACGGCTCGACGTGCTCGTGAACAATGCCGGAGAGGCGGTGGGCGGGTTTGTGGAGGAGCTGTCACTAGAGAGCTGGCGGAGACAATTTGAGGTTAATGTGTTCGGAACGATCTCCATGACCCGTGCGGCGCTGCCGCTGCTGCGGAAAAGTGAGGGAGCCAAGCTCATTCTGATGAGCAGCATCAGCGGGGTGATCGGCTTTCCAGGATACGGTCCGTACGCTGCCTCAAAGTTTGCGGTAGAAGGGCTGGGAGAGAGTCTCGCGATGGAGCTTGAGCCGTTTGGCATTCATGTGGTTCTGGTGGAGCCGGGCGCCTACGGTACGCCGATCTGGGACAAGGGCTTCCGCGGAATCCAGCCCGCCGCAGAGTCGCCGTACCGGGAGATGCTGGAGGACGTGCTGGCCTTCTCCAGCCAGACCGCAGGCGCAAGCGGCGATCCTCTTGAGGTCGCGGTACAGGTAGGAAATATTGTTGATCAGAAGTCTCCCAAGCTGAGATATATGCTGCCGTCCTCCAGCCGCTGGACGCTTGCGGCCAAACGTCTGCTTCCGCACCGCCTGTTTCGGAGATTGGTGCTGTCAGCGATCCGGCGCAGACGGACATAACGGGTGCTAACGGGTGCGTTTATAAACAGATCAAAGCGGCAGCTCACGTGGGTGGGCTGCCGCTTGGTTATACAGATATGTGACAGGACAGGGGCCGCTAGCCTTTGCTCGCAGGAGGGTGCAGCAGGCCAAGGAGCTCTCCCATTCGGACCTTATCGCCGACTTTGAGATCGCCGCGGGGGGTAAAGGTTCCGTTCTCGGTCAGCAGGACAACGGTGGAACCGAATTCAAAATAAGCCAGCTCGTCCCCGATGCTCCACTGGGTGCGTGATTCATCCGCATAGCGGATGCTGCTGACGTTCATGGCACCGACCTTCACCACAGCAACCTCGCCAAATCCATGGGCAATGTATGTGATCAGCCGCTCGTTCCGGCTCAACACTCCCCGGATATGCGTCATTGCAAAATCATTGACAGGATACACCTTGCCTTTGAGATATTCACTTTCCGATTGGGTGCCGGTAACGGGGGAGTGAATGCGGTGATAATCTGTCGGGCTCAGGTACAGGACATACATATATCCATGCATGTAATTTTCCATGCGGGGAGACTGCGCGAGCAGATCGCCCACGGTATAATCCTGGCCCTTCACATTTAGAATGGTTCCTGCATGAATTTCTCCCATGCCGGTAATAATGCCGTCCACGGGAGAGGTCATCGCGTCCGCCGTCGTATCAATCTCGCGCATGCCGATCTTTAGCCGGCGGGAGAAGAACTCGTTCAGCGACCGGTATTCCTGAATTTCTTTTTCCGCCTCGTGGGCTGGAATTTGATAGGCTTTAATAAATGTCGGGATCAGATAACGGCTTAGCCCGCTGTGTGAAAAGCGTCCCATTACCCGGGATACCCATCGGCGGGAGGAAAGCTCGGTCATCAGTCTCAGTAATGTTTTGGCCATAATATTCTCCTTTAACCTTAAACCGCGTGTGTCAGGCGTTTACGAAGCATTCCTATTCTGAACTATATTGACATAGAACAAGGGTGAAATCAATAAGACGCAGCGCTGTGAAAAAAACTCTTGCAAATTGTTGGAAATCTGTGTATTTTTAAGTCAGCCAAAAACCGAATATGGACTACGGGGGCTTGAGTGAATCAGGCTGAGATTGCAGATAAGATCCTGCTGCTGACCGTTAATCTGAACTGGGTAATGCCAGCGTAGAGAATATCCGCGTCCCTTTGTGTCTATTGGGTCTGTTTTCCGTCTGCGCTTGTGTCCAGGCGGTTTTTTGTCGTTCTTGCAAGTTATTCTAGGAAGAAGAGAGGATGAAGGACATGCAAAGCAAGACATTGGGAGGTTTACCGGTAAAAAAGGGGCTTCGCCTCAGTGACATTCTCGTCACCGTATTAATTTCGTTAGTATTTGGAGTGGTGTATCATTTCTGGGCATCGGTGTACAGCTTGTTCAAGCCGCTGTTTCCTGAGGCGGGCGAGCTCATGTACGGCATGTGGTTTGCGGCGGCGACGCTTGCGTTTCTGCTGATCCGAAAGCCCGGAGTCGCTGTCATTGCCGAGCTCGCTGCTGCGCACATCGAGGTACTGTTCGGAAGCGGGTGGGGCTTGAATCTGCTGCTGTACGGCTTGATTCAGGGACTAGCTTGTGAGCTGGTATTTGCCGCATTCCGCTATCGCAAAACGGGGGCCTGGGTGGTTGCCCTGGCCGGGGCTGCAGCAGCCTTCGGCTCTATGTTCATGGACTTCTACTTAAGCTATACCGATGATTATGCACTGTGGATGTTCATATACAAGTATTCCATGCGCGTCATCAGCGGTGTGCTGATTGCGGGCCTGGCCATGCTGGCGCTGGCGAAGGCGCTGGAGCGGACCGGGGTGACCTCGCTGCTGAATCCGGCCTCCTCCAAAGACTATGCGGCTCTGGATGATGCACGGAATGGCTGAGCCGGCTGCAAGGGTGCTGGATACGGCGGAAGCGGTGGAGCCGATTGCCGCATCCGTTCGGGATCTCCGGCTGAAGTTTCCGGGAGACGGTCCGCTGCTGTTCAGAGATCTTAGCTTTCAAGCAAAGCGGGGGGAAAAGATTCTGCTGCTGGGACCGAGCGGCTGCGGTAAATCTACGCTCATTCAGGTGCTGAGCGGAATGATTCCGAGAGCCGTAGAAGTGCCGATGAAATGCGCGGACCAACTGCATCCGTCTTCATGGGCATATGTGTTTCAGGATCCAGACACGCAGTTCTGTATGCCTTATGTCGATGAAGAATTAGCGTTTGTGCTGGAAAATTTACAGGTCCCGCGAGACCATATGAGAGATCGGATGCGGGAAGCCCTTGACGCTGTCGGGCTGAAGCTGCCCGACATGCATACACCGATCTCCACACTGTCGCAAGGTATGAAGCAGCGCCTGGCGCTGGCATCAGCTCTGCTGCTGGAGCCGGAGGTGCTGTTCCTGGATGAGCCCTCAGCTTTGCTTGACCCGGAAGGGCGGGAGCAAATCTGGGAAGCTGTTAAGGCGGTTTCAGGGGACCGAACGCTCGTTATCGTGGAGCACCGGATCGACGAGATGCTTCATTACGTGGACCGGGTGGTGCTGTTTGGACCGGAGGGCCAGATTCTGGGCGATGGGAGACCGGATTTTATTTTTGGTGACTATCGTCAGGAGCTGAAGCAGTACGGCATCTGGCACCCGGGAGTATGGCAGGAGTTTCGGTCCACGCAACCGGAGCGGTCATCGCGCTTGGTGGAAGGCAGAGTCCCGGGTCAGCTGAAGGGAGGACCTCTGACAGAGACAGGCAATCCTGCACCTGTGCTGGAGTTGAACCAATTTCAGGTGCTGCGAAGAAAGCAGCCTATTGTTCATGTTGATGAAGCGCGGGTGTATCCAGGGGATTTCACAGCCATTATCGGACATAATGGTGCTGGCAAAAGCTCGCTGTTACTCGGCCTGATGGGTCTGCTGCCCTTCACCGGCATGTATCGGCTTGGAGAGCAGGTCATACCGGCGGGCAGTCAGCGGCGGGTGCGCAAGCAGCGGGAGCAGGCGCTTCGCCGCATCGGATTTGTGTTTCAGAATCCGGAGCTGCAATTTGTGTGCGAGCGGGTGCTCGATGAGGTTGCTTATTCCTTGATCGTGGAAGGGTACACTCCAGAGAAAGCGATGCAGGAAGCGGAGGTCTGTCTTGCCCGTTTCGGCTTGAAGGGACTGGAGGATCGGCATCCGTACCAGCTGTCCACCGGACAGAAGCGAAGGCTGAGCGTCGCAACGGCGATGGTCCGCAAGCCTGACGTTCTGCTGCTGGATGAGCCGACCTTCGGGCAGGATGCCCGGAATACCTTTGCCATCCTCGAGCTGTGCCAGGAGCTGAATGAGGCGGGAACCGCCATTTTGATGGTCACCCATGAGATGGAAATTGCTCATCAGGCGGCCCGCGAGATCTGGGAGATCGGTCAGGGGCGGCTGCTGTCCCGGCAGACAAGCCGCGGCATGTATGATAAGGAAGCATGTGCGGCCAAGGCCGAATCCTTCAGCAGTGTCGTGGAGGTGGGGGTATGAATGTATGGGGACAGGATCGAATCACATGGCTGCATAAAGCTAACCCTGTAGTCAAGCTGGGTATTCTGCTGCTGCTGTTCACCATGACGGTGCTGACGCACAATCTGGATTTTATAATGTATCAGGCTGCGGTGTTTACGGTTTGTCTGGTACTGCTCTGCGGCTTGAAGCTGTGGAAGATCGGGCTGTTTTCACTGCCCTTTCTGATCGCGTTTGTTTCCTCGGCTTCCACGATGATGCTGTTCGGGAAGGGAGAGACCATCTGGTGGGAGTGGGGGCTGTTTAAAGTGTCGGAGGAAAGCTTCTACCGCGGTTTGCATCTTGGATTTAAAGGGATTGCGTTTGCTGCGGAAGGGCTGTTATTCGTAACGACCACGTCTTCGGTAGCCCTCTTCTATGGACTGATGCAGAAGCTGAAGCTGGCTCCTAAGTTTGCGTACAGCTTTATGGCCTCCATTCGGCTGCTGCCGATGGTGTGGGAAGAGTTTCTGATTCGAAGACAGGCCCTTCAGGTGCGCGGTATGCGTCCGGTAAAAGGAATTCGCGGCCTGGCGGAGCGGGCCAATATGTTCGCGGTGCCGCTGCTGGCTCAAAGCATCCGCCGGGCCCACCGCGTCGCGGCGGCGATGGAAGCCAAGCAATTTGACGGGGATCAGGGGAAGGGCAGAACCTTTTTCTACGAATCCCGATATTCCAGATATGATCTGGTCATTATGCTGCTGCTGGCAGCTGCAGCAGGTGCTGCGTATTTGTTCTCCATCTGGGCCCCGGGCTTCGGGATTGGAGACGTACGTTTCAATTGATTTTATACAGGGTCCGTGCTACACTGACTGTAAATACTTACCTGCTGCCGTATAAAGCGGAGCTTGCCGAGACATTGGGCGGGCTCTGCTTTTTTTGGTACTTGAGGACTTCATAAGGAGGAAATAGCAATAGATGGGTAGAATTTCCTGTAGTGCGAGTTTTGTCGCTTGCTGACTAAGAGGAGGGGAGGATTTCAATTTCAGAAGGAGCGGAGCTGGTCGAGGAGGACAAGGCAAATGAAGAACACGTGGAGACCATTTATGGCAGGCGCACTATGTATGGGGGTGTTCCTAGGGGGCGCTGAGGTGGTGGGAGCAGCCAAAGCTTCATTTAACGACGTGCCAGCAAGTCACTGGGCTAAAGCTTCTATTGAGGGTGCCGTAGCTAAAGGGTATTTCAAAGGATATGCCGACGGGACGTTTCGGCCGCAAGCCCATATCACGCGGGCGGAATTTGCCGTACTGCTGTCACGGATTTCGAGCAATGTGGTAGAGAATGACTCTAGCACATTTGCAGATATTGCAGGTCACTGGGGAAGATCTGGCATTGAACAGTCTATCGGGATGGGCTTTCTGACGCCGTCAGATTACTCGGGCGGCTTTAAGCCAGACGAGGCATTAACCCGCCGTGAGATGGCGAAGTGGATGGCGTCAGGGCTTGCAGCCAGAAATGAGGGATTTAAACAGGCGCTGTCGGATACGAAGGATACGCTAGTACCAGTGGCTGAGTACTATAAGGGTGGATTGAACCCGAGCGATTACTCTTATCTATCGGTGGTGCTTGGCACAGGATTGATGACGGGTTACCTGGACGGCACCTTCGGTCCATCCCAGCCAACGACCCGGGCAGAGGTTGCCGTCATACTGTCTCGATACCAGCAGGTACAGATTAAAGAGGCGTCAGATTATCAGGATCTGGAGGAGATGCGTGAGGTTGGATTGACGGGGACGAATTTGTTGTCGGCGACGCCGCATGAGTATCATACCATTTATGGATCAAATAAAATTACCAGTTTTGACAATTTTGCCAACAAACCTTACCCCATGCTATATAATCGGGGAACGATGACTGTACATAGAATGATCGTAGTCGATGCAGTGAGCAAAACAGAATCTAAGAATTTATATGGCAAGATGTTTATGGATAGTGATTTTACGTTTCCGGTACAAAACCGATTTTACAACGTGTTCTTAGAAACAACGGTTGTTCCAAATGACAACACATCTTTAACGAGCGCAGCTTTTCCTAATTCGACCCTTTATAACTTCACGACTGGGAGGGGATTCCAAAGTAGTAGCACGTTAAGGTATGGATTAACTACTCTTCCGGAATCAGGCAACTTCCTAAAGACCGGATTTTTTAAAAAGGATGTGCCCCGACGTTTTTGGATGCATCAGTATTTAAACAAAGATACAAGCACTAATGACAATGGTGGGGATATGGGTAGAATTGGAAATGGTACCTTGACTTCGTGGTCCATCCCACTATCTAGATAAAGAAGTCCATAACAAAATACTTATCCGTGGTAAAAGATTGAATCTTTTACCGTTTATCAAAAGCAATGTTGTTATACATAGTTGTAGTTGAATCTGGAAAGAAATACCGAATTTAACGGGAGAAGAGAATGAAGAACACGTGGAAAGCATTTATGGCAGGCGCGCTATGTATGTGGCTATTCCTAGGGGGCGCTAAGGTGGTGGGAGCGACCAAAGCTTCGTTTAACGATGTGCCAGCAAGTCACTGGGCCAAGGCTTCTATTGAGAGTGCCGTAGCTAAAGGGTATTTCAAAGGATATGCCGACGGGACGTTTCGGCCGCAAGCCCATATCACGCGGGCGGAATTTGCCGTGTTGCTGTCACGGATTTCGAGCAACGTGGTAGAAAATGACTCTAGCACTTTTGCAGATATTGCAGGTCACTGGGGAAGATCTGGCATTGAACAGTCCATCGGGATGGGCTTTCTGACGCCGTCAGATTACTCGGGCGGCTTTAAGCCAGACAAGGCATTAACCCGCCGTGAGATGGCAAAGTGGATGGCTTCAGGGCTTGCAGCCAGAAATGAGGGATTCAAACAGGCACTTTCGGATACGAAGGATACGCTAGTACCGGTGGCTGAGTACTACAAGGGTGGATTAAACCCGAGCGATTATCCCTATCTATCGGTGGCGCTTGGCACAGGATTGATGACGGGTTACCTGGACGGCACCTTCGGTCCATCCCAGCCAACGACCCGGGCAGAGGTTGCTGTCATTCTATCTCGATACCAGCAGGTACAGATTAAAGAGGCGTCAGATTATCAAGACCTGGAGGAGATGCGGGAGGTTGGGTTGACGGGGACGAATTTGTTGTCGGCGACGCCGCATGTGTACTCGAAGTTGCACGGAACCACGGAACCACTCAGTTTTGAGAATTTTGCGAACACGCCCTATTCGATGCTTTACAATCGGGGAACAATGACCGTGCATCGAATGATCGTTGTGGATGCAGTTAGCAAAACAGAATCCAAGAATTTGTACGGAAGGATGTTTTTGGCGGGTGATTTTACCAGACCGATTAAAGACAAATTCTATAATGTATTTATAGAATCTACTATTATTCCAAACGATAATGCTTCTTTGACGAATGCTGCCTTTCCTAGTTCTACTCTATACAATTTCACAACTGGAAGAGGATTTAAAAGTTCAACTTCTGATCACTTCGGAACGACAGTCTTACCTGCCTATGATGATTATTTGAGAACCGGATTCTTCAAAAAAGATGTTCCACGTCGTTTTTGGATGCATCAATACTTAAATAGAGATAAAGAAGTAAGTGTTAATGGAGGAACTATGGGCAGAAATGGAACGTTAACGCATTGGTATATACCTTAAAAAGTATATCAATCATTTTTTGAAAACTGTGTTCATTAGCATCAAATGTGAGAACACTGCTTGTCGCTTGCTGATTGAGATACACAAGATTCTCGGTGCAGGCAAAATGGATTGAGGAGGAGAAAGAGTGTGAAGAAAATGTGGATGACGCTTATGGCAGGTGCAATGTGTATAGGTGCCATACTGGGGAACGGGGAGTCAGCGGAAGCAGCCAAAGCTTCGTTTAACGATGTGCCAGCAAGTCACTGGGCTAAAGCTTCTATTGAGGATGCCGTAGCTAAAGGGTATTTCAAAGGATATGCCGACGGGACGTTTCGGCCGCAAGCCCATATCACGCGGGCGGAATTTGCCGTACTGCTGTCACGGATTTCGAGCAACGCGGTTGAGAATGACTCTAGCACTTTTGCAGATATTGTAGGTCACTGGGGAAGATCTGGCATTGAACAGTCCATCGGGATGGGCTTTCTGACGCCGTCAGATTACTCGGGCGGCTTTAAGCCAGACGAGGCATTAACCCGCCGTGAGATGGCGAAGTGGATGGCGTCAGGGCTTGCAGCCAGAAATGAAGGATTTAAACAGGCGCTGTCGGATACAAAGGATACGCTAGTACCAGTGGCTGAGTACTACAAGGGTGGATTAAACCCGAGCGACTATCCCTATCTATCGGTGGTGCTTGGCACAGGACTGATGACGGGTTATCTGGACGGTACTTTCGGTCCATCTCAGCCAACGACCCGGGCAGAGGTTGCTGTCATTCTGTCCCGATATCAGCAGGTACAACTTAAAGAGGCGTCAGATTATCAGGATCTGGAGGAGATGCGTGAGGTTGGGTTGACGGGGACGAATCTGCTGTCGGCGACGCCGCATGAGTATCCTAAAATATTAGGCACCACTGAAATTGCGGACTTCACTAGATTTTCAAACAAATCCTATCCAATGTTGTACAACAGTGGGACTATGACCGTTCATCGAATGATTGTTACAGATGCAAAATCCTCAACTCAACATAACAATTTGTACGCAAGGATGTTTATAGACTCGGATTTCAGTATTTCGGTAAGGGGTGACATGTACAATGTCTTTCTCGAGGCCACAGTGGTTCCAAACAACAATACATCGTTATCAAATGCCGCTTTTGCGTCAGCAACTGTTTATAACTTCACCACAGGAAGAGGATTTGAAAGTGGAACAATCAAAAAATTTGGTCTGACGGTCCTTCCAAGAGATGATAATTACCTGACATCAGGATTCTTTAAAGAAAAAGTCCCGCGAAAATTTTGGATGCATAAGTTTTTGAATAGAGAATGGAAGGCTAGCAGTAATGGTGGTTCGATGGGGAGATACGGTACCCTTACAACTTTCTCTATTCCAAGACCTGAATGATTGAGGAGAAACATATGTAATGAGGAAATTATATGTTTTATGTACAGTAATTTTAGTGTTTACAGTGTCATGGAACACGCACGTAGTAGCAACCCCCTTAAATGTGGTTAGTTCTGATATCGAAGATAACAAACCCTTAGTCTCACCCGAATTTAAACCCTCGCCTTCTAAAGGACCCACTTCGCATCAAATAAAAGTGACCCAGGTAGAAGGATTGAGAGAGTCTACTCCAGGAGTGTACTGGACACAAATTGACGACGGAAGATTCCGCGCAACTAGCTATCGCGCATCGGGTGGATATGTATTTACTAACAACATTGGCAGTGAGTCTACGCCATGGCCAGCTACGAATGAAGTTGTAGACAAAATTGAAATGAAAAATAATCCCTTGTACAAGCCTCATGAGTATAAAGATTATCAAGGCTTGCCTGCGCATCCCGTTAAAGTCAAGAATCCTATCATTGTTAAAGTTGAAACGGTGGATGGGAGACAAGATGAAGAATCAAAAATTACTTCACTGGAAATTACAGATCTAAAAACTGCTGTTATGATTACCTCTAGAACCGGCAGAATTTCTATGAGTTCTAATAAATATAATCAATTTATGAGAGAAGACACCGGCAACAAAGCCTGGAGCGATGCTTGCGGCTGCTATTTGGACTGGAGCAAGTGGACCTTTGGCTACTACACCCCCATCAACATCTACTGGCGTGGGGACGTAATCGAGGAGAAAAAAATCACCCTCACCGGTAAGGCCACGCTGGATATCGGTGAGGAGACGAGTCTGGCCGCCGCGGTTTCGACCTTGTCTCCCGGGCAAGTCGATTTCAGCGCGCCGGTGAATATCTCCTACGCTGCCGATTGGAGCACAGACAAGCAGTCTGTTGTTAGCCTTGTCGGAAGCTCGGGCAAGGTCAAAGGCGTCAGCCCGGGGACGGCGACCGTCACCGCGGTTTGGCGGAAGCAGGAGACCCCGAATGATGAGGGCTACGTCCTGACCGCCTCGCTCACCCTGACCGTTCAAGACGGCGGGTGCGTGGGAGACTGTGGTCCGCCGCCCGCGCCGGGAGGCGGCTGCACCGCGCCCGTTCCAGGCGACTCGGTGACGGGAAGTGTTATGGACCCGTCGGCGACCGCCGTAATTCGGGCAGATCCACGGGGGCAGGAGCGCTTTGACGTGCTTCAGGGCATCCCGACCTCGGAATCTCTCTACGGCAACGTGATGGCGCGGTCATATCTATATCAAAATGAGTTTGTGAACATGCACGGAACGTGTACATACACGGTTCCGGTCACACAGCCGTATCTGCTTCAGTGGGATGAGGAAGAAAATGGGCCGCCGGATGCCAGCGGAAAGCCCACGACGATAACCGTCCGCAAGCAGCGCAGCGAAACGGTGACTCAGGAGTACACTGTAGAGCGACCTTACGCTTACTGGGTGATCGGGAAACTGGAGGTGTATCAGCTGCAGGAGGCGGAGCTGATGAACTATGCCCTGTCCGGTGGTACGATGACCCTGCGCCCGGCAGGATATACGCCGCCTTCCTATGCTGCTGCAACGGCGGGGGAGCACCTTCTGGAGCCTTCCATCAACGCGGTCACTTTGCCGCTCAAGACGGTCGCCGGTGACCAGGTGCCAGCCGAGGATTTCACAGCCTATGCGGAAGAAGCAGTCACGCCCGTCAAGGTCCGGAATGATCACCTGACCTTCAACCAAAGCTTGATCCTGGACAGCTCGCTGGTGGAGGAGTCGGGCCCGGCGCCATCGGCCCTTCCTGCGCCCGGCTGGATTCATCCTGATGTATTGTACAGTCCGAACCATGTGATCTCGGCGGATAAAATCAACCGCTCCCGGGCGCCCAGCCAGGGCACCCTGGCTTACCAGCGGATGCCCGTCCAGATCCAGGGCAGTGGAGTCGATCCGGTCTTTCCGATTTCATCCATTAATCCAGTGACAATACATACTCCGGTTGTCCTCTATGCCTCAGTGTCCGATGACCAGGCGCACAACCAAAAGACGGAGCCCCATCCTACCCGGGCGGCCTTCATTCTGGATCGGCCCTTCACCGTCCGGATCCCAACCTCCGGACAGCATCTGGAGGCGTCGTCCTTTCCCGGCTACGGGAACCGGGATTATGCCCGCTATGTTCGGAGTAAGCAGGTTCGCTTTCCGTTTGATGTTTATCAGGCAGATCGAAGCACCTTTATCCCGAAGCATACGTGGATCGACATTCCGGTTCACCAGCTGGATACGGAGTTCTTCCTGCCGGTATGGGTCGACGAAGGCGAGTACGAGGTATACTTCAGGACGCTGGCTGAGAATGCTCCGGCAGACTACAGCTGGGAACGGGAGGCAAACCTTCATCTCCCGCACCACGCTGCGGTGGATGAGGTCAGTGTGGACGTGATCGGGCGGCTGTATGACTTCAAGGTGACGGATATTGCTGATTACACATGGGAGACGGTGTTCCGCACCGCGAAAGGAAGCAGAGAGCATACCGGCAAGGTGTACTGGACCGGCCTGCAGCATCTGGATGGAGGCAGCCGTGGCAACGTGCTGCCATACACCCTGCCGATTGCACCGGGCAAGCACCCGCAGGCCGGCTACGCTAATGCCGCCGTGAAGACGGGCTACCACTTCAAGTTTGATGTGAAGACCAAGGGCAATTTGTTCGGGTCAAGTGACGGTATCGCCATCACACCGCGATTTGATTTTGTCCATTTAGATGGCAGGGGTCGCCAGCCGGTGGACCTGTACTACCACCGCGGGAAGGAGTACTTCATTCCAATCGGCTCCCCGCAGGATACGGTGAAGCGGGAGATCACGCTGAATACCCGGCTGCGCAATGTGCCGCTGCAGGAGCTGCTCGATACGGCCGCTTACCAGTACCAGAGAGGTCCGCAAGGAGAGGCGCTGCAGCCCTACACGAGCCGCTACCTCCAGCAGGTGAGCACGGAGAAAACATGGATTGGCCGTTATGATTGGTTGCTGCTGCCGTCCCAGCTGCGGACCCTGATCGGTCCTAAGGCTGGCCTTCCGCCTACGGTAGATCCTTACCGGGCGAGTGCCGCGATCCAGCGCTGGTACGGCGAATACAGCCTGCCGGCGGAGGTCTATGCGGTGCCGCAGGGGACCTCGCTGCCGGAATATGCCCGGCGCTATGGACTGGACGAGCAATCAGACCTGTTCTTGAAAGAGGGATACATTATCGTGAACTTTGACCTCGAAAGCGTGCGGAATGGGGATGTTGCCCATCCGCATCTGCAGTATATCCATGCCCCGCATATGAATCAGTGGCGGCTTGAGGGCTTTCAGGACAGTATCCACAACCCTGCCGGACAGAGGTTTCCGCTGCTGGACGGAGATGTGCTGTTCTACCACGGCGATCTCGGCAGCCGGCAGGATTTCGAGTCGCAGGTGCCGCATTAATGAAATGAAGCCGAACAATCGAACAACCGAACAACCGAACAACGCAGTAACACGATCAACTGAGTGCTCTCATTCTAAATCGAGGCAGCGATGGAGCTCCTGGACGTTATATCTATAATGGTGTTACACGGGTCCAACCAAACTAAACGAGTACAAGCAAAGAGTAGGGGATAAATCCTACTCTTTGCTTTGTATTGCGGTGATTTCGGTCACTTCAATAAGCTCATCGCCAAATGTCGTTGTAGACCAGACCCATGCTTCTAGCATGTCATTTGGTTTAAGATCATCGATCGATTTCCTGGTCACTTAGCTTCCATTAACAAATCCCCTATGATGGTCAGCATCTGCGAATGAGCCGAAGCTTCTCTTCCATTAGCGCGGATTCACTTTGACCTGAGCGCCTTTACCGCTGGACTGGATCCCGGTCTCCTTTGTTCCGGATTCCTTAAGATCGGTCAAGAGACGCTCCAGCACGGCTTTAGCGGCGGCAGCCTCTTTGGCGCCGGAGGCTCTGACCACAAGCTGCACCGGCTTGCCGGAGCGGAGATGCTTGTCTGCCTGGCGCAGCTTGGTATCGTAATCATGCTCCTCGATGTGCGCAGTAAATCTTAGCTCTTTTACTTTTTCCTTCGCTGTTCCTTTGGACTTCTTGTCCGCGGCGGGGCGGCTGTTGTTCTCCGTTCTTTTCTGCCCTTGCGCGAAGGCCTTTCCTTTCCCTTTAGCAACAAGTCTGCAGGGCGGCGGGCTGCTCATCAGCGAGGTGCAGAGTAGGTCGGCTTTATACCAGCGGGCCATCGCAAGAGCCTCTTCCCGGGACAACACCCCGAGCGGCTCTCCGTTTAATCCGCTAAGGACCACCTCTGATGCTTGAATTTGTTCGTTTATGAATACGGCCACAATACATTCCCTCCCGAATAAATACACAGATCGATAGAACTATCATAAAGTGAGCATGCAATAATTACAATCCGTCAAGCACGCCTGATTAAGAACGTGTGTTCGGTTAAATATCAAAAAAATAAAGCATTTCCTGTGGAATGCCGGCTCTTAAATAATACTCTCTCAATGATTCGTCGGGCTGCAGTGTCACGTTAGCGGTAAGGAGCAGAATGGCGAAGCGATGGGCCTGGCGTTCAAGCTTCCCTGGCGAAAAGTACGAGTGATCCTCCAAAAACAAACGGCTGATCCCTTTATGCAGCCGATCATGACCCAGCTCATGGGCACAGACGAACCGCTGCCACTCCAAAGGCAGCCTGGAATGAATGACAATGAATCGCCGCCGTAGCTTCCGGACGTAAAGCCCCTTGGTAGACTTGCCGAGATCAGCATAACGGATGTGAACGCCGAGCAGCGAAGCCAGTGTAAAAGGACAGCTTGTATGATGTTTGCGTACGAGCTTGCGTACAAGTGCTTGAAGCAGATCATCCATGATATTCACCTGCAGCTTTACTAAATTTAACGGGAGTCAGCGTTTACTTAATCTCTCCCCTAACATTCTGGACAACTATGGCTTGTTCCTGCCGCGCTTGTTCATTTTCTTGGCCTCCCAGAAGAGTCCGGTCAGGACGTCCTTGATACGCTGCTTGTCCTCCTGGTCCAGCGGAATTCCATCAAACATAAGCTCTCCGTCATCCTCGAGCAGGTGCTTGAAATCCCTCTTGTCCTTGTTGGTGGCCCATTCCGGAATCACGAGCTTGTCTTCGTCCTCGGAGGACTGCAGATCCTCCCAGTATCCTGCCGCCTGCATCATCTCTTCATAAGGAGCTTGAAGCGCCTCCGCGAGCTTGCGGAGCGTTTGCGGCTTGGGAATCCCTCTCAGGCCGTTTTCAATCCGGGAAATTTGGGAGCCGCTAATGCCGGCCGCCTGCGATAGCTGACTGATGCTGAGATTCTGATCTTCCCGAAGTGTTTTCAGATACTCGCCAAATGCTTGCTCCACATCCGCCACTCCTAAACGTTCAAATATACTGCATCCTTTATATAGTATAAACACGAGCCTACGTGTTGCCAACAGGTTCTAAATTCTGCGTATCGTTGCCAAAAGGCAAGGAAACAAGAGCATATCTTAAGCAGCATTCAAAAAGGGTCACGCATTCCTGTTTTACGACAAACACCAAATAGTGGTATATTGATCTTAAATACGAACAAAATGGGAACAGGAACTTCGATAAATGGAAGAGCCTTTGAGCCCGCACTACATTTTTTTAAGGAGTGAGAAGCATGAATCACCATTTACCGGAATTGGATCGCCGCAAGACCCAGCAGGCCATTGAAGCCTTGTTTGAAAAATACCGCATTTATAAAACCATCACCTTTGAAGCCCGGGAAACCGATCTGACCGCTTTATACGGTGACAGATCTCAGGGTCCCACCAATGGAACCTCAGAGCAGACTGCGCAGGCAGAGAATACGAACATGGATGTCCCTGCCGCAAGGAAGCAGTATTGCGATACGATTGATCTCATGGTAGAACGGCTGAGTGAACGGGAGCAGCGGCTGATTCGAGAGCGGTATTTGAAGCAGGACGACGTTTATGATTACAAGGTGTACAATCACATGCTGGAGCCGCCCGTCAGCAAGGATACGTATGCCAAAATCCGCAGCCGCGCTTTTTACAAGCTGGCTCTTGCGTTTGCAGATCGGGGAATGCTTCACCTGGAGAAGCTGCGTAAGGGGAGCAAGGCGAAGGGAAATGGCAGAGCTATGAGCTAATATACAACGGGACAAGCACTGCTAAATAGGAACGTGTGTTCCTACTTTTTTTGTCCCGAGATTCGTCCGAGGTTCTTCCTTGGATCGTCAGCGATATATCCTGAAGAAGGTACAATATTTGTAGCAAGCGGAGGCGATATCTCATTTCAAGGAATAGGTGTACTCAGTGTTACGACACAACGTCGATAAAGGAAAGGAGGCGAGTGATGTATGCAGGATTCTTCTTGGATTACACTGATGAGCTCTGTGGTTTCAAACCTGGGATTTCCAATTGTGGTAGCCGGATTCTTGCTGCTGCGAGTTGAGAAGAAGCTTGAAGCATTAAACCATGCTGTTCTGGAGCTGCAAAAAGAACTTCGGGATGATCGGAATGCATCTCATGGAAAGAAGTAAACTCCAAAAATACCTGACATCCTTTTTCAATACCGTCAGGAATAACATATAATTAGAACACAAGACAGAGAGACTGGTTACAGGAGTGGAACAGTATGGAGCATATATTGAAGTCTCTGCGGGAGCATCGGCAATATCCGGAGCAGACGAAGCAGGACGTAACCCGGGCCGCTTATGAGCGGGACTATTCCCGCCTGATTCATTCGCCGACCTTTCGGCGGCTGCAGGGCAAATCGCAGGTATTCGGGGCCGGCACGGGAGATTACTACCGCACGCGCTTGACGCATTCCCTGGAGGTGGCGCAGATTGCGAGGGAGGCCTCGCGCAGCCTGCTTCGCTCTTACCCGGAGGTGCTGCCGGAGTCGGCAGAGAGTGCCGGTCTGATCATCGATCCCGAGGTTGTAGAGTGCGCGGCGATCGCGCATGATTTCGGGCATCCTCCGTTTGGCCATAAGGGCGAGGAGGTGCTTCAGGATATTTTGGATAAGCTGGTGGACCGGAAGACGGAGCAGGAGCTGGCGAAGCAGCCGGGCATTCCGGACCCCGCAGAGGCGCTGCGGGTGAAGCGGCTGATGCGGGAGAAATATGAGCATTTTGAAGGCAATGCACATAATTTCCGTCTGATGATGTTTCTGGAGAAACGAGAGGATGTTAACGGCTTGAACCTCTCCGATGCCGTGCTGCTGGGCGTGAACAAGTATCCTTTTTCCGGGCTGGAGAAGCCCAAGGGCATGTACCGCCATGAGTGGGAGTATATTTCACAGATTCGGCAGGTCTGGGAAATTCCGGACAAGAAGCGGACGCTGGAAGCGCAGCTGATGGATCTTTGCGATGACATCGCGTATTCCGCGCATGATCTGGAGGATGGAATTAAAGCGGGCAAGATTGAGGTGCATGAGCATTTTTTGAGAGACGGACATCTGAACCGGCTCATTGTGGAGAAGATTACGACACTGGAGGATGATTTCTGGAGCGGCTGGCAGCCGGAGAGCATCGGCCCGAAGGTAGCACAGGTGCTGGATGACTTCCAGCGTGTCTGGAATGAGAAGCTGCCCCTGTGTCAGCATGATTATTCCCGCACCCGGCGCGAGGTGAAGGCGTATTGGGTCAGCCTGTTTGTCGGGAGCCTGGGCGTCATTCCGGATGGAGATTGGAAAAAGGTGACGTTCGTGAAGGAGGGCGCGGAGGACGAGGATATGCTGAGAACGGTCAGTGTGCTCAAAAGCTTCGCCTGGGTGACAATGATCCGCGATCTTCGCGTCCAGCGGCTGCAAAAGCGCAGCGAGTGGATTATCCGGCGCCTATGGGGCGCGTTTCTCGATCCGGAATCGTCCAAAGCCATTATTCCCTCGGACTGGCTCCAGCGCTATGAAGAGGATCAGAAGCGGTCACAGCCGATCTGGACCTGGGAGCATATGGTCATTGATTATATTGCAGGCATGACGGACGCCTTCGCAGAGAAAATCTATAACGAGCTGTTTGGATTAAAGGTCGGCTCTATCTATGACCTGGATTAATGAACGGCAAGAGAACGTCATCAGGAGGGGGTTCACATGCAACAGCTGTCGTTAAGCGTGCTTGATCTCGTTCCGCACACCGGGGAATCAAGCTTTGAAGAAGCCTTGCAGCAGGCTGTAACACTTGCACAGGAGGCGGAGCACTGGGGATATCATCGTTACTGGGCGGCAGAGCATCATGATATGGACCAGCTGTCCTGCGCTTCGCCGGAGGTGCTGCTGGCGCGAATTGGCGCGGCTACGAAGCAGATTCGCCTGGGATCAGGAGCGGTGCTGCTCCCGCATTACAGTCCGCTCAAGGTAGCGGAGAATTTCCGCATGCTGGCAGCGCTGTTCCCGGATCGGGTAGATCTGGGCATCGGGCGAGCTCCCGGAGGCTCCGCCCATGCTTCGATGGCACTGAGCGGCAATTACCTCTCGCATGTGGCAGAGATGCGTGATCGGGTGAAGGCGCTGAGCGATCTGCTTCAGGATGCTTATACGTATGAGGGAGCTGCAGTAACCGCTAAGCCGGTGCCCAAGATCCAGCCGGCACTCTGGATGCTGGGTACGAACACCAAGAGTGCTGCCCTGGCGGCTGAGCACGGGACAGGTTATGTGTTCGGTCAGTTTATGAGTGAGAAGGACGGCAAAGAAATATTGGCACAATACCGGGAGAGCTTCACAGTATCGCCGCTGCAGCCGTCACCGGCAGCTATGGTTGCTGTGAGTGTGATTTGTGCCGCGGTACCGGGGGAAGCCGAGGCCTTGGCGGAGCAGGCCGTAATGCCCGGATTTCCTATGGAAGAAGGAGAGAAAGAGCGGCGGGTCATTACGGGCACGCCGGACAAGGTACATTCACGGCTGCTGCTGATGGCAGAGTACTACGGCTGCAGTGAATTTATGATCTTTACGCCGCCGCTGGGCAGCTATGAACAGCGCCTGAGCTCTTACCGCCTGCTGTCTCAGGTGATGCGGCAGGGATGAGCATGATGGATGCATATCTTTACACCTATGCTGCCCATGAATCCGAGCAGGCGTTGTGCGCGCTGGAGCTGTCAGAGCTGCTAGGATCTTTTCCTGTTACGCTGAAATCATCGCCTGCACCGTCCAGCCGGGGCCTGCTATTCAGTGAAAGAGCTGTAAACCCGGACCGGAGTCCGTTTCTGACAGCGCGGCTGGATGTCTGGTTTGCCGCTTCAACGGTCGAGGAGCTGGCGCTTCAGGCAGCTAGCCTCTCTCTGCCGGAGGAGATGACCTTCAAGGTCGTCTACCTGAAAGAAAGCGATGCCTGCAGCTATGAAGAGCAGCGAACACGGGAAAGGAGCATCGGCGCTTGTATTCAGGGACAGGCCCGAATGAAGTCGCCGGATGTCACCTTCGGCCTGGCCGCCACGGGAGGGAAATGGCTGCTCGGTGAGCTGCACCTGCCTCCGCGGCAGTGGCTGGAGCATACCTCCAAGCCGCACAATTATTCGACAGGCCTCAGCTCGCGGACCGCGCGGGCACTCGTCAATATTGCAGCACCCCGGCTGGAGGGAACGACGTTCCTTGACCCCTGCTGCGGCATGGGCAATGTGCTCATTGAGGCGCTCTCAATGGGGCTCAGAGCAGAAGGCGGCGACTTAAATCCGCTTGCTGTGCAGGGTGCGAGAGTCAATCTGAGGCATTACGGGTATGGCGAGGACTGTGTACGAATTCAGGATATGAATGACCGCAGCGGCCGCTATGATGCAGCTGTGCTGGATCTGCCGTACAACGTCTGCTCAGTGCTTCCGGAGGAAGAGAAAATACAGATGCTCAGGTCGCTGCGCCGCCTGACGGGCCGGGTCGTAATCGTAGCGACCGAGCCGCTGGAGACGCTCCTTGCAGACGCCGGCTGGACCGTGCTGAGACATGTACAGACGCGCAAGGGTACCTTTACGCGGGATATATGGCTGTGCCAGAGTATGTAATCATAGCAAATCCCGACAGTCACACTGCCGGGATATTGCTATCTATATTGAAGCTGCTGACAGCTCTTAGTACGCCCGCTCATAATCAATGACGTTGCGCGGCAAGGGCTTTTCATCTGCATAAGCCTTCAGATTGTCTATAAATATATCCATAATCCGTTCGTTATAATGAACCGTATCACCGGCCGTATGCGGGGTCATAATGACCTGCTGCATATCCCACAGCGGGTGGTCCGCTGGAAGCGGCTCCTCCTCGAACACATCCAGTCCGGCGCCGGCCAGATGTCCGGATTGCAGCGCCTCGACAAGGGCGGAGGTAACTACACTAGGTCCGCGGCCCACGTTGACGAAGAAAGCTCCTTTCTTCATGGCAGCAAATCGGTCTTTATTGAACAAACCCTTCGTTTCGTCCGTGAGCGGCAAAATGTTAATGCAGTAATCTCCTTGCGCAAGGGCATCATTCAGCTTGTCTGTGGTCATCATGTCATCAATATAAGGGTCAGGCTTGCCAGAGCGGCGGACGCCAATCGTTCTCATTCCAAAGGCTTGCGCTGCCTTCGCCGCAGCACTTCCGATGTGACCGACACCGATGATGACAGCGGTTTTGCCGGACAGCTCGCGAAAATCTCCGCCTTTGATCCATTGATGGCTGCTTTGTCCTTCAATCGCGCGGTGAAGATTCCGGTTGAAGGCCAGCATCAGCGAGAAAATATGCTCGGTAATCGGAATACTGTGCACACCACTGGCATTCGTAAGCTGGATGCCCCGGGCTTTGAAGTCCTGTAACGGAAGCTTATCGACACCGGCGGACCAAACCTGGATCCAGCGAACGCGGCTGTTCTCCTGCAAGGCTTCCTCCTGAGCATCCTTGGTCCAGCCCAGCACAATATCCGCAGAGGATACCGTTCCGGATGGAAGCTCCTTATACTTCCCGACAACGAGCTCATAGCCTTGCGCTGCCTCGGTGATCCGGTTCTGTTCTTCCTGGGAAAGCTTGTGTAATGCAACAATTTTCGGCATGAATGGGGTCTCCTCCTTCAGATGAATGAAAAAAGTACCAGGTCGTTCAATATTTTATCAGAATTAAACCAGTGATGCATGTCGGGAAACATCCGGCATCAGTGACCGGGTCTGCTATAGGGGAACAGGTGCACCCCTTAAAATCGTGATCTGGCAAGGAGTATAGCGCTTACATGAAGGGGATGGAGGATGACCATAACCCTGCCTCACTGACTTGACAACAGGATTCAAAGCTGATGAAATATACGCAGCTGAAGAGGCTGAACAGGCGCCGTTTCAGGCGTGCTGGGAGTTTTTTGCATTCCCTTTTTCAGATTTTATGGTATCATGTAGAACTTAGTGCGGGAAATGCACATCCTCTAAGGGTGCAATCAAACCACAAAGGAAAGAAGGTTATGGCATGAATGCAGCCGACCGAAGCTCGGTCATGCGTTTGTTTGTCGCCCTGCCGCTGCCCCGGGAAGCAGCCGGCGCTATGCTTCAATGGACTCAGGAGCTGAAGGAGCATCTGTCCTTCCGCAAATGGGTGCACCCGCAGGATTATCATATTACTCTTCAGTTTCTTGGAGATCTGGATCCGGAGATGACGGCCTCCGTGGTGTCTAGCCTGTCCAGCGTTGCAGTGATACAGAAGCCTTTTTCACTCACGCTCGGGAAGGGCGGGGTGTTCGGGCTGGCTGCTTCGCCGCGAGTCATGTGGACAGGCGTGGACGGAGATCTGAAGGAGCTGCAGGTTTTGCAGCAGCGTGTGACCGCCAGTATGGCAGCCCTCGGCTTAAAGCCGGAGGAACGCCCTTACCGGCCTCATATTACCGCTGCCAGAAAATTTATAGACGGCCGCATTCCCATCCCCTGCCTGGAGCAGGGACCAGAGCGTGTTCGCTTCACGGCGGACGCTCTGGTGCTGTATCGGACCGTGATGGGTGCCAGCCCTATGTACGAAGTTCAGGAACGAGCTGCTTTTTCAGGCTGATCTCTCAGGAGGAAGCGCGCTCAAACTTTTTATTTTTGCGAGAATGGGTGTTTTCAACTCCTGAATTTCTGGTTACATAGAGAGGGAATGTGCCGACTTATAGGAGGAAGAACATGGATATTTCAATGTTTAGGCAAAATCGCTTCATCGCTCTGCTGCTCGGAGCGCTTTTAGTGAGCTTGTCTTTAATAAGCCTGCTGGGAATGCAGACATCCGCAGAACAGACAGAGAAGAGCAAGCCTTCCCTGGTGAACGGCAAGCCATCTGCGGCCTCGGCACAGCAACCAGGCGAAGCAAGCCGACAGAGTACCGAGTTAACAAGCAACACAGCGATACAGGCAGTCAAGCCAAATGCAGCACCGATTCAACATTCAAGCCCGAATGAGAACCAACCGTTTCAACTACCGGCATTTCATTATTCAAGCCAGCTTCAAGGCTGGAAGCCGGAGCCAGACAAGGCATTGTCTATTCCGGAACCCCGGCAGCAGGAGAGCGAATCCGACAAGGAAGAAGCTCAGGCTAAAGAGAAAGCAACTGCGAGCCAGCATTCGAAAAGCACAGCCAAGCCCGTTGATGAGAGCACAGAAGATTCAGCACCTAAGGCCCAGGCGAAGCCGAAGAACACAGAGGGGACTCATGCCGTTAATGCCAAGGCGAACAGCCTACACCCCCCCACAACTTTATTCTTCACAAGAACGAAGACGTTAACCCAGAATGAGAAGCAGCACGCTACCTGGGAATACGCTTTGTCAGCTGAAGAGCTGCTTCTGCTCCAAAAGATTGTTATGGCAGAGGCGGAAGGCGAACCGTACGAAGGCAAAGTGGCAGTTGCCAATGTTGTCCTGAACCGGCTGCGGTCAGCCAATTTTCCCGATACGATTAGAAATGTGATTTACCAGAAGCATCAGTTCAGTCCCGTTGCGAACGGACGTATGGACCGGGTAAAACCGAGCGAAGAGACGATTAAAGCGGTGCATGCTGCACTTCATGGCGAGAAGGCGGTCAGCGATGATACGTATTTTTTCCTGTCCTTAACGTTAGCTCAAGACCTGACGGTGCATCATTCCAGAACCTTTGCGAAAAAAATCGGAAATCATTCTTTTTACAAATAGCCTCCTTCGGGTAATGTAACAGCAGGAGGTGCTAACCCTGTGAAAATAACGTATTACGGTCATTCCTGCACGCTGGTTGAGCATGAGGCGAAGAGGGTGATTATAGATCCTTTTCTGTCCGGCAATCCTCCAAGTGGCGTGTCCCCGGAAAATATTGAAGTGGATGCGGTCATTCTGACTCATGGCCATGATGATCACTTTGGCGATTGCATCGATCTTGCCAGGAGAAACAACTGCCCGATTATTGCAGTGTATGAGCTTGCTGTATTTTGCAGCAAAAAAGGGGTTCAAGCCGATGGACTCAATATTGGCGGGGCCCGCAAATATGACGGCTTTGAGGTTAAGCTGACGAGTGCGCTGCACTCCTCATCCGTATCGGACGGAGACACCTGGGTATATGCAGGACAGCCGGCCGGCGTGCTGCTCACCATGGGAGGACATACCTTTTATCATGCCGGGGATACCGCGCTATTCAGTGATCTGCGGATGATTGGCGAGATGAATTCTATAGCCTGCGCGGCACTGCCGATCGGAGATGCGCTCACGATGGGACCGCAGGATGCCTTGCTGGCAGCGCAATGGCTGCGCACACCACGGGTCATCCCGGTACACTATAACACCTTTCCGGGCATTGAGCAGGATGGACAGGACTTTTGTAACCGGCTGAAGCAGTCCGGCATTGAAGGCTATCCGCTGACATCCGGACAAAGTCTGGAGATATAGTCTTATAGACAACCTCATATCTAATCGCACAAAAAGGCTGGACCCGCTGCTCATGCGGGCCCAGCCTTTTATATAGGATGCACAGTACTATTGAATGATGGCAGATAGACTATTGATCCACGAGCACCTGAACGCCATGGGGAATGGCCACGGTTTCGCGGTTCAGCATGGAGAGCACTTGATTCACACAGTGATCAGGCATAAGATGCGGGGAAACCCCGTCCATCATGCGGCGGCGGTACTGCAGAACGTCCTCATAGCGGCAGGAGAGCAGCTGCAGCCATTTATCCAGCACCGCAGGCTGATCCAGTACCTCACCAAGCCCCTCACTCACAAAAAAGTGACAGTTCTCCTCCTCTTGACCCGGAATCGGCTCGTAGAAGAGCATCGGAATGCCCTTGGCGGCTCCTTCCGTGCACGTCATGCCCCCGGGCTTTGTAATGAGCAGGTCCGAGGCGCCCATCAGCTTGTGGATATCCTTGCGGTATCCCAGCACATGAATGTGCGGATGGCGGAACAACGGATTGTGCTTCATCTCGGCGACGAGCTTCTCGTTCTGTCCCATGCAAAAGATCAGCTGAATATCGTCAGCTCTCGATGCCAGCTTGCTGAGCAGCTCCTTATTGAACATCAGCCCCCAGCCGCCGCCCATGATCAGGATCGTTGGCATATTCTTGAACCCCAGCTCCGTCCGGAGAGCCTCGGGAGGCTCAGGATCCCAGAACTTCGGATGGACCGGAATGCCGGTTACATGTATGTACTGCGATAAGATCGATCTGCGCATCAACAGCTTCTTCACCTGCGGCGTGGATACCAGGTATTCATCAACCTCGGGATTTACCCAGGTTCCATGCGCATCATAATCAGTAATCAGCGTGTATAAAGGAACGTGCAGTCCTTGACGCTTGAGCCGGGATACCACGGCATTGGGAAAAGGATGGGTGCATATAATCAGGTCCGGCTTGAGCTGCTGAATGACCTGGGAAGCCTGCGCATAAAAAATCCGGTGCAATGCGAGCCGGGTCAGCTTGTTCAGCGATTTCTTGTATTGTGAACGGTACAGCATGCCTACAAGCCGGGGCCGGACGCTTACCGTCTTGCGGTAAGCAGAAAGAATCAGCGGGCCTACTGTCGGATTCAGGAAATTGCCAAGCTCAATGACCCGGCACTGAATATGCGGATTCTTTCTCTTGAGGCCTTCTGCCAATGCATACGCCGCTTGGGTATGTCCTGTGCCGAAGCCTTCTGAAAAGAGAAGCACTCTTGTTTTTCGCATGTTTTCACCACTTCTTTCTTCCTCTATCTTACAAAAACGGATTGGATTTTTGAAGAGTGACTTCGCAAAAAAGGACATTACTAGTATATACGCTGTAGCTGCGGATGTTTTCCGTTTATTTTTGTAAAATCCAAGCCTATGGCAGCTATTGCGCTTCAGCGATGAATTTGCTACACTGGAATGACTGAATGACCAGAATTGAATTATAGTCATTTTATCGATTCCGGACAAGTTTCTTCTATTATAATACACGAAGGAGGGGGATGGATATATGGCAGCTGTAGACCGCCGTCAACTGATTCTGGATGCCGCGGCCGAATCGTTCGCGCGCTTTGGATACAAGGCGACAACCATGGATCAGGTAGCCCGGATTGCGAATGTAGGCAAAGGGACGATCTATACTTTTTTTGCGAATAAAGAAGAGCTGTTTGAAGAGATTCTGCTTTCGGTCATGCTAGAGATGAAGAAGATCGCGGAGCGAACGATCCGTAAGGACCGACATTTCTTCGATAATCTGTATGACGTGCTGGATGCGCTCCTGGATTTCCGGGATGAGCATTCGCTGTTTATAAAGCTGGGGCAGGAGAAACGGGATCTAGGTACCGCTAAGGCAGGCTATGGCTTGTCCAAGGTAGAGAACGGAATTGTATCGTATATTCAAGGCGTGGTGGAGAACGCGATTGAGCAGCAGGAGATCAAGCCTTGCGATTCTCAGGTTATAGCCTTTGTGATGCTGAAGCTGTATACGTCTCTGGCAGGAAATTTCAATGGCTTGAGAGAGCCGCTGGCCAAGAATGACGTGAAGCAATATATGATGCTGTTTATGGAGCAGGGACTAAAGGATGCGGGATCCGGCCGGATATAACGGAGGGACCCGCTTTGCCAAGGTGAAGGGCGTCCCAGGTGGAATGTCTTATTTTTTTGCTTAGGAATGACCAAATGAACAAAATAGTCATATTGTATTAAAAGGAGATGGAGAAGAGTGAATGTGTTTTTCAAGGATGTAGGAGCGGCTCTGCGTAATCGGAAGCTGCTGATTCCACTCATTGCCGTCCTGTTTATTCCGATTATGTACAGCGGGATGTTCTTAGGAGCCTTCTGGGATCCGTATGGAAAAATGGAGCAGCTGCCCGTGGCCGTCGTCAATGACGACCTGGGTGCAGAATTCGAGGGGAAGACACTGACCGTTGGGGAGGACCTTGTTGCCGAGCTGAAGAAGGGTGGTGACTTCAACTGGCAGTTTGTCAGCCGTGAAGAAGCGGAGACTGGGATGATAAATAATGAATACTACATGACGATTGTGATTCCAGAGCAGTTCTCGAAGCAGGCGACAACCGTACTGGATGAGCAGCCGCAGCCGGCGAAGCTGATCTTTGAGCCGAACGAGGGCTATAACTTTCTCGCAGGTCAGATCGGTGGAAGTGCGGTCAAGCAGATTCAGTCCAGTGTGTCTGCAAAAGTGACAGAGGCTTATACCGAGACGTTATTTCAGCAGGTCCAGGACTTGGCAGGCGGGCTGAGCGAGGCAGGTCAGGGTGCCTCTGAGCTGTCAGACGGTGCGGTGAAGCTGGACGAAGGAGCTCTCAAGCTGAAAGACAATCTGAGCAAGCTGGTGAGCGGTACAGAGGAGCTTCGCTCCGGAGTCGCTCCACTGGCACAGGGCGTTCAGGAGGTAGCGGCTGGCACGAGCTCCCTAGACGGGGGCGCGAAGGCGCTGGCATCAGGCTTGTCCCAGCTGCTTGCGGCTCAGAAGGAGCTGCAGGCAGGTGCAGAGGACGCTGCCGGCGGCGGCACTCAGCTGGCTGCCGGCATTGAAAGAGCAGCCAGCGGCAGCCGGGAATTGACTGCAGGGCTGGAAGCCAGCCGCGATGGGGCTGCAGCGCTGCAGGCAGGAGCACAGAGCGCCGCAAACGGAGCAGAAAGCCTGGAGAACGGCCTTGCGCAATCACAGGAAGGTGCAAAGTCTCTGCAGGAAGGGGCCGAAGCGCTGGCCGGGGGCTTACAGCAGCTCTCTGAAAGCAATGAGCAGCTGGCTGCGTTGCCAGAACTGCAGCAGCTGCTGGCAGCAAGCCAGGAGCTCGCAGCCGGCACTGCAACAATGAGTGAGAGCCAGGAGCAGCTGCGGGCCGGCGCCGCGAAGCTGAAGGCGGGGACTGCCGAGCTGAGCGAGGGAGCAGGCAGATTGAACACCGGCGCAGAAGAGCTGCTACAGGGCAGCAAGGAGCTGTCCGGCGGCAGTGAACAGCTCCTTGCGGGTGCCAAATCGCTGACGGCGGGGCAAGAACAGCTGTCGGCGGGCATAAAGCAGTTTGGCAGCAAGCTGGGCGAGGCTGCACAGGGCAGCCTTGAGCTCGCAGATGGCGCCGCCAGCCTGAAGCAGGGCACGCTGGCGCTTAGCGAAGGCGCGGATAAGCTGGGCAGCGGGGTCGGGCGTCTCGCGGACGGCTCGAAGGAGCTGGATGCCGGTGCAGGTGAACTGGTCAGCGGAATGAATTCCTTGACATCCGGCTCCGGCACACTCGCAGCCAGACTGAATGAAGCCGCGGAGCAGGCAGGTGCGGTTCAGGCAACAGACAGCACGTATACGATGTTTGCGGGACCCGTTGAGGTGGAGGAGCAGAAAGTGAACGAGGTGCCCAACTACGGGACCGGGTTTGCGCCGTACTTCCTGTCGCTGGGATTGTTTGTTGGTGCACTGATTACTTCCATTGTGATGCCGGTGGTGGAGTCTTCGGTGCCTGGGGCTGGCGGCTTGAGCCGACTCGTGAGCCGGACGCTTTCCTTTGCAGCTATGGGAGTCATTCAGGCGCTGCTGGCCGTGCTGCTTCTGATTTACGGCCTGGATCTGGAGGTCCAGAACGTACCCATGTTCTATGGGTTTGCGATCATCACGAGTCTGTCGTATATGCTGCTGATTCAAGCGCTGGTAACTTGGCTCGATTTGCCGGGACGCTTTGTCGCCATAGTCATCCTGATTCTACAGCTTACGACAAGCGCAGGCACGTTCCCGCTGGAGCTGATTCCCGATTGGATGAGGTTGTTTAATCCACTGCTTCCGATGACGTACAGTGTAGCGGGCTTCAAGGCTGTGATCTCTACCGGCGATGTGAGCGTGATCTGGAGCAATACCTTGGTTCTGTCCGCCTTTGGCGGCGGGTGCCTGGTGCTGACGGCCGTGTATTTCCTAACGAATCAATACAAGAAGAGAGTCAACCCTACTCCGGCAATAACCGCCGTGCAGTGACAAAAAAAGACATTTCGCTGAAAAATGCGGAATGTCTTTTTTGGTGGTTTTTTTGCATTATTATACATAATCAATCAAGTAAGTTGGCTTGAGAACGGTCACAAAAGCAAAAGTTATCGAAATTATAAAAAGTTTGAATTGCGCTGATATTAAGGGAATGCTAAAATAATAACACTAATCTAACTTCTGATGTTAATGGATGAAGGCTCCTTCTTATTATTTTGCACAAAATGTCATTGTCATGCAAATATTGATCACCAAGCAGGAGAAATGGCCGGTTTGTCTTGGAGGACCCATTTTTCGGCTTTATTTTATTTTGTAACAGGAAAGGTTGCTTACTATGAAACATACCGAATTCCCGAAGAAACAAGGGTTATATGATCCGCAGTTTGAGAAAGACGCCTGCGGCATGGGTTTTGTCGCACATATCAAGGGCAGCCCTTCACATAGCATCGTCAGCCAGGCGCTGACAATGCTGGGCAATATGGAGCATCGCGGCGGACAAGGCAGTGAGCCGAATTCCGGTGACGGAGCGGGCATTATGATGCAGATTCCGCACAGCTTCTTCGCTGAAGAAGCAGCGCGCCTGGGATTTGAGCTTCCAGAGGCAGGCCAGTACGGCGCCGGGATGCTGTTCCTTTCCCATGATGCAGCCGTTCGTGAAGTGCATGAGCAGAAGCTTGCCGGCATCATTGCTGAAGAAGGACAGACTCTGCTCGGCTTCCGCGATGTCCCGACGGATGACGAGATGCTTGGCAAGACGGCGAAGGCAGCGAAGCCTTACGTCCGCCAGGTGTTTATCGGACGCAGTGAAGATATTCAGAACGACCTTGATTTCGAACGCAAGCTGTATGTAATCCGCAGACGCGCTGAGCTGGCGATCCGCTACAGCAATGTGCCGGAAGGCGATACCTTCTATGTATCCAGCCTTTCCTGCCGCAAGATTGTATATAAAGGCATGCTGACGACAGTTCAGGTCGGCCAATTCTATCTGGATCTGCAGAATCCTTCCCTGACCTCGGCGATTGCACTCGTGCACTCCCGTTTCAGTACCAATACGTTCCCAAGCTGGGAGCGCGCGCATCCATACCGCTTTATGATCCACAATGGTGAGATTAATACGCTTCGCGGCAACGTGAACTGGATGCATGCCCGTCAATCCCTGTTTGAGAGTGAAGTGTTCGGCAGCGACCTGGAGAAGATCAAGCCTGTCATTAACCCGGACGGCTCGGATACAGGCATGTTCGATAACACCTTCGAGTTTCTGTATTTGAGCGGACGCTCCCTGCCGCACGTAGCGATGATGATGGTGCCGGAGCCTTGGAACAATCATGAGAGCATGGACACGACGAAGAAATCGTTCTATGAATATCACAGCACGCTGATGGAGCCGTGGGACGGCCCGGCCGCGATGGCATTTACAGACGGCGTTCAGATCGCCGCGACACTGGACCGTAACGGTCTTCGTCCATCCCGTTATTATGTGACGAAGGATGACCTGATTGTACTGTCCTCCGAGGCAGGAGTTCTGGACATCCCTGCCGAGAACGTGCTGCGCAAGGACCGTCTGCGCCCAGGCCGTATGCTGGTCGTTGATACCCAGGAAGGCCGCATTATTTCTGATGAAGAAGTAAAGGCAAAGATTGCATCCGAGCTCCCTTACGGCGATTGGCTGAAGGAGCATCTCGTTGAGCTTTCAGATCTTCCTGAAGCACTGGAGCTTCCAAATCCGAAGCATGAGAATGTACGTCAGCTGCAGCAATCCTTCGGCTTCACGTATGAAGAGCTGCGCAAGGTGCTGGAGCCCATGGCGCTGACCGGCGCCGAAGCGATTGCTTCTATGGGCTATGACGCTCCGCTGGCTGTATTGTCCGACCGCCCGCAGCGCCTGTTTAATTATTTTAAACAGATGTTTGCCCAAGTAACCAACCCGCCGATTGATGCGATTCGGGAGGAGCTGGTCACTTCTACGGCTACGACCATCGGGCCGGAGCGGAACCTGCTGCAGCCGGAGCCGGAGAGCTGCCGTCATATCCGTCTGGATTCTCCAATTCTCTCGAACGAGGATTTTGCAAAAATCCGTCACGTGCATCGTCCAGGCTTCAAGTCGATGACCATTCCGATTTTCTTTACCGCTGCAGACGGCGCGGAAGGGCTGCGCAAGGCGCTGGATGGCCTGTGTGAAGCGGCTGACCGTGTAATCAAGAAGGGCCACAACATACTGATTCTGTCTGACCGCGGTGTTGATCGCGAGAACGCAGCGATTCCTTCACTGCTCGCCGTATCGACCCTGCATCACCATCTGATTCGCCAAGGCACCCGTACCCGGGTCAGCATTCTGCTGGAATCGGGCGAGCCTCGCGAGGTGCATCATTTTGCGCTCTTGCTGGGCTATGGCGTAAGTGCCGTCAACCCTTATCTGGCGTTCGAGACTCTGGATGATATGATTCAAGAGAAGATGCTTCGCGGTATTTCTCACGAGAAGGCCGTCAAGAACTTCATCAAGGCTGCCAGCAAGGGCGTCGTGAAGGTGCTCTCCAAGATGGGGATTTCCACGATTCAGTCTTATCGCGGTGCTCAAATCTTTGAAGCGGTCGGATTAAAGTCCGAGTTCGTGGATCAGTACTTCACCTGGACACCTTCCCGGATCGGAGGCATCGGCCTTGAAGAAGTGGCTGCCGAGGCTCTGGCACACCATGAGCGTGCCTTTACAGACAAAGACGGCAACGATAAGGCGCTGGATTCTGTAGGTGAGTATCAGTGGAGAAACGGCGGAGAAGAGCATCTGTTCAATCCAAGAACGATTCACCTGCTGCAGCAAGCTGTACGCACCGGTGATTACAAGGTATATAAGCAGTACGCAGAGCTGGTACAAGGTGAGAACGAGAGCCATATGACGCTCCGCGCTCTGCTTCAGATCAAGCCGGGAGGCAAGCCAGTGCCTCTGGATGAGGTCGAGCCGCTGGAGAACATCATGAAGCGCTTCAAGACGGGCGCGATGTCCTTCGGTTCTATCAGTAAAGAGGCGCACGAGAGCCTTGCAATCGGGATGAACCGGATCGGTGGACGAAGCAATACCGGTGAAGGCGGCGAGGATCCGGCGCGTTACACACTGGATGAGAACGGTGATTCCCGCCGCAGCGCCATCAAGCAGGTAGCCTCAGGACGCTTCGGTGTAACCTCGAACTACCTGGTGAATGCGGATGAAATTCAAATCAAGATGGCGCAGGGTGCCAAGCCGGGTGAGGGAGGCCAGCTGCCGGGACGTAAGGTGTATCCTTGGGTCGCAGAGGTTCGCGGCTCCACGCCGGGCGTCGGCCTGATCTCGCCTCCGCCTCACCATGATATTTATTCCATTGAGGATCTGGCTGAGCTGATCTACGATCTGAAGAACAGTAATCCTCGTGCGGACATTAACGTCAAGCTCGTTTCCGAGGTCGGTGTGGGCACGATTGCCGCAGGCGTTGCCAAAGGACGTGCAGATATTATTCTGGTCAGCGGCTACGATGGGGGTACCGGTGCTTCACCACAGGGCTCCATCCGTCATGCCGGGATGCCTTGGGAGCTGGGCCTTGCCGAAACGCATCAGACGCTGATGATGAACAACCTTCGGGACCGCGTCGTTCTGGAGACGGACGGCAAGATGCTGAACGGCCGTGACTTGATCATTGCGGCGCTGCTGGGCGCGGAGCAATATGGCTTCTCCACAGCTCCACTGGTGGCGATCGGCTGTATCATGATGCGTGTATGTCAAATGGATACTTGTCCGGTCGGCGTCGCTACCCAGAATCCTGAGCTGCGCAAGAACTTCACCGGAGATCCGGCGCATGTTGTGAACTTTATGAAGTTTGTGGCAGAGGATATGCGGGAGCAGATGGCTGAGCTGGGCTTCCGCACCGTTGATGAAATGATCGGACGCACGGATTGCCTGGATTCCGTCAATGTAGACAGCCACTGGAAGAAGAAAGGCGTCAACATTTCCGCGCTTCTCTATACGCCGGAGCTGAACGAAGAGAGCACGCGCTACCGTACTCAGCACCAGAACCACGGTCTGGAAGAAACGCTGGATATGCGCGTTCTGCTGGGGCAAGCGGAGCCTGCAATTCAAGCTGGCACAGCTGTAGAAGGCAGGTATCACATTACGAACGTAGATCGTGCTGCAGGCACAATTGTCGGCAGCGAGGTCACTCGCAAGTATGGCGCTGCCGGATTGCCGGAGGATACGATTCAGTTTACCTTCGAAGGCTCTGCAGGCCAAAGCTTTGGCGCCTTTGTACCGAAGGGCATGACGCTGACAGTAGAGGGCGACAGCAATGACTACATCGGCAAAGGCTTGTCGGGAGGAAAGATTATTGTGAAGCCTTCCCCGCAGGCGACCTTTGTACCGGAAGAGAACATCATTGCCGGCAACACGGCATTTTACGGAGCAACGAGCGGTGAAGCATATATCCGCGGGATTGCCGGTGAACGCTTTGCGGTTCGGAATTCCGGAGCCAGCATTGTCGTTGAAGGCGTAGGCGATCACGGCTGTGAGTATATGACCGGCGGACGTGTAGCCGTACTGGGCGAGACGGGCCGGAACTTTGCAGCCGGGATGTCCGGAGGTACAGCCTATGTGTACGATCCGGAAGGAAACTTTATGGATCGCTGCAATCGCGAAATGGTGCTTCTGGAGCGCGTAGAGGATGCAGAGGAGTCTGAAATTCTGTTCTCGATGCTTCAGCGGCATTCCATGTACACGGACAGCAGTGTAGCGCAGGAGCTTCTGGGAGACTGGGAGCAGTCACTGTCTAAGTTCGTGAAGGTAATACCGAAGGATTACAAGCGGATGCTGGAGCAGATTCAGAAGGTCCAGGATCAAGGCTTGACCGGGGATGCTGCCCTGCTGGCCGCTTTCGAAGCGAATATGCGAGAGCTGGCGCGCACTGGCGGTGCCTAAATCACAAGCAGCATAGAGGATCAGACATGAGAACGGGACGTCTCCTTACGGAGCGTCCCGTTCTTTTTTAATAACATGTCATGAACACATCGAGGTCTTAAATGAAAAGGTTTACATAAATTTGGGTATAAAGGCCTGCTGCTTGCATAATGACAAACCACGCTACTCAAAATCCAGCCTAAATCTAACAATTCAGTATTGGATAGTAAAATGTGCTGAGTATTCGACAAAATTAGAAGCTAAAATTTATGGGCAAGCCTCCATGAGACGACAGCATCTCAAGGCTTGGTCCATTATAATATTGGTAAGTAAGTTAGGGGTGGCACGCGATGTAATCATACCGGGGGATGGAGAGAATAGACAAGGAAGGAAGAGGTAAGTAGCGGATGAATAAGGAGAGAGAAACCGGAACGCGGATCAATAATCCGCAGCCGAACCAGGAGCCAAAGAGCTTGGACATTCATGCCATTATGAGCCAAATGGGAATCCATCCCGACAAATGGAAGCAGCATCTTGCGCTTCAAGAAGACGAATAGCAGCGAAGAGGGTGGTTTACGAGCCGCCGCAGCGTGGAAAGAATCCCCGGACCTATAAACCGATCCGGGGATTTGTTATTTCATCGAGCGCTCCATCCGAACGAAGGCAATGAAACGCCGGGCTTCCTCTTCGCTCAGCTTGCGGCCATCTACAGTTAAGTGGAACCGATTCAACAGGTCCTCATCCGATAGCTCCAGCTCATCCACAAATTGTCTGACATCCGGCTCCATAACCATCTTCTCGTTGCCGGTCCGTCCAATGAGATAATCAATCGACACATTGAAGCGGTCTGCCAGTCCGGTCAAGGTTTCGAAATCCGGCTTGCGCCGGTTCTTCTCGTAGTGGGATAATGCAGCACGGGTGATGCCGATCGAAGTTGCGAGCTCCTCCTGCGTCCAGCCCCTCTGCTCCCGCAATGCTGCAATCCTTTCTCCGTAGTTCATGAATGGTCCTCCTCCGGTAGCTAACAATCACACCTTTATATTAACAACAAAAAAGTACCCATGAAATAAATGGATATACTGCCCGTAAATCCTAAGGAAGCGTATTGACTAGATACAATATGTATCGTAATATGGAAATAGAAATTAGATACGAAACGTATCTTCTTGAAACATTTGGTATCATTGTATCCATGATCTGAATGTACTATACCAGAAATCTCGAAAGAAGAAGGGGTATTATGGATAGTTCCATGTTCTCGGGCATTCAATATGGCCCATCTGTTCGAATACAGCTTGCCGCCATCGGCACACTTCCTATATCCGGGCGTTTCCACGAGGTAACTGTGCTGGAAATCAGTCCGCAGCAGCTGCTATTTCTGTGTGAATGGGAAATTCCTCAATCGGATCGCGTCCAGCTGATCTATGAGCTTATGGACTCCAGAGACCGTCTCCTGCTGCAAGGGGAGATTGCAGGGAGTAAGCCGTGGGAGAGCCGAATGCTCTACATCGTCAAGCTGCAGGCGGATGAAACGCAAAAGCTCCGGATTACCGGCATGCTAAATCGAATGATGTCACGGTACTCTGTGGATCGGCGTATTCATCATTATCAAAGCCCGTTATTTGGGCATTCCCGGCGGGAGCGGAGGTCTGGAGCTTCACTGTATCCCCGCAAATAAAAGAATACATATATTTTACTATACTTGCGCAGGTAGGTCATTAGTTCTTTTAACTTAAATACGTGTTCTATTTACGCAGAAAAGTACATTTGCTTTTGTCAAATTGTGACTAGAAACATATGAATCGGGTCATGGAAGGGATGGAAGGAGTCAACCCCATTTGAGGAAAATCATGAAAATCACCACCCTGGTTCTGGGAGCTTTGCTGCTTGGGACCGGGATTTATGCGTACAGTATGTATCATTCGGTGAAAAAAACAGCGGATGAGATGTTTGAAGAACGTACACCTTTGCCCCCAACGGTGCTTCAGACGGAGCCGGTCTCTAAGGGGAACAAGCCGAAGGCCACGCAATCGGATATGGCTGCTGTCATTGACACGGAAGCGATTTCGATTAGGGCTGGAGAAAGTGTTCCGGCGATCCAGGCTAATCTGGATCAGAAGGAGCCGTTCACCGTACTCGTTATGGGAGTGGATGAGCGTGAGCATGACCGTGGACGCTCGGATGCGATGATTCTGCTGTCCGTGAACCCGGCCAGGGAATCCATCCTGATGTTTAACATCCCCCGCGATACAAGAACCGCGATTGCCGGCCACGGAACGGTGGACAAAATTAATCATGCTTACGCTTTTGGCGGCGTGGATATGTCTGTCCGCACAGTAGAATTGTTCCTGCAGGTACCGGTCCATTTTTATGTGAAGGTTAATATGGAGGGCTTCGCCCGGATCATTGACACGCTGGGAGGAGTCCGCGTTCAGAATACGATGGCGTTTGATTATGGGGGTTACCATTTTACACAGGGCAGTATTGAGCTTACGGGTGATCAGGCATTGGCGTATTCCCGGATGAGATTTGAGGATCCTCGGGGCGATCTCGGTCGGAACACGCGGCAGCGGCAGATTGTTGACGGCGTGCTTCAGAAGTCCTTGCAGATGTCTACGGTATTCAGCTTGAATGAGCTGCTGGAGGGGATCGGGAGCAGTGTGAGGACCGACATCACCTTTGAGGAAATGAAGATTCTGATGACGAAATACCGCAAGAACCTGCACGGCACAAAACAAATCGAAATTCAGGGCTCCGGCGCGACCATCGGCGGAATCTGGTACTATATCGTGGAAGCGAAGGAACGCCAGCGAATCCGGTCCATCCTGGTGGAGCATATGCAGCCACCGCAATAGCAGCACAGCCAAAGAGAACATCCGGGATATCTCCTGGATGTTTTCTTTGGCTGTGGAGAGAAGAGGACCGGGATCATTGGGAGAACGCTGCGGAGACGCTGCGGGCTCTGTCCAGCACCAGTTTCCGCAGGGAGTGTATCGTTTGCTGGTCTATAGGACGCCAGACGCGGTACAGATCTACCTGGGAGGCCAGACGCGCAGTGATGTCAAAATGCCAAGCGGTCAGGCCGCATCCTTCAAGGAGGGAGCTGCGGTAGGTGTGCCTTGATAGCAAGGACAGCCGTTCCAGCCGGCTTGTTTCCTGAAGCATCAGGTCTTTGCAGTCTGCCTTGACTAACTCAAATATTCCGGCCAGCGGCAGGGTGTCCTGAACGAAGGAGGACGTGACCGGCACAGCAAATTTAGTCTCACGCTCAAACAGCGGACGATATTCCGAGGTGCTCATTCCGAAGACATCCAGGCTTTCCTGCCATAGCTTCTGCTGCGGATAGGCGGGGGTAACCTGAAAGGTGCCGTTAGCATCCCTGCTGACGGGGATCACATCATCGGTGAGCAGGCGATAACCTTGCTGCAGCAGCGCTGAGGCGAGCGTCGATTTTCCATGTCCGGAATGGCCGACAATGGCGTACGCTCTGCCGTCGATTTCAATAGCGCTGCCATGAAGGGGGAGGATTTTACGCTGGAGCAGGATCGCTCCCATACAGGTGCCCAGCAGGTACAGGCGCAGCTGATCCGGGTCCGCTCCCGGCTCAGGAGAAGCCTCCATCCGGTTTCCGTTCTTGCACGCGAACAGAGCCAGGCCTTCGATGCGCAGCATATAGGTGTCCGGCGTGTTGATATAAGCACCCGTTGGGGAGTAAGAAGCCCACTGGCTGGCAAGGTCCGCATAGCCAATGTAAAGATCGATCGGCTCAGAAGAATGTGGTGCCTGGATTGAAGCAGGAGGGAGAGTCGGCAATTCCGGAAAGTGAATTTCACTCTGTATGTGCAAGCCAAATGCTTTGTACATCGGGATGGAATGTAATTCTTGAGACAATTCACTCACTCCTTCTATTAAGTAAGAAGAGAAACAGCCCGAATACCCGGAGGAAGCGGTACAGGGGCTGTTTTTGTACATGTGGACAGCATTAGCTGAAGTGTACCTGTTCGTCCGGGTCCGGTTGTACAAGGTCTGGACGAGCATCGCCAGGGCCTGCCATGGTCATGTTCATGTCAAGCACTTCCAATGTAGGAGCATTCCATTCTTTTTTCATCGCATTCACCTCCTTTCAAGCACAATGCTTTACATATGGTGCTGTAGAAATCGATGCAGAATGAGACTTCGCATGAGCAGCTTGAACGTCGGCTGGTAAGCCTGATCTGACGCAATACCATGCCGTGCTTCGGCAAGTGCGGTATCTACGGCCGGCATGTTCATCACATGCTGCATCCGCGAATCCTGCCGCATCTGCTCCAGAGCGTTCAAGAATTCCTGCCAATGCGGCTTCATTCGGTGCAGGGAGTCGGCCGCTTGTATACCCCGCGTGCGCTGATTCAGGCGGATTGAATCCGGAAGCAAGCCCTTGGTGGAGCGGCGAATCAACGCCCGATCCATGCCCTGCTGCACAAACTGCTCGATGGGTGCTGCCAGGCAGAACCGGATGACACGAAGATCATTCGTAGGGTCATGGCCGCAAAGAGAGTAGCGAAGTGAAAGCTTGGAGCTGCTCGTTCCGGTTGTACCCCACATGTGAATGCGTTCAAAATGAACCTTTCGCGCCTCCAGCGGATCTGCCGGCAGCTCGGCTTCAGAGCCGATGCCAATAAAGGCCTGATCCTGCAGCCGATGGTAGATGCCGGTTTCTTTAGCATAAGCGTCATTGATCATTTGCGGAAACTCGTAAGCTGTTCCCACCGGCTTGAGCCGATTGACGATCGGAAACGCTTTGCGGCACAAGACAGAATACATAATTTTGCGCCTGGTACCGGTATTCAAGCTGTACTGCTGAACCTCCCGCCGAAGCTTGCCCCATCGAAGCTGCTTCAAGAGAGTGGCGTAATAACCAAATGCGGGACCCCAGGAGATACTGTAGTTACCACGGGCACCGCTGAGAAGGACACCAATGCCTTGCTGGCTTGCGGCTTCATGAATGCCGCGGAACCAGAAGGTGTTGTCAAAGAATTTGTAAGGGGATTCCAGGGTATCCAGCCATTCATCGATCTCGGTGAACGGGCTGGCTCCTTGAAAGCTCAAGTAGCTGGGCTCCATATTACCGGCAAACTGAACCGTCTGCTCAATCAGCGGCCGCTCATTGGCGAGTCTGCGCTTGGGTGTCCAGTCTTCAAAATCTTCGGCCGGGACGTAGCTGAACGTATGCAGCGGCCGCTGCTGCTGCTGGAGTGCCTTGGCGGCAAAGCTGGCGACGGAACCGGAGTCCAGACCTCCGCTGAGATAGCCGCCCACCTTGCGGTGGCTCCGTTGGAAGCGGGAGGTCACCGCTTTCTGAAAGACTCCCCGGAAAGCTTCGTCGTACTCCTGAGAGGAGGATAGCTGCAGCGGGCTGATATTTCTAAGGCTGTCATATTTCTGAATCGTGATGTCATTTCCTCTGACGGTGAGGGTATGTGAGGGAGGCAGCTGGGCAACCCCCTCATAAACAGTGGAGAGCATATCCGGCGGCTCGAACACACCGCGGATGGCGAGAAATTCGGCCAGCCAGGTATGGTTCAGACTTTTATGTATATGGGGCAGGGACAGCAGGGGTTTAATCATGGTGCAGAGGGACAGCTGCTGCCGGTCGCGATGATAATACAGCGTTCTCGCTCCGGAGAAATCCCGGGCACCGAAGAGAACATGCTGACGCGGATCCCAGATGATGAAGGCGAAGTCACCCACAAGCCGCTCCGGCATGCGTCCCTCCCACTTCTCATAAGCCCACAGCAGGAGCTGGCTGTCTGGCATGGAGGATCTCAGCTCCTGTGGAATCAGCAGCTGGTCCATGAGCTCCTCTCGATTGTCCAAAATGCAGTCTGCCGTTATGGCCAGACCGCGGCGGGAATCGTGGTAGGGAAGCTGTTCCTCCAGAGACTGGGTCGTCATTTGCTGGAGCAGACATCCTAGCATGACATGTTCATGCTGCCACACGGAGCATTGATCTGCCGGGTACAGCTTCAGGGCGTCCATGACTAGTTCGTCATGCCCAGCCTGTACAGGTTCTCCGTCCAGGCGATAAATACAGGCGATGGCACTCATGATCCATTTCTCCTTCATGATCATCCTGACGTTTTATTAGATACATTTAGTATCGGTCATAATATACATGAAGTTACAAATTGTATCAAGTGTTTTTTTTATGTCTAGTGAAATTAGTAGTGGTTAATTTGACCCTGACGAGAAATCTGCACCACAGGTAGGCCATAAGAACCCCCAAAGCATCAATAGCCATATCGTAAATACGCCCACCGCGAAAAAAATACAGCTGCAAAATTTCGGTAGCTGCTGCGTACAGCAGGCACAAGCCGAATGCGTACGTGCTTCTGCCTCCACCGGAGGCCAGAAGTGCCAGCAGAAAGAAGCCCAGGAGATGTCCGGCCTTACGCAGCACCCAGTCGCGCCGATACCATTGAACATCCTGTTCGGTGAGCTCCGACCAATCGGGGGAAGCATTAAAGCTGAAGTCAAGGCTTTGATGCTGGATGAGGTCCTGAAAGCTGAAGGAGCATGTAAATATGAAGAGCAGGATGGCCCAGAGCCCTGTGAACAAAATACGCACAAACACCTTCTCCTTTTGTTATTTGATACAATATGTATCTCCAGTCAATCTGTATCATATACGAGCAGAGAAGCCGGATTCAACCATCAAGGTGCAATTTCATAGAATATAGATACGGCCCTGGGCGTGTACTACAAACCTTTTTGCACGGCCTTCACTATGATATAGCAAGGAGGAGATAAGATGGCCAATCCGATGGATGAGGAAATGAGGGCTCTGGGCATTAATGTCAAATGGTATGGGGCTGTCGGCGACGGCAAGGCTGACGATACGGCTGCCTTTCAGGCGGCCATGGCAGCGTGCGGCAAGCGGCACCGGCTGTATATTCCGTCCGGGGATTACCGGATTCGGCAGACTATTGAGAATCAGAGCCGCGGCATTGTAGGTGAAGCGCCCTATGTAGACAGCGGGCAGCAGGGCAGCCGGATTTTGTGGGACCCGCTGGACACGTCCTCGGACCTGCTCCCGTGCCTGCGGATTCAGGATGCGGGGGTCAAGGCGGTATTTGAGAACTTCTCCATCTTCGGGATGGTGGGCTACAATTCCAGAAATCTTTCGACCTGGGTGGACAAGAGCCTGTTCGAGCAGAGCTCTTATGAGATGTTTGCAGCAGGCAGTGCAGCGATCGAGGTCGCAGGCGGTGCTACCCCAATCTTCCGCAATATTCAGACGGCTAGAGTGAAGACGGGACTGCTGCTGAACAGCACGAAGGGCCATGTCACCTCTTATGATTGCTCCTGGGGCGGGCTCATCGGTGTGTATTGCAGAATCAATTCGGGGGACTATTTCTTTCAAGGGGGCGGCATTTCCGGAGCATTCTGCGGCGTTTTGCTGGGGACCATCCTTCATGCCGGACACCGGGGAGGCTTTCCCGCCGATATGCACAGGGTTCATCTGGGCTTTGCGCCTTATGCGATCTACCAATGTATTGACAGCGGGATGGACGATTATCGCCAGGCCGCTTCTGTGAATGGCTTAAACGGCATTTACACCACAGTGCAATTCGAGCAGTGCGGGGAGGCTGCCATCAAGCTGCTCAGTAAATCGAATACCTCCAGCCTCAGAATGTTCGGCTTCGGGTTCTCCTGGTCCGTTCCTTCGTACTCGGACGATCCCACCCGCTGGCAGTACGCACTGCCGGATTCCTTGATGCGGCTGGAGGAGAAGCAGCAGTATGCGGCCTGGTTCGGTACCTTGACCTATCCAGTCACCATTCATAATGATCTGGGGGCGCTGCGATTATCCACGGCTCCAGGTGGAAAAGGCACCGCATATATTGAAGTCCTGACCGGTGAACGGGAAAGTGATCTGACGGGGTTGAATCTGCCCCAGACTGTCATCCGGCGGAAATGGACCCCGCTGTACCGGACTTCGGACCTGCACGAACGGATGCGGGAGCGGGAGCACCGCACAGGGATGCCTGTCTCCGCGCCCAATCTGCTGCGCAACCCGGAGGTGCTGTCGAACTGGACTGTCACGAATGGCGGTACGATCAGTCTCGTCAGTCCGCAGCAGGTTCCGGTTCCTATTAGCAATGAAATGAAGCAGGTCCTTGGCCGCAATCCCGTCATATTGAAGGTGACCCCGGATGGTTCGCGGTCTCCGGGAGTTATGATTGACTTTCAGGCACCCTCGCTTCCGTACGAAGGGGATGCCGGACGGAACCTGGCGATGCAGTATTTCATCCTCGAAACGAGCACCGGCAGCAGCTCCCTGTACCGCTCCCTGGGACGGGTGACGGCGCAGAACTGGGAATATATTTTTAACGATACAATCACTTGGCGGGAGCCGGGGTGGAAGCACCTCCGGGGCCGGGAGATGTCCAGCCGAACCGGACGGTTATACAATTTTAGCATCGCGGGTATTCCGGAAACCGGGGACACGTATATTGCAGGAGTCATGGTGAACTGGGACCAGATCGGGTCCTACTCGCCGGTTCCCCACAGCTATATGACGGATTCCCTTGAAATCAGGGGACCGGGCAATGGTGTAATTCTGACGGACGAAGCGACAGGGGAGCGTTACCGCATAGCCATACGCAATGGCAATGTGCAGCTCATCCGGACCTAAGGTACCAGAAAAGAAGATGAAGCCCTGCAGATTCAGACTCTGCGGGGCTTGTTCTAGTTACATCCATGGCTTGCTTATTGCCTAAAAATGAAAACCTTTACATCCAAACAGACTTCCAGATTCCAGAAAAACACGAAAATTAGCTTGACATGATACAAATTGTATCTTAAATTATGGTGTGTAATCTACATAGTGTATCGCAAGACTTACACATGACTTCGGGTGGAGCCTCGGAGTAGGACTCTAGTTACAAGCGTCAGCATTAATCATTAGCGGAGGGTTGCGAGCCAATGGAACTGAAACAGTATTTCCGGGTCATCCAGAAAAAGTGGTGGCTGATTGTCATGATGGTGGTGGTCGCTTTAACGGCAGCAAGTGTGAAGAGCTTCTATTTTACAACACCGGTATATGCAGCAAATGCAAAGCTGATCGTGAATCAGTCGTCGGGCGATGGATTGAATGCCAGCACCATTCAAACGAGTATTTTTCTGATCAACTCCTATAAAGAAATTATCAAGTCGTCGGCCGTAATGAATAAAGTCGTCGAGCAATACCCCGAGCTGGGTGAGAGCGCATCACAGCTGGCCGCCCGCATCTCGGTTTCCTCAGCGAACAATTCCCAGGTGATGAACCTCGTCTATCAAGATACTTCCTATGAAAAAGCCGCTGCTGTCGTGAATGCGGTCTCTACCGTCTTTAAAGCCCAAATTCCAAGCATTATGAATATCGATAATATCACGATTCTGAGTGAAGCCGACCCGGCAGCCAGTCCGGGAGCTATTAACTTCAACCCGGTGATGAACCTTTTGATCAGCTTCATGGTGTCCTTCGTGCTGGCGATCGGGTTTATCTTCCTGCTGGATTATCTGGATGACACCCTGAAATCGGAGTCAGAGGTGCTTGAAATTATGGAAGCTCCGGTCCTGGCCTCTGTCGGCCGTATGACCAAGAGTGATCTCAAGCCGGCGTTCAAGTCGAAGAAAGCTCCACAACAACCAAAGGCAGGTGAGGGAAAGTATGCCACGATTCAGCAATGAGAGCAGTTTGATTGTATCCATGAACCCCAAATCCTCCATCGCGGAGAGCTACCGGCTGCTGCGGACCAAGATCCAGTTCTCCTTCAAGGATCAGGAGTCACGCACTGTCATGGTCACCTCATCTCAGGGGGGAGAAGGCAAGACAACGACGATTAGCAACCTAGCGATCGCATATGCCCAGGAAGGCAAAAAGGTGCTCCTGATCGATGCCGATTTGCGCAAGCCGTCGCTGCACCGCATTTTTCCTCAGCTGAACCATCAGGGACTGAGCTCCCTATTGACCGGCCATTGCAGTATTCAGGATGCAGTGCAGCCTACCGACTTCGAGCATCTGGATCTGCTGCCGTCCGGCCCTGTTCCGGGCAATCCGTCAGAGCTTATTGATTCTGCGGCGATGCACCAGCTTCTGCAGCAGCTGAAGCAGCAATATGATGTTCTACTCGTAGATACTCCTGCCGTACTGGCGGCTTCGGATGCGGTAATTGTCGGCTCCATATGTGACGGGGTGATCATGGTTGCCGCGCCGGGCAAGGTGAGAAAAGAGCATTTGAAGAAAGCCCGGGAGCAGCTGGAGCATGTTCATGCCAGAATGCTGGGCGTTGTGATGAATCGGGTCGTCTAGGCAGTAAGGAATTTACAGCGAATAGGTAATGTCTACTGCACCTTTATCACTGTAGGCACTCGGTCACGCTGTGGGTTCGTTTTCGGACCTTAGACATGATTGTCAAGGGTGTGATGTGAGGATGGGTTGAATGCCCTGTTCAGAAGGCTTAGCTATGTTTTTTTCAGGGGGAAGAGTGTGTAGCTAAGTCCTCTGTAAAAACAAAAAGAGTCCTGATGTATTCATTCCACCAAAATATGGACAGGAGCGTGAAGGTACGATGAAAAAGGTCACAAAAGCGATTATTCCCGCAGCAGGGCTCGGCACCCGGTTTCTGCCGGCAACCAAGGCGATGCCGAAGGAAATGCTCCCGATCGTCGATAAGCCAACCATTCAGTACATTGTTGAGGAGGCCGTGGCTTCGGGCATTGAAGACATTATTATTGTCACCGGCAAGGGAAAGAGGTCCATTGAGGACCATTTCGATCACGCGTTTGAGCTGGAGCACAATCTGTTCAGCAAGGGCAAGTTCGAGCTGCTGGACGAGGTTCGCCGTTCCTCGAACGTAGATATTCATTACATAAGACAGAAGGAAGCCAAGGGTCTAGGGCATGCCGTATGGTGTGCACGTAATTTTATTGGAAACGAGCCGTTTGCGGTTCTCCTGGGTGACGATATTGTTAAATCCCAAGTGCCTTGTATCCGCCAGCTGGCACTGCAATTTGAAACTACGCAGCGATCCATGATCGGGGTGCAGACGGTACCGATGGATCAGACACACCGCTACGGCATTATTGCACCGGCGAAGAAGATGAACCGGCTGTATGAGGTGGAGTATTTCGTGGAGAAGCCTCCGGCAGGACAAGCGCCGTCCCAGCTGGCCATTATGGGCAGATATATTCTGACGCCAGAAATCTTCGATTATCTGGAGCGGCAGGAAGAGGGCGCGGGCGGTGAAATCCAGCTGACGGATGCGATTCAGAAGCTGAACGAGGCCCAAGGCGTATACGCTTATGATTTCGAAGGCACGCGCCATGATGTCGGGGAGAAGCTGGGCTTTATTATGACGACACTGGATTTTGCGCTGCAGAATGATGAGCTTCGCAAGCCGTTGCTGGAGGGCATGGAGAGTATTTTGGAACGGGAGCACTCCGGAAAAATACTGAATTAACGAGGTGACCTGAATCATGTATCCGAATTCGCAGCATAACGATGCAGACATCGTGCTGGATGGCAGTACGAGCTATGGCGGTTATACACTGCAGCAACGGACGGGGAGAGAGCTCGGCGGTCGTCAAAGCCGCCTGTATCTGGCATGGAAGCGCAGCACCGATGTGCTGCTGGCGTTAGGGGGACTGCTGCTGCTGTCCCCTTTTTTACTGGTCATTGCCCTGGCAATCAAGCTGGAGGATCCTAAGGGGTCCGTTTTTTTTTGCCAAACCCGGGTGGGGAAGAACGAAAAGCTGTTTCGCATGTATAAATTTCGTTCCATGGTTTCCAACGCGGAGGAGCAGCTGGAGCAGCTGCTTGCACAGAATGAAATCAACGGGGCCATGTTCAAGATGAAAGAGGATCCCCGGATTACAGCAATCGGCAAATGGATACGCAAGACGAGCATTGACGAGCTGCCGCAGCTGTGGAATGTCGTTCGGGGAGATATGTCCCTCGTCGGCCCGCGGCCGGCACTGCCGCGAGAAGTAGAACAGTATAGCAGCTACGACAAGCAGCGCCTGGCTGTCACACCGGGATGTACTGGACTGTGGCAGGTTAGTGGACGAAACGGCCTGAGCTTCGAGGAAATGCTGGCCCTCGACCTGAATTACATCGAGAAACGCGGACTCTGGCTGGACCTGAAGGTGATCCTGCGTACGGTCAAGGTCATGGTGTTTCCGAATTCAGCTTATTGATGGAGTTGTTCAAAGGATGAAGATGACAATAAGCGTTATAATTCCCACGTATCAGCGGGTGGAGGTGCTTGCAAACTGCCTAAAAAACCAAGTGTTTATTATCCTGGTTTATTATTGCGGTAAACAAGTCGTCCCCACTTGTGATTCTTAGCTCGCAAATTTTCCCTAGACAGAAGTGAACTGTACTAAAAAAGAACTACTATATTTTAAAGGCAGATTGGATGGATGGAAAACATGGATAAAATCCTTGGACTAAGCCGTACCTCGGCGAGTATTAGAGAGGTGCTTCGAAATCTAATACTGGTGGCAGCCGTGTTTATCCTATGTTTGTTGATTGGAATTTCCGGCTCAATTGAATCGCTTCATATGAGGCTTCTGGAAGGAACCATCCTTTTAACAAGTTTACTTATCGCCTTTCAAATCCATTTTAAGAAGCCTCAGGCCTTTATGTCTTACGCTTTACTAATATGGGCGATCAGCCCCGAAATGAGACGGATTCTGGACTGGTCATTTCATTCTTATACTGAGACCTCAATTATTTCCCTTATTCCCTATACAGTCAGTCTGATCATGCTCATACCTGTTATTCAAAACATCAAAAGAATGGATAGTAGAATTGGCCTGATGCTTAAAATTGTCGGGGCAGCTTTACTATATGGATTTGGGATTGGATTCCTGAAATACGGTTTGTCTTCCGTTTTTGATCTACTAAACTATGTAGTTCCGTTCCTAGTGGTTGCTTACGTTCATGTGTCCAATTTTGGTCGTAAAGTTCATGACCGGTGGCTCCGGAGTTTTTCAATTGTGGCGGTTGTTATTGCAGTATACGGTATTTATCAATACATGTTGCTTCCCCCATGGGATCATTTCTGGATGATCAGTTCGGAAATGAATTCTATCGGACCAGCGGAGCCCCAGCGCTTCCGAGTATTTTCCCTGTTAAATTCACCTGGACCGACAGGGTTGTTTCTCGGACTTGCGTTGGCAATCATGACTGTTCATAAGAAGTGTCGTGCCTTTGGTTACTTCGGTATACTGACTGTTGCCTTTGCTCTTCTTTTAACCTTAGTTCGTGTAGGTTGGATTGCATGTGTCCTAATGATTTTAGCGTACTTTTTCCAGTCTCAATTGAAGAGTAAGATTCAGCTGTTGTTTATTGGAATAGTATTGGTTCTGGCCTATCAGTTTATTTTTCCAGTACTTCCAGGATCGAGTCAAGTGATATCAAGAATTGATACATTTAGCGCCCTAGAAGAGGATCACTCATTTAAGGAGCGGCTGACATTTGCATCACATATTTTTTCCAGCATTTTATCAAACCCGCTGGGTATGGGATTGGGCAGCTCGGGTTTGGGGGCGAAGCTGACACAGAGTGAAGATGTTATGGTCGTATTTGATAATGGATATCTTAATTTATTTTATACGTTTGGTCTGGTGTTTGGTTTAGCGATCTTTACTATTTTTGTATATATACTGATTTCGCTATACAAATTGAGCAAGTCAGAGAAAATGTACGCATCTCTATCCTTTGCCGCTATTTGTGCCATCTTGTTCTTGTTATTAGCAAGTAATGTGTTACGAGGATTAAGTGGATTTATATTGCTCTTAATAATTTCACTCGCGTATGCACCTAATTCATTAATTCGAGAGGAAGTTTAGTTATGCGGATCATATTTTTAGGCGGTTCAATTACTGAAGGATTGGGAGTGGCACGTTCGGGTAAAACCTATGCAAATCTTTTGAAGTTTAAAATGAGTGTCAAATGTTCACAGAAAATCGAAATACTAAATTTTGGTGCCAGCGCTATGCAGATTAATGAATCCAGGATGAAATACGAAAGCAAGATTTTGGAACTGAAGCCGGAATTGATTGTCTTTGCACATGGAAATACTGAAGCGGTTGTAAGAGAACAAAGAAAGTTTTTGCGTTATTTACCTCGGCGATGGAGAAGGCCAGGATGGATGGATCCTAGACCTTATTATTCGACGCGAAGGCTTAGAAGATGGCTAGAAAAACTAGAATCAGGGCTCCGTTGGAGGGTAAAGGTTTCAATAATTAGAATATTTGGCGGAAAGCAGTGGATGGGTGTGGAGGACTTTAAACGTCACACGATGGAATTTGTTCAAGCGATACTCAAGTATAGTCCGGATACTAAAATCATCCTTCTGACACCTGGTGATATAGAGGAGAGGTATTTTCCTGGCTCACCTGAGTCCATGAAGCTGTATCGAGAAGCAATTCATGATGTGTATAAAAGCTTTAAATCCAGCGGCAGATTGTTTATGTGTGACTCTTCTGTCAAGCTTCATAAGTGGGATGACTACTTTATGGATCGATTCCATCCAAATGAGTTGGGTCACGATAAGATTGCTGAAGCCCTGATGGACACAATTGATGATCAAAATGTTTTACCTGACTATACTCAATTGCTAGAAGAGGTAGCCCAATGAAAATTTGTTTTGTGACACATAAGGTAAAGAAAGGTGACGGTCAGGGACGAGTTAACTATGAGGTGATATTGGAAGCAATAAGAAGGGGCCATGAAATTCTTATCATTTCATCGGAACTCTGTGAGGAATTGAGTGGCCACCAGAAGGTTCAGTGGATTCAGATTAAAGTAGGAAAAATTCCAACAATGCTTCTGAAGTATCAATGGTTTGCAATCCTCTCGTCTCTATTAATCCTGATTCGAAGAAATTCGATTGGACTGTTAGTGGTAAACGGGTTTATTACGTATGCCCGCTCTGATATTAATTGCATTCATTTCGTTCACAGTGCATGGGTAAAATCGCCTTATCATCCTTATCATGAACAAAAAAGCATGAAGAGCTTGTATCAATATATTTACAATAAACTGAATTCGAGACTAGAGAGGAATGCGCTTAAGAAAACTCGACAAGTCATTGCAGTCTCAAAACAGGTCAAACATGAGTTGATAAAGGATGCAGAGATACCCAATCACCGTATTGCAGTGGTTTCCAATGGAGTAGACTTAAGTGAGTTCTATCCTCGATCTTTAAACCGTGCTGATTTTCAACTAGACGATAGAAAGACATATGCACTCTTTGTTGGTGACCTTAAATCCAAACGAAAAAATCTGGATACGGTATTAAAGGCAGTGGCTGAAGTAAAGCATTTAGAATTGCTTGTACTGGGTTATACAGACAAAAGCCTATATCCTAATATGGCAAAGCAACTAGGGATCAGCGAACGCGTTCATTTTCTGGGGTACCGAAAGGATGTCGCGCAGATAATGTCTTTATCAGATTTTTTTATTTTTCCGTCCAGATACGAGGCCTGCTCTCTTGTTATTTTGGAGGCGATGGCATCCGGACTTCCGATAGTTACGAGTAATCGCTGCGGAGGGGTAGAGCTTTTAAATAATCAATCAGCTGTTATTATTAATGATCCTGATGATTTTACCGCTCTTGTTCGAGTATTAATAGACCTGACTTCAGATCAAGAAAAACTAACCAATATGGCTGCCCATGCGAGAGAAGATGCAGAGGAACATTCATGGGATAAAATGTCATTCAAGTATATGCAATTGTTTAACCAAATATTGACATCTAAACTGGTAAGCAAGCCTGAAAGGATTTAGACTTCATGGCGACAACTAAAATGCTAAGAGCAAAAAGACAATGGGGGAGCATCGGAAACATAATACAAAACTTTGCTTCCAACGTCTTTATTCTCGGACTTAATGTATTCACCGGTATTATTATTGCAAGATTCTTGGGTCCTGATGGCCGTGGGGAACAAGTAGCTATGATCATGTGGCCTAGATTTTTAGCTTATTCATTGACATTGGGAATACCGGCCGCTTTGGTATACTATATGAAGAAAAAGAACGAGGATCAAGGATCTCTATATATTACTGCAATTTATATGAGTCTGCTGCTGGGCATGCTGGCAATGGGAGTCGGTGCGGTAATAATTCCTTTTTGGATGAGGGATTATTCATCATCAGTCATTGAATTTGCTGTGTGGGCACTGGTAATGTCTCCTGTGGCCATGCTCGGAACGATTAATACATCTGCATTGCATTCGAGGGAAGAGTATCGGATATATAACTTTATGCGCTATGCACCAGTGCTAGCCACACTGATCATTCTATTGACGCTTGTCTTTACAGGTCATGTCAATCCGTTTACGACTTCGATAGCTTTTTTGTTCCCAGCAATTCCAATTGCGGTATGGACAACCATCCGCCTTATATCCCATTACAAGATAAAACAGCTTAATAAGAAGCAATCGGGAAAAAAGCTGTTGAACTATGGTATAAGGTCCTATGGAACTGATGTGGCAGGAACCTTTTCAGGTTATGTTGACCAGATTCTCGTTGTTGGCTTGTTGTCTCCAAGTGCTCTTGGCTTATACATCGTTTCTCAGAATCTGGCCAAAATATTGAATACATTGCAAAATGCGGTTACCTCAGTTCTGTTTCCAAAAGCATCGGGACTTAAGACGGCGGATGCAATTCACTTAACGTTTAAAGTATTTCGCATAAGCGTGATCGTTACCCTGCTGATAGGTCTTATGGTTTATATTGTCGCTCCCTATCTGCTTATTATTTTGTATGGAAGCTTATTTCGGGAAGCTGTTCCCGTATTTAGAATTCTTATATTTCAAACTGCTGTTACAAGTGTCTCTTGGATATTGTCTCAGGGATTTATGTCTACGGGGAAACCTGGTGCAGTCACAATAATTCGATTGACGACACTCGGACTAAATGTTGTTCTTCTTAATTCTCTAATCCCTCTACTAGGAATTAGAGGTGCGGCTATTTCGTTGTTAGTTTCGTCTTTTGTAGAATTCATTATAATTTTTCTTATCTATACCCTTCAACATAAAGTCCGATTAAAAGAGTGGGTGCTCTCGGGTGAGGATCTAAAATGGATAATGTATCGAATGCCTTACCGAAAAGACAAAGGCAATTATCGGGTACATGATTAAAAAACGAGGTGATTCATATTCATATCTTGCATATCGCAAATCATGTAAAAGAATGCGGGAACGGCATTGTCAACGTGATGGTGGACTTAGCCTGCGAGCAGGCCAGACTCGGCCACAATGTAGCGGTTGCCTCGGCGGGAGGGGGGTATACTCAGCTGCTCCATAAACACGGAATCACACATTATAATCTGAATCAAACTCGAAGGCCGGTGCCGATGCTCCAGGCCTTTTTTCATTTCCGAAAAATGCTGAAGGCATTCCAGCCTGACATTATTCATGCGCATATGATGACCGGTGCCTTGCTTTCCCGGCTGCTGAAAGGCTTTCACAAATACAAAATCATTACCCATGTTCACAATGAGTTTCAAAAGAGCGCCAATATCATGAAGGTGGGAGATTCGGTGATTGCTGTAAGTCAAGCTGTTGCGGAGTCCATGCAGCGCAGAGGAATTGTAGCCAACAAACTGCATGTGGTTCGTAACGGGACCATAGGTAGTCCACGCACGGAGGTCTCGACCGAGGTTGTTCTCGAAGGGATTCCGATTGTAACAGTGGCAGGCATGTATGTGAGAAAAGGGATTGCCGAGCTTATAGAGGCGTTCAATGTTGTGGCAAAAGAGTATGAAGAAGCTCATTTATATCTAGTTGGAGACGGTCCGGACAGGGAAGCATTTGAAGCTCAAGCAGACACTTCGCATTACCGAGAACGAATCCATTTTCTTGGATATCAATCCGATCCGCGAGCTTATATGAAAGCTGCAGATATTTTCGTATTAGCGTCACATAAAGATCCTTTTCCATTAGTGCTGATCGAAGCCCGTGAAGCTGGCTGTGCTATTATTGCAACCGAAGTGGACGGTATGCCGGAGGCCCTAGAGTTTGGACAATACGGATTGCTCGTACCTCCCCAATCGGCGGAGGAGCTTTCCAAAGGAATTATGGCTATGCTGAAATATCCTGACGTTCTAAACGCTTACCGGACAAAAGCATCGCAGGGGCTGGAGTACTACAGCGTCGAGCGGGTAGCTAGAGACACTCTTGAGATTTACCAGAATACACTGATCAGCTAAATCCAATGGAAGAAGTGAGCGAGCGATGAATGTACTATCGACCGGCATGGGCTGGATAGATATTCAGCATGGCGGGCTTAACCGGTATTTTGCCGATTATACAAGGGCAATGAGTGAGTATGGCCATCGGGGTATGGGCGTAGTGGTTGCTCCGAGAGATGCCCGGCTGCCCCAGGAGCGCGGCATCGACAATGCCGCTTCCGATATTCGGATCAATCATTTCTTGAATCGGATGAAAGTGGTGCAACGGCATGCGGTCCAGGCAGTTCGAAGCTTTCAGCCGGATGTATTCAATCCGCATTTCGCCTTCTATACCACGATGGTGACGCGAAAGCAGATTCCGTTGCACGTTCCCATCGTGACGCACTTCCACGGCCCTTGGGCTATGGAGTCGAAGGTAGAGGAGAATGCGAAGACGGGTTTGATGAACGAAGCCAGGTTTTGGCTGAAAAAACAGGTAGAGCAGCTTACATACCGCCGCTCCGACAGCTTTATTGTACTGAGCCAGTATTTTCGGGATGTGCTGGTTCACACGTACGGCATAAACAAGTCCAAGATTCATATCATCCCCGGCGCGGTAGACCATATGCTGTTTCAGCCATCTTCGGATCGGGAGAAACTGCGCGCGGAGCTGGGCTTTGCTGCAGGTCAGCCGGTGCTGTTCTGCATCCGCCGGCTGGTTCGCCGGATGGGAATCGACCGCCTGATCTACGCCATGAGGGAGGTGATCCAGCACCATCCGGATGCCGTCCTGTGGATTGGGGGTGACGGACCGCTGCGTACAGAGCTGGAAAATATGATTCACGAGCTTGATCTCTCTGCGCAAGTGAAGCTGCTAGGTCGCATCTCGAATGAGGAGCTGGTCCGTTGTTACCAGGCTGCAGATATCAGCATTGTACCGACACAGACGCTGGAGGGCTTCGGACTGATTACGGTTGAATCCCTGGCCTGTGGAACGCCGGTTCTGGGAACGCCTTACGGTGGAACGCGGGAGATTCTGGAGGATGTGGAGAAGGAACTGCTGTTCACAGACGGCACGGCGGAATCCATCAGCCGCAAAATTATCGACGTCCTGGATCACCCGGCGCTGCTTCCCTCTAGAGAAGCCTGCCGCGCTAAAGTTTTGGAGCGCTATACCTGGAGCAGGGTGGCGTCAGCAGTGACTGACGTGTTCGCCGAGGAAATTCAGAAGAGGAGGACATTTCGGCCATGAAAATCGCATTCTATAACCATACAAGCATGATCAGCGGCGCAGAAATCAGCCTCTTGTTAACGGCCCGGCATTTGAAGCAGGCCCAGCCGGTCTTGTTCGCTCCGGAAGGCGAGCTGCTGGACAGGGCGCGAAGCCTTGGCTTGGACGTACAGCCGCTGCCGAGCTATCGGGCCCGAATGACTCGCAATCCGCTGCGGCTTGCCGTCGATCTGCTGGGGATGCTGGGTGCCGGCTGGAAGCTGGCTCGGCAGCTCAGGCACAGCGGGGCAGAGCTGGTTCATGCCAACTCCATCCGGGCCGGGATCATGGCAGGCTCTTTCCGGTGGCTGCACAGGCTCCCGGTCGTATGGCATGTGCGGGATCTGCCGCCCAAGGGCTGGATGGGCAGGCTGATCCGCTGGTTCGCTTCCCGCAGCGCACAGGCACTGATCGGTATCTCTAATCCTGTTCTCCAGGAAATGAAGGGACAGGGCCGGGAGCAGCGTTATCACCTGGTTCATAATGGTGTGGAGCTGCAGCACTTGGGCCTGGAGGAGCGGCAGCGTCTGCGTGTCAAGGTTCGCCATGAGCTTGGAGCCGCTAATGATGTCGAGGTGCTTGCTATTATTGGTCAGATTGCTCCATGGAAGAGGCAGGAGGATGCCATTGAGGCTTTTTCCACGCTGGTTCAGGAGGGTCGGAATGCGGTGCTGTGGATTGTCGGCGAAGCGAAATTCAGACCAGAGAACGAGCGTTATCTGGAGCAGCTGCAGCAACGGGTGCAGAGCCTGGGTCTGAGCAGCCGGGTTCGATTTACCGGCTTCCGGGACGATGTGCTGGAAATTTGTTGCGGAGCGGACCTCCTTTTATTATGCTCGAAGGAAGAACCCTTCGGGAGAGTCGTGATAGAGGCCATGTCCCAAGGTACACCGGTTATCGGGACTTACGGCGGCGGCGTGCCGGAGATTATTGAGCATGGACAAAGCGGCTTCATGTATGAAACCGGAAATGTCCCGGAGCTGATCCGATATGTTCGCTTAACGCTCGATAACCCCGAGCTGTGGTCCCGGCTGAGTGAGAACGGCCGGCAGCGTGCCATCGATCATTTCTGTATTACCCAGACCGCGGATAAGGTAGAGCAGGTATATCATCAGCTGCTGCATACAGCCAGTGGAAAACAGCTGGAGCATCATCCGGTAAAGGAGATGATGTGATGAGAGAGCTGAAGGTGGCCATCGTGCATGATTATTTGAACCAGATGGGAGGCGCGGAGCGGGTTGTAGCGGTGCTGCACCGCATGTTTCCGGATGCGCCGATCTATACAACGATAATGGATCGCAGCAAGCTGCTGCCGGAGCTTCAGGATGCGGATATCCGGACCACCTGGATGCAGGGCATTCCCGGTATATTCAGCAAATTCAAGCTGTTCTTCTGGCTGTATCCCTTTGCTGTAAGGTCGATGGATCTGGAGGGCTATGACTTGATCCTCAGCTCCAGCAGTGCTTATGCCAAGGGAGTCCGAAAAGGACGGGGGGCGCTGCACGTCTGCTACTGCCATACTCCGATGCGCTTTGCGTGGAGCTTCGAGTCGTATATGGAAGGGGTAAAGGTACCCAGAGCCTTAAAGCTGCTGGCCAAATGGCTGACCTATCCGCTGCAAATCTGGGATCAGCGGAACTCCAGGCAGGTGGACCGGCTGATCGCCAATTCGACGACTGTGAAAGAACGGATTCGCCGCCACTATGGAGCAGAAGCACAAATTATTTTTCCCCCGGTTGATATTGACCGCTTTGAGATCAGTGACTACAAGCCGGGAGATTACTACTTGGTAGTTTCCAGGCTCGTATCTTATAAGAAGATTGAGCTTGCCGTGAAGGCATGCACGAGAACGAAGCAGCGGCTGCTGATTGTCGGGGATGGCCCGGACCGTAAGCGGCTGGAGGAGATGGCTGGGGAGACGGTAACCTTTTTGGGCAGAGAAAGTGATGAGACGGTCGTTCGCCGCATGCAGCATTGCAAGGCGCTGATCTTTCCGGGAATGGAGGACTTCGGGATTACGCCGCTGGAGGTAAACGCTTGTGGAAGGCCAATCATTGCCTACCGCGAAGGCGGAGCACTGGACACAGTGGCTGCAGGCAGGACGGGGCTGTTCTTTGAAGAGCAGTCCGTACACTCTCTCATTTCAGCCATGAAGCGGTTTGAACAGCAAGCCTGGGACCCGGCCGCCATACGCAGACATGCGCAGGCCTTTAGTGAGGACGTATTTATCCGCCGGATGCAGGGAGTCATTGAGGGCATGCAGCATACCCAACCGGGCCCAGCCCGAATTACAGAAGTGAAAAGGAGCGGGTAACGTGCAAATGATACTATTGTCCGGAGGCAGCGGGAACCGCTTATGGCCGCTGTCGAATGAGACCCGATCGAAGCAGTTTCTGAAGGTGCTCAAAGGACCTGACGGACAGCCGCAGTCCATGGTGCAGCGTGTCTGGAGCCAGCTCGGGGAGCTGCAGCTTCAATCCACCGCCGCCGTAGCTACAGGCAAATCTCAGGTGGAGCTGCTGCAAAGTCAGCTGGGCTATGAGCTGGAGATCATTGTCGAGCCGGAGCGCCGGGATACCTTCCCGGCGATTGCCTTATCCGCCTGCTATTTATATTCCATGAAGGGGCAAGCCTCGATGAGATCGTGGCCGTGCTGCCGGTGGATCCCTACGTGGAGACACATTTCTTCCAGAAGGTCAAAGAGCTGGAGCCGCTGCTGAAGGACACTGACGCGGACCTTGGATTAATTGGCGCAGCGCCGGACCGCCCTTCTTCTAAATTCGGCTATATGGTGCCGGGGGAGCATGCTGTGACCGAGCAGGGAATGGATTATGTGAGAATCAGCCACTTTGCGGAGAAGCCGGATGAAGAGCAGGCCCGCGGGCTGATTCAGCAGTCAGCGCTGTGGAACTGCGGCGTGTTTGCTTTCCGGCTGGGCTATATCATTCAGCAGCTGCTGGACCGCGGCCTCCCGATTCAATATGAAGAAATGCTTCGCCAATATAGCCGAATGGAGAAGATCAGCTTCGATTATGCCATCGTGGAGCGGGCTGAGAAGATTGTCGCGCTGCCGTACCACGGGATCTGGAAGGATCTCGGCACCTGGGATATGCTGACCGAAGAGATTCACACGCCTCTGGTCGGCAAGGGTGTGTTAACGGATGATTCCTTCAACACGCATATTATTAATGAGCTGGACATCCCGATTACGGTCATTGGCGCCCCGAACCTGATTGTGGCAGCAAGTCCGGACGGCATTCTGGTGTCGGAGAAAAATGCCAGTCTGCGCATCAAGGAGGTGCTTTCCTTCGGGGACCAGCGTCCCATGTACGAGGAACGGCGCTGGGGCCGGTACCGGGTGCTCGACTATATCAAGTATCCGGGAGGGTATGAGGTGCTGACCAAGCGCATCTGCGTGACTGCAGGCAACAATCTGAGCTATCAGTACCATCTGCTGCGCAGCGAGGTCTGGACGGTCATATCCGGCGAAGGAGAAATGATTCTGGACGGCGTGGCTTCCAAGGTAGATAAAGGCGATGTGATCGTCATCCCGGCTGAGGCCCGGCATAGCCTGAAGGGGTTTACTGATATGGAGATTATCGAGGTACAGACCGGCAGCCAGCTGATTGAGGATGATATTGTCCGGCTCGCTGTGCACTGGGAAGAAATTATTATGATAGCGCTGGGGAGTGAAATCCATTGAAGATTGCAGTGGTTGGAGTCGGCTATGTCGGCTTGGTGTCAGGAGTATGCTTTTCAGAGCTGGGGCATCAGGTGGTGTGCGTGGATAAGGTGGCAGAGAAAATCGAACGCCTTCAGGCGGGAGAAGCTCCCATCTACGAGCTGGGCCTGCAGCCCTTGATTGTCGATAATCTGGACCAGGGACGCCTGAGCTTTACGACGAACACCGCGGACGCTGTTCAAGGGGCGGAGCTGGTTATCATCGCAGTAGGAACGCCTTCTCTGCCGAATGGCCAGGCGAATCTGAGCTATATCGAGCAGGCGGCGGTGGATATTGCGGAATCGCTGAGCGGGTATACGGTAGTCGTAACCAAGAGTACGGTTCCGGTCGGCACGAACGAGAAAATCCGGGAGATTATTGCCGCAAGAACCCGGGAGGAGTTCGACGTCGCATCTGTACCGGAATTTCTGCGGGAGGGTACAGCGGTCATGGACACGATGAATCCGGACCGAATCATTATCGGGACCGACAGTGTAAGGGCAGCCGACAAGCTGGTACAGCTTCATGAGCGGCTGACCGCAAATATTGTCATTACGGATATCCGAAGTGCCGAGATGATCAAGTACGCGTCCAACGCATTTTTAGCGACCAAAATCTCCTTTATTAATGAAATTGCCAACATATGTGAAAAGGTAGGAGCCGATGTGACTCAAGTCGCCCATGGAATGGGATTCGACAAGCGCATCGGTTCTTCTTTTTTGAAGGCGGGAATCGGGTACGGGGGCTCTTGCTTCCCTAAGGATACCCAGGCGCTGATTCAGATTGCAGGGCAGATGGACTATGATTTCAAGCTGCTGAAATCCGTCGTTGAGGTGAATCGCGATCAGCGTTTTAACGTCGTGCGTAAGCTCGACCTGCTGCTGGAGAACATGGAGGACGCGGTCATCGGCATCTGGGGGCTGTCATTCAAGCCGGAGACGGATGATGTGCGGGATGCCCCGGCTGTTGAGATTATCTCGGCGCTGCTGGAGCGGGGGGTGCGCGTGAAAGCCTACGACCCGGTCGCGGCAGATAACTTCAGGAAGCAGTTCGGGAAGGACGGCGTGGAGTATTGCAGTGAGGCTGCGGACGCTGCTCGTGAATGTGATGCCCTGTGCATTCTGACCGAGTGGAGCGAATTCCAGCATATTTCTCCGGCCCAAATTGAGAGCTGGCTGAAGAGGCCTTACCTGATTGATGGACGGAATATTTACACGGAAGAGCAGCTGGCTGAAACCGGGCTCGTGTACTATTCGGTGGGGCGTCCCGGTATGAATCAAGGCTTGCGAGAGCCGGTGCCTACCCTGTCATGATACCTACGGAGGTGTTTACGTTGAAAACCCGCGGGATTCTAGAACGAAGCAGCTCTACAATGCCCAAAGAGCTGGTGTTTATGCTGCGGCTGCTGCGCGAGGAGGTCCCGGCAGAAGCCTTGGTCCGGCAATGTCCGCCGCAGCTGGATTGGAATCTGCTGGTCCGGCTGGCCATGCATCATCGGGTGTTTCCGCGCGTTTATCTGCGGCTGAAGGAGCTGCCGAAACGGCTGGTTCCGGATGACATTCTCGAAGCTCTTCGCCGGCAATACCAGAGCAATACAGTCCAGATGCTGCATTTGACCCGGGAGATGAGCACCATTCAGGCGGCGCTGGAGAAGTCCGGAATCCGCTGCCTGTTTCTGAAAGGACCTTCTCTTGCGATGCAGCTGTATGGGGATGTGTCTCTTCGGACCTCCAAGGATCTGGATCTGCTGCTGCATCAAGACGAGGTCGAGAAAGCCGAGGGAGTATTGAAGGAGCTCGGGTACATCCCGGAAGAGGAGCGTGTCCTGGCGAACTGGAAGCAGACCAGTCACCATGTTTCGTTAAAGCATGCGGCGCACGCGGCTCAGGTGGAGATCCATTGGCGCCTCAATCCGCACTTCAGCAAAGCGTATTCCTTTGATCAGCTCTGGTCCCGGCGCAGCGCCATCTCGGTGTCCGGGCAGACCGTATACGGATTGGGGCATGAGGATCTGCTCGGGTATTTGACCGACCACGGGGCGAGGCACGGCTGGTTCCGTCTCCGCTGGCTGATGGATATAGTCAAGCTGACTCCGCGACTAGACGCTCTTCTCCTGGAGCATCATCTACGGGAGCAGGGAGGGGAGCATTATGCGGGGCAGGCCTGGATTCTGGCGTCGGCACTGTTCTACGTCCGGATTCCGGTAGAGCTGCATCCCTTCATGAAAAGCACGAAGAGCCGGCAGCTGGCCGCCATGGCGCTTCATTACATTGAACGAATCGTTCAGCTCAATCCAGTCCCGGAAAAAAGCGTAGCCTGGCACTATAACCGTTACTTGATTGCACTTATGGACGGAAAACAAAGAGCGGCTTATTTCCGAAACAAGCTGCTTCCGAACTCCAGAGATGCTATGCAGCTGCCGCTTCCACGGGAGCTCCATTTCTTGTATTACGTGCTTCGGCCGGTGCTGTGGTCCTGGCGCCGTCTCCAGGCCTTGTCCAAAAATCCATTCGCGGGGAGGAATTAAAGATGAAGAGCCATATGATGACAGCCCAAGATTTGATCGTACAGAAGGAAGGGTTTCTGGTCAGTGACATGGACGGCGAGAAGGTCATGATGAGTATACAGAACGGGAAGTACTACAACCTAGGGAACATCGGGGGACGGATCTGGGAGCTGGCGGCAGCGCCGATCTCGCTGTCTCTGATCGTGGATCAGCTGGTCGCAGAATACGATATTGAGCGCGAGGTGTGTGATATGCAGGTTCAGGCCTTTGTCACCCAGCTGGTTGAGGAAGGCCTCATTCAGGTGAAGTCGGGGTCATGAGGAGAAAGACAAAGCTGCAGCGCATTCTGAACAGTTCCCTTTCCGTAAAAATGCTGCATGCCGAGGCTTATCTCTGCTTGGCCTGGGGCCGAATCTTCAAGCTGCTTCCGTTCGCCAAGGTGTCCGCTTCGCTGGGAGCTCCGATGAAGGAGACCTCGGCAGCTCCGTGCACGGAGCAGGAGCTGAGGCTGCTGAAGCAGGTATCCAAAGCGGTACACCGTATGAGCCGCTATACCTGGTGGGAGAGTCAGTGTCTGGTCAAAGCGGTAGCAGCCATGGTCATGCTGGAGCGGCGCGGTGTGGAGAGCACCCTGTACCTGGGAAGCGGCCGAGATGCTCAGGGCCGTATGGCCGCTCATGCCTGGCTGCGCAGCGGCTCTTATTTGGTGACCGGAGCTGAAGGGCATGAGCAGTATGCTGTCGTGGGCATTTTTGCAAAGCAGCCTTCTCGTAAAGGCCTCAAGCCGGAACGCTCCGGCGTATAAGGAGTTGTTGTCTTGAAGGATCTGATGTATTTTATCGCCAAGCTGTACAGAGCTTCCGGCTTCAGATTGGTTCTGAATATCACGCTTGTATTGGTAATCAGCCTGCTGGAAGGACTCGGACTGTATCTCATAATTCCGCTGCTGGGCATGATCGGCCTCCTGGAGCAGCAGGCCTGGAACGATTGGCCGCTTGTATCGGGGGTGCAGACCCTGCTGGAAGGCTGGTTCACCGAGCTGAGCCTGCTCCTGGTACTAGTATTGTATGTGCTTATTCTGGGAGGGCAAGCCATGCTTACCCGACTGCAGAGCCTGCTTAGTACGCGCATGCTGCAGGGCTTTATCCGCCGGATGCGGATGGAAACGTATGAAGGACTGCTGTACGCAAGGTGGGAGTTCTTCCTCCGAAGCCGCAAATCGGACTTTCACCACATGATGTCCAATGAGCTGGGAAGGGTCAATCAAGGAGTATTTCTGTTCATGAGCATGATTACAGCCGGGCTGTTCACACTGATTCAGATCGGCCTTGCCTTTTGGATTTCGCCGCTCTTGACCGCCTTTGTGCTTCTTTCGGGTGCTGCGCTCGCGCTGTTCGGACGAAGATATATTCGGGGGTCGAAGCGGGTGGGAGAGCAGACGACGGAGCTGTCGAAGTATTATTTTGCCGGGATTCAGGAGCATTTCAGCGGCATTAAGGACATCAAGAGCAATCGTCTTGAGCCCTTTCATACCTCTTGGTTCGCAAGGCTCTCCCGTCAAATGGAGACCAATTTTATTACGTTCGGAGATATTAATTCCAAGTCCCAGCTCATCTACCGCCTGTCCTCGGTGCTGCTGATCGCGGGATTTATCTATGTGTCCATCGAAATGCTGCATACCCCGGCAGAGAAGCTGATCCTGATCGTGCTGATCTTCTCCAGGCTATGGCCGCGCTTCATTGCGATTCAGTCACAGTCTGAGCAGCTTGTCACGAACATACCCGCCTTTACCGCGATGCGCCGGCTGGAGCAGGAGCTTAGACAAGAGCGGGAGTGGACAGGAGGCGAGGAAGAGAACAAGGGGAAACAGGAGAAGCTGCACATGACCCAGGGCATCCAGTGCCGCGGCGTCAGCTACAGGTATAAACCCGACTCCCCCGTCTATGCCCTTCGCGATATCACCATTCAAATTCCTGCCCGTCAAATGACAGCCATCGTCGGCAGGTCCGGCGCGGGCAAGAGCACCCTGATGGATCTGCTCATGGGCCTGATTTCGCCGGAAAGCGGGGAGGTTCTCGTAGACGGCATCCCGCTAAAGGAGCAGCAGCTGTACCGGCTCCGGGATGGCATCGGATATGTTCCGCAGGACCCTTTCCTGTTCCATGAGAGCATTCGCCATAACTTAAAGCTGGTGGCACCGGATGCGTCGGAGGAAGAGCTGTGGGAAGCGCTGCGCTTCTCCGCGTCGGAGGAATTCGTGCGCAGCCTGCCGCTGGGGCTGGACACGGTCATTGGAGACCGGGGAATCCGCCTCTCCGGAGGAGAGCGGCAGCGGATCGTTCTCGCCCGGGCCATCCTCAAGCGCCCGACCCTGCTCGTGCTGGATGAAGCGACCAGTGCCCTGGACACAGAGAACGAGCGGCTGATCCAGACTGCACTGGAGAGCCTGAGAGGAAGCATGACGATTGTTGTGATCGCCCACCGCCTGTCCACCATCCGCAATGCGGATCAGGTCATAGTCATGGAGCAGGGGGCTGTTATCCAGCAGGGGGGCTACCGTCAGCTGGCACAGGACCGGCAGGGCAGATTCAGCCGTCTGCTGCAGGAGCAGACGGGCATGACGAAATAGAAGACAGCTGCCTTTCGCACCGGACTTTTGCACCGGAGAGGCAGCTGTCTTTTTTATATTAAGACCTTATTTCTTCTTCCCACTCAGGCAAAAAGACCTAACTGCGGGTTGACAAACTTTTCGGGATTATATACATTTTTAAATATGATACAATATGTATCGAGTCAATCCGACAAACGACCCGGAGAGGAAGCGGTCCGAATGGATGAGATGAACATGTACTGCATTGTTTGCTGCCGTGTCGTGAACCAGTCCGGAAAAATTTTTCGTACCGGTTATTTCAAGCATAATATTCCGATTGGACTCTGCGAAGAATGTGCCGCCCAAAAATGTCAGGATCCATCCTCCATAGCCAGCAGCCAGCCGGGGACATCAAGGCCCGAGCCTTGAATGACCCCGTCATATGGCCTGCTCGCTGCTTCATCCTCCAACCGTTCTCAAGTCTTATCCCGCTTCCGGCTGCGGCAAATGGCGAGCATCGGAAGCTGTACCGGAATTCCCCGAAGAAGCTTGGTGCTCCATGCGGCTGGCCCCGTTTAACACCCCGCCCTCCATAATGATGAGGGAGGAGGCCACCACATCCCCATACATTTGTCCAGTTCGTGTAATCGTCAGTCTTTCCTCAGCTGCCACGTCGCCATACACCTTTCCGGCAATGAACACCTCTTTGGCCGTAATATTTGAGCGCGCTACAGCGAGCTCTCCGATCGTTACCTCTCCCGTGCTTTCAATATCTCCTTGAAACTGTCCGTCAATCCGAAGATCACTCTCACAGATCAGCTTGCCCTCGACCTGGCTTCCCTGACTGATCAATGTGGCGGGGCCTTGGGACCGCCGTGCTGACTTCTTCCTGGATCTCATCATGTGTATTCATCCTCCTTCAAATCCATTGCATTTACTTCACATATTCCAGCGGGTTTACCGTTCGGTTATTCTTCACGACTTCAAAATGCAGATGCGGGCCTGTGCTGCGCCCGGTGCTTCCCAGCCGGCCGAGCACATCGCCTTGGGTAATGGAGTCCCCGGCCTGAACGGCAGCAGAGTCCAGATGAACGTACCAGGTCTGGAGTCCGTCCGGATGATCGACAATGACGTAGCGGCCCCGGACCGCACTCCTTTCCACGGCGCTGACCGTCCCGCTTGCGGCGGCATAGACGGGATCGCCGGTGTCACCGGCAATGTCGATGCCGGCATGAAAGGCGGTTCTTCCATTGATGGGATCGGTTCGATAGCCGAAGCTGGACGTCAGCGTGCGGGATTTCGTCGGCCACAGGGAAGGGGTGGCCTCCCGCTTCAGGCGAGTCTGCTCCGCGCTGTCGAGAGCCCGGGGGATGGCCTGCTCCATGACAGACATCAGCTGCCGCACCCGCTCGAAATCATCCCGGGTCTCTTCGGCCAGCTGCAGCATTTCAGACTCGTGCACTGCAACATACTCGCCGCCCATGCCGCCTGAAGACTCCAGGGAAGTAATGTTATCCGGATCGTACCCGTGACGCTTCATGAATTGCCGCAGCTCGGCCTCCAGCTCCTGGACCCGCTGCATCTGCTCTTCGGTTTCGGCCGCTTCACTGGACAGCTGAAGAATGGCCTGGTTTAACCGCTCAATCGCTTCATCCTTATCTGTAACCGTAATTTCCATGCGCAAGGCTTCCAGATTTTTCAATAGCAGCTGGCGCTCCAGCCCGGAGACGGTACGCTCAGCTTGTATGTGCATCGTAAGAATCAGGCCGGCTATCGAGAGAACGGCAGCGGCCGGAACGAGGATCATCAAGGGCTTGGAGAAATGAATCTGCCGCACGGACTGCTGGGCATCCCGCAGCACGAGCAGAGTTAACGGCTGCTTTCCCGGCTTTCGTTTCATGAGCACCCCTTTCTGCACCGCCCGGGTTTCATAGCAAGCGGCATGGCAATGCTTGGACGGCTTCTTACTCTTTATCTATTCCGGAGGACGTGGAAACATGTCAGCAAATCCCGGGATGGATCGCGGTGTATTCAGTTACCGGGGAGATTGGGTATGTATTGAATAAATCACTCTCCTCCTGGTCAATGCTGTAAAAGAAATCTTTGCATGGACTGCAGGACGGAACCATTATACTTAGACGTTGGGAGGCTGCCGTTATGTGGCTCCTGCTTGCACTCATTGCGTTTGTGCTTCAGATGGCGGCTGTGCTGCTGCTGGAATTCCGCAACCCGTCCAAGGCGGTGGCCTGGATGTTTATTCTGTTCTGCCTGCCTTTGCTCGGCTTCATTCTCTACTACTTTATTGCCCAGGATTACAGGCAGCGGCTCAAAATCCGCAACCGGGGCACCCGGCTCTTCCGTGAAATCAAGAATCATCTGTGGGACCGCGCAGCGGTGGTGGATCAGGTATCCGGCATGCATAACCCTGAATTCAAGTACAATCTGAGGCTGTTCAATCTGCTGAATCACTTGTCCGAGACGCCGATTACGGGCTGCAATACGACCCGGGTGCTGACGGATGGGGAAGAGGCCTTTGCTGCGATGCTTCACGCGATGGAGCAGGCAAAGGATCATATCCATGTGGAATTTTATATCTTTCGGCATGATTCAATCGGGACGAAGTTCCAGGATGTCATGATCCTCAAAGCCAAGGAGGGCGTGAAGGTCCGCCTCATCTGTGACGGGCTGGGCAGCTACAAGCTGAAGCGCTCATTCATCCGCAGGTTTAAGGATTCGGGCGTAGAGTTTCACTTCTTCCTTCCTGCGATGGTGTCCGTGCTGAACCGGAGGATCAATTACCGCAATCACCGCAAAATTGTCGTGGTAGACGGCACGGTCGGCTTTCTCGGCGGCATAAATGTCGGTGACGATTATCTGGGCAAATACCCTGATATGGGCTATTGGCGCGATACGCATCTTGAGGTGCAGGGGGACGCGGTCTATTTTCTCCAGAATGTCTTCCTGCATGACTGGCGGCTCGCTGCCGGTGAAAAAATCGTCGATATGGCTCTCTTCCCCAAGCATCAATGCAAGGGGGATGAGCAGGTGCAGATTCTGAGCAGCGGTCCGGATCTGAACTGGAACGCAATTCAGGAGATGTGCTTCGGATCTATTTCGGTAGCCAAGGAGCGCATCTGGATCACAACGCCCTATTTCATCCCGGATGAAGGCATCTTTGAAGCACTCAAAACGGCGGCCGTCAGCGGGGTAGATGTGCGCATCATTATCCCGGACAAGGCGGATTCACGACTCGTCAAGCTGGCTTCGCTCTCGTATGTAGAGGATCTGATTACGGCCGGCGTACGATTTTATGAGTATCAAAAAGGCTTCATCCATGCGAAGGTGCTCATCGTGGATGACCTGCTGGGCTCGGTAGGAACGGCGAATATGGATATGCGGAGCTTCTTCTGCAACTTTGAGCTGACGGCGGTCATGTTCGATCCGCAGCCGATCGGGCATCTGGTAGCTGATTTTCAGGAGGATCTGACGCACAGTAAGGAGATTGACGAGGAGGCCTTTCACAAACGGGGACGCGCGCAAAAAGCAGCGGAGATCTTCTGCCGCATGCTGTCTCCCATGCTGTAAGGAAGGGCTGATCACTTTATATTATCGGGAGGCGGTGAATATTGTTTCACCTCCTCCTTTTCTATATCGCAAGGTTATGTGATAAAATAAACATATTACATGACAGGCCGCAAGACGGCCGTTGGGTTAAGAATCGGGGGAATCATATGTCCAGTGAACTGAAATCCTTGTCCAAGCCGGCACCACCGCCGCGCGAGCAGCAGGTGTCACCTGCCGCGAAGACGCCGGTGCAGCCGGAGAAGCAGCCTGCCAAGTCGATGTGGGCAAGATTGCTGCGGCGGCTCATTTTTCTCACCCTGGGTGCGGGCTTTATGGCTGTGGGTCTGGAAATCTTCCTCGTCCCGAACCGCATTATTGACGGCGGAATTACAGGCATCTCCATTATGGTATCCCATGCAACCGCACTGCCGCTGGGGATCTTTCTGACGCTGTTCAACCTGCCCTTTCTGTTCATGGGGTATAAGCAAATTGGCAAAACGTTCGCGCTTTCTACGCTTTTTGCCGTTTTGGTTATGTCTCTGGGAACGTATCTGCTGCATCCGGTGGCTCCCATTACGATTGATCCGCTGCTTGCAGCCGTCTTCGGGGGTGTCATCCTGGGGATCGGCGTCGGTCTGGTCATCCGCTCTGGAGGATCGCTCGACGGCACCGAGATTGTAGCCATTCTGTTCAGCAAGAGGCTGCCGTTCTCGGTCGGAGAGATTGTGATGTTCATCAATCTGTTCATCCTGGGCAGCGCCGGCTTCGTCTTCGGGTGGGACCGGGCCATGTACTCTCTGATTGCCTACTATCTGGCGTTCAAGCTGATTGATATTACGATCGAGGGGCTGGATCAGTCCAAATCGGTATGGATTATCAGCGACCGCTACAAGGAGATCGGGGATGCCCTGACCCAGCGTCTGGGACGCGGAGTGACTTACCTGGATGGCGAGGGTGCTTATACCGGCGACAGCAAGAAGGTCATCTTCACCGTTATTACGCGCCTGGAGGAAGCGAAGCTCAAGACCATCGTGGAGGATTGGGATTCGCAAGCTTTCCTCGCTGTAGGCAATATTCACGATGTGAAGGGCGGACGGTTCAAGAAGAAGGATATCCACTAACAAGAAAGCATCCTGCATATCGCGTTTGGCGCGTATGCAGGATGCTTTTTTTTCTATGAAAGATCATGTCTGCTTCTTGCGCAGATGTCCCAGAAGGGGAGCCAGCGGCTGGGGAGGGAGGAGAGACAGCAAATCCCCTTTCTCCTGGAGCCGCTCCTCAATATTGAGCAGATGATAGGAGGAAGGCGAGACATTCCGGTTCACCTCTTCCCAGGTCAAGGGTGTAGAGACTGTGGCACCGGGACGTGCGCGGGGAGTGTAGGGAGCAGCCAGCGTGCGTCCGCTGTAATGCTGAAGATAATCGAAGTAAATCTTGTTGCCGCGGTGCTTCTTCAGCCGCTCTACCGTAAACAGCTCGGGATGCTTCTGGGATACATACTGGGCGAGAAACTGTCCGGCGCTGCGCAGCTCCTCGAAGGTCAGCCCGGCTTCAATCGGCACGATAATCTGCACGCCGGTAGCCCCGGACGTCTTGGGAACGGACTGGATGCCGAGCGAGCGGAGGAGCTCTCCTACGAGGCTGGCTGCTTCCATGATGCGCGGCTCCTCGGGAAGTGTGGGATCGAGATCAATCATCCATTCGCACGGCAGTGTACTGCCGGCAGCGTGCAGCGACGGATGAAACTCCAGTGCGGCGAGATTACCGAGCCACAGCAGCTCGGGCAGGCCATTCAACAGCACGTAGTTAATCTTCTCATGAACGGCGGTCTGGACGAAGGAGGGACGCGGCTGAGGCGCATTTTTCTGATAAAAGGATTCTCCCGCAGCCCCGTGCGGATAGCGGATGGTCGTGAGCAGCCGATTGGACGTGTAGCGCAGCAGAAATGGAGAGAGGGCGGTCAGCTTCTGCAAATACATGGCTTTGGTAATGCCGACCTCGGGCCATAAGGGCTTGTCCGGGTTCGTAACCACGATGTCGTGGCCCTCAATCCTCAGCAAGCCTTTCACTTGCTTCCTCATTCCGGCTTCAGCCCTTCCAAATGCAGCAGCTTCGGATGACGCATCATACCGTCCTGACTCCATTCCAGAAACGTGACCGTAAGCTGTAGAGGCAGGCTGAGCCACTGGATCTGCTCCTTGCGCCCAGCCGCGGGCGATGGTGACCAGCGCGGCGGCCCGGGATGCTGCTGGGCAAAGGAGAGCAGCTGACGCCTCAGCGGCTCGGTTAGCCCGAGGGAGACTCGTCCGATATAGGCATCGTCTTCACCCAATACAACGAGACTGGCAACCCGTCCTTCCCGCAGAATGATTCCGGGTGAGCTGGCTTGTACGGTGAGTGCAATCTTCTTCTTCAGCCAATCCTTGTGTTTCTTGCCTTCGCGGTAAGGTGCGCTGAGGCGCTTGATGACGATCCCTTCCCAGCCGCGCTCCTGTGCCCATTCCCACAGGCGGGGACCATCACGAAACAGCTCGGACAGCAGCAGACCAGGCTGCTTCGCCATCAGCTCCTGGAGACGAGCGTGTCGCTGCTCATACGGCAGCGTACGCAGATCTTCTTCACCGTCGATCAGCAGGTCAAACAGAACATAGGTGAGCCGGGGACTCTGGGCGGCAGCGACTCTGGAGCGCTCGCGCTGCAGCACCTTCTGAAACACCGGCCGTCCCTGCTCCGGGTCGAAATAAATGACCTCCCCATCCAGCAGCAGGCGCTGCTGAAACCCGCTGCGCAGACATTCTGTAATCTCTGGATACAGGGCCGTCTTATCCAGCAGCTTGCGTGACATGAGCGTCACCTTGCCGTGCTCTACAAGCGCCAGGATCCGCACGCCATCCCACTTCAGCTGGTAGCCCCATTCCTCGCCCTCCGGAATGTCGTCCACCGCAATGGGCGCCATCGGCTCCCTCGGAAACAGGGGGCTGCCGCTGGCCATCAGGAGCCGGCTTCCGGTGACTTGGCTTTACGGCTCTGCCGCTTCGGCTTGGCCGGGGGAGCGGCGCCGACGTCCCCGCTAACCTTGGCCGCAGCTGCAGCCGCCGGCTTCCGGGCAGGCTTGCGCTTTTTGCCGGCGTCCCCGGGGTCCGTCGCAATCGGCTTGACAGCCTCAATGCTGGCCTGCAAGGCTGCCATCAGATCGACAACATTGCTCTCCTGCGCCGCCGGAGCGACCTTAATTTCCTCGCCCGCAATCTTGCTCTGGATCGCACCAAGCAGCCGTTCCCGGTAATCATCTGTATACTTTCCCGGCTCAAACGGCGTGGACAGCTGCTCGATCAGCATGCGCGCCATGGTCAGCTCCTTGTCATTGACGGTGACGCCTTCCGGCAGGTTGGGCACCTGTGACAGCGGCCGAATCTCATCGGGATAAAAAATCGTCTCGATCACGAGGCATTCATCCAGCACGCGGACGGCAGCGAGGCTGCTCTTGGAGCGGATGGCGATTTTGGCGATGCCGATTTTGCCCGACAGCCGCATAGCCTCCAGCAGCAGGCGGTATGCATTGGACCCTGCCTGATCGGGAGAGAGATAATACGTCTTCTGGAAATAAATCGGATCAATATCCGTCAAATTCACAAAGTCAAGAATCGTAATACTCTTGCTGTTTGCATCGGTGAGCTGCTCGAGCTCTTCTTTTTCAAAAAGAACAAAGCGTCCCTTCTCATACTCATAGCCCTTGCTGATGTCCTCCCATGCCACTTCCTCCTCGCACACGGGGCATTTGCGAACATAGGACAGCGGGCTGCCGCAGACTTTATGTAGATATTTCATCGAAATATCCTTATCTTCTGTGGCGGAGAACATTTTGACAGGGACATGGACCAATCCGAAGCTGATGGCACCCTTCCAGACGGTATGCATGTGGCGGCACAACCTTTCTATCCTTGATATTGCTTCTGTATAAACTATTTATAGTTTGCCCCAAAAAGTACCTCCTTATGACGCTACGGCCTGCATAATACCGGGGGGATGGAGGCATATTGAGAAGGGATTCCTGGCAGAAAAGGAGCATGCATAACCATGAAGCAGCACGAAAGACAAGGCAAGGAAAGCGGCGGACTGCCGGATCAGCACAGCTCACTCTTCAATGAGGACGCACTGGAGCCTGTAAACGGCGAGATGCTGGATTGGGAGGAGCTGACCGGCGAGGACCGGGGCTTGTCCCGGGAATCGACGATGTTTGATGTGGACCGGATGATCAACGAAGGGCTCGGCGGCGGATACGTGACAGAGGATGACAACGGGGAGATCGGAGAGACGACCACAGATACGATGAATACGGTGGACGAGACCCCCCGCTATGGAGAGGAGGAATAGAGGATGGAGATGCAGCGCGCTATTCATATTTTTGCATCACCGGATACAATTAAGGTTCATCTTGCCGGCCAGCCGGTGTGGATCGAGGAACTGGACCATGCCAACGGCATGGCGACGGTGCAGGTGGGCTCCCGCCCGGCCAACACGATGACGGTCAGTGTAGACCGCCTGCAGGAGGGTGAGTGAGGCTTTATTAGAGAGTCCTGTGAAAAAGAACCGGAAGTAATATCACAGTTCCTTACGGACATGCTGAGCGATAGTGCATGCTAGTATAATCCTCAAAGGAGTCTTCATATGCAAACAAAAAAGCCGCTAAATTTAGCGGCTTTAAAATCTATCTTAGATAGACAAACTGAAAGTCATACTTGAGTAGTTAACTCGCTATTTAGGATCTTTACTTTTTGGGGAACATGTTTATGGTTGGTATTCTACTCTCCAAAGCTTGTTCCTGGAAACAAGGTGTATCGTTCTAAATACTGGGTCGATTTCGGTACGATCATCACCGAATTAATTTTGTTAGTTCCCTCAAATGTGAATTTCCATTTCTCTACTTTGACATTGTAATCATCTTCTGCGGTGACTCGTTGCACAATACGTACAGTTAAAGTATTTTCACTGCGGTCTACAGGTTGCATTTCGATAATGCTGGCCATATTGTAGTTTCCAATAGGGAAGCTTTCATTGTAAATATCTGTTCTGAATCCCGGTGCGTTTAATGCAAGTACATCTTCCTTCCGTCGATCATCGTAGGCCATAATCCAATTAAATGCTAGATCACGCTCATTTACATACGATACGCTGCCGGTTTCCGTTTTGAAGTTCGGATCAGAATTGACATACACGGTTTTACTCTTATTATCCCATTGAATATTTGCTCCAAGGCCTTCAGATATTGTACGAAGTGGTACATAGACTGTTCCATCAATAATTTTCGGTGCTGTTGTGCTTTGAGTGATATTGCCATGAACAAAGACTTTAGGTACTACTGTTGAAGCATAAGCACCTGCGCAAAATACGGTTGTGAGCAGGATTCCAGCAAGTCCTATTTTGACAATGCGTTTCATTAGTTCTCCTCCAGGCTGTATTTAGATGTTAATATATGTAATTAATAATAGGGTAAAATGGAAGAATAATCAAAAAAACATACAACATGCAGTAGTTATCCTTTTTTTATTATCCAGTTACTTATGCTTTTGCGGCAAAGAAGACAACCGCCATCTTGTGTTACGAAGCATCAATGTAATAATAAGAAGAATCATTGATGCCGGGAATCAATAACCTTAACGCTTCCATTTATACAGAGTCACAGGAGCCGGGGAGTCCCGGCTCCTTTTTGCGTCCTGCGCTTCGCTTCCCTTGCGGGTGCTTGTTGGGACCGATATAATTAAGGACATGTTGGAGCTGACGATTAGCATTCACGTATGGGGTGAATACAAGTGACAGAAACATTTAATTACGAGTCTTCCGGGCTGGAGGATACGGAGCGGCTGGCCGCTTGGCTGGCTGGCGTGGTACAGCCTGGTACGGTCATTGGCCTGGACGGGGATCTTGGGGCGGGTAAAACGGCCTTTTCCCAGTGCTTCGCTCGCGCGCTAGGCGTGAGTGGTGTGGTAAACAGTCCGACCTTTACCATCATTAAAGAGTACGAGGGGCGATTGCCGCTCTACCATATGGATGTGTATCGTTTATCCCTGGAGGAAGCGGATGAGCTGGGGCTGGACGATTATTTTTACGGCGATGGTGTGTGCCTGGTGGAATGGAGCTCGCTCATCACAGAGCTGCTGCCACAGGAGCATCTGCATATTCACCTGGAGCGCCGGGGCGACTCGGCCCGCCTTATTACGCTGACCGGCCAGGGTGACATCACGGACGGCTGGTGCCGCGACTTGAAACAGAACGGGGTTAGATAGCGATGAGCAGGAATCAAAGCAAGCCGCGACAGCGGCTTTTGGCGTTGGATACGTCCACAGCCTCGCTGGCTGCAGCTGTGCTGGAGGATCAGGAGCTGCTGGGCGAAATTCATGAAAGTGTAGAACGAAATCATTCGGTTCATATGCATCCGGTGCTGGAGCGTGTTCTTCAGCAATCAGGGGTTACCGTTGCCGATTTGGACGGCATTGCGGTCGGTGTGGGTCCAGGATCTTATACCGGCGTGCGCATGGCGGTGACTGCGGCCAAGACCCTGGCCTGGGCGAACGACATCCCGATTGTGGGGATATCCAGCCTGCACGCACTGGCATGGGGCGGTTTGGAGCAGGCGCTGAAGAGGCACGACGAAGCGGGTGCTGGCCGGCATTGGGTCATTCCTGTGATGGATGCCCGCAGAGGCCAGGCCTATACGGCGTTATTTGAAGGAAGCACGGGTGCTGCACCGGAGCGGCTTGCACCGGATGCCATCCGGCTTATGCAATCTTGGGTGGAGGAGTTAAGTGAACGGCTGGTCACGCTGGAAAAGGACTCTTTGCCTGCGGGAATCTGGTTTACTGGAGACACCGGGGTTCACGCCGATGCAGCATCCAGACTGGCTGAGGTTTATGGAGGACCGGTAACGGTTCTTCCCTATGAGCTGGAAGGCCAGTGGGCGGGTCTGCTGGGAGCAGAGCGGCTGCTGCGAGGAGAGCGGGACGAGCCGCATACGCTGGTACCGAATTATACACAGCTGTCTGAGGCAGAAAGCAATCTGCTGCGCAAGCGGTGAAGGGAGGCCAGCATCAGATGAAGCAACAGGAGCACCCGGAGCGGGAGGCGGGGCTGACATTCAGGCGTATGACCCTGGACGATATCCCCAGCGTGATGGAGGTCGAGCAGGATGCCTTCAGCCTTCCGTGGACCGAAGAAGCGTTTCAAAATGAGATGACGATGAACCATTTTGCTCATTATATGGTCATGGAATATGAAGGCCAGCTGATCGGCTATGCGGGGATGTGGACGATCGTCGAAGAGGCCCATATTACGAATGTTGCCCTGCTGGGGGACTACCGGGGCCGAAAATGGGGCGAGCGTCTGCTGGACGAGCTGATGAAGACGGCGGCTTTTATGGGGATGGAGCGCATGACGCTGGAGGTACGGGTAAGCAATGAGGTGGCCCGGAATCTGTATGTCAAAAAAGGCTTTGCCCCCGCCGGCATCCGCAAAGGCTATTATTCCGACAATCAGGAGGACGCCCTCATCATGTGGGCAGAGCTTGATGCTTACCGGGCACAGGCTCAGGAGGAAGGAAGCGAAGATATATCATGATAGAGCAAGAGCATAAGCAAACACATTCGGCAGCTTCAGACGTCTCCAGCCTCATTCTGGCGATTGAGACCAGCTGTGACGAAACCTCGGTTGCGGTTGTGCGTGACGGACATGAGGTGCTGTCTAACGTGATCGCGAGCCAGATCGAAACCCATCAAAGCTTTGGGGGAGTTGTGCCCGAGGTCGCATCGCGCAAGCATGTGGAGAACATTACTTTGAGCATCCAGGAGGCCGTTCAGCTGGCAGGTGTGAAGCTACAAGAGCTTTCTTGTATTGCAGTCACCCAGGGACCGGGACTGGTTGGAGCGCTGCTCGTGGGCGTCGTGGCTGCCAAAAGCCTGGCGCTTGCCCTGGACAAGCCGCTCATCGGAACGCATCACATTGCCGGGCATATTTATGCCAACCGGATTGTCTCTCCGCTGGAGTACCCGTGCATGGCGCTCGTTGTGTCGGGAGGACATACGGAGCTGGTCGATCTGCAGGAGGAGGGGGACTTCCGCCTGATCGGACGCACCCGGGATGATGCGGTTGGAGAGGCGTATGACAAGGTAGCGCGTGCACTGGGCTTTCCTTATCCGGGAGGGCCGCATGTAGACAAGCTGGCGCTTGAAGCCAGCGAGGCGGTAGAGCTGCCGCGGGTATGGCTGGAGCCAGACTCCTATGACTTCAGCTTCAGCGGCTTGAAATCGGCGGTGCTGAATGCTGTTAACCAGAGCAAAATGCGCGGTGAAGACGTGCAGACCGCAGCCATTGCGAAGGGCTTCCAGGATTCAGTGACGGAGGTGCTGGTGGAAAAAGCGATCCGTGCCGTCAAGGAATTCGGCAGCCAGCAGCTGCTGCTTTGCGGCGGGGTCGCGGCCAACCGCGGTCTACGGCAGCGCCTGAGCGCCCGCTGTGAGCAGGAGGGCATCCCGCTTCTCATCCCGCCGCACGTGTACTGCACGGATAACGCGGCTATGATCGCCGCCGCCGCTCACCTCAAGTGGAAGCAGGGAGCCGTCAGCGGGCTGGATCTAAAAGCGGATCCCCAGCTTAAGCTGGAGGAGTGGTAGTCGCTGTTATGTCCTGATAGCCATAGTGAGATGGATCTCACTATGGCTATTAATGATATGCGCCGTATGGGCATCATCTTGAATCAATGCAGCCGGATGCGAAATATGGTCATTCATGTCGGTTCTGGCAGTTACTTTTATATAAATTTTTCTCAAATTTTTAAAGGATAACAGATTTTTATGAAGAATATACAAACTGACTTTCACCTAGTAGGAACTCCCTGTTTACTTGCTTAGTTGAAAGCGTATCCTTTTTATAGTGCTTGACAATTCACACACTACCTGAGCGTAAATTTAGAATCATGATTATATTTTGCAGGGATCGTGGGGGAATAAGCCATGCTTCATAAAATCAGGAGCTCATTATATTGGAAATTGATTCTCATCATAACCTCAGTCATCTCTATTATTGTTACTGCGATTGGTACGTTTAGCTATTATAAGAGCTCTCAAGCTATTGATTCCGATGTACAACGCTTCAGTAGCCAAATTTTGAAGCAGGCTAATTTGAATATGGAAAGATACCTTAGTGATAATGAGCAGTTCTTTCGAGCGATGTCAGGGAGCGCTGATTTTATGCAGTGGACAAAGACAGCGTTAGGTGATCGATTCCAACTTTACAACCTGATGAAATCCTTGGAGGAGAGAACGATCAGCCCTTACATTCATTATCATCCAGAGCTTTTATCCGTTGTATTGTACCAAGAGGGTGGAAATGAAAGTGTATACCGAAGCAGTCATGCTCAAGATATTGTACTCGCCTACCACTATTCATTTAGCCAAATGCCTTGGATTAAGAATATTGCAACCCTTGGCTCACCCTACAAGCATGTGGAGCTCAGGCTGGATTATAGAGACCGGTCGAATCAACAGCTTCAATTGCCTGTACTAACCTATGTCCAGAAATTCCGTTTCTCGGATAAAACAACCTATTTAGCTATGGATATTTCCTTGATGTCATTACAGGCTATTCTTAACGAAATTCATCTTGGTGATAATGGTTACTCCTTGATCGTAGATGAAGCAGGTCGTATTATAACCTCACCTGAAACTTCTAAGGTGAACACACTAGTGGCGGAGCGGATCAGCCAACCTATGCTGGGCAAGGATGCAGGCTCCTTCTATCTTGAAGAAACTGAACAGATGGTTGTCTTTCAGAGCATTAGCCGAACAAATTGGAAGGTTGTCTCTTTTGTGCCCTATGATGATTTGGCTGTCAGTATTCAGAATATTCGCAACTGGACCATAGCAATGACCCTTACCGCTCTGGTAGTGTCGGCTGTATTGATCTTTATTATTTCCTCTTCCATCACTCGGAGATTAAAGGAACTGCGCCGGACGATGCGGATGACAAAATTAGGTCGATTTGATATTCGCACCCAGGTAACCGGCATTGATGAAATTGGTGAGCTCGGGGAGGCTTACAACCATTTGCTGGAGAGAATCGATACGTCTATTCAAGAGCTGGCGGAAGCTCGTGTCGTCCAGCAACGTGCGATATTATCCGCACTTCAGTCTCAGATCAATGCCCATTTTCTCTATAACGCACTTGAGTCGATTAACTCTATGGCAAATATCGCGGGACACGACGGAATTATGAATACCACCGTTGCTCTTTCGAACATGCTCCGGTACACATCCAACTATAGAGATACGGAAGTAACCCTTGCCGAAGAAATTGCGCATGTGCATGATTATATGCACATTATTACATTGATGTATCAGGATGATATATCCTTTCAGGTGCTTATTGAACCGGAACTACTGGATGCCAAGTGCCTAAAGGCAGTTCTGCAGCCCTTTGTTGAAAATAGCATTAAGCATAGTTACGAGGTGAACGGAGGTAAGCTTGCCATACAAGTACGAGTGAAACTTGTTGAAGAGCGATATATAAGTATTGAGTTGGAGGATGATGGAATTGGTATGACCGCTGAGCGACTTCAAGAGATTCAGCATGCCTTAAAGCAGCTGCATACTGAACAAGAGTTCATAATGCTGACCAGAATTGGTCTGCTAAACGTTCATTATCGGCTAATTACCTTTTATAAAGATGAGCATACGGGGGTTAAGGTAGACAGAGCTTTTAATCAGCGAGGGACTAAGATTACTATCATTTACCCATGGGAACAAAAGGAGGGTTTAATGCATGATTCGTGTACTGATCGTTGATGACGTACCCCTAATTCGTCAAAGTTTATCGGTCTTTGTAGAAGGATTTAATGACATGACCGTCGTCTCCGGAATGGTATCCAATGGCGAACAAGCAGTGGAATGGCTCAAGGAGTCTTACGCCGACCTATGTATTACTGACATAAGGATGCCAGTCATGGATGGGTTGCAACTCATTGAACAGATCAACGCCAAATTTCGCTGGATGGCATGCTTGGTCGTATCCAGTTATGACGACTTTGAATATGCTAAGCAAAGCATAGAGTTAAATGCTCTTGACTATGTACTGAAACCTGTTAAGAAGGAATCAATGAACAAGGCATTGATCAAAGCAACGAACAAAATTCACGAGCTTCGCAATCGGGATGCCGCTCAGTTGTTCCTCAAGCGGCTGCCGCATCACCGGGCCCAGCTGGAGCAATGGCTGGAGCATATTCAGACCCTCCGGATGGACACGTTCCCACTTCTGATCGTAGAAACATTGGATTTACTCGAGCGGTGGGTGGAGGGGAATTATTATCTATTAAACCCTCTCTCCAATTTGTGGCTTCAAACCTTAGTCGAGGAGTTAACGTCCGATAGGTTACAGATGGAGCTGGATGAAGGCAAGGATCTAGGGTTAGGTGATAAGCATCTGGAACTGTCGAGCACGCGATACTACTTCCGGTTATGCGCCGTACGCAGGCTGGAGGAAGGGGCTTATCGGCTGATTGCAAGCATGCGTGGAGTCAGAGATCAACAGTCGGTTAAAGTCGTGAATCAAATTAAAGAATATATTAAAGAGCATTGCGGCGAGTCCATCAATCTTCAAAACCTCGCGGACCATGTGGCGCTGAACAAAACTTATATGTGCAAGCTGTTTAAGGAGGAAACAGAACAGACAATTCATACCTACATTGTGTTAGAACGCATGCAGCTGGCACGTAACTTGTTGCTTGAAGGAGGCAGCAAAGTGTATGAGATCGCCAAACAAGTGGGTTATGAGGATGCAGATTATTTCACACAAATTTTTAAAAAGCATTACGGGCTAAGCCCGCTCGATTACAAGAAAAGGATGAAGTCATGACATCATTACTAAATTTGGAGAACTATCCGGTTCATTGAAAAGTGCCGGATTGTTCTCTTTTTATTTTTACCGGGTAAATTGCAGAACATCATCGGGTAATTTCCGAATATCCTGTCGTAGCGGGCTTATCAAATCTTGGATATCATTAAGTTACATCAAACAACAGTGCACATAGAGAGGAGAAAGACCAACCATGCAAAGCAAGTCGCTACAGATGCTGTCAAAGGAAGAAAAGAAGAAGCAGCCTGGGGCTCGAAGAGTATCAGGGGATGTTTCATTCCTCAGCTTTGTAAAGAAAAACCATGCGCTCTACGTCATGCTAATTCCCGTCATTTTTTATTTTATTGTATTTAAGTACGTCCCGCTACTTGGCTCCGTCATTGCATTCAAGAACTACAATATATTCCAAGGTTTTTTAGGAAGCGAGTGGGTAGGGTTTAAATGGTTTGAGCTTATGTTCAATAATCCGATGTACATTGACTTGTTTAAGAACACTATGATTATAAGCTTCTATCAGATTGTGTTCGCCTTCCCTGCTCCGATTATTCTGGCTTGTCTGCTCAATGAGGTGCGACTAATGGCCTTCAAAAGGGGAGTCCAGACGGTATTGTACTTGCCTCACTTTCTGTCTTGGGCGCTAGTTTACGGACTGGCCTACATGATGTTCTCGACCCAAACCGGTATGGTGAACAATCTGTTTAAGGAAATTGGTGAACCTGTTATCAACTTCCTGCAATCAACCGAGTTGTTCCGTACTGTAGTAGTGGGAACAGGTATATGGAAGGAGATGGGGTGGAGTACGATCATCTTTCTGGCTGCTTTATCCGGAATCAATCCATCACTTTATGAAGCAGCCAAGATTGACGGAGCCGGTCGCTGGAAGCAATTCATATATGTAACTCTCCCGGGGTTAATGCCTGCTATTACAATTCTGCTATTGTTGAAAATCGGGAATGTACTTGATGTAGGATTTGAACAAATTTATATCTTCCTTAACCCGGTGACATTGTCAGTCGGAGAGGTGCTCGATACGTATTCGTACCGACTAGGGATCTTGAACGGGGAATTCAGTCTTACAACCGCAATCGGCTTGTTCAAATCGGTAATTGGATTTATCCTCTTAGTGTCAGCCAATCAGTTAAGCAAGCGAACAACCGGCGAGAGCCTGTATTAAGAGAAGGAGGCGACAACGAATGGAAATACGAAAATCAACAGGCGAGAAGCTGTTTGATACGATGAACATCATTCTGCTGAGCTTGTTAAGCTTAGCGGCCATTATCCCGTTGCTTCATGTGGTGGCCGGCTCCTTCAGCTCAGCCAATGCAATTATCCACTCCCGGGTAACACTGTGGCCGGTCGAGCCAACTTTGGACCATTATAAGCTGGTTACGCAAACTAAGGCTTTCTGGGAGGCGGGCTGGCTCACGATTAGGGTTGTAGTACTGGGTACATTACTGAACATGGTGTTGACCATTATCGGCTCATACCCTTTGTCGAAGCCGTACCTTCGGGGGCGCCGCCCGATTTTGCTGTTCATTGTGTTTACGATGATCTTCCACGCGCCCATGATTCCGATGTATCTGGTCGTTAAAGAGTTTGGTATGCTGAATACAATATGGGCTCTGATCGTTCCTACGGCTATTAGTGCATTCAATATGATGTTGTGCATTACTTTCTTTCGTGGTCTTCCTGAAGAGATGTTTGATGCGGCCAAAGTAGACGGGATGAACGATTATCGCATCGTGTGGAGTATTGTAACACCGCTTTCAAAGCCGATTCTGGTTACTTTGCTGCTCTTCTATGCTGTAGGTCATTGGAACAATTATTTTACACCGCTGTTATATATCAATGACAGGGACATGCAGACGCTGCAGGTATATCTATATAATCTCATCTCTTTAGGCTCCAACAATGATATGGCTAGTGCCGCTGCGGCTGAATCTTCAAACATGCTGCCGCAGGCGCTGGAGATGGCGACGATTGTACTGGCTACATTGCCGATCGTGGTGCTGTATCCATTTCTCCAGAAGCACTTTGTAAAAGGTGCCACATTAGGCTCAGTTAAAGAGTAAAGCTATGCAGGCAATAAGCCTTCATATATCAAGGATGTCATATATGATATCCTGTAATGCCAAATAAAACTAAAAATAGGGGGTACAACAATGTCAATCAAGCGAAAATGGCTCGGGATTACTCTAACGCTTGCCTTAGCTGTTTCTACAGCTGGATGCTCTACAGCAAAGACCGAAAATTCAGAAGGCTCAGGGACGAGTACAGAAGTGAAGGGACCTGCAAAAATTTCAATGTTTGCATCAGACGCAGGCCAGCCTGTGCCGGGGGGCGAGTCCATGGACGATCCTACAGTGAAGTATTTGGCTGAGAAGACGAATACGGACCTGAATATTACCTTCATTCCAAACAGTCAATACCGGAATCAATTGAGTGTCAAATTTGCGAGCGGCGAGATCCCTGACATTGTGCAGGGGTGGGGAATAAATGCAGAGCTAGCAGATAACGATCAGCTCTTGCCACTCAATGATCTTATTGAAGAGCATGGACCTAATTTAAAAAAGGTAATTTCACAAGATGCATGGGATGCAGTCACACGGGATGGCAAGATTCTGGCGATTCCCGAAGCTCCGCTGGGTGACAGTCCGGTAGCAAGAGTGCTCTTCGTTCGTAAGGACTGGATGGACAAGGTAGGTATAAAGGAAGCTCCAAAGACAGATGCCGAGTTTCTGGATATGCTTCGCGCATTCCGCGACAAGGATCCGAACGGTAATGGCATACAGGATGAAATACCATTCTCTGCCCGTGAGAATTTCACCTGGTTAGATAATGTGCTGAGCATGTATGGTGTAAACTTGTACGGAGGAACGATCGAAAATAACGAGGTTATCCCGCAGTATGTAAGTAAGAATATGAAGCCGGCGCTTGGCATCGTGAAAAAGATGATGGAAGAGAAGCTTATCGACAGCGAATTCATGTCCAACAAACGAAATGTATGGGAGCAAAAGATTCAAAGTGATCTTGTGGGCGCATGGGTTCATGCTCCAAATCTCGCTTGGGATTGGCAGGAACGCTTGAACAAATCGCTTCCGAATGGCAATCCTGAGGTTATTGCAATTCCTACACCCAAAGCCCCGGGTGTCAAAGAATCAGGCTTTAATAAGAGCCCTCACAATAAAGCGTTCTCAATTACAAAGTCAAGTAAAGACCCTGCTGCTGCAGTGAGACTGTTCGATTGGCTTGTAACTGAGGAAGGTCAAGAGTTCGTTCAATTCGGGGTACCGGGTATAACGGTTACCAAGGATAACGGCAAGATCGATTATAACAAGCAGAAGGATACGGATGACAAAACCGCACTTTGGCGTCCACTCGTCTTCAACATGGTAGGTTTTAACGAGGAAATTCAGTTGGTGTTAAGCGGAGACGAGCAAGCTGTAGCGAAGATCAAGGAGGTATATGAGATTGGGAAGAAGGAAGGCACGACTAATGTGACTGCGGGGGCACCGAGCTTCAAATCCGATCAGCCGGAGATCGGCGATTATGTGATACCGTCTACTATGTTTATTGAAACTGCCGGACGGATTGTTCTGGGCGAAAAGCCTCTTGACTACTTTGACGAATTCGTTAACAACTGGCGTGCACGTGGAGGCGATGAGCTGATCAAGGAAGCGACAGAATGGTATCAGCAAAACGGCAAACAATAAATGGAAAACAATATAACGAGGGGGCCGCGCAAGCGGCTTCCTTTACAAGCAAACATCTCTACGTCTTATAACAAGGATTATACGTAATTCCGATGATGCGAGATCAAATTGGCGGCAAAGGAGGAAACATGGACGCGAAATTGATAGATAACCTATCCGGAGAAGAAGGGAACTATGTGCTACCATTTTTCTGGCAGCAAGGTCAGGAGGAATTAGTATTACGGACAGAGTTGAGAAAAATTCGTGAGAGCGGGATACGGGCCGTATGTGTTGAATCCAGAACACATCCAGATTTTGTTGGATCTGGCTGGTGGAGAGATTTGGAAATCATTATGGAAGAAGCAGAAAATCAAGACATGAAAGTGTGGATATTCGATGACTCACATTTTCCAACCGGTTATGCGGCGGGTCGAATGAAATATGAGTTCCCGCATCTAAGGAACCGATATCTAAGAGTGGATCACATCGATGTGGTGGGATCGATGCAGGGAGCATCACTGTTGGTAGGAGAACATATTCTAGACGGGGAAGAACTGGTGGGAATCGTTGCAGCAGAACGCTTGACTGGAACGGAAGAATTAGGTTCACTGATGAACCTTAATGTTTTTATTCGTGACGGAGTCTTATTTTGGGATGTACCAGAAGGTCACTGGCGAGTGTTCATGCTCAAACTGACAAACGAAGGGGGCCATGAAAGACTACAATATCATCTCAATCCTTTGGAACCTGAAGCCGTTGATGTACTGTTACAAACCGTTTATGAGCCTCATTATGAACGGTTGCGGCATAAGTTTGGAAACACCTTATCTGGTTTTTTTAGTGATGAGCCAAGATTTGGGAATATTAACTCTTTGGAAGCTATCATTGGAAAGACCCCTATGGTACTGCCATGGTGCACGGATATGCTTACGCTGTTACAACAGAAATTGCCGGGTGAGGACTTAATTACCCAACTGCCGCTATTATGGTATAACTCAGGAAGCAGAGCATCATCTTTTCGTTATCATTATATGGATACGCTTACAAGGCGGTATGCTACTTGCTTTACCAAGCGTTTAGCGGATTGGTGTCGAGCAAAGGGTGTGGAATATATCAGCCATGTCATTGAGGATAATAATGCACATGCTAGGCTGGGAGCAGGCGTCGGACATTTCTACAGAGCGCTGTGGGATCAGGATATGTCTGGCGTGGATGTAGTGCTGCAGCAAATTATTCCTGGTATGACCTACGATTTCCGTATCGCTCTTGGAGCAGGTGACGGGGAGTTTTACCACTATGGCTTGGCGAAGATGGCATCCTCTTTGGGCCATCTCGATGCTAAAAAGAAAGGTAGAACCATCTGCGAAATCTTCGGTGCCTACGGATGGGTAGAGGGATTGAAACTGATGAAATGGCTCACCGATCATATGCTTGTCCGGGGAGTCAATCATTTTATCCCGCATGCATTCTCGCCCAAGGCATTCCCGGATGATGATTGTCCGCCGCATTTTTACGCACAAGGGAATAACCCTCAATATCGTTATTTGAAGACGCTCATGGAATATACAAATCGTCTCTCTCATTTATTAAATGGAGGCACGCATATTGCTAGCGCAGCCGTGATGTACCATGCTGAAGCAGAATGGTCTGGAGAAGCTCAGCTGTTTCAGAGACCGGTACGGCAGTTGTTGGAGCGACAGATCGATTGTGATGTCGTACCTGCCGACCTACTTCAAGATAGGATGATCATATCTGACCAGCAGCTTATCATAAACGAAGAACGTTTTCATTATCTTATTATTCCATACGCGGAAGCACTGCCAAGCCAGTTACTCCATTCTTTATATGAAGCGATGCAGGAGGGCCTGACCATCTACTTCGTAGAGAATCTTCCAGTAAGGTCGAGCGACGGAGTAGACGTACACAGCGTGCTTAAGTCTATGGCAGAACATGAGAACCAATATACGGTACCTCTAGAATTGCTCGTAGAACAGATTCAACAGCGCTTCACCTCTTATTTGAAAATGGACAAATTTCAGCCAGATCTGAGGGTATACCTATATCAAAGACAGAATGCTCGGTTCCTCATGATGTTTAATGAACATCCTTACGATGCCATTCATGATCAAGTAAACATCAATTTGAACGGCGTCGTGTATGAATATGATGCATTTGACAACGAGGTCAGAAAATATCCGAGTGATGTAACAGAACATGGGTGCCGTATTCTATTACATCTAGAGCCATACGAGTCTAAAGTTTTCCTTTGGGATGAGTCCTTGGATGATTTGAAATGGAGCTTGTCTCCTAGACCACGGCATGAAACTGCAGTAAATCAAACGATTGTAGCGGAGTGGAAGGTGAGTACAGCGGAAGCGAATCAATACCCTCATTTCAAGCCATATTGCACGTTACCAAAGTTGATTAACCTTGCGGTTCCGGAGCATCTCCCAAGGTTTAGCGGTACCTTTCGATACGAAACGATGATTGCCTTTGAAAACTTCGCGGGTACAGTGGTGCTAGACTTGGGTGCTGCCTATGAAACAGTGGAACTTTGGATCAACGGACATCATGCTGGAATCCGGATCTGTCCTCCCTACCTCTTTGAAGTGACTAGCTTTCTTCAAGCAGGGAGCAACGTAGTAGTCGTAGAAGTGACGAATACACTTGTGAAGCAAGTACGGGATCGCTTCTCCATATATAGGCAGCAAGAGCCTTCCGGACTCATTGGACCTGTAATACTTCGTCATAGCAAAGTTTTAAAAACTTCAGATGTTAATGATTAGGAAAGGCGTGAATTAATGAAGGAGCAACCTAATGTTGTCTATGTATTTAGTGATCAGCACCGCGCGGAGGCAACAGGATATAATGGTAATCCAGATGTCAAGACGCCGAATCTGGATGCACTGGCAAGAGAGTCCGTCAGCCTAGACACTGCCGTAGCTAATGTCCCGTGCTGTAGTCCATATAGGGCGACTTTTTTAACAGGACGCTACCCGCTGACACATGGGGTGTTCGTTAACGATGTTCATCTTAATCATGAAGCGGTGTCCTGTGCCGATGCCTTTAAATGCGCTGGTTACGATACGGCCTATATAGGCAAATGGCATGTCGATGGTCGTGGTCGAAGCAAATATATCGCTGGAGAGGATCGTCAGGGGTTTGATTACTGGAAGGTTCTGGAGTGTACGCACGACTATAATCATTCGCTCTATTATGCGGACACGGATATTAAACAGCAATGGAAGGGCTATGATGCAGAAGCTCAAACACGTGATGCGCAGAACTATATCCGCGCACGGCAGGCTAGCGACAAGCCTTTTTTCCTGGTGCTGTCATGGGGGCCGCCGCACAATCCATATCATACTGCACCACAACAGTTCAGGGAAATGTATGAGCCTGAGAAGCTCATGCTCCGCGACAATGTACCTGCTACAGCCGAACTGGACGCGCGCAGAGATTTGGCCGGTTATTACGCCCATATCTCTGCACTCGACGAATATGTCGGTGATCTGCTGACGACTCTGATGGAAACGGGAAAGGATGAGGATACGATCTTTGTCTACACGTCCGACCATGGGGACATGATTTATTCACAAGGAGATATACGCAAGCAGCGACCGTGGGACGAGTCGATCCGAGTGCCGTTTTTGCTGCGTTATCCATCGGTTTTTTCAAGAGAATGTAAACGAATTAAAGAACCATTCAATAGCCCGGATATTATGCCAACATTGCTGGGTTTAAGTGGAATTGCGATTCCATCAACCGTCGAAGGTATTAATTATGCACCATTCTTGTATGGAACTGAGCCAGCCCCGGCGGAAGCGGCGTTTATTGCTTGTATTCATCCGGCTGGAGAGTACCGCCGTTCCCTAGGTGGCCGCGAGTATCGCGGAATCCGCACGAAGCGGTATACGTACGTGCGAGATCTGAGTGGCCCATGGCTGCTGTACGATAATGCGTTAGACCCATACCAGCTTTATAATTTATGCAGGGTGCCAGAAATGGTCCATTTACAGAAAGAGTTGGATGACCTGCTTATGAGGATGCTGGAGAAGCGTAACGACGAATTTTTACCTGGAGAACATTACATCAATCTCTGGGGTTACGCAACGGACGAATCAGGTACCGTGCCCATTATACCGTAAAGGAAGGAGTATGACAGATACGTTAACACGTTAAATGAATAAAGCATGATTAAGCGAACTGAGGAGGGAATATGATCTATGTCTAACTCTAAAATGCTAAAAAGTATCAAAAGTAAATTGACGGTTATGATGGTGTCGTGTGTGTGCATCAGTTCAGTTCTATCACCCAATGGCTATGTGTATGCTAATACATCTCAAGATTCGAATGGTGCAGAAGAAGTTTCTTCGCAGGTGCTATTTGATGAGAGCTATAATGATGTGCAGGGTAATTTATCAATGGATTGGACAGTGAAAAATGGTGAAGGGTATACCCATGAATATATGGAGTTGTATCGTTCGGAAGGGGACAGCAGTGGTAAAGCACTAAAAAGACAGTTTAGTGAAGATGCAACAGGTATTGTAACAATAGACCTTGAATTTGCAAACAGCAGCACAGATGGCGGTGCAGGTAGAGCTCAATTTAACCTTGCAGCCAAGAGTGCGCAAGGTTCAAGTAACACCGTGCTATCTATGCAGCACCAAGGTAACGAGGTGAAGGTAAAGACCGGAAGCTCATACGAGACACTTAGTACAGTGGTGCTAGAGGAGAAGGCGATGGCCAAGGTCGTTGTGGATACCGTTGAAGATAAAATATATGTGGGGATAAACAGCGGGGAATTAAAAGAATATCCTCTTGTGAATGGTATGGATATGCGACAAGTGGATAGCGCTTACTGGACATTAGCTGATAAAACCAAATATGGTGTAGGTATTAGATTGTACGCAATGAAAGCGTCGGCTGCGGTACCGAATACAGATGAATTCAATATACAAGCGGACTTGGATGAAATTTCAATTGCTAATATGTGGGGGATCGTACAGAATTTTAGCGTACCAATTAAAGGAACAAGGAACACCGTATTTAGTTGGACTTCTGACCATGCATCAGCTACTGTTGACAATACAACAGGAGTTGTAGACATCACTCGCGGAGATTACAATCAGCAAGCTAAATTAACTGTAACAGGAACTCAGAATGGGAAAAGTGCACAAAAAGAATTTAATCTTACCATCCTAGGTGAAGAAGTGACACAAGAACGTGAGACTGATCTGATTTATGTAAACGAAGAAAGGCTAAACCTGGCAAAAAGAGAAATTGAAGCAAATAATCATACGTTTGTAGAGGCTTACAAGACTCTGGTTCTTGAAGCAGATGCAGAGCTGGCAAAGGCAATTGATCCTGTAACGAATAAAACACTTATTCCGGCAAGCGGTGACATTCATGATTATTATACGATTGCGTCATATTTTTGGCCAGACCCTACAAAAGAGGATGGGCTGCCTTGGATTTATAAAGATGGTGAATTCAATCCGACAACTGCAGGCCCTGATACTGATTGGAAACGCTTAAGGGAAATGTTCAAATCTTTGGACACTTTAACCTTGGCGTATTACTTCACAGAGGATCAAACATATATAAATAAGGCCAAAGAAATTGTTCAGGTGTGGTTTATCAATGAAGAAACAAAAGTAAATCCTAATATTAACTATGGTAAAGCTAGACCAGGTACTGAAGATGGAACAAATTTTGCTGTGATCGATTGGACAGATATCGGTAAGGTAATTACAGCAATTCAAATGCTAGAGAAAAACAACTTGTGGAGTGACAGTGATCGGACGGTCATGGGTAAATGGCTGAACGAATATTACACGTGGTTAACAACAAGTGAATTCGGGATCGCGGAAGATAACACGACGAATAATCACGGTTCCAACTATGATTATCAAGTGGTAGGTCTCATGATTTACTTAGGTAAGATAAATGAGGCTGAAGCCAAGATCAGAGAGGCTATGACAAAGCGTGTAGAAGCACAAATTGATCCGGATGGCAGCCAACCGCTTGAATTAAAAAGGACTAAATCCGTTAGCTACACAGTTAACAACCTATGGGCATTAGTAAGACTTGCTGACTTGAGCCGTCGCTTTACAGAGGTCGACTTATGGACCTACGAGACGGAAAAAGGAGTCAATCTGAAAAAAGGATATGATTTCGTAATACCATACATTCTAGGAGAAAAAGAATGGACCTGGAAACAAATCACAGGCGGAGGGGTTGAAGCTTCATTAAAGGACTGGGCGTTACCCATGTTCAGTAGAAGTGAGCTGATGTTAGGGGAAAAAATCTTGCCCAATGAACTGAATGGATATCACGAATTTAGTTACAACGATATCCTTGTTTATGCGCCGTTAGATATTGATGAAAACGGGGCTCCTACCGAAAAGGGCCTGGTTTATTTAAATGAAGAAAGGCTAAACCTGGCAAAAAGAGAAATTGAAGCAAATAATCATACGTTTGTAGAGGCTTACAAGACTCTGGTTCTTGAAGCAGATGCAGAGCTGGCAAAGGCAATTGATCCTGTAACGAATAAAACACTTATACCAGCAAGTGGTGATATCCATGATTACTATAGTATTGCACCATACTGGTGGCCAAACCCAGATACAGAAAACGGTATGCCATGGATTCATAAAGATGGTGTACTTAATCCTATAACTAGAGGTTCGGATACTGATTTTACTCGGTTAAGAGAAATGTTTACATCATTAAATACATTAACATTGGCCTATTATTTCACAGAGGATCAAAAATATATAAATAAGGCCAAAGAAATTGTTCAGGTTTGGTTTATTAATGAAGAAACGAAAGTGAATCCTCATGTAAGCTTTGGTCAGGCTATACCAGGTAAAGTAAGCGGAACCATGTTTGGGATCATCGAATGGACTGATATCGGTAAAGTGATTACAACACTTCAAGTGTTAGAGAAGAATCAATTGCTGGCTGAAAGTGAGCTGGCATCAATGAAGGACTGGTTTAATCAGTATTTAATCTGGCTGAGAACAAGTGAGTTTGGAATTGGGGCAAGTACTAGAACAAATAATCATGCTACAAATTATGATTATCAAGTCGCAGGACTTATGATTTATCTTGGAAAAGTGAATGAAGCTGAAGCGTTGATTGAAGAGACTATGATAAAACGTATAGAAGCTCACATTGCGCCTGATGGTAGTCAGCCGGAGGAGTTAAGAAGAACAAAATCTGTTAGCTATACGGTTAATAACTTATGGGCATTAGTGAGACTTGCTGACTTGAGCCGTCGTTTCACCAATGTTGACTTATGGTCCTATAAATCTGATGAAGGTGTAAGCCTAAAGAGTGGATATGATTTCGTAATACCATACATTCTAGGAGAAAAAGAATGGACTTGGGAACAAATCACAGGCGGAGGGGTTGAAGCTTCATTAAAGGACTGGGCGTTACCCATGTTCAGTAGAAGTGAGCTGATGTTAGGGGAAAAAATCTTGCCCAATGAACTGAATGGATATCACGAATTTAGTTACAACGATATCCTCGTTTATGCGCCGTTAGATTACGTGGCACCAATCTATGAGATCGCTACAATAACGGATCAATCTGCAACAGCACTAACGCAAGGCTACGAGTCAGGCTCACAGGAGACTGTCACGATCGATGTATATAATAACGGCACGAGAAATTTATCCAATCTTAAAGCAACCATTACCGGCACTAATTTTATTATCACGCAACCTGAAGGAACTTTAGATAGCGGCGCGAAGACCTCTTTTACGGTAAAAGCAAAAGACGGCCTGGCAGCAGGAACCTACACCGAGACGATTACGATATCTGCTGACAATCTGACTGATGTGACATTTAATGTGACACAGGTTGTATCAAAAGCTGCTGTTAAGCCTGTAGATTCTTCGGGCGGTGATAATACCGGTGAACCTTCCGCACCAACGACGTCTGAAACAACAGGTGATAAGGCGGAGATTCTTATCAATGGAAAGATAGAGCATTTGGGTATTGCAAAGACAGCACAAGCAAATGGGCAAACTGTAACGACAATTGTAATGGATGAAGAAAAAATGAAACAACGCCTTGAAGCAACGCCTAAAGGAGCAGTTATTACGATTCCAGTCGTAACCGGAAGTGAGGTCGTTATAGGGGAATTGAATGGGCGCATGATTAAAAATATGGAGGCGAAAAAAGCCATAATAGAGTTGCGCACCGAGCTGGCAACATACACTTTACCTGCGCAGCAAATTCATATTAATGACGTTTTAGAGCGATTTGGAGTCAATTTAGCATTAGAAGACATCCGGATTAAGATTGTTATTGCAACGCCGACAGATGATATGGTTGAAGTAGTTGAAAACATGGCAACAAACAGAGGCTTTTCTATGATATTGCCGCCTGTGAATTTCGAAGTCAAAGCAGTTTACAAGGACCGTACAGAAGAGGTTTCAAAATTCAATTCGTATGTGAAACGCAGCATTGTGATTCCAGAAGGCATTGATCCAGATCGAATTACGACAGGATTAATTGTAGAGATGGATGGAACGGTTCGCCATGTACCTACCAAGGTCGTTAACAAGGATGATCGGTTTCACGTACAAATCAAAAGTTTGACTAATAGCACTTACGTCGTAGTTGAGAACAGGCAGGAATTTAGGGATTTAGAAAATCACTGGGCGAAGGATACAGTCAATCAGATGGCCTCACGCATGATTATTCAAGGAACAGGACACGAAATGTTTAGCCCTGACCAAGAAATCACGCGGGCCGAATTTGCAGCTATCCTTGTTAAAGGTTTAGGGGTAGATCTTGCAGATAGAACAGGCTCATTCATGGATGTAAAGGCAACAGATTGGAACAGCAGCGCGATAAACACTGCATATTCATACAATATAATCAATGGATTTGAAGATGGGACCTTCCGTCCTAATGACAAGGTTACCCGAGAACAAGCTATGGTTATCCTCTCCAGGGCGATGGTGATTACGGATTTGAAGTCTAAATCTCCTACTCGTGCAACAAGTGCAATACTTAGTTCGTTTCAAGATGTATCAGATGCTTCTACGTGGGCAATGACCGGCATTGCGGCTAGTGTTCAAGCAGAACTAATTACAGGAAGAAGCAGTATGAAGCTTGTACCGAAGGGTTTCATAACAAGAGCCGAGGTCGCTAAGATGATCGAACGATTACTTGAAAAATCTGATTTGATCTAAAACATGTACCGAGCAGGGCGAACCCATACAGTTATGTTATATGAGTCGCCCTGTTTTTTGAAATTGTGGGATAACAAATATAAAGGAGGTGATGGCAACGTAATAGAATACTGTAATTTTCTTTGAAACTAATTAAAAGTAGGAGGTTTTGAGATGATGAAAAAAGGTTTGGCTTTACTGCTTGTTCTGGCGGTGATGATTACTACCTTTAGCTTTTCAAGTGTATCTGTACAGGCTGTGACAGGCGTAAGTGTAGTCAAAATCAATGATCAAGTCATTGACACTCAGGGGCATAATTTCTCTTCTGGCAAGTATGGTTTGTATATTAACAGTGCAATTCACGCACAGGATATGATGGTTACCCACAATAACTATCAATATGCTGTATATTACAGCAAAGAAAGCAATGGAAAGTCTTATGTGAATCTTGCGAGACGTAAACTCTCACCGAAGTCGGGATGGAGTGTTATTACTTTCACCGATTATAATTTTACATCCAATGATACACATAATACTGCGGTGATTGGTATTAGCAGAGCAGATGGAACGATTCATTTGGCATTTGACCATCATAATAATGATTTGCATTATAGGGTATCCCAACGGGGGGTTGCCAACAATCCAGAAAGTGTCGTGTGGAGCACAAATCTTTTTGGACCGGTCACTTCACAGTTGATTCCAGGGCAAACAGAAACGAAGGTCACGTATCCCCGATTTATCGATGTACCCAACGGGAATCTTCAATTCATCCGAAGAAGCGGCGGATCGGGAGATGGGGACACGATTTTGTACACCTATAACGGAAACTCGACACACTCTTGGAAGAAAAACGGGATAATTATTTCGAGCGAAGGAAATTATAATGGCTCAACAAGTAGAAATGCGTATCTTGACCGCCCTCAGTATTTCAATAATAAGTTATATTTGACTTGGGTATGGCGAGAGGCTCCAGATGCGATGACCAATCACGATATTATGTTTGCTTATAGCGAAGATTACGGAGCAACATGGAAGAATAACAGTGGGACCGTCGTTGCCACGACAGAAAGTGACCCGATGAAAGTTTCGACTGCTGGGTTAAAAGTAAGGACGATCAATCAAAATCATGGATTAATGAATCATGGTTATAGTTATGTGGACGATAAGGGGCGTGTTCACGTGGTCACCTCCCATGCGCCAGAAGGTAACCCTAATTATTCTACTTGGGAATTGGCAAGAGCAGACGCAAAATATACTCATTATTGGCGCGGAACCGACAAAGTATGGCGTAAAAATGTAATGAATTCCGTGCCTTTAGGAAGCCGGTCACAAATAGTGTTTGATTCAAATAACACAGGGTTAATGATCTTTAATCAAGGTAACAGGGTCAAAATTGCTGCAGCTACTGAAGCTAACAATTGGAACGACTGGGGCCTTATTTATACCAATAATGCTATGTACAGTCAATCCCCTTCATTAGACTTTCAACGCTGGAAAACAGAAGGAATATTATCGCTCTTAACTCAAGAAATTCCTGCTACAACAGGCGCAGCAAGCGAGATCCATGAATACGATTTTAGAATAGAGTAATTATCAAAGGAAAAAGTCTGTAACCGAACAAGAAAAATGTTTATCGCTCACGCAATTCGTTGGAGTGTTCTACAAACGAATTGCGTGAGCGTTTTTTGTAATGTGAGAGAAGAAGTCACTGTATGCGTGCCCATAAATGCCCCTTGAACATGATAATACCAGAAGCAAGATCAGTCTAGTTAATAAAACACACGAAAAATTACATTAACCGTATTGCACTATTACGAAACAAAGTGGAAGTCAAGTTGTGGACAGACTTATACACATATTCTACCCAAATTGTGCATAAGTCTGTGGAAGGCTGATAGACAGCGATTTTACAAAAGACTGAAAGTGAGAACAACATTTTCACAATTAGGTGTGAATTCTGTGGATAATGTGTACAACTTCGTGGATAATATTGGTCATAGTGATGAAAAAGCCAGTTTATAAGCAAATGAAGCGCTTTTTATCCCCGGATGAGGGCGGAGTTATTCACTACATCTGGGGATAAGTCTGTGCACAACATTTGATGTGTAAACAAGTTTACAATCATGAATATTTTGTGAACGTCGCTGTAAATCTTCTCCCAGTATGTCCAAATACCTAAGATCACACGGCTGGGATAAGATTAGAGTGAGACACCTTAGGCTTCCTCCAGCAAATTCTCCCATTCTGCAAAAATCGGATTCAGCTCTTCCTTCAGTGCATCCAGCTGCTGCTGCTTCTCCTGCAGGGCGACATAGTCCTGATATACCTCCGGCAATGCCATTTCTCCCTCCAGGCTGGCAATCTCGTTCTCCAGCTCCTGGATGCGGTTCTCCAGCGTTTCCAGCCTGCGCTGCCGGTTCCGTTCTTCGCGCTTCGCCTGCTTGTCCGCTTCATAAGAGGAGGCCCCTGGCTTATCGGCTGCTCCGGCATCCGGCTTGGACTCCTTGCGGGCTGCAGACGAGTCAGAGGTCTTCTGAAACGGCTCTCCGGGCTCGTAGCCCAGCTCCAAGAGCTCTTTCTTTTTCTCCGTATAATCGTCATAATTACCCAGGAAATGCTCCGCACCCTCCGTATGCAGCTCAATAATCCGCTCCGCCATTTTGTTCAAGAAGTAACGGTCGTGAGAAATGAACAGCAGAGTACCCTCGTAATCCATCAGGGCGGACTCCAGCACCTCTTTGCTGAACAGATCCAGATGGTTGGTCGGCTCGTCAAGCACGAGCATATTGGCTTCCAGGAGCATGAGCTTGGCCAGGGAAACACGGGCTTTTTCCCCGCCGCTAAGAGAGCTGATCTTCTTCAGAACATCCTCACCGCTGAACAAAAAGTTGCCCAGCACCGTACGAATCCTTGCCTCTTCAAAATGGGGATAGGTGCCCCATAGCTCCTCCAGCACGGTATTGGAGGGGTTCAGGTTAGACTGCTCCTGGTCATAGAAGCCCAGCTTCACCTTGGTTCCCCATTGAAAAGTACCGGCGGCCGGCTGCATATCTCCCATCAAGCATTTCAATAATGTGGATTTCCCGATCCCGTTCGGTCCGATTAACGCTACGGTTTCTCCGCGGCGCAGGTCGAAGGAAACATTGCGGAACAGCGTGCTGCTTCCCTCAAAGGACACGGCTAGATCACGGGCCTGCAGCACTTCTTTGCCTGACATATATTCGGTCTCAAAAGAGAAGTGAGCCTTCTTCAAATCTCCTGCCGGACGGTCCAGCCGCTCCAGCTTATCCAGGGCTTTACGCCGGCTCTGTGCCCGCTTGGTTGTAGACGCCCGAACGATGTTACGCTGAATGAAGGTTTCCATCTTCGCAATCTCATCCTGCTGCTTCTCGTACTGCTTCAGCTGCGACTCATACTCTGCCGCCTTCAATTCAATATATTTGCTGTAATTACCGGTATAGCGTCGGGATTGATGCCGCTCCACTTCTACAATTGTCGTCACGAGCCGGTCCAGAAAATAACGGTCATGAGAGACAACGAGCAGTGCGCCGGCATACCCTCGCAAATAATCCTCCAGCCACGTTAAGGTCGCGATGTCGAGATGGTTGGTAGGCTCATCGAGCATGAGCAGATCCGGTGCCTGCAGCAAAATGCGGGCGAGTGCAAGGCGGGTCTTCTGCCCGCCGCTTAAGGTGGAAATGAGCGTTTCCTGCGAAAAGCCGCCAAAGCCCATACCGTGCAGTACACTGCGAATCCGGGTTTCCATCTCATATCCGCCATGGTCCTTGAACCAGTCGGAGCGGGCGGCATAGCGGGCGAGCAGGTCCTCGTATTGCTTGGAGTCACTGCTGCTGCTCCGCTCGGCGATTTGCTGCTCCAGCTGGCGAAGCTCGCGCTCGGTGTCCAGCAGCGGGGCGAACACCTCTCGCATTTCTTCCCCGATGCTGCGGCTGGACTGAAGTCCGCTGTTCTGAGCCAGATAACCGATTGTAGTTTCCTTGGATTTGAAAATCTGTCCGCTGTCGTAGGACATTTCGCCGGCCAGCACTTTCAGCAGGGTAGATTTACCGGCTCCGTTCACTCCGACCAGGCCAATCCGCTCACGCTCCAGAATCTGCAGATTCACCCCCTCCAGCACGGGAGTAACGCCGTATGATTTCTTAATTCCGTTCGCTTGTAACAGCATGCTGTGTAATACCTCCATCTATATCTTGAACTTTACGGGAAGATCTAGAGCTCTTGCAGATCATCATGTCACATTAAAGCCAGTTTACATGAAAAATAAAAAACAAGCGACAGATCACGTCATCGCTTCCGCATTCTTGGCGAAAGGGAGGAACAGTGGTAAACTAAACTTAAATAAGATCCGAGAGGAAGAGCTCAGGTTTGGACAGGAGTTATGACATATCTTTGCCGTCTGAGGCGAAGTCGGATTTACGTGCCAGGATGAAGGGGATTCGGGATTCATTAAGCCCGGAGACCAGGGACCGGCTGTCACGCCAAGCGTCAGATCTGGCTGTGGAATGTATGAAGCAATATCGATTCGCCAGCATGCTGATCTATCTGCCCTTCCGTTCAGAGCTCGATACCTGGCCCATCATTCAATGGGCCTGGAGCAGCGGGGTTCAGGTTATTGTTCCTCGCAGTCAGCGCGGATCTCGAGAGATGGAATTGTATGATCTGACCCCTGAAGCTTCACTTGCAGCGGGGAGCTACGGTATTCCGGAGCCCGATCCGAAGACAGCCGTGAAATATGGCCCCGGGCAAGTGCCGGAGGTGATCTGGGTGCCAGGGCTGGCTTTTGATGCTTATGGCGGAAGGCTGGGCTATGGCGGCGGATATTTTGATACCCTGCGCAGCCGGCTGGATGGGGAAGCGCAGGCGGCAGGCCGGCAGCCGAGATGGATAGGCATTGGATTTCAGGAGCAGGTGATCCCTCAAGTGCCGATGGAGATTCATGACCTGAGGCTGGATGGACTGGTCACAGATCAGGGGTGGATGAAGTTTGAAACAGGAACAGGAGAGCCATATCATGGAGCTTAGTCATATGAACGAGCAGGGCAGAGCGAGAATGGTCGATGTCACGGATAAGGAAGTAACGCACCGGACCGCGGTAGCGCAAACCGCCGTAAGAATGCATCCCAACACGCTGAAGCGGATTTTGGAGGGCGGCATCGAGAAGGGTGACGTGCTGGCAGTAGCTCAAGTCGCGGGTATTATGGCGGCCAAGAATACGTCTAGCTGGATCCCGATGTGTCATCCGCTGCCGCTGACCGGAGTCGATATTCAGTTTGGCGACAACGGCCTGGATGAGCTTTATATAGAAGCCTCTGTGAAGACCACCGGCAAGACGGGGGTTGAGATGGAGGCGCTGACGGCGGTGTCTGCTGCCGCTTTAACGGTTTACGACATGTGCAAGGCGCTGCAAAAGGATATGCAGATCGGACCGACGCGCCTGGTGAGCAAGCGCGGCGGCAAGAATGGAGATTATCAAGTCTAGCTTTGACAATCATATTTAATGAATCAGGATATTCGCTGATGAGGGAAAGGAGAGATTTCTCATGGTGTGGAAGACGGCGATCCTGACAGCCAGTGACAAGGGGGCACGGGGAGAACGCGAGGATACCAGTGCCCAGGTCATCCGGGAGCTGGTAGAAGAAGAGCTGGGCGGGCAAATTATCGAATACCGGATTGTCCCGGATGAAGAGGACGAGATTACGGCCGCTTTGATTGAACTGACCGATTATTACCATGTGGATCTGGTGCTGACGACGGGAGGAACCGAGCTTGCGGTGCGGGATGTGACGCCCGAGGCAACGCTTCGGGTTATAGAGAGACAGGTTCCAGGCATTGCCGAGGCCATGCGGGCCGCGGTTATGCAGAAGAACCGCAGTGCCATGCTGTTCCGCGGTGTATGCGGTATTCGCGGACGGACGCTCGTGCTGAACCTGCCGGGCTCCCCTAAGGGTGTGCATGAGAACCTGGCGGCAGTGATGGATCAGCTGCCGGAGGCGCTGCTGATGGTAACGGGGCAGTACCGGGAAGATTCACGGACGTAAAAGAAGCAGGATTTGTACACAATTTGTCATGAAGAAGGGCTGTTTATGCCATTTTTGATATGATATGATGTCGATATATGTCTATGTGCTGTTGTTCTGAGTGATGACGGTATTTGCTGCCTGAATCGGCCCCTGTCGGCTGCTTCTGTGCTGTATAAGGAGGAGATGTAATTATGGGTTCTTCAATAGGTGTACCTGGAGTTATTCTGTTAGTTATTCTTGCGCTGCTGCTGTTCGGTCCGAACAAGCTTCCTGAGCTGGGACGTGCAGTAGGAAGAACGTTTCGTGAATTCAAGGACGGAGCACGCGAGATTATAGAGGATGAGCCGGCTTCCAAGAAGACTGAGACTGCACCGCAGCCTGCTGCTGCACGTGCAGAAGACAAGCGTCTGCCGGAATAAGCTGCGTAGCAGCTGTACAGAAATCCCTCTTCGGAGGGATTTGATTGTTTCTGAGCATGTGAAGCTGCTTGGTGAAGTGATGAGGTGATGATGGGCGTGTCCGAGCAGATGAAGTTAATGGAGCTGACTGAGCATTTGACCGAGCTCAGGCGGCGGATTATATGGGTGCTGAGCTTGTTTGTGGTCGGCTTGGTCGGAGGCCTGTTTATTGCCGAGCCGGTCTATCAGTATTTGACGGGGTCAGAGCAGGCACAGCAGTTCGAATTGAATGCCTTCTCCTTCTGGGACGGCATCGGCATTTATATGAAGATTGCGGCGTTGTTCTCGCTGGTCATTTCAGTGCCGTTTATTTTTTACCAGCTGTGGGCGTTTGTAAAGCCTGGCCTGCGCAAAGAGGAGCAGAAGGCGGCTGTCCGCTATGTGCCGTATACCTTTGTTCTGTTTATTGCAGGCGTATTATTCGGCTACTATATCGTGTTTCCGATGACGCTGTCCTTCACAACAACAATTACTCAGAGCATGGGGCTGGAGGAAACGTACGGAATTACGAATTATTTCAGCTTTATGTTTAACCTCGTGCTGCCGCTGGCGCTGCTGTTCGAGCTGCCGCTGGTTGTGATGTTTCTAACGAGAATACGCATTTTGAATCCGATCCGGCTGAAGAAGCTGCGGCGCTATGCTTATTTTGCATTGGTGTTTGTCGCTGTTATTATTACGCCGCCGGATTTCATTTCCGACTTTCTCGTAACGATTCCGCTATTGCTGCTCTATGAGTTTAGTGTTTATTTATCCGCTTTTATCTACCGCAAGCAGCTTGCGGCAGATATGGAACTGGAAGAGCGGTATGTCCGCAAAGAAGAAGAGTGAGAAGCGTCCCTGTGGGGGCGCTTTTTTTGTGCAGGCGTGCCCAGCTAAGCACGCATTCTCTAGCCGGTGAAAATCCGGTCACAGGAGGAACCAAGCCCCTGTGTAGCTAGGATACCTGCTTATGGCGAAATCTGTAAGTAGAAGCGTATTGACGAAAGCACCCGTCAGAGATGGGGCGAGCAACGTACCAGGCCGTAACATAAAGTGAATTCTGCCGCGTCGTCAAAAAGGCCTCGCAAGAGGGAAGAGAGGATGCCGAGTCTCGCTGCATTGGACGAAGGCCACGGAAGCTGTTTAGAACTTGGATCAGCAGTGAAGAATCCTCCGGCGTATGGGGATCGGCATGGTATGAAAGAGGATGCAGTGAACTGGGGAGGCCCTCCCCTGCACGTTTTTTTTTTTTGAAACCGTAAAGAGACGCTCTATAAGCCTAAAAGGTGAAGTGAACCGTCTGCAGGAAGGGAGTCCGAGGGGCTCATAGTACCGAAGAATGCAGGACAACAAAACCTGCAGGAGGGAAGGAGCCCTGCTTTGTTCAAGTTTCTTAAGGAGGTACGAGTCAGTGAATGCCAAACGGCTAACAACACCAAAGGAAAACGTTCAACAACTCCAAGAGAAACTAGGTCATGCGGCCAAGGAAAACAAGAAGCGAAGGTTTCACGCGTTGTACGACAAGGTCTATCGAATAGACATCCTGTGGGAGGCATGGCGAAGAGTACGAGCTAATAAGGGTTCAGCTGGAATCGACGGAGAAACATTGGCAGATATCGAAAAACAAGGAGAAACATGCTTTGTACACGAATGTCAACGGCTTCTTAAAGAAGGCGAGTATCATCCGCAACCCGTAAGGCGCTACTACATTCCGAAGAAGGATGGCAAAAAGCGACCGCTCGGCATTCCCACAGTGAGAGACCGCGTCATCCAGATGGCAGCGAAACTCGTCATGGAACCGATCTTCGAGGCGGATTTTCAGGAAACGTCATTCGGGTTCAGGCCAAAACGAAGTGCAAAGCAAGCGTTAGATCGCATTCGGAAAGCATGCAATCGCAAAGGGAATTGGGTGGTCGACGTCGACATCCAAGGGTACTTCGACAACATTAATCAGGAGAAACTCATTAAGCTGGTAGAAATGCGAATCAGCGATAGACGAATTCTGAAGCTGTTGAGGAAGTGGCTAAGTGCAGGTGTCATGGAGGAAGGCAATGTCAGACGCTCAGATTTGGGTACACCACAAGGTGGGGTCATTTCACCACTGCTGGCGAATATCTACCTGAATTACTTTGATCTCCTGTGGGAACGGCATGGCAGTAAAATGGGGGAACTCACACGTTACGCGGACGATCTGGTGGTCATCTGCAAAACAAAGAAGGATGCAGATCGGGCGTACGAACTCATTAGAGTTATTATGGACCGCCTAGAGCTAACGTTACATCCAACCAAGACACGCATCGTTGGACTATGGACAGGAGAAGAAGGCTTTGATTTTCTAGGCATGCACCATCGAAAGACGAAAGCCGAGACATCCAAAGGCAAAGTATACTATACGACCCAGCAGTGGCTGTGTCGCAAGGCGGAAGAGCGAATCCGAGAGGTCGTGAAGGAGCGACTTGCTCCGCCGAATATGCGTCACAAGACTTTCCAGGACCACCTGGGATATTTAAACCCAAAAATACAGGGGTGGCGCAACTACTACTACACAGCCTACAGCCAAAAGAAGATGGCAAAACTAGATTGGTACATCTTGCAGCGCTTAGCAAAGTGGGTTGCCAAGAAGCGTCAACGCACGCGATGGATGAGTTCGTTAAGCGAAGTGAAAGCATTGTCCAAACAATATGGACTTAAAACGCTCTTGTGATCTGCACGCACATGAATGACGAACATCGGAAAGCCGTATGAGGGAAAACCTCACGTACGGTTTGATGAGGAGGGGCAGAATTTATCTGCCCTTTACTCTAGATATGTATGACTATAGTTTGGCGTAGTGCTCTTTAAGCAGGCTGCAGGGAGAAGCGGGAATGGCCCTCAGGCATAAAGTGGGGACCCTTGGATACAATGGAAGAGGGGAGTTGCTGGACAAACCCGGATGCTGCTCTGATTTGAAGTAAAATTTGAGTAAAAATTGCTTCGGGGTACTTGAAATTTCAGATCAACTTGAGTATCATAAAACATGGTTGTTAGCACTGAGACTTGTTGAGTGCTAATACATACAGCAAGGCTCAGATAAACCTTATATTTATTTAACAAGGAGGCTATTTTTCATGATCAGACCTTTAGGTGAACGCGTATTGGTAGAACCTATCGCACAAGAAGAAACCACGGCATTCGGGATCGTGCTTCCGGACTCCGCGAAAGAAAAGCCGCAAGAAGGAAAGGTTATCGCTGTAGGCAGCGGTACTCTGAAGGACGGCGCGCGCGTAGCATTGGAAGTTAAGGAAGGCGACCGTGTACTCTTCTCTAAATACGCTGGAACAGAAATCAAATATGAAGGTAAAGAATATTTGATTATGAAAGAAAGCGACATCCACGCGATTCTGGGTTAATTCGTTAACCTGCATATAGGAGCACATTCGTAATTTATTAAAATTCCAGGGAGGTATGTAATATCATGGCTAAGGATATTAAGTTCAGTGAAGACGCTCGCCGCGCAATGCTTCGCGGTGTAGATGCATTGGCTAACGCAGTAAAGGTAACATTGGGTCCGAAAGGACGTAACGTGGTACTCGAGAAGAAGTTTGGCAGCCCGCTCATCACGAATGACGGTGTAACCATCGCGAAAGAAATCGAGCTGGAAGATGCATTCGAGAACATGGGTGCTCAGCTCGTGAAGGAAGTAGCGACTAAGACGAATGATGTTGCCGGTGACGGTACAACAACAGCAACGGTTCTTGCTCAGGCGATGATTCGCGAAGGCTTGAAGAACGTTACTGCGGGTGCAAATCCAATGGTTATCCGCAAAGGCATTGACAAGGCTGTTCGTGCAGCGGTAGAAGAGCTGAAGAACATCTCCAAAGCGATTGAAGGACAACAGTCCATCGCACAGGTTGCTTCTATCTCTGCAGCTGACGAGGAAGTAGGACAGCTGATCGCAGAAGCCATGGAGAAAGTCGGCAAGGACGGCGTCATTACGGTTGAAGAATCCCGTGGATTCCTGACTGAAATGGAAGTTGTAGAAGGTATGCAGTTCGACCGCGGCTACATTTCTCCGTACATGATTACAGACACAGACAAGATGGAAGCGGTGCTTGATAATCCGTACATTCTGATCACCGACAAGAAGATCTCCAACACCCAGGAAATTCTGCCTCTGCTGGAGAAGGTCGTACAACAAAGCAAGCCGCTCGTGCTGATTGCTGAAGATATCGAAGGCGAAGCTCAAGCGATGCTGATCGTGAACAAGCTGCGTGGTACCTTTAATGCAGTGGCTGTCAAAGCTCCAGGCTTCGGCGACCGCCGCAAGGCTATGCTGCAGGATATCGCTGCTCTGACAGGCGGCCAGGTGATTACCGAGGAATTGGGTCTGGACCTGAAATCCGCTACTGTGGACCAACTGGGTACTGCACGTCAAGTACGCGTAACCAAAGAGAACACCATTATCGTGGACGGTGCTGGCGACAAAGCGGATATCGAAGCTCGCGTGAAGCAAATCCGCACACAGCTGGAAGAAACGACTTCCGAGTTCGACAAAGAGAAGCTGCAAGAGCGTCTGGCTAAATTGGCTGGCGGTGTTGCTGTTATCAAGGTCGGTGCAGCTACTGAAACCGAGCTGAAAGAACGCAAGCTGCGTATCGAAGACGCTCTGAACGCGACTCGTGCTGCGGTAGAAGAAGGTATCGTATCCGGCGGTGGTACTGCTCTGGTGAACGTATACAAAGCGGTTGCTGCGGTAGAAACGCAAGGCGACGAGAAGACTGGCGTTAACATCGTGCTGCGCGCGCTGGAAGAGCCAATCCGTACGATCGCTGCGAACGCTGGTAAGGAAGGCTCTGTTATTGTAGAGCGCCTGAAGAACGAAGAAGTTGGCATTGGCTACAACGCTGCTGCTGACACTTGGGTGAACATGTTCGAAGCAGGCATCGTTGACCCTGCGAAGGTAACGCGTTCTGCCCTGCAAAACGCTGCATCTGTAGCAGCAATGTTCCTGACCACCGAAGCGGTGATCGCTGACAAGCCTGAGCCTGAGAAGGCTGCTGCTCCAGACATGGGCGGCATGGGTGGAATGGGCGGCATGATGTAAAACGGGGTATGAACCCCTGTGTGGCAAGGGTTTCTCCTCGGAGAAGCCCGGATTGCCCACATTTTGTCCATATTTTATAAAAGGAAGACACCTTAGAGTGATGGAAATCGCTCCAAGGTGTCTTCTTTTTTTATGAAAGGGAGCGACTTGCCTTAGAGATTAAGCATCTTGAGCCATTTTTTGAATACATTACTGATCATAATATTGATGTGTATAATTATGGAACAACTAAAGGAGCAGGGATTTTCAAAAACATTTTCCGTAGCTCTGGTTTACAAACTTATTGAAATTGCTGGGGAGCATACGAATAGTTGGAGATTTTGGGGTGATAGGAGATACCCATGAATGCCTACTTCAGCCTAAGCAAGCAATGAAGTATGCGTATGACATAGATTATGGAATTTACATACCATTTGGGAATATGGTATCGATGTCGGCGGTCGAGTCAATTAATCGTCGCGCTGTGCGAGAAAATCGGATCAGAGAACATGCTAATGAAATATGATATAAATTTTGTTTAGGAGGTTAACAGGAATAATGAATAAACTAATTCAAAAAGTATTTAAACGAAGTCTTTGGATATTATTGTTTGTAGTTTGGTTATTATTTTTTCTTATGTTTCTATTTGGAATAATATTTATCATTGGGGTGTGGTATTACGAAAACTATATGTAACTGTTTAAAGAAAAGGGGCATCCTGTTAGATTCCCTTTCATTGCCCTTTCATGCTGCTTAAGGAGTATTGTAATTAAGCTGTTATGTATACATAGTTGTGGTGACTGCTTGGGAGTGGATCAATTGTCTGTATTGTTGTAAGTCCCAACAAACCGGTTTAACCCCTTTAATCCAGACCACGAACCTCTTATTCGACAAATTGCATAGAATTGCTTAAGGTTGTTGCGTTTTTCGTCATTTTTCTTCCGGCGGTTACACTTTGATGACCTTGGGCTCCACCATTCCTTGTTGAATTGCATCTCGGTATTCGTACGGCGACAGATCGTGTAGGCTACCATGGATTCGCTTGTGATTGTAGTTGTGGATAAAGCGGCTGACGATTTCATACGCTTGTTGATAGTTCTCAAACTCGTGCCGCTGATAACACTCCGATTCTAGAATCGCATGGAAGGATTCGATATGCGCATTCTTGTTTGGCGTCTTTGGTGGAATGCGCTGTGCCCACTGTTTAGTCTAATTGCAAGACTGCCGCTGTGCTGTTAGAGTAACGGTCTCCGTTTGCTTAACGCGCCCTTAAGTTATGAAGTCAGCTTTTATCAGGGGAAAATTGTAAAAGAATTTGACATTTACAGTGTAATTAAATGGAGATGTAAAAACATTTTGATATACGGGGTTGGATCAATGCTATCGAGAATAATAAATACGATCCGACGCTCCAGCTTGCCTTTAGACTTGCGGAAGTTTTAGGCATGACAGTCGATGAGTTATTCATTCGTAATTAACAAGTCTCTTCAAGGAGGAACAAAATTATGAAAACCGCCAAGATGAACTGGCGTCAGCTTCTAGCTTATATCGTTGGGGGACTATTCTTCCTGTTGTTCTGTCAAATGTTCTACCGGTGGCTTCAACGAGATACGCTTGGGGTTGTTGACGATTTTATCCGCTTGGCGATTCCGCTCGGAGTGGTCATGTCCGCTTTGACATGGGGAACCCAGCATCAGGGTTTCAGTCAAGACGACGAATTGGGCAAGACGATTCAATTGAAAAGCGCAAAAATTAGTTACTACGCCCTTCTAATCGCCTTGGTCATCCTTCTCGTCGTCGAGAAGTACGTGAATGGACAAGACAATGTTCCATTAAACCTCATCTTGTGCTTCGGTTTGGCTGTGTACCCCGTTGCCGAGTTTCTGATCTCTAGGAGATATAAATAAAGAGGTGAGCCCCATTTTACTAACTTTTGTAAAGTTTATTTTAATATTATGATTATCTGCCCTTAAGCCCAACCAACTTTACTAATCAGCCAAACATTCGGAACGAAGAATACACTAATATTCCGCTGGATTAGAGAGAATGAGTATGAGCGGTGCTGCATTTTCCATATACCTGGTGTTTTTGCGCCACCGGGTGGCATGATGTAAAACGGGGTATGAACCCCTGTGTGGCAAGGGTTTCTCCTCGGAGAAGCCCGGATTGCCCACATTTTGTCCATATTTTATAAAAGAAGACACCTTAGAGTGATGGAAATCGCTCCAAGGTGTCTTCTGTTTTTGATTATTAGGAGGGGTTCAAAATCTAGTTAGATACCGTTCCTAGTGATTCATTGCCGATGTGAGGAGAGAAACCAGTATCAAATTAGCTGTTAAGGCAGTTGCAATAATGAGCGCATCAGGAGTTTTTATTTTCCGTCCCTTGCTTCTCTGCTTGCTTTGCATGAATGCTGCTTTTCTTGAGACAGCGGAATCGACATGTAGGAGTGGTTGTGGGTCACTTTCCCCAGCCCTCCCGTGACTCCTGAATATGATCTAATAATTGTTGCGCTTCACCGGGCTTCAGGATTCCAGCCACACTTAAAATGTCATTGACGGAGTAATCATCAAAGTCCTCAATGGTTTCTGCTTCAAGGTCTATAACAAGTTTCTTGGTGGAAATATTGTTTTCAGATAAAAACTCCCTTAAGTCTTTTGCTATATGAGGATGGAGTTTGCGTACCATTGACATGGAGAACCACTCCTTTATAAAAATATATTGCTAAATCGTTTCGTTCTTGCGATCGTCATGGATCCTTATTTATAAACCATTATACCCGACAAAGTAGTGAGTGGATACGGCCGTGGCGCACAGAATGAGCTGTTATAATGGTGTTTGCCATCACTCTTCTTATTACTATGAAATAACACCATAATTGGGATAAAAAGAATGTTAGTCCCCGGAGAATTATGCTACCATGAAACGGACCGTGCGACTTCAAACGACAACATGTGACACGAAACAGGGTAGAGGGTGTGAAGGTTGAAACGTATCCGCATCACTTTTGTAACCGCAATCACTGTAACATTACTGGTTCTTATATATTATTACTCGCAGGCTTTGCAGATAACAACTCATGTTCAAAAGGGCACCCTGGATCTGGCTGAAACGAATTTCCTTCATGACGAGGTGATTGCGCTGGATGGGGAGTGGGAATTTTACTGGAATCAGTTTGTCGATCCGGAATCATTCACTGCACTCTCACAGCAAGCATCGTATATACAGGTGCCAGGCAACTGGCTCATGGATCTGGACGGCAATGAGCATATGGCCAAAGGCTTTGCTACTTACCGGGCGGTGATTCACAACATTCCTGACCATAAATATTTCGCCTTGAAAAAAGCAAATATCCGCAATGCCAGCCGGGTGTATGTCAACGGAGAACTGCTGCTGGAGGACGGCCGTGCCTCGATGACGCTCAAGAATAGCGTGGCGGGTAATTCCTCCACGGTTGTCTATTTTGAACTGGAGGAGCGAACGGCAGAGATCGTCATTCACGCAGCCAATCACGAGTATATTGTGGGCGGCATTGCCAAACCTATGCTGTTTGGAACGCAGGAGGGGCTTTCCCTGCTGCAGAACCGCAAGCTAATGTTCGAGTTCGCCATGATCTTAATTGTTATGGTGCTCGGCTTCTTGTACCTGCTCTTGTGGCTGGGGAACAAGCATTATCGCAAAAAAGAACCGGTCACGCTGCCGCTGGCGCTCAGTTGCCTGTTCTTCGGGATTATGAACGGGATTTACAGCGAGCGTATTTTTGCGCAATTTATCCCGGGAATGACTTTGGAGCATACCTTCCGGTTCGGGCATTTAATGAGTGCTTGCAGCGTCATCACGGTGTGGGTGGTGATCCATAAGGTCAACCCGGCCTTTCTGTCCCGCCGAAGCCTTTATCTCCTGCTGGTGTACTATGGCATTTTTATGCTGTTGGTGCTCATTGTGCCTGTTCAGATTTATACCGGTACCTTCACTTTTTATATCCTCACCACGGTGCTGCTGTTTTTTACGGCTTGGGTCAGAGTGGTCATTCAGTACGTCCGCAGCCGTTCCAGCAGTCCGGAGCACCGCACGCTTCTGATCTGTATCTGCAGTGTTTTTCTGTACTGGCTGGATATGATTCTGTTCAGTGTGGGTATCAAGTCAGATATGTTTATCTCCTTCCTGACGGTTTCCGTATACAGCATCGCCTTGGCTGCACTGCTGCTGGTCCGATATGCCAACTCGTATAAACGTAATGAGGAGCTGTCCATTCAGCTGATTCAGACGCATACTACGCTTGATCAGACAACCAAGGAGGCACAGCGCAACGAGCTGGCTTTTTTGCAGGCACAGATTAAACCGCATTTCTTGTTTAATACCTTGAGCAGTATTATCAGCTTGTGCTACACCAATGGCGAACGGGCGGGCCGGCTGCTGAGTGATCTGTCTAATTATTTGAAGCGCTCCTTTCAGGTGGATGTGAATACAGACTATGTTACGCTCAGGAACGAGCTGGATTGGATTAAAGTGTTTGTCGATATTGAAAAAGCCAGGTTCGAGGACCGGATTCAGGTTGATTTTGACGTCGATGAGGATCTAATGCACCTGCAGATCATTCCGCTCGTCATTGAACCGCTGGTGGAGAACGCCATTCGTCATGGGATTTTAAAAAATAAACACGGCGGCAAAGTGAAGCTGATCATTCAGAAGCGGGAAAATAGCATGTTTATCAGTGTGAAGGATAATGGCAAAGGCATGGCCGCCGAGCAGCTGGCTCCGATCCGGCAGGGTCACAAGGATCCAGCGGACCGAACAGGAAACGGCATCAGTCTGCTCAATGTGAACGCTCGTTTGAAGCAAATGTACGGCGTACAGCTGCAATTCAATACGAATGGTCAGGGAACCGAGGTTTATTTCTCCATTCCGCTACATCGAGAGCAGGAGGTGATGTCATGATTAAGGCGGTACTGGTCGATGATGAGCGGCTCGTCCTGGATCTGCTGAATAAGGTCATCCGAGAAGCGTCCGGAATCAGCATCATGGGCTCGTTTACAGATCCGGAGGAAGCGCTGATACAGATTCCGCAGCTGGATGCCGATGTGCTTTTTCTCGATGTGGATATGCCGGAGATGAGCGGACTGGAGCTGGCAGCCAGACTGATGGAGTCCCCGAATACGAAGGAGCTGTCCATTGTGTTCGTGACCGCTTACGAGCAGTATGCGATCCGGGCGTTTGAGCTGAACGCGATTCATTATATTTTGAAGCCGGTCGATGTACAGTCGGTGGATGAAATTGTGAGCCGGGTCTATAAGAAAAAAGGACTGGATGTTCCCAAGCTCCCTGACCAGGGAGAGCTTTATTTCTTTGGTAATCCGCATCTGCGGATAGAGGGGAGTCCATCAAGCTTTTTAACCCCGAAGATCGAAGAGCTGCTGGCACTGCTCGTGCTGCACCAGGATAAAGGAATTAGCAAATGGCGGATTATTGATGAGCTGTGGGAAGAGTCGTCCGTAGAGAAATCCCAGCAAAATTTACATACGATGATGTTCCGGTTGAAGCAGTCCCTGCGAAATGCAGGAATCCAGCTCCACATCCGAAGCAAAAATGGCATTTACACCGTGGATGCGAAAGACGTATATTGTGATTTTCGTGAGTTTGATCGACTGGCTGCCTGTAAGCAGCCGACCCGGCGTGAGACCATAGCCGCTTATGAGCAGGCCATCAGCCTGTATCAGGGGGATCTCTTGGATGGGAAGGACTATTTATGGTGCATCCCCATCCGGGAAAAATACTACCGCACCTTCGTAGAGCTTGTCGCGGCGGTGTTTCAGTATGCTACTGAGCAGGGCGAGGTCAGCAGGCTCAAGCAGCTGCGCCAGAGAGTCGAAGGGCTGCTGCTTGAGGAAGACCGAATGTGGTGGCCGTATAAAGCAAGGTAGTGTAACGGCTGCCGCTGAATCAAGTTCATATACAGCCGTACCCGAAAGCTACACGTGGGTACGGCTGTTTGGCGTTCCGTAAAGAGCCGGCTTGGAGCGAAGTGAAGGTACGCCGGCTTTTCACGATGTGGTGCACCACTGGGCCAGAAGTATCGTCGATGCTGTATTCCGGGCTGGCTTGATGCAGGGCGATCCGGACGGCTCGTTCAAGCCGGATCGCGCTTTGACCCGGGCGGAAGCGGCTGCCATTATCCACGGGCTGCTGGATTGAATCATGGAGCAGATTATGGGAATCCTATGCTAATCACAGCGCAAATCATAAGAATAATGAATTTAGGAGGCTTGCAGGTGATTACAGTAATCTGGAAAGCTTTTCTTCTGGCAACGGGCGGCATGCTATTGTTAAGGATAAGTGGTCGGAAGTCGGTTTCTCAAATGACCATTCCCCAGATCGGGATTTTGCTGACGATTGGTTCGGTATTAGGTTCTCAGGTTTCCGGCAAGGGATTGTCTGAATCATTGCTGGCAGTGGCTGTATTTTTAGCGACTCTGGTATTGGTGGAATGGGTCTCTGTTAAATCAAATAAAGCTGAGAATCTGTTGAAGAGCAGATCGGTTCCTGTCATTCAAGATGGCGAGCTGCTAACAGATAATATGAAACGGATGCGATTAACGGTTGATGATCTGGAAAAAAGGCTGAGGCTCTCCGGAATTTCAAGGGTGGAGGATGTCAAAACGGGGACGCTTGAGAACAACGGTGAACTGGGATATGAGTTAATGCCTCATGCAAAGCCGTTAACGCTGGGACAATTCCAACAATTCATAAGCGTAAACTACCCGAGCTTTCGCTTTGACGGGAACGAGGATGCACCCACTATATTTTCTGAAATGATCGAGCCAATCACCCATGAGGTGCCAGAGACCTTGCAATAAACTCAAACATTGCATGCCGTGAAATTTTTATGTGTAAAGCGGTCTTTGTCCCGATCTGCAGGGGATTAAGACCTTCTTACTATTCTATTAGCCTGAAAAGTCTCCCACCATTTACTAAGCTGCAGCTTGCTAATAGTCCTTTCCTAAATATCACATTGAACATGTCGAAAAATAACGATAAAAATGTTTCAATTTAGAGATATACAGGGTAATTGTAACTAGGACTAATGTTTCAACTAAGGTCTGAAATGTTGAGAGGGTGGATACATATTATGCTGCAGCAGCTGGAAGAGGTTAGAGTATCGGATCCTATGATTGTACATGCGCTGGAAAAGCACGTGGCGGTTATACGTTTCGACGCAAGTCGAAGAGTCACTTATGTCAATGATCTGTTTGCTTCAAGCGTCAAGTACCGCAAAGAGGATATGCTCGGTATGCATCATAAGCAATTTTGTCTGCCTCAGTTCAGCCTTAGTCCGGAATATGAGTTGTTTTGGCAGCGGCTATTCGAAGGCCGAAGCTTTCAGGACAAAATCGAGAGAAGAGACGCCCTCGGTCAATCCGTATGGCTGGAAGCGACCTATATGCCGATCATGGACGAGGATGCCCGCAAGGTCATCGGAATCCAGAAGATCGCAACCAATATTACAGAGCGTCAGAACCATATTTCCCTTGTAGTAGAGAATCTGCTCAAGATGGCTGAGGATTTAAGCGGCCGGTCGACGAAGGGCATCCATCGTAGTGCAGAGCTGATGAATCTGATTGATCAGATCGCTTCGGTCTCCGAGAATAATGCCTTGACGCTGGAGGGCCTGCATCGCCGTGCGGATGAAATCAAAGGCGTGGTGCAGACGATCCGCGATATTGCCAGCCAGACTCAGCTGCTGGCTCTGAATGCAGCGATTGAAGCCGCAAGAGCCGGAGAGCACGGACGCGGGTTCGATGTGGTGGCGAAGGAGGTTCGCAAGCTCTCGGTGAAGGTGGAGCAGTCCATCGGGGAAGTACGCAGCAACATCAACGGGATTACAAAGGAAGTCATCAAGATTTCCACAGGAGCGAGTCAGGTGCAATTCGACGTTCAGGAGAGCCAGCACATGATTAAAGCAGCGGTGGAGGATTTCAACGGCTTGTCTGTCTCATCTCAGCAGCTGGAAGATCACGCCCAGCGTTTCCAGCATATTATTTAAAGGGTATACTACGTTTCCAATCAACCAGCTTCATGCGTTCTTAGGGCTCGCATGAAGCTTTTTTTGTGCTCTATTTTCTACAAAAGAATACGTTTTCGAGAAAGGATCAACGGATTTTGTGTCGAATTTTAACATGATCGTAATTTCGGTAGAGCACGGGATGCCGACGACCAAAAATTCAGGCAGAAGGAAAGAGAGGTGCTTCATTTATTATGAAGCTGAAGGGGACAGAATTAGATTATCAAGGAGCGGTAAGTGTAGAAAGCACACCAGCGGGCGCAAAGCCATGGCGTATTCCGTACGAGCAGCAGGAGCTGTTCTTACCCAAGTCGCTGCTGCGTCAGACAGAGGTACCCGCAGGCGTTCGCATCACCTTCAAGAGTGACAGCCGTACGGCTGTGCTGCACGTAGAGGGCTCTGATGTTGAGCGGACCATCGACTGCGTGGTTGACGGCAAGCTGCATCAGTCGGTAGACATGACTCCCAATCAGGAGGTGTGCCGGTTTGATAACCTGCCGGAGAACTCCAGCCGCGTGGAGCTGTTTCTCCCACAGAAAAAAGGTCCGCTCATCGTACGTGAGCTGGAGCTCGATCACGGCGCATCTTACAGCCATATTGAGGACAACCGTCTGAGATGGATTAGCTATGGCAGCTCAATAACACAGTGCGAGGAAGCTTCAGGGCCGTCAAGAACGTGGCCGGCGCTGGTGGCGAACCATTTTGACTGGCACAGCACCAACCTGGGATACTCCGGAAATTGCCATTTGGAAATGATGGTGGCGCGCATGATTCGCGAGCTTCCGGCTGATCTCATTTCGATCTGTGCCGGCATTAATATTATGGGCGTATCGTCCATGAGTGAGCGTACCTTCCAGGCAGCGCTGATTGGCTTCGTACAGGTCGTTCGGGAGAAGCACCCGCACACTCCGATTATTCTTCAGTCCCCAATCTTTGCCGAGAAGGAAAGTCGGGAAACGCATCCCAACAAGGTAGATCTGACACTGCAGATCATGCGCACGATTGTTCGCGAGACCGTTGAGGTTATGCAAGGTCAGGGAGATAACAATCTGTACTACCTGGATGGCCTGGAGGTGTTCGGCGAGGAATGGAAGGACAGCTTCCCGGACAAGCTGCACCCGGATGCTGAGGGCTATGTGAATATGTCCAAGCAAATGATTCAGCTGATTGAGCAGCTGGGGCTGGGCACACAGCTGAAACCGACAGCAGTGATATAAACAGAGAACCTGAAAGCGTTACAGAAAGGAGCAGGAAGGATGTCCATACCTAACAAGCCGTTGATTTTTGCTCACCGGGGGGCTTCCGGAGAAGCTCCCGAGAATACGCTGGCTGCGTTCCGGCTGGGATTGGAGCAGGGCTGTACCGGCATTGAGCTGGATATTCATCTTAGCAAGGATAACAGCCTGGTCGTCATTCATGATGATTCCATTGACCGGACAACGAATGGCTCCGGCAAAGTGAATGATATGACTGTAGAGCAGCTGCAAACCTATGATGCGGGCTCGTGGTTTCATGAACGCTATGCCGGGGAGACCATTCCAACCCTTGCGCAGGTGCTTCATCTCGTTCCGCCGCAGGTCATGCTTAATGTGGAAATCAAGGGCAAGTATCACGGAGCTATTGAGCCTGCGCTGGTCAAGCTCTTGAGAGACTGTGACAGGCTGGATCAGGTGGTGATATCCTCTTTCGACTGGAAGAGCCTCCGGCTCATTCGGGAGCTGGAGCCGCGGATTGAAGTCGGCCTTCTGTACAGCTTGACGCTGGATCGCCATGAAGAGCTGCCTTTGGCGGCGGGCACGAAGGTCTTCTCCCTGCATCCCAATTACAGCCGGCTGGAGCTCAAGGATTTGAAGGGGCCGCAGAGTAAGGGCCTCAAGGTGTATGGCTGGACCATTAATGAAGAAGCGTCACTTGTAGAGGCAGCAGCGTCCGGCATAGACGGAATTATTACCGATTATCCGGGTCGCCTGAAGGCTCTGTTGGATCAGGCATCGTGGTAAAGTAAGGATGAAGAAGCTTGTCCCGGGCAGTCGGGGCAGGCTTCTTTTGTATATCTACCGGGCCTGCTGTTGTCATTGCCCTTCGGGCTGTTAACTACCCAATCACGTATCTCTCACCACAATCAAAAGAGGCCATCCCGCAAGATCCTGGATCTTGTGGGACAGCCTCTTTGTCATTATGCATTATGCATTATGCACTAAGAACACGTGAGAATCGAGTCATCTTTATTCGCCTTTGAGATCTTCAATGGAATTGGCTTCAACATAAGAAGGAACGACCAGTCCTGTCTTCACGCCTTCCATGCTCGGGCCGAGATCGACCACCTTGTCCTCAAACTCAGCCATGTAATCCGCATGAGTCAGCGGCAGCCATGCTGCAACAGTGGCATCCACGTCACCGTTTGCGACACCGGTCCACATTGGACCAGCCTCAACCTGCAATGCTGTTACTTCATAGCCAAGTCTGCTTTCCAAAATGTACTGCACAAGGTTCGTGCTCGCAATTTCAGAGTCCCAGGCTACATAGCTGAACTTGAATTCTTCGCCATCTACAGGCTGAATATCCTTTGTCCATTCATCGACGAGATCCGTGTTATTCTCCGCCCATTCCTTCGCAGCTTCGGCGGGATCCTGGCCTTCTTGAATCGCGGTCATGATTTCACCCATAGCATCGGAGGTCCACATGAAGTTGTCCAGGAACTGATACGCTTCTGGCTGGTCCTCTTCCAGTCCCAAACGAACGAGAGTGTGAATCTCTTCAGCTTCACCATAGATCTTTTTCGGATCCTCCAGATATTTCAGATCATATTTGGAGAACATCCAGTGTGGCGTCCAGCCGGTAATGATGACCGGCTCTTCGTCCTTGATTGCTTTATCGAGAGCTGCGGTCATGGCTGCACTGGAGCCTTCCACCAGCTTCCAATCGCTGAGCTCGTAGTCCTCGATTGCTTGTGCCGTTGCCTTCATGATCCCTGCGCCGGGATCAATACCGATAATTTCATAGTCGACCTGTTCTCCGATGGAAGCCGCTGCTTCTTCATTGCCGCCTTCACCGGTACCTGCTGTCCCTTCGTCACTTTGACTGCACGCCGACAGGAGAAGCATCGCGGACAAGCTGAGCATTAACAACCATTTCATGTTCTTTTTCAAAACTAAGCACCCCTTTTGTTGGTTTTAAATATATTTTGTGTAAAGCGGTCCAGCACAATCGCCAGGATGACGACAGCCAGGCCGGCTTCAAACCCTTTACCAATCTGAAGCTGAGTGACAGCACGGTACACTTCAGCACCAATTCCCTGCGCTCCGATCATGGACGCAATGACGACCATAGACAGAGACAGCATAATAGTTTGGTTCACGCCCGCCATGATGGTAGGCATCGCCAGTGGCAGCTGTACCTTGAACAGCTTCTGCCCCGAAGTTGAGCCGAATGCGTCTGCGGCTTCGGTCAGCTCTCCGGATACCTGCATGATACCAAGCCGCGTCAAGCGGATCGTAGGCGGAATCGCAAAGATGACAGAGGCGATCACCCCCGGTACCACACCGAGACTAAAGAAGGTGACGGCAGGCAGCAGGTATACAAAGGCCGGCATCGTCTGCATAAAGTCCAGCACCGGAATAATGATGCGGGAGGCACCTTTACTATAGGCCGCCCAAATTCCGATCGGCACACCCAGAAGGATAGAGATCAGTCCGGAGGTAAGCACCAGGCTAAGGGTGTCCATCGTTTCCGGCCAGTAGCCCAGATTGTCAATGATCAGGAAGCCGATGACCGTAAACAGCGTCAGCGGAACACGGCCCAGAATAAAGGCCAGAATACCGAGAATGGCGATAAACAAATACGGATGAGGCAGCATGAACAGATCGGTAAACGAGGTTACAATCCATTCAATGACCTCGGCGATGCCGTCGAACAGGCCGGACAAATATTCTCCCATCCAGTCCACGATGGCGTTGATCCAGTCGGCTAATGGAATCTTAGGCATGTCCATTCACCTCCCCGGTCTTGCTCTCGCCGGCCAGGGCGCCGAGTACCGCACCCCTGACAATGACGCCCAGCAGACGCTGCTTGTCATCAACGACCGCTACAGGCACCTTGGACAAGCTGGTCATTTCAAACAGCTCATTTAACAGCGTGTCAGGTCCGACAGCCGGACCGTCTTGAATGACGATGTCCTCCAGCTTGCGGTTGCTGCGCAGCGCTTCGGAAGCATCCTCTGCCGTGATTACGCCGAGCAGCTTCTTGGAGCGGTCGATGACGAACAGATTCGATACGCCGCGTTCCCGCATAAGTTCCAGTGCTACACGAGGACCCCGGTCCGGTGTGATCGTCTCCGGACGCCGCATGACATGAGAAGCGGTCAGCACCTTGGACAGATCCACGTCCTCGACGAAGCGCTCGACATAATCATTGGCCGGCTGGGTCAGAATTTCTTCCGGTGTGCCGATTTGCACCACAGCGCCATCCTTCATGAGGGCGATGCGATCTCCGATTCGGAGCGCTTCATCCAGATCATGTGTAATGAAGACGATGGTTTTCTTCATCTTATCCTGCAGCTCGATCAGCTCATCCTGCATATCGCGGCGGATCAGCGGATCCAGCGCACTAAAGGCTTCGTCCATAAGCAGAATCTCCGGATCGTTGGCCAAGGCGCGGGCAAGCCCGACACGCTGCTGCATGCCGCCGCTCAACTCACTGGGCAGCTTGTCCTCCCAGCCCTTCAAGCCGACAAGCTCCAGCGATTTCAGTGCAGCCTCGTGCCGCTTGCTTTTGTCCACCTTTTGAACTTCCAGTCCGTATTCCACATTCTCCACCACCGTCCGGTGAGGGAACAGGGCGAACTTCTGAAAGACCATACTGATGGATTTACGTCTCACATTGCGGAGATGCTCCTTGTTCATTTTTCGAAGATCCTTGCCGTGAATCAGAATTTCACCCGAGGTGGGCTCAATTAACCGATTCAGCAAACGCACCAGCGTCGATTTGCCGCTGCCCGAAAGGCCCATAATGACAAAGATTTCGCCTTCCTGTATATCGAAGCTGACTCGATTTACGCCGACGGTAATATTTTTTTCTTTAGCGATGCGTTCTTTGCTCCAGCCTTTTTGCAGGAGCGCAAGCCCTTGCTCGGGATGATTCCCGAACAGCTTGCTGACATCTTTTACTTGTAGAATAGCCAAGCATATTCCCCCTCTATCATGATCCAGCATTCATAATGAACCTTGAAATCGATTCTTGCGTCCTAGTCCGGTGAACCCATGTGCTGAATTATAACAACACAAAAGTTACAGTTGCAAACGTTAAATCCGTACATTAAGTTCATACAGTAAAAACTGTACAAAGTTATGCTCCCATATCCTCTTGGATGCTCCTAAATGCTCCCGCCAGGAGTTCTTTACAATTAAAAAAGCTTTACCTACAATAGAACAAGAATCTTTTGGAGCGATATGGATGCAATTTCATCACTAAAGGACACAATGAGAATAGAGAAGATGACGGTTAGCAATAAGAGGAGGCTCGAGCATGGGCTTGTACCCGCTGGATGAAGAACGGCAGGCTGCTGTAGATAAAATACGCAAGCGTGTTATTGAGAATATTGGAAGAAATATGGACTTATATGGAATTCCCGTTTCCACAGGCCATTTATATGGACTGCTGTTTTTTGCTGATAAGCCGATGAATCTGGACGAAATGGGCCAGGAGATGAAGATGAGCAAGACCAGCATGAGTACCGGAGTCCGAACGCTGCTGGATTACAAAATGGTGCATAAGGTATGGGAGAAGGGTTCGCGGAAGGATCTATATGAGGTGGAGTATGACTGGTATCAGACCTTCTTCGATTTCTTTGATATCAAGTGGCGCAAGTCGGTGGAGAGCAACATTCATATATTGAAAAAATCCGTGGACGAAATGAACCGGCTCATGAAAGACCATCATGAGGATGAGCTCCTGATTGCAGTTCTGCAGCAGGATGTATCCAGAATCAAGGAGGCCGTTGCCTACTACGAATGGCTGGACCGATTGATCGACACCTTTGTCAGCGGAGAGATTTTCAAGCTGGTTCCTAAAGAACCGCCAGGGGAGTAGAGAAGCGCGAAGGCGCTTGGAATGAAGAGGGAGAGGTGCAGCCGTGAGGTTGTACCTTTTTGGCGTGAGGGGTTAGAATAAATGCAGACATATAGGTAAGGAGGATTTCCTGGTGAATGTACTCATCGTGGAAGATGAGCCTCACATTGTGAGCTTACTGGCTTCCTGTATTCAGGAGGCCGCCCCGGGCGCGAGCCTGTTTACAACGGATCAATCCGCAGAAGCGATACAGATTGCTTTGGCGAATCCAATGGATCTGTTTATTCTGGATATTCAGCTAGCCGATTATAAAGGGACACAGCTTGCAAAAGAACTGCGTGCCATGGAGTGCTACAGCTTCACCCCGATTCTATTCGCCACCGGACTTGCCAATGAGGAGCTTAACGCATACCGGCAAATTAAGTGCTATGGCTTTCTGATCAAGCCGTTTACAAGGGATGAAGTGCTGCATGCGGTGCGGGACGTGCTGTCCTACATGGATCACCTTAGAGCAGGAAAGACTCCGCAGCCGGAGATCCTGAGTATTGAGCAGAAGAGCCACGTGCTGGAGTATCCCATACACCAGATTGTTTACGTGGAATCCTTCGGCAAGCATCTGGAGCTGCACATCAAATCGGCGGGGGAAGAAATACGGTCCGATCGGATTTCTGGACTGTCTCTCAAAAAGATCGCTGAGCTGCTGGGAGAGAAATCGTTCATTCAATGCCACAAAAGCTATATCATTAACACGGCGTATATTCAAAAAATCGATAAAAGTGAAGGAGCCATCAAGCTGGTCGGTGCGGATCAGCTCATTCCCATTGGCCACACCTTCAAGCACGCGCTAAAGAATCGGGGACATGCATGATTTATTTTCAAATTCTGCTGGATACAGTGATCATGCTCTTGATCTGTTACAGCATGGCCGGACAACCCGTCAGATTTACAAAAGCTACGGTGAGCTGGTTTATATGCTTTCATCTCCTTTGCTTGATATTCCGCTATCAGAGGGTAGATTACACAGAATGGGGGGCAGGGTTCAGTGTAAATAATTACGATCTGCTTCCGGTCAATAACCCGGTGCTGCTATGTGTGCTGATTCTGTGTGTGATGATGCTGAATAGCAGCTTTTTCCGTCCTATATCCAATATGAAGGTTATCGTGGTAACGTTTCTAAGCTTTCTGATCTGGATCCTGCTTCGGACCTTCAGCATTGCCGGGATCAGTTTGCTGCTGGAGCAAGACGCAGAGGCCTTTCCATATGTGCATCGCGGGGTCACATTGCTACTAGCAGGCGCTCTTTATGCTGCCATGATCATAAAGCAGGGAAATCATTATCTAGGAGATTATAACGGCATCTTTCTGCGGATTATGCTGATTCAGTCTTCTGTCATGGTGCTCGGGCTCGTGATCTATGCTAATTTTGAAACGTCTTTTGTGACCCGGAACCTGCTGCTTCTGTTCCTTGTGTTTACGCTGGTGATCAGTATGAACCTCTGGATTATTTATGAACATCATCGGCAGGCACGTCATGAGAAAAGAGTGTCCGCGATCGAGCAGTATCTGCCCGCTATTGACGAGCTGGTATCCGAGGTGCGCGCCAGACAGCATGAATTTCATAACAAGCTGCTGGCCATCCACAGTATTGTGGAAACCGCCGGCTCCCTGCCGGAGGTCCGGGCTCAAATTTCAGCCTATACAGACAGCGTCATCATACAGACCGGGATTCGTGAAATTCTGCAGCTCGACAGCAAGGTGATTGGAGGCTTTCTGTACACAAAGATGAAGCTCGCAGAGGTTCGAGGAATGGTAATTACCACGCAAATCTATACTTCTTTTCACAAGATCGTGGCAGAGGAGCAGCAGCTGGTGGAAATTCTGGGCGTGCTGATCGACAATGCGATTGAAGCTTCATATCCGGGAAATGAGATCGTAGTAAGAGTGCAAGCGACTCAGCAAGGGTGGGTGGACCTGCTCGTAATGAATCCAGGGTCACCCCAATCCAGTACAGCATTCATGCAAATGTTTGAGAAAGGCTACACTACCAAAAATACAGCCCAAGGACCTCGCGGATTTGGCTTGTACAATGTGAAGCAGCTGGTTGTGCAGCTTAAAGGTAAGCTGTTGACCTCCAATACGGAGCATCAGGGCGGCGCCTACTTGTCTATCGGTGTGCGGCTTCCCTCAAGCACGGAAGCATAAACAAGAGCTTTATGGGAACGAAATTTCGTTCATTCCCGTAAGGCTCTTGTTCCTTCTCAAGCTATTGTACATGAGGATGCTGCAGACTATATTGTAGACAGATCCGAGAAAAAAAAGGAGTGAGTATGTTGAATAATCTGCTCAGATTGGAATGGGGCAAGCTGCGCTGGCCGGTCCTGATCACGCTGCTGAGCTTGAGTCTTGCTGTAGCTCTTCTAAGTGGAACCATTTATAAAAGCTATGCACTAGAGCATGATTTAGAGGCCTGGGAAGTCGGCATTTCTATCATTGTATTTCTATTTCCGCTAATAGCAGTTCTGCCTGTAGGCTGGCTGATGTATTTGGAGCGCCGAGACGGATTTCTGATGTACACGCTGCCGAGAGTAAGTAAAAGGCGCTATCTGTCCGCAAAATGGCTGGTGGTGGCAGGAAGCTCGTTCTCGATCATGTTTATCGCCATGATGATCGGCGTCATATTCGCACTCTATATCAAGCCGGAAATCACTCCGTTTTATAGCTTAGTCGATAAAAGCACAGGCGAACCGGGTCCCAGGCTAGAGAAAACGCACTTTCTGGGCTCCTTGTTTGTGAATCATCCGCTGAGCTATGGTCTGCTCATCAGCTTCTGGCAAGGAGTCCTGTCCGCGATGATGGCTACACTTGCATTTGTGCTGTCCTTGTTTGTTTCGAATGTGTTTATTATTCTGACCGGACCTTTTCTGTATGTCACGTTGGAAAACTTCATTTTATCTCTGCTTCAATTGGAGATCTACAGAATCTACACCGCCTTTAATCCGGAATCTTTTGATGTTAATCAGCACGGGTATGGGCCTCTGCTTGTGGGTCCCTCGCTTGCTCTGCTGTTCACGGCGGGTATTGCCTTTTACTTCAGCAGGATTCAAAAAGTCACGGTATATCCGTCTTAAAGGAGGGGAGCAAGATGGGAGCTGTTTTTCTCCGGGATGTGAAAAGGTTCTATACGCCGAAGCTGCTTCTGCTCCTGCTGGGCGCCGCTTTGTTCAGTCTCTCAGCGCGTCAAGGCTTTGCATACTCCTATGAAAGCTTTGTGCTGTTTGTGCTGGTGGACCATTACTACATTACTTTTTTTATGGTGCCGATGTTTCTGTGGATCAGCTATACCTATCTGGAGGACAATCTGGATTATGTCTTGATCCGCATCTCCCGGTTCCCTCGCTATTTTGCCGTGAAGGCGGCGGCATGGGCTTTAAATACAAGTGTGTTTGTCCTTGTGCAGCTTGCCGTCATCATGAGTGTGGGTCTGGGACTGCCAGCAGGCTCCGGTTTTCCTTCGCCGGCTGAACAAGACTTGTCGATGGAAGTACTGATGAAATTAAGTGACATTGTACAGCATCCATGGCAGGCCTCCGCGCTGTCGGTTCTGCATCTGATCCTGGGGCTAAGCATGCTGGGTCTCGTTATGATGACGCTGCATCATTTTCTTGAGAAGAGATGGGTTGCTGTGACGACGGCGGGATTGTTTATTCTGATGGTCTTTGCCATGAAATCCAAAATTCCGGAGCTGACGCGCATCCCGTTTCTGTTTATCAATAATTACATCATCTTCATGTACAATCTGACCTATCCGTATGCATTTTGGGTCACTTACATTTCACTGGGAATGATCTTTGGAGGCACAGTGTATCTCATCTGCAAATATTGGAATAAAGACTTTGAATGGCACCCGAAATGGCCTAGGCCCCGGGGAGTGATGCCTTATTATGCTGCGCAGCTGTTTTCATTCCGAAATGTGGGTATCCTGGCCACACTGGCGATTGTAATCTGCTTATGGAAATGGCTGCAGCTGAACAACCTGGCAGTCGGTCCAAGCACATGGGCGGACTACATGATCTATACCTTTTGGGGGCATGGGCACGGTTATTTCAAGCCGGCAGATTTTCTCGTGATGCTGCTGATGAATGCGGCCCCGTTATATATGCTTGCCCTATTTTTGGAAAATGAAAAAAGGGTGCACAGCATGCTGCTGACCATCCGTCTTACTTCCAAAATACAGTGGGCTTCCTCGATCCTCGCTGCAGGCGGTATCTATTTGCTGGTGTACACCATCGGGTTGACGACAGGGAGTCTCCTCATTCCATCCTTAGCAGGCTTGCCTGCTGAAGGCGTTACAATGATCCCGGACTTGACACTCAGCTGGAATGAGATCTGGGTTTATATCACAGCCGTAAAATGGCTGGAGCTGCTGGTGCAGTTTCTGCTCATGCTGCTGGTGTTCCTGTGGAGTCGGCAAGTCACGGCCGCATTCGGAGGGCTGCTGCTGATGTACGCGCTCTACCTTCTTCCATATTCCTGGACATTATACCTTCCTGCAGGCATGTCCAGCCTGGCACAGCATCAACTCTTTATGTCTGCGGCGGACTCCGCGTATGAGGGACTGCCTCCGCAAACCATTTTTTTGATCCTTATAGTCATAGCGGTATCAGCGGTGCTGTACATCCTGATCCATGGGTATAAACGGCGGTTTCAATAGCTCAACTATGCTGAAAGAGGTGATTGACATTGACACAGATCAAGCTGGAAGGGGTATCCAAGGCTTATAACGGAATCCCCGTAGTATCTGACATTCATTTAGACATTCAGGAGGGGGAGAGCATCGGCATTGTCGGTGCGAATGGCAGCGGCAAATCCGTATTGTTCAAAATGTTGTGCGGGTTCACGGCGCCGGATACCGGAAAAGTCTTTGTACGGGGCAAACAGCTCGGCAAGGACATTGATTTTCCTGAGCACGTGGGGGTGTTCATTAATAGCCCGGGATACATTTCCACCTACAGCGGTTATAAAAACTTGAAATTTCTCGCTGATATTAACCGGAGAATTGGTGATGCCGAGATCAAAGACGCCATGAGACGGGTAGGCCTGGACCCGGAGCTGAAGACTCGGGTTGCCCATTATTCTCTGGGGATGAAGCAGAAGCTGGGCATTGCCCAGGCCATCATGGAAGGGCAGGATATTTTGGTGCTGGATGAGCCCTTTAATGCGCTGGACTACCAGACCTACAACGATATGAAGGACATCGTAATGAAGCTGAAAGAGGATGGCAAGACCCTGCTGCTCACCAGCCACAACTATGAAGATTTAGAGTCGCTTTGCGATACGCTGTATATTATTCAAGGAGGAAGGATGGAGCTGTTAACCGGGGAGCTTAAAGAGAAATATTTCAGGCGCTAAAAAAGAATCCGCTCTCCGGCTTGTCAAGCCCGTCTGCATAATGTGACCAAGTCCCTCATAGACATGTATCAATGAATTCAAAACATGTGCACAAAGGGGATGATGACATGCGCCGGGTGTCTTGGGTGCTGCTTGCTGCTGTATTATGCTTCACATTGGTGCTTTCGGGTTGTGGCGGGAAAAAGGATGCAGAAGGAGTCATCAAGGATCTGGCTAAGGTAGCGGATCAGCTGGAAGGCGAGAAGGGGGCCTACCAGGGCAAGGGAGTCATGACCATCAACACCGGCTCGACGCCGCAGCAATATGAGGTCGAGGTATGGTATCAGGCCCCGTCCTATTACCGGATCAGCTTGACCAACGGACAGAAGGACCTCACACAGATCGTTCTCCGAAATGATGAAGGGGTCTTTGTACTCACACCGAGCCTGAACAAAAGCTTCCGCTTCAAGAGCGATTGGCCGGAGAATCAGGGTCAGGTATATCTGTATCAGACGATGCTGGGCAGTATCCTGAGTGATAGCACGCGTCAGTTTGCAGAGATCGAGGATGCCTATGTGTTTGAGGTGGCGGCCAATTATCACAGTCATGCTCTGGTGCGGCAAAAAATCTGGCTCGCCAAAGATAACTACTCGCCAAAGCAGATTCAGGTGTCTGACTCCGAAGCCAAGGTCGTCGTCGATGTCAGGTTTAGCGACTTCACCTTTGATACGAACCTGACCAAGGATTCATTTGATACGAACCGGAATCTGAGTGCCATGAACGAAGAGAACAAGGACGTGATGGCCGAGGTGGGCGAGGATGGAAAGCCGGTTGCACAAGGTGATCCGGCCGGGGAGCAGCCAGGGACAGCGGCCGAGCCGGCAGCGGCTCAGCATTTGGGGGCTTTCGGCATCATCGAGCCTTCCTATACACCAGCCGGCGTAGTGAGTAAGGGGATTCAGGAAATGGCCAACAGCGAGGATCATGCCGTGATTCTGAGGTACGATGGCATCTATCAATACACGATTATGGAATCGCGTCCGCTGGACCGGGCAGTATCTCTAGCGCCGGGTCAGGTCATTGATCTGGGCTTCACGGTGGCCCTGCTTACAGGGGATGAGCAGCAGACCTTGACCTGGACGACAGAAGGCGTGGAGTACCGGATTACGAGCGGGAATCTGCCGGCTTCTGAAATGGTGCAAATCGCTGCTTCCATGCACGGACAATCGGGTAAGTAATACGATGAAGGCGGATAACCGAGATTTGCAGCAATCAGGATATGGCTGCAAATCTTAGGCCATTCGCCTCTTTCTTCAACCGGGGTGTCAAAATGTCAGGAAAGTCGTGTTCACCCTGGTTTAGCGGAATCAGCCGAGTCCGCTTGTCCGCGAAGGGACTGCGTCAGCAGTAGGATGGGAATTCTCACAGCTGTGGCCGGATTGACAGTTGCCGGGCAGAACATTACCATGAGTTTAATGACAACAGAGCTATTCATAATGGTAAGAAGGTGACTGGATTGCAACATATTTATCGGCCTACCCAGGCAGAGATTGATCTGGATGGTCTGGGTGACAACTTGAATGCGTTCCGGGCACATGTGCCTGAAGGCATGAAGGTGCTGGCATGTGTGAAGGCAAACGCCTATGGCCATGGAGCCGTTGAGGTATCGCGGGAGCTGGAGCGCTTAGGGGCAGACTACCTGAGCGTTGCGTTTCTGGATGAAGCTCTGGAGCTGCGTAAGGCCGGGATCACGCTGCCGATCCTCGTCCTGGGGTATACCCCGCCTGAGGGGATTATGACCGCATGGGAGCAGGACATCACGGTGACCCTGTTCAGCCGCGACGTGCTGACAGCCATTCAGAAGCTGCCGAAATCCCTGGATCGTCCGCTGAAGCTTCACATCAAGATTGACAGCGGCATGGGACGCTTGGGGCTGCTCCCGGAAGAGGCAGCAGCTTTTGTGGAAGAAGCCTTTGCTCTTCCTCAGGCCTTCATTGAAGGAATGTTTACCCACTTCGCAAGAGCGGACGAAGAGAACAAGAGCTATACACTGGAACAGCACCGGCGGTTCAAGAGCGTGGCGGATGCGCTGCGGGAGGGAGGCTTCTCTATCCCGATTATACATACGGGCAATAGCGCCGCAGCGATTGACACTCCCGAATTATCCTTCAATATGGTGCGAATCGGCATCAGCTTGTATGGAGTTTATCCTTCGGAGGAGGTCCATCGCACAGCGGTCAGCCTGCGCCCGGTCATGACGTTAAAGACGCAGGCGGTCTACGTCAAAACCTTGCCGCCGCAATCCGGCGTGAGCTACGGCTCCAGATATGTAACGGAAGAGGAAGAGCGGATTGCCACGCTTCCTGTCGGTTACGCGGATGGCTACTCGCGCATGCTGAGTGGAAATGCGGAGGTGCTTATACGCGGACGCCGCGCTCCTGTGGTCGGCAGCATTTGTATGGACCAGTGTATGGTATCGCTAAAGCATTTCGCCGAAGAGGCGGAACAAATCAAAGCCGGTGAAGAGGTTGTGCTCATCGGCCGGCAATCTGGAGAATGTATTTCTGCAGATGAGCTGGCTTCCAGGCTGGGTACCATTCCTTATGAATTGGTTTGCATGATAGCACATCGCGTGCCCCGCACCTATATCCGCGGCGGCATGCCGATCACCCGGGTTAACCCCCTTTTGTAATGCTTTTTGATCTGAGCAGGTATCGTTTTTTCAAGGAAAGCAGGAATTCGTGCTGATTTTCCCGAACTTAACAATATGTCGGTTGGTCTGTACGAAGTGCCGAGTGTGGTTTATAATGGGATGCAGCATACATGATATACCTTCGGCATATATATTTTTGTATAAATTTCCTTGAATAACGTAATACTGGTGCACAGGGCAAGAAGGTTGTGGGGGTGTAATAAAGGGTGGCCAACATGCAGAACACCAAACGAATCATGATCAGTCTACCAGATCATCTTTTGCAGGAAGTGGATGGGATCGCTCAGCTGGAAAATTCCAACCGCAGTGAATTGATCAGGCAGGCCATGAAGCTGTATTTGCACGAGCGGAAGAAGCGCTATATCCGTGAGTCAATGCAGAGAGGTTATATGGAGATGGCCAAGATTAACCTCACCATGGCGTCCGAGGCGTTTCACGCGGAGGAAGATGCAGACAGCACTCTGGACCGCTTAGTTAGCGGGGTGTGAACAAAGTGATCGTAAAACGCGGCGACGTATTTTTTGCGGATCTTTCACCCGTTGTGGGTTCAGAGCAGGGTGGTGTCAGGCCGGTTCTGATTATTCAGAATGATATCGGAAACCGGTTCAGTCCAACGGTCATTGTAGCAGCAATTACAGCACAGATTCAAAAAGCAAAGCTTCCGACTCACGTCGAAATCGACGCGGCGTCCCATGGCTTTGACCGGGATTCCGTGATTCTGCTGGAGCAGATCCGGACGATTGACAAGCAGCGCCTGACGGATAAGATTACCCATCTGGATGATGAAACCATGAGCAAGGTGGATGATTCCCTGCAGATTAGTCTCGGTTTGATTGATTTTTGATACGAAAGCGAAGCCGCCTTGATAAAGGTCGTGTGCGTGATAGTCCGCCGGTGCTCCGGCGGACTATTTGGCGTCCTGGTTTCCGGCTGCCTCATGGACCGGAGCGAGGGCGTAAGAGACGGTGGAAGCCGAGCTGTAATCCGGGCGGCCATCCGGTATGAGCCGGTAAGCGGCCGTAACGATGGCAATCCAGGTGAAAATACCGATGAGAGACCAGATCCAGATTTTTTTGCGTGTCATGCTGTGAACCTCCTTAGGATGATGACTGCTGAAGAGCGCCGGGTGAGATTTGAGTACAGTGTACAGGCTGAAGCTTAAAGGAAGCTGAAGGGAAGCTTAAAAGCCTGCTTTTTTTTCTTGCCTTTACTGCTCCTTGGAGCATGTGTAAAAACTTCTGTCCCGGTTGTGTCTGTCGAACTGGTAAATGCACGGGGGTTTTGGGATAATGGGGGTACAAGTTTTTTTGAAGAAAGAGGGATTGTACATTGTCTGATATTGAAGCAGCGGTTGCATTGAATGAGGAACAGCTCCATAGAGAAGAACAGGAACGGATTGTCAAACAAATTGCGAAGGAGCTGCAGCTTACGCTGAAGCAGGTGCGCACCACCGTTGATCTGCTGGATGAAGGGAACACGATTCCCTTTATTGCACGCTACCGCAAGGAGATGACGGGGGAACTGGATGAGAACCGTCTTCGGGATATCGAGGACCGCACGTCATACCTTCGCAGCCTGGAGGTCCGCAAGCGCGAGGTGCTGCGAATCATCGAGGAGCAGGGCAAGCTGACAGAAGAGCTGAGAGGGTCTATTGTCAAAGCCGTCAAGCTTCAGGAGGTTGAGGATCTGTATCGCCCTTACCGCCAGAAGCGCAAGACACGTGCCAGTGTCGCGAAGGAGAAAGGCCTGGAGCCTTTGTCCGCCTGGATCTGGTCCCAGCCGAAGCAAGGGGATCTTATGGCAAAGGCCGCGGAGTATATGGATGAGGAGAAGGGCGTACATTCGGCGGAAGAGGCGATTCAGGGAGCAATGGATATCCTGGCAGAGAATATCGCAGATGATGCGTCCATACGTGCCTGGGTCCGCCGGTATACGATGGATCATGGTATGCTCACTTCCGAAGCGCGGGATGCTGATGCGGAGTCTGTTTACGAGAATTATTACAGCTACCGGGAGCTTGCCAAGAAGATGCCGCCTCACCGGATTCTCGCCATTAATCGCGGAGAACGGGAGAGTATTCTGAAGGTCGGGTTGGACGTGCCTGCCGACTCCGTGCATCAGTACATGATGAAGCAGATCATTCAAGGTCCATCGGCAGTGAGCGAGGTGCTGAAAGCGGTCATTGAGGATGCGTATAAGCGCCTGATTGCACCTTCGATTGAACGGGAGGTTCGCGGTGAGCTTACAGAGAAAGGCGAGAACCAGGCCATCTCGATCTTTGCTGGCAATTTGCGCAGCCTGCTGCTGCAGCCGCCGGTAAAGGGACGGAATGTCCTCGGCGTCGATCCCGCCTACCGTACCGGCTGCAAGCTGGCGGTGGTTGATGACACCGGCAAGCTGCTCGAAGTGGCGGTCACGTATCCGACGCCTCCCAACAACAAGAAGCGCGAGGCGGCGGCGAAGTTTACGGAGCTGATTCATAAATACGAGATCCAGCTGATCGTCATTGGTAACGGCACCGCCTCCCGCGAGACGGAGCAGTTCGTGGCAGAGGTCATTGCCGAGGCCGGGCGCCCGGAGTTAGCCTATCTGATCGTGAACGAAGCGGGAGCGAGCGTATATTCAGCCTCCAAGCTGGCGCAGGAGGAGTTCCCGGATCTGGACGTAGCAGAGCGAAGTGCCGCTTCCATTGCCCGCCGGGTTCAGGACCCGCTGGCAGAGCTGGTGAAGATTGATCCCAAGTCCATTGGCGTCGGTCAGTACCAGCATGATGTCAGCCAGAAGCATCTGGAAGAAAGCCTGAAGGCGGTCGTGGAGTCTGCTGTAAACCACGTTGGCGTAGATGTTAATACCGCTTCGCCTTCCCTGCTGTCCTATGTAGCCGGAGTCAATGGCACGATTGCCAAGAATATTGTGAAGTTCCGTGAGGAGCATGGCCGGTTTCTGAGCCGCAAGCAGCTGCAGAAGGTACCGCGTCTCGGCGCCAAGACGTACGAGCAGGCGGTCGGCTTCATGCGGATTTCTGATGGCGAGAACACGCTGGACCGTACGCCAATTCACCCGGAATCCTATGCGGTGGTATCCCGCTTGCTGAAGGAGCTGGGCGTCGGGCTTGATAAGGTCGGCACGAAGGAGCTGGCCGAGCTGCTTGCGCAGCAATCAGCAGAGGAGCTGGCCGCGAAGCTGGAGGTCGGAATTCCAACACTGCGGGATATATTGGACAGCCTGCAGCGTCCGGGACGCGACCCGCGGGAGGAGCTGCCGCTTCCAATCTTCCGCACCGATGTTCTCAAGCTGGAGGACCTGCTGCCCGGAATGGAGCTTCAGGGCACCGTGCGCAACGTGATCGACTTCGGTGCATTTGTTGATATCGGCATCAAGAATGACGGCCTGGTGCATATTTCCCAGCTTAGCGGCGGGTATGTCAAGCATCCGATGGACGTCGTATCCGTAGGCGATAATGTCACGGTCTGGGTGCTGAACGTCGATCTGAAAAAAGGACGTGTCGGACTGACCATGAAGCCGCCGAAGGAGCTGGCGAACGGGTAAAGCCGGCTTCGCACGAAGCAGCGAGCAGCAGCGCATTGCCGTTCCGCTCGCCGCAGGCTTGCGCGTGGCGAGAAGGACGTGCAGGTCAAATAAGCCGGACCCACTGGGGATCCGGCTTATTTCTTGTCGCGTTATGGTGCCTCCGGGTACTCCCCCGGAGAGGTGCGGTAAAAGAACCAGCATTCGTTCAGCAGCTTGATCTGGCGCCGGTCCTTCTTGCGGAAGGCGCGAGTCAGCTGATTGCAGAGCCACTGCGGCAATGAAATCTCCTCCTCTGACTAAACACTCTGTATCCTTAGCATATGGAGGAAGGGCCTATTGTGTGCAGGTCTGCTGCAAGACGGATGCTAAACGGCGTTCCATTGGGACGGTTCGCACAATTTGACGTCTTTATTCCATCTCTTCTTCGTACCACTGCTCCAGCTGGGCCTGCAGGGCCCGGATCTCAGTGAGAAGGGCGATCAGCGGATATTCGCTTTCATTTAGCGAGGCAAAAGAGGACTCCAGCTGATTAATATAGTCCAGCCCGCCAATGATGTGCGAGCCCTCCTGCAGCAGCTCCAGCTGGCTGCACTCAGCCACAGCAAGCGGCAGCTCCGGCTTGCCCGCAGCGGTCAGCTTGCTAATCTCTTTGTTTAATCTCAAGTTCAGGGCGCTCAGCTGATATGCATAATCCGATGGCATTTCTACATATTGAAGCTGGTCGCCGTGCTGCAATATACAATATCGCATTTCCGGCATTGGTGTTCTTCCCCTTCCATACGTCCTCATCACCTGCGGTGTGAGTCTTCACTTGACAGTGTAGCGTAGGAAGAAGTTAAAATTCAAGTAGATTTACGTGAGAAGAAGGCAGAGATCGGAGGCCGACTGTTGAAAAATATGATGAGCAATGAAGAGCTCCAGGCATGGGTAGAGCACATATCGCTGACCAGCTTTCAGCTCCCGTTCCGCCACCGGGCTGTGTTTAACAGCCGGCTGTCCACTACAGGCGGACGTTATTTTATGAAGAGTCATGATATCGAGATCAATCCCCATCAGCTGGTGGAGCACGGTCCGGATGAGGTGGAGAGAATTATCAAGCATGAGCTGTGTCACTATCATCTGCACTTGTCAGGCAGGGGATACCGCCACCAGGATGCCGATTTCAAAGCACTGCTGCAGGCTGTAGGAGGGAGCAGGTACTGCAAGGCAATACCGAGAGCAGACTCTAATAAGAAAAAAGCGCTGCCCTACCGCTACCTCCTGCGCTGCAAGGAGTGCCATATGGAGTATAAGCGCAAACGAAGGATGGACCCGGCGCGTTATCGCTGCGGTCGCTGCCAGGGCCCGCTTCAGCTGTTAACGCTTGACTCCGGTAAGGAATAATGGTACATTAGTGAACGTACTAAATACTGTTCCCTGATAGCTCAGTTGGTAGAGCACTCGACTGTTAATCGAGTTGTCACAGGTTCGAGTCCTGTTCGGGGAGCCATTATTCTGGAGAGATACCCAAGTGGCTATAAGGGGACCCTCTGCTAAGGGGTTAGACTGCGTAAGCGGTGCGAGGGTTCGAATCCCTCTCTCTCCGTTCTGTAACACATGATGAAGAAGGACCTTCCGGTTTTCGGAAGGTTCTTTTTTTTGCAATATTCCACAAATTTACTCAAAAATAACAAAAGGTTGATTTTGCGTTAATTATTCTATTTTATATTGGAATGGTAATATGGTTGCTGCAATGAAAGGTTGAGAACAGGAGAAAACCTTTGTTCTGTAGCGATGATACGACTTGAACCACTTGGCTTGTAGGGGTGGTCCGTTTCCGTATCTCGTTATTTGAGCAAGGGTTATTTTGCTTGAAAGGAGCAGCAGGAAAGGCCCATGCATCGTACCTTGATTAATGAATTTACCGCTTATCTGTTTGATCTCGACGGCACGATTTACATAGGGGACCGTGTGCTGGATGGGGCTGAGGACACGATCCGTACATTACGGGAACGTAGAAAATCGGTCATGTTCGCTACGAACACGACATTGTACACAAGAAAGCAGGTGATGTACAAGCTGGCTAGACTTGGCATCCACTGCTCTGGAGATGAGATCATAACGGCGCTTACGGCAGCAGGAGAGTATTTTCGGGAGCATGCTCCTGGTGCAAGCATCTACCCGCTCGGCGGGGAGGCCATGACTATGGAGCTGACCGGAATGGGACTAAATGTGACACAGCATGAAGAAGACGCCACCCACGTCTTGGTCGGACTGGATCAGAGCATGAATTATCGCAGATTGACCGCTGCGGTGAATGCCGTAAGGAACGGAGCGTTCCTGGTAGCCGCCAATCCTGATCCGTTCTGTCCGGTGGAGAAGGGGGTGATCCCCGACACCTGGGCGCTGATTTCTGCCATTGAAACGGCGAGCGGCCGGACGACGGACATCAGACTAGGCAAACCATCGGCTTACTATGCCGCCTGCGCCTTGAAGCAGCTCGGAGTCCGCCCGGAAGACTGCCTCATGGTCGGGGACAAGCTCGAAACGGATATTGCACTTGGTCAACGTGTCGGAATGTCTACGGCGCTTGTTCTTACGGGGGTCGATGCTGCAGAGTCCATTGAGCAAACAGGCATACAGCCGGACTACATATTGCGGTCTGTGGGAGTCATTGCTGAGCATTTTCGTTCAAAAGAAAGCGAGCTTCGCTGGCCATCCGGTTCATCCGGATAGAGCGGTATCAGCCTTCGCCTTTTTCGCGAGGGAGCAAATAATTAGTGGCATATTAATTTTGAGGAGGAACTTCGAAATGAAAAAGTTAAGCCTGGTTATTATGGTGTGGATGCTTCTTCTTACAGCTTGCAGCAGCGGAGGGCAACAGGGGGCAGCCGGGAATGGAAACAGCGTGGCTTCTGCAGATCAGAGCGGTAAGGAGAGCCAAGGCAGCGGCAATGCGGAGGATGAACAGCCGATTGAGCTTAGCTTCTACTTCCCGGTAGCGGTTGGCGGACCAATCACCAGCTTTATAGACAAGCTGGCCGCAGATTTCCACCAGGAGAACCCATCGATTACTGTAAAGCCGGTTTATGCGGGCAGCTACCAAGATACCATGACCAAGGCTGCCACGGCTGTGCAGGGCGGCAACGCTCCGGATCTCGCCGTGCTGTTGTCAACCGAGCTGTACAGCCTTTTGGAAATGGATGCACTGGAGGAGCTGACGCCTCGGTTTTCGGAGGAGTATTTTAATGGCTTCTATGAAGCGTTTATGAGCAACACCAAATCCGGTGATCAGGTATGGAGCGTTCCGTTCCAGCGGAGCACCATCGTGCTTTACTATAACAAGGACATGTTCAAAGAAGCAGGGCTGGATCCGGAGAAAGCGCCCGCGAACTGGGATGAATTGAGAGAATTCGCGAGCAAGCTGACGGTCAAAGACAGCAGCGGCAGCGTGAGCCAGTGGGGCCTGGAAATTCCGAGTACCGGATATCAATATTGGATGCTGCAGGCACTTTCCCTGCAATCCGGAAGCAATATCGTCAACAACAACGGGACAGAGGTATATTTCAACAAGCCGGAAGTTAAAGAAGCGCTTCAATTCTACACGGACCTTGGACGCAAGGACAAAGTGATGCCTGAAGGTGTACTGGAATGGGCAACAGTCCCTTCTGATTTTATCAGCGGCAAAACAGCGATGATGTTCCATACAACGGGGAATTTGTCCAAAGTCAAAGCCGATGCAACATTTGATTTCGGTGTAGCTTATTTACCGGCTAACAAAAGCTACGGCTCTCCAACAGGCGGCGGTAATTTGTATGTATTTAAGGACATCCCTGAAGAGCGGAAAGCGGCAGCCGTCAAGTTCATTGAGTTCTTGACTCAGCCTGAGCGTGTAGCGCAGTGGTCCATAGATACCGGATATGTGGGGACTACGGAAGCGGCTTATGAAACAGAATTGTTAAAAAGCTATGTTGCCGGATTCCCGCAAGCTGCCGTAGCACGGGATCAGATGAAGTATGCCTCCAGTGAATTGTCCACTTATCAGAACGGGCAGGTCACCAAACTGTTCAACGACAACATACAGTCTGCATTGCTGGGTGAAATGACGCCTGAAGAAGCATTGGAGAAATCCCAGCAGCAAGCGGATGACATTCTCAAGAAGTACCGTAAATAAATGAGAAAAGCTAAGGGGGGGGGGCTTCCTCCCCTATCATCGCCTGAGAAAGAAGTGAGAGGCTCGTGACACGCAGCTGGCCGCGTCGTTTTCGCGGATATCGTCTGAAAGACAATCTTTTGGCCTATGCTTTATTGTTTCCATCGCTACTCCTTCTGGCTGTATTTACGTTTTATCCGATGGTCAAGGTGCTGGACTGGAGTTTCTATGAGACGGTGTTAAAAGAGAGACATTTTGCGGGACTTGATCAGTATAAGCATGTCCTTCAGGATGAGGTGTTCCACAAGGTGCTCCGTAACAATGTTTGGCTCGCTCTCGTAACCGTGCCTGTTAGTATATGGCTTGCGCTATATATGGCTGTGTGGGTCAATGGGAAGCTGCGCGGGAGAAGTCTGATCCGCGCGGCATTCTTTTATCCGACACTGATTCCGATGATTGCAATCGCAAATATATGGCTCTTTATTTACACACCAGACTACGGGCTGTTGGACAAATTTCTCGGATTATTCGGCATTCAGGGTCCGGGCTGGCTGGGGGAACCGGGATGGGTGCTGGTATCCATGATGGTGATGCTGATCTGGAAGGAGGCTGGATACTTCATGATTTTCTTTCTGGCCGGACTTCAGTCGCTGCCTCAAGAGGTGTATCAGGCAGCCCAAATGGATGGAGCGGGTCCGCTTCGGAAATTTCGAGCGATCACCTTTCCACTTCTGATGCCGACGACGTTGTTCGTACTTGTGATTGCTACGACGAATTCCTTCAAGCTGGTGGATCACCTGTACATCATGACTAAGGGCGGTCCGAATAATGCGAGCAATTTGCTGCTTTATCATATTTACGAAACGGCGTTCAGCTTCTGGGATATGGGAAAAGCGTCCGTATTAACCGTCATTCTGCTCGTGATGCTGCTGGCCGTATCGATATTCTATTACGGTTTCCTTGACAAGCGGATCCACTACTGAGGAGGAAGGTTTCATGCATCGCTTACTCAATCAAATGGTGATATCACTGCTGGCGCTTGGGTTTGTCATGCCTTTGATCTGGGCAGCCGTCACCTCCATTACGCCGTCGAGTGAGATGCTGACGCGTTCTAACCCGTTCGCCGTCACAGAACCGACCTTCGGCAACTATTTTAAGGCGTGGGAGACCATTCCTTTTCCAATTTACTATTGGAATACCATCATGATCGTGTTGGGCATTCTGATGGTTCAGCTGCTTACGCTTACGCTTGCGGCGTACGCGTTTGCCAGGCTGCGATTTGTTGGACAGGGACTGCTCTTTGTCTTGTTCCTGGTTCAGATTATGGTGCCGCCGGATATTTTGATTTTTCCCAATTATACCGTGATGAAGGAGCTTCATCTGATCGATACGAAGTGGGCGATTATGATTCCGTATTGGGCCTCTTCGTTCGGTGTGTTCCTGCTGAGACAGACCTTCAAGCAAATCCCCTATGAGCTGGATGAAGCCTCGCGGGTGGATGGGTGCAGATGGTGGCGAACCCTGTGGCACATTTATTTGCCGTCGGCACGACCGACCTACATCGCATTTTCACTGATCTCGATCAGTACGCACTGGAGCAATTTTATGTGGCCGCTAATTGTTACGGATTCTGTTAACAACCGACCGCTGACGGTCGGCATCGCCATTTTTGCCCAATCCTTTGAGACAGGGGCTCAGTGGGGGACGGTGACTGCGGCAACCATGATGGTCATTTCACCTTTGCTGATTGCATTCTTCTTTTTCCAAAGAAAATTTGTTGAGAGCTTCATGCACGCCGGCTTGAAATAGTCAGGAAATCATGAAGAAGAGGAGACGATGAAGTGGGAAAAGCAAAAAGGTTTATCGGTGTCAGCTTGACATGGGTACTGGTTGGAAGTTTAGTAATGTCCCTTGTTCTGCCTGCTGCGCCTGTGAGCGCACAGGAGGAGATGAAACGGACGGAGGTCCGGAAAACAATGACTCCTCCAGTGATTGACGGTGATGTCGGGGAAGCATTCTGGTCGTTGAGCGAAACGCTGGACGTTCCACTCGGGGAGGGCTTGTCCTCAGCGGCAGAAATGGGATTTCTCTGGGACAATCAGTATCTGTATATCGGCATGAAGATGAAGGATGATCAGCTCATGTCCGAGGCACCGGGATATTGGTTCCAGCAGGACAGCGTAAGTCTGTTTTTTGATCCAACGCTGCATAGATCTGCGCCGTATGTTAACAGCGATATGCAGGCTGGCTTTGTGTACAAGCCGAATTCTGCAACGCCAGATTTTCATTTTGGCGCAGCGCTGGACGACCATTCCGGCAAGGATGCCCAGCAAATTTTACGAGCGATCCGGACGACCGGAGAGGGGTGGTCTCTAGAGGTGGCTGTGCCTTGGAGCATGCTGGATATGAATCCGATTCAACAGCAGCAGCTTGGCTTTGAGGCGACTGCAACGGACCGTTACGGCAACGATGCTTCCAATGGATGGGTCAATGCCTGGAGTGCACATCAATCCAGCTCATTCTGGAATGATACAAGCGGCTACGGGATCCTTGCGCTGGTGAAGGACAACCCGGTGTCCGGCGATGCAAATCCGGTATTGTTAGAGGAGAATTTTGACTCTTTCGGAAGTGGTGAAATTCCATACGGATGGATATCAGATGTTCAAGCGGGAAGTCCGTCATTTTCGGTGACGGAAGATACCTATGGTAATAAAAGCATGACATTCGCGGGAACTGCTTCCGGTAAGCAGGCCAGAATTACAGCACCGGTACAATGGGATAATTACTCCATTGAGGCGGACGTTCGGTTCCACAGTGTTCTGAATGCGGCCCGCTGGGCAGCGCTGATGTTCAGAGCGGCGCCGAACGGCCAAGCGCCATACCATCAAATGGCGGTCCGCCAGAACGGAAGCTTTGAGGTAGCTTACCGCAATCCGAGTAACAGCTGGTCTGTTATGGCAAGCGGTTCCTCAGACGCTCTGGAGCTGGGAAAAGACTATACCCTGAAGGTCAGGGTGTTCGGCGATAACGTCAAAGAGTACATTAAGGCCAAGGATGAAGGAGATTACAAGCTTTTGCTTGATCAGGAGTTCACATCCGGATTGCTGGATCGTGGAAAAATCGGCTTTCAAGGAGACCAAAGCACCGTCTCGTTCGACAATTTGAAAGTAACACGGATTAAAGTCGATGATTTGCGGCTTGCATTTCCTCCAACGGTGGAGTCACTGACGGGCCCTTATACGGTCACTGGCAGTGTATATTTCTCCGATGGAGTGGAGGAAGCGATCGTGCCGGAAAGGATTCAATATGTCTCCTCCGATGAATCGGTGCTCAAGGTGAGCGGCGGCATGCTTTACCCTTTAAAGGCAGGATCTGCTGTTCTGACAGCGGTATATGCTAACGCAGAATGGTCCCAGGAAGTGACTGTAGAGCCGGGAGCTGACGGGGTCTCTGTCACTTCGCTCAGCCATGATTCGGGATATGTGCTGGCTGAAGCAGGGAAAGAGATGGCCTTGGCGGAGCTTCCGTTCACTGCCCAATTCAATGATTTTACTTATGGTACGATGACCGGAGCTGATCTGACTTGGTCGGCAGACGACTCGTCCATCGTGGTCAACGACGGCAAATTGATCGTTCAAGACAAGGGCGTGTATTCATTAACAGGGGAGAAGGACGGGGCTAGCGTTTCCCTGCTGGTTGTTGCCAAAGACGAGGCGAGTACAGAATATGTGCTTTATGAGAATGATTTCGAACAGGAGGCAGATGGAGATTTCCCTGATGGATGGACGAAAGTGGAGGGGAAAACCGACGGAAAGGCAGCGGTCAAGGATGGTGCATTTGTGATCGATGCGTCCAGCGCACCAGATAATCCGACCCGTGTCCTGCTTCCGGAGTATTTGGAGCTGTTCGGGAATTATGACATTGAGGCCGACGTAACCCATGCTGCGGCAAACGAGCCCACTCGCTGGCATTCAATCATGTATCGTACTCAAAACCGAACAAGCGGCAGCTATCCTTATTATCACATGGCGGTCCGCCAGAACGCTAAAGCAACCAATGGCGTGGAGTTTGCGGAACGTACGGCGAATAATACATGGAATGTGATGAATAAAGGGGCGTTTGGAGAAACGATCCATTCAGACACGATGTACCGTTATAAGGTTGCCGTTCATGGAGTCAGGGTCATGCAGTCGATTAATGGTCAGGTGATCGTGAACACTGATCAAGCAGGCTCTTACCTCCGGGGTGGTATCGGTCTGCAGGCCAATGGCAGTGTCATGAAGGTGGATCATCTTAAGGTAACGTTACGGGAGACAGAGCTGCCGCCGCTTCCGGAATCCAGCTTCGTAGAGACTGCCAAGGCCGATACCTTCATTGCTCTTGCTCCGTCGGTCATTGCAGAGCTTCAGAACAAGGCGCAGCTGGATTCCTACGCTGAAGGAAGCTTGCCAGCCACGCTGGTCATGTACGTGAACTCCAACCTGCAGGTTACCGATCCTGAAGGAAAACAAGAGCTTATGAGTCTACAGGATGCACTTCAATCCATAGGCACAAGAATCATGCCAGCCTTCTATGTAGAGGACTCAGAGACGGTTGGCCGGTTGATAGCCCACCTGACAAGCATCGGTCTGGAAGATGCCTTTATCGTGTCTAATCAGCCGGAACTGGTCAAGGAAGCGAGGCAGGCTTACCCGATGCTGCGGGGAATTGTGGATTTCAGCGGGTGGAATGTGAAATCCAACGAAGACTTGATGGCTATTCGCAAGCAGACAACGCTGAGCGGCGCCAAGATTGCCATGCTCTCCCGTGATGCAGCAACCAAAGACAACACCGCATATCTTCAGCAGAGAACGATAGTGGTGTGGAGCAAGGAAGCAAAGCTGCAGAATGAGCAGGATAAATATATGGATATTCACCGTATGATTACAGCAGGTGTGAACGGAATGATCACGAGCTCACCGAGCGAAGCCTATCGGGCCTTGGGGGTGTACTTCTATCACACCACCTTGATTCGTAAGCCGTATATGATCGGGCACAGAGGGATGCCATCGGTTGCTCCGGAGAATACCATCATCAGCAATGAGCTGGCGATCGAGGCTGGAGCGGATTATATTGAGAATGATATTTTTCTTTCCAAAGATGGGCATTTGGTTATTATCCACGATAGTGCTGTACATGTAACCACTCATGGAACTGGCCGGGTGGAGGATATGACTTTAGAAGAGCTGCGGAGCTTAAAGGTTCGGCAGGTGCCGGGGGCGGAGTATCCGGAAGCACGGATCGCAACACTGGAGGAGCAGATTGATTTGGCCCGGGAACGGGGTGTCATGATCTATGCAGAGATCAAGACTCATAATCCTGCAGCAGTAGATGCTTTTGTGAAGCTTGTAAAAGAGAAGGATGCAGAAGACTTGTTTAATGTCATGTCCTTCGATACGAATCAGCTGGATCGGCTTGCTGCCCAGCTTCCGGACATGCCTCTTGGCCTGTTGACTGGCGGGTATGCGAGCGAGAGTCGGGTTAATGGCGCTATGCGTGAGACTCTGAAGGTGATGCAGCGTTACAACAGCACCTTGAATACCAGCTACGGCGGATTAGGCCCTAAATTTATGGATGCTGCTCATCAGCGTGGTCTGATCATTTCACCGTGGACGTTTAACAATTATGATCATTTCATCAATATTTTTCTGCTGGGTGTGTTTGGAATTACTACAGATTATGCATACTGGGCGAAAGATTGGGTCATTTCAATAGAGCCTGAAAATCAGGAAGTCATCATGAAGTCCGGCGAGAGCTCGGAACTCTCCGCATGGGCAGAAAGCTATAGTCACGAACGAAAACAGGTAAACCCGAGTATTGTACTTCTTGATGACAGTGGTATTGTAAGCCTGGACCAGGACAATGGCAGCAAGATCAAGGCTGGGAAACCGGGTACCACTTACGTGCTGCTTCGATATACGGGAACGATTGATGAAGAGAAGACGTACGATATTTACACGGAGCCGGTGAAGGTCAAGGTTGTCGGAGGCGATCACGGTGATGGCAGCGGCACTGGCAGTGGTGGTGACGGCAGTGATGATGGAGACGGCAGTGGTGGTGGAGATGGCAGCAGTAATGAAAATGGCGGCAGTGATGATGGAGATGGCAGCAGTAATGAAAATGGCGGCAGCGGAGATGATCATGGAAGCACGGGCTCGATTGTGGACCAGGACAACAACGGAAATCCCGGTAACGATGACAGCTCCAGTGATCCTGGCATTAACGATGGTCCAGATTCGCCAGTGAGTGAAAATCCTTCAACCGGACAAGGAAGAGCCTATGCAGACATAAATGACCACTGGGCTTTTGAAGCGATCATGCATCTATCCGCTAAGGGAATTATGGAGGGCTACGATAACGGCTCCTTCAAACCGGATCAGGAGATGACCAGAGCGGAGTTCGTCACTGTTGTTTCGCGGATACTCGGATTATCTGGAGCCCCAGCAGGTTCTGTTTATACTGATGTTGCAGAGAGTGCGTGGTATTCAGAACATGTTAAAGGCATGGTTCATGCGGGAATCATACAAGGCTATGCCGATGGAACCTTCCGGCCGGATCGCCAAATGACAAGAGAAGAGGTATGGGTAATCCTGTACCGTGCTTTCCAGAATAAACTGACACAGCAAGATCTGACACAGCAAGAACTTAACGCATCGAGCTACTCGGACCTAAACGAGATCTCAGCTTGGGCTCAAAAAGCAATTTCCGCCTTGACGATGATCGGTATAGTTAACGGTTACCCGGACGGTACGCTGAAGCCAAAGGGAACCATTACCCGCGCTGAGGCTGCAGCGCTGCTTGTAAAACTGGTAGACAAGTAACAAGCAATTTACGGCAGAGATAAGCTCTATTGGTTTAGAAAGTGAAGCTGTTCAGAAGGATGATGCCGGAGTCTTCCGTTTGTAGAGGAAGCCTCCGGTTAACTTTTTTGGCTGTAAATACCGAGTAAACGCAGATTGCCGTCGATTCAAAAAAAGTGCTTGCCACATAGATATATATTTGATATACTCAATCTTGTCGTCACGGCGAGCAGCTATTAATAAGGCCCGTTGGTCAAGGGGTTAAGACACCTCCCTTTCACGGAGGTAACAGGGGTTCGAATCCCCTACGGGTCACCATTTTATCTAACATATGAATGATGGCGCAGCTGGTCCATTTTCTTCGAGAGCCATTAGCTCAGTTGGTAGAGCACCTGACTTTTAATCAGGGTGTCGAAGGTTCGAGTCCTTCATGGCTCACCATTTTTTCATAGGTAATCCTTATATTGTGCGGTAGTGGTGGAATGGCAGACACGCTATCTTGAGGGGGTAGTGGGTGTATACCCGTGGAGGTTCGAGTCCTCTCTACCGCATAAACAAAAGGCTTCTGCAGCGATGCAGAGCCTTTTTCTATCTAAACAAACAGCCCGGCAGCCTCATCACCCGGGCTGTTTGTCATATGATGATTCATTTACTCTTCTTCCGCGGAAGAGGCATGGTCCAGGATCGAAGAATATCTGGGGTATAAACGGCGGATACAGGCGGGACAAATATCATGTGTAAAATGCACCGGCAGCTTGCTCTCCAGGTAGCTCTCCACAGGATCCCAGTGTCCCGCAGAGCGGACATGCTTACAGACGGCGCAGATGGGAATATGCTCCGGGAGCACACAGACATGGCCTAATGCATACCTAAGTTCGGTTTCTCGGTTCTTAAACTCTGTGATGTCTGTAAATGAAAGAATCGCCCCGTGTGAGGTGGATTGGGGGCCTCGGGTCAGAGCGTGAATCTCGAACAAGTACCAGGCGATACTTTGCTGAAGCTGGATCTGATGCTCCATGCGGAAGCTGTGCTCATCGCCCCGAAGGATACTATGGATGGCAGGTAAGTATATGTCATGGCAGAAAGTGCTGAAGGAAGGCCTGCCGAACAGCTCCGGTCTCAACTCAAAAACAGAAAGTCCTTGAAGCTGAACGTCGGGCAGGAGTCCCCAATGTGAAATGATGGAGAGCAGACGATCATTGATCTTGTCGATGGTGCCGTCTTCGCGGAGGATTACCATTCCAGACATCACATGATGTACAACATGGCCCCAGGATAATATATCACTCAACCTCATCGTGCCTCCAATTCAAATCTGGGTGCAGTAACAGTGCGATGACAAATGTGGTATAATTTAGACGTAATGCACCTATTATACACTTATCTAAGTATGGTGTCAATAATGCATGACGTACATAAGTGATTTTTTTTAGGGATCAGGAAGGCGGTTCTTTCAATGCACTCGATATATCAACGAATTGAACAGCTTATCGAAAGCCGGGGGATGACAAAAAAAGCATTTTGTGAAGCGCTGGGAATTAGTACCGGGAACTTCGGGGATTGGAAGAGGGGTAAGACGACGCCGAGCACGAATAAGCTGATTGAAATTTCAGCTTTTTTCTCTGTCAGCCTGGATTGGCTCATTGTGGGCCGCGGAACACCGGAAGGGATTATGGAAGAGCGCGAAGGTTATGAATGGGATCAGGCAGCCAAGGAGAAGCATCTGGATGGCCTGTCTGAGAAGGAGAAGAATTTCATTCAGGAATATATAGCGTTTACGGAGTACCGGAAGAAGAGGAACAAGAAGCTTTAAATTCATTTTCGGTTTCAACAACCGCAGTTTAAGGAGCAGCCGTGCTTGAGGGCTGTTCTTTTTATTTGATGCTGAGGCAGTGGCTTCAAGTGCATAGGTACAGGCGCAGATCATGCTTTACTTCCACAAGCAAGCAAGGTATAATAGGAATGTTCTCCTCAAGAGGAAGCTTATTATGCGGTAGTGGTGGAATGGCAGACACGCTATCTTGAGGGGGTAGTGGGTGTATACCCGTGGAGGTTCGAGTCCTCTCTACCGCATCGCAATGTGAAGCAGCCTTTCGTTGAATACTCAGCGAAAGGCTGCTTTTTTGCATACTCCATCCCGGGGTTGGAAATGCTATTTGACGGTCATTCACCCGATTTTACGTTTCAATTACAGTGAGACGTTTATAAAACAAATGTGGATATTAGTTTTTTCTAACCGAAGGAGATGATTTTGTGATGCAGGCAATGTATACAGCAGATGTGAAGGTTAAAGGCGGAAGAAACGGATCCCTGGAGTCCTCCGATGGTGCGTTAAAGCATAATCTTTCCATGCCGAAGGAGCTTGGCGGACCCGGCGGAGACGGTACGAATCCAGAGCAGCTGTTTGCGGCGGGATATGGTGCCTGCTACGAGAGTGCCTTGGCGAATGTTGCCCGAAAGGAAGGCGTCAAGCTGGACAATGTGACGGTACATTCCCAGGTTATGATTGGCAAGGATGACAGCGACGGCGGCTTCAAGCTGGCGGTGAAGCTCAATGTAGACATGCCGGGGATTGATCGTGCTCAAGCCGAGGATTTGGCCAAGAAAGCGCATGATTTCTGTCCTTATTCCAAGGCTACCCGCGGAAACATTGATGTAGAATTAAATGTAGTGTAATCAAGGAACGGGTCTGCGGCATAGCAGCAGCTCATATATGAAGGCGGGCTCATTGGGAGCCCGTCTTTTTGACGTGAAGACCTGAATTTGTGAAGAAAATGAACCGAAATGAAGCGCATGCCGTAAAGAAGGATATGTTGAATCGGGAAGGGAGACGGGAAGTTTATGAAAATTGAGGATATGATTGCGGAACGTTTTGTTTGCACGAAATGTAAGGGGACCGAGTGCAAGACGAAAGAGGTATCCATGTCCGGAGCCGGCCTCAGTAAGATGTTTGATATTCAGCATAATCACTTTTTGTTCGTATCCTGTATGGACTGTGGATATGTAGAAGTGTTCAATCCGGATATTCTGGAGGGGAAAAAGCGGGGACAGCTGGGCTCCATCTTTGACGTCTTCTTTGGTTGACATTGCCCCTGAAATTCTTTAATATGTCTAAGTACCGGAAAGTACAATGTACTAATGAACGAGAAATTTAAGATAAATGGGTGATGCACATGCCATACAGACCGCAGATTACCAATGTAACTAAAGCCGGAAACAATGAGAAGGACGGGCTTTATGAGTTCATCATCAATCTGGCAGACGGAACCGATTGCCGCGTGTTTTACAACCGTTATCCAGAATGGAAATTGACGAATGTCAGCCGTCTGGGCAAGACGCCTTGTCCCGTATGCCGCAAGGATTTCATTTGCAGATGCATGGAGAAGTTTTCTTCGGATTTTGATGAGCAGATGAAAGAGGGAGAATGGCTGAGCAAGGCAGCTGCCGAATAATTGAATGAGGCACAACGACAGCGTGGACTTTGGTATGAGTTCCACGCTATTTTTGTACATTTTATCTGGAGGAATGAGGATGACGGATCACGTTATTGTACTGATCGATGGTGTATGCCATTTATGCCAAGGTCTTACGCGCTTTATCATCAAACGGGATCCTGAAGGGCGCTTTCGCTTTGCCTCCCAGCAGTCGGACATTGGGCAGGAGCTCCTTCTTGCGGGGGGGCTGTCTCCAGAGCTGAATAATACCGTAATTGTCATTGAAGGAGGAACCTATTATACGAAGTCCGCTGCTGCGTTGAGGATTGCAAAGCGGCTGCCGCTGCCATGGCCGCTTTTTTACGTCTTCGTGATGGTACCCCCTTTTATCAGGAATCCTGTTTACCAATGGGTCGCTAATAACCGGTATCGCTGGTTCGGAAAGTCTGAAGAGTGTATGATTCCGACTCCGGAGATCCGCCGTCGCTTTCTGTAATGCTAGCTCTTCGGCGCCCGAAATCCGGCAGCCTCAGCTTCCTGCTCACTGCAGAACCACGCCTCCGGATCGGTAGCGTCATAATATCTGGATTCCGGCGTGTGGTAGATTTTATCTCCTTTGGAGTTGATATTGCCTTTAATGCTGCAGCCATTGGCCGGAGTCTTGTCTTCCGCTGGTGTGGCTTTGGATGCTGGCTCTTCAGCTTCAGCTGCTGCAGTATCATCAAAGTGCTCGGGATAAAAGCCGTCCTCCTGTGCATAATTTTCTACACTCCAGATGCCTTGCGCCTCATTGCGGCTGTCCTGCTGAAGTCCGTTGAATTTATCGACATATCGCACATTGGGTGGATAAATGTAGGCGACCCGCGCGAGACCTTCATGTAGAAGGGCTTCCTGGACCATCACCCCATCGGCATAGACATAGGCGAGCAGGCGTCCATATTTATCGCGGTTGGGCCCAATATCAAATTCCAGCTCCAGAAGGTCTGCTTCTTCTACCATACGGGCAGTAAAGTCCTTGGCTTCCGGGCCGTACGGCTGTACGCCGAGCTGAGGGTGACTGGTTTCGGGTGTATCAATCAGAAGAAAACGAACATTCTCCTCTTGTCCCTGCCACTCTACCCGGATGGTATCTCCATCCACGGCTCTAACTAGCTGAACCGGTGCTTTAGCGATATCCAGTTGGTCGGTTTCATATCCTTTGCCGGAGACGGGAGGTGCAGAGTTCTTGTCAGCCCCGTAGGATGAAGCAGGTGCTTGCCCGGAAGCCGGGACTTGGGGGCGTTCTGCGTGGTCACTACCGCAGCCGGTCAGCAGCGAGGCTGCAAGCAGCGCAGGGATCAGTTTCAATCTCATGATGATTCTCCTCTTTAAGTAGTTGTAATAGGTGTTAGATAGGGAGCGCGTTATGTAGTTCAACTGTATATAAACCGACATCGACTCGGAACACTTGTTCCATTGTATTATGATAGGTTTGCCGAGGTTTGGCAAGGGTGCCTATAGCAGCAGATAGGGTGGGAATGATCCAAAATTTCGGTTGCAGACCCCGGGAGTATATGCTATCCTATGTAAAAATATAACAAGACGACGGAAGCACCGTTCTATGACTGCAGATGCTGCAGTATAGAAGGGTGCTTTTTTGCGTTGTCTTGGGAAAAGGAGAATGGAGATATGGATCCGGTGAGGCTGGTACTGGCAGTACAGGACCCTCCATATGCAGAAGCCGTCCTAAATTATGTGCAATCCTGCGATGATGCCACTCGTTTACAGATTGCGGCATTTACTCGCTTGGATGCCCTGCAGCAGTACAAGGAAAAGGGAAAGCAGCATGATCTGGTCGTCCTGGATGGAGCTATGCTGGAGGCCTGGAGGGGCCTTGAGCTGCCTTTGATCCCGGGACGGTGGATTTACCTGAGTGACGGGAGCATCGACCCTGTGGCGGAGCATGAGGTGGCTGTACCGAAATATCAGCCGATCCCGGAGCTGCTGAGCGGATGGCTTGCTCGAGCGGGCCGAAGTGTGCACAGCAGCCATACGGGCCGGGAGCTTCGGTCTGGAGGGACCCATGTACTCGGAATGGTCTCGGCAATAGGTCATTGCGGCAAGACGATGATTGCCATGAGCATAGCGCGGCAGCTCGCGGAGCTGGGCTGCCGGGTGCTGTATCTTAATCTGGAAATGCTGAACTCCAGTGAGCAGCTGTTGTCCGAGGAACGTCTGCAGGGCGGCAAGAGCAGCTTTTCCCGGCTGCTGTACGACCTGAAGGTGCTTCAGGAGAACGGAGAAGAGATCGATCTGGAGCCGTACATTGTCAGGAAGGAAGCGTTGAAATGCGATGGACTGGTTGGCGGTGCTGAGGTGAAGGAGATGCTGGAGATGAATGCAGACGATACGGCTGCTCTGCTGGGAGCTCTGCAGGGCCTGAATCGTTATGACATGATCGTTGTTGATAACGATGGATTAAACCAGAAGCTGCTTCAGGCGGTCACCCGGCATGCGGATGAATTGCTCTGGGTCCTGACTGCGGATCATACAGGGCAATGGAAGACGGGGAAGTGGATACAGCATCTTGGCACCCAAGAGATGAACGGCACAGACTTCGCAGCGAAGAGTCGATTTATCATAAACCGCTATACGCCTAAGCTGGATTCAAGGAAGCAGGAGATAACAGCAGATCATGTTCTGCCAATGATGAACAGCTGGGACGGCAGTAACCTATTGGAGCAGCTTCATACTCCTGCCTTTCAGAAGGAGATTCTGAAGCTGTGCCATGAGCTGTATGGAACCGCTCAGTCCTCCGGAGCCTTCATGGATGGAATGCGTGGTGGCGGCAGATGAGTCTGGACGAGATGTTCCACTCGATACGTAATGAAGTCCGGGGCAGTCTGGATTTGTCTGCGGCTGTGAGCAATCGGGAGCTGATGGCGCAGATTGAGGATTATGCCTGGCGCCGGAGCGACATCTCGTCACTGACGGCAGCGCAGAAGCGGGAGCTGATTCGCCGTGTGTTTGATTCCTTTCGCGGTCTGGATGTGCTTCAGCCTCTGGTTGACAATCCAGCGATCACTGAAATCATGATTAACAGCCATGAAGAAGTGTTCATCGAACAGGAAGGCGAGGTCAAGAAGCTAAATGTCCGGTTTGAGTCCAGGAACAGGCTGGAGGATATTATCCAGAGTGTTGTCGGGTCCGTGAATCGGGTCGTGAATGAATCGTCTCCCATTGTCGACGCCAGGCTGCAGAATGGCTCCCGCGTAAATATCGTGCTGCCGCCTGTTGCGCTGAAGGGACCGACCATGACCATTCGCAAGTTTCCGGAGTCTCCGATGACGATGGGGCAGCTGGTGGAGCGGGGGGCGTTATCGTCTGAAGCTGCGGAGCTGCTTCGCATTTTGGTGAGGAGTAAATATAACATTTTTATAAGCGGAGGCACAGGCTCCGGGAAGACGACCTTTCTTAATGCGTTGTCTCAATACATTCCGGGAGATGAGCGGGTGATCACGATTGAGGATTCTGCCGAGCTGAAGATCGTCACGGTTCCCAATCTTGTAGCACTGGAGACCAGGAATGCAAATACCGAAGGGAAGGGCGAGATCAATATTCGAGATCTTATCCGCTCCTCTCTTCGCATGAGACCCAATCGGATTATTGTAGGCGAGGTTCGCGGCAGTGAGGCGCTGGACATGCTGCAGGCGATGAACACGGGACATGACGGGTCGCTGTCTACAGGACATAGCAACAGCAGCAAGGATATGATCAGTCGACTGGAAACCATGGTGCTTAGCGGTGGAGAGCTTCCTGTGCAGGTGGTTCGTCAGCAGATCAGCTCGGCGGTGGATATTCTGGTTCATTTATCTCGGCTGCGCGACCGCTCGCGCCGCGTAACAGAGATCAGTGAGGTGGCAGGGCTAAGGGAAGGGGAGGTTCAGCTAAATCCGCTGTATCGTTTCGTGGAGCGGGGAGAGTCTGACGGACGGCTGCGGGGTGAACTGGAACGCTGCGGCAATCCTATTGTACATACGGACAAGCTCTTGATGGCCGGAATGACACGGTGGCCCCTGCAGGAGCTCGGAGAAGCTTCAGAGGGGCTGTGACAAAGGCAGGGAGTCAAGTGATTTTACTGCCATGAAGGGAAGGGAGGAGGACTATGCAAAGACAGATACAGCTCAGGGATTACAAGCAGTACACGCTCTCATCAAAGCAGCGGATCAGCTTCGCCATCATCGGCTGTGTTCTTTGCTTCATAGCGGGCCATTTGTTCTATCAGAACCTGCTGCTGTCGCTGCTGGTGGCCCCGGCAGGCTTGCTGCTGCCGCGGTTTTGGCGGCAGCATCTGCTTCAGCGACAAAGATCGGCGCTGAATCTTCATTTCAAGCAGGCGTTGTATTCCCTCTCGTCCTCTCTGTCTGCGGGACGTTCTGTCGAGAATGGCTTTAAGGATGCGACTGAGGATTTGAGGCTGCTTTATCCAGGACAGGAGAATGACATGATGTTTGAGCTTCGGGTCATCACAGCCAGGCTTGAGATCGGCGAACCTGTGGAGGCAGCGTTACAGGATTTTGCGGTCCGGGCAGGACTTGATGATATATCCAGCTTCGCCGATGTTTTTGTCACCTGCAAAAGAACAGGCGGAGATTTGGTAGAGGTGATCCGCCGGACCTCCTCCGTCATTGGAGAGAAGCTGGATATCCAGCAGGAAATTGCCGTGATGGTGGCACAGAAGAAATTTGAATCCAAAGCGATGATGGCTGCACCGTTCCTGCTCCTGTTATTTATGAATTTCACGGCAGGTGATTATATGCAGCCTATGCATAATAGCGGCGCTGGTATTGTGATTTCAACGCTGGCTCTGAGTGCGCTTGCCGGCTGCTGCTGGTGGATTTCAAGAATGATGGATATTCGCGTCTAGAGACAGCGGGATACTTCAGAGGCTGAGGTGATAAAGGAAATGCTGACATTTGGTGCGGCGGTACTGCTGATATTGCTGGCAGGAGCCTGGCTGGGGCTTTATTACCGTCACCATGCGCGGTACCGGCTCTGGAGCCGGATTCCGGTGAGTGGACTGAAGCTGCAGAAATGGCTTGCACCGGGATTGCACCTGCTGGAACGCACTTCTCTTTTGCAGCGTGCACCTACGCTGTATTATCGGACTGAACGTTCCGTACAGAAGCTGCACGGCCTGCGTTTAAGCAGAGAGAAGACATTGCTGGTTCTCGCAGAGGCTATGTCATATGGATGGGCTGCGCTGATCGCAGGCAGCTCCATAGCTCTACTAACCGGAGAGGGTATAGGGATGATCGCGGGCGTGCTGCTCGGAGGTCTGCTGCCGATATCCATGCTGCGTGATCTGGAGCGCAGGGTGATCATGCGGGAGCAGGATATTGTAATGGAGCTTCCAGAGCTGCTCAACAAGCTGGTCCTGCTCGTCGGGGCAGGTGAAACCGTGCAAAAGGCTTTGCTGCACTGCTGTCATCGTGCAGACAACGATACGCATCCGCTCTATATGGAGCTGAGGATGATGGTTTCCGAGTGGGAAGGCGGTCATTCCTTTCAGGAGGCATTTGAGCAATTCAGCAGGCGCTGCGCGGTGCAGGAGATTTCCGTGTTTACGACCACAGTGCTTCTTCATTTCAAAAGGGGTGGAAGCGACTTTGTATTAGCCCTGCGGGATCTATCGCGAGTGCTGTGGGAGAAAAGAAAGGCTATTGCCCGCACAAGAGGGGAGCAGGCCTCCTCCAAGCTGGTGTTTCCGATGGTTGTTATTTTCATGGTAGTTCTGGTCTTGATCGGAGCTCCGGCATTAATGATGATAAATATCTAGAAGGGAATGGATAAGTTATGAAATTATCTACAATTATGAATCCGGTAAGACGCTTTTGGAAGGATGAGGAGGGGCTGGGAACGCTGGAGGTGATTTTGATTATTGTGGTGATTCTGGTCATTGCTCTGATATTTAAAGAACAGATCACGATCTTGGTAAACAATCTTTTTGACAATGTAAATGAGAAAACTGAAGAGTTTCTTAAGTAGTCGATCGTTGTGGAGGGATGCCAGAGGACAGTTTACAATTGAAGCCTCTCTCGTTCTTCCAATCGTGTTCCTCGTCGTAGCTATGCTGTTATTCCTATGCCTGTATCTGTATCAGAAATCCTTTCTCACCCAAGCGTCTTCCGCCGTGTCAGAGCGTGCCTCCTTCATGTGGGACAACAGTTATAAGGAAGCAGTCAGCGGCTCGGTTGAACCTGGCCTGTATGACAGCCTGTATTGGCGATTGAAGGATGACCATCTGCTGTCAGGCTTGTTTCAGTTAGGGCAAGCTGAGAGGCAGGTGTCCCTTCAGCTGCCTGGAGGAGCGGCTTCAGAAGCTGATTTACCCGAAGTAAAGCTGTCCAAGGCATCATTGGCGGTACCGGCTGGCATGGAGGGAGAGCTGCGTTATGAGAACAAGCTGCTGCTGCGGCGGGTGTATACTCAGCTGTCCTGGCCATCTGTCATCCAGCCGCTGGATCATTTACTGTCCGGGGGGATGGAGCTTAAAGCTTTGTCTCAGTCGGTGATCGTGGATCCGGTGGAGTTTATACGGACTGTGGAGCTGATGCGCTATTATGGCTCCCGATTTGCACAATCCGGGGGAGGCCGTATGGATCCGAAAGCCGCTGCACAGGTGCTGGGACGATTTGGGGGAGAGCTCCAGTGATGAGAAGAGTTTTTCAGAGAGAAGAAGGCGCGGTATCTATTTTTTTGATGATCGCGTTATCGGTCGTGTTTATGTTCGTTGCCGTGTTTATTGATTATGCGAGAATTGCCGCGATGAAGGTGCAAGGGGAACGTCTGGCTCATGCTGCGGTGCGCTCTGTCATGTCAGCTTATGATCCGCAGCTTCAGCAGAACTATGGACTTTATGCGATTGGCGAGACCCGCGGAGATCTGATCATGGGAAAAGCTTTAAATGAAAGCCTCAAGCCATCCTCCCGTGCAGATGCATTTCCGCTGCTCCCGTTACGGCTTGACAGCTCAGCGCTTCAGCTACAACGGCCGCTGGGGACCTATGACATCTTTAATCGCCAGATTAGTGAGGATATGAAGTACAAAGCCCCTATTGATTTTACATTGGAGATGCTAAGTAAATTCAAGCCGATGTCTCAATCCATGAAGGAGGCCTCGAGCACCTTTGATGTCCTGAAGAAGCTCGGCAAGCTGTACGACCAGCGGGAGAAAGCGCTGGACGATATGCTGGAGAAGCAAAGAAAGGCAGGGCAGCAGGCGCCGCCATTATCCAGGCTAGTCCTGCAGCCTCCGGGCAGTCAGATCTCTGATGAAGTCCTTGGAGGAGCCATTGCAACGGCAGGCGATGCGGCATCTCAATACCAGGATTACATGAATAAATCAGCCGAGGATGCATCGCGGGAGAGCGATGAGAAGCTGTATACCGACCTGCTCCGGAAATACCTGGAGGGCACTGCCTCCATGTCTTCCACTCTTGCTGCAGGGGTCAGGGGAGCCTCATCGAGGCATGAGGCTCTGCTTCAGGAGGCGGAAGAGCACTTTAAGAAAGCGCAGCAGCTGAATGAAGAGATGAAGCAGGTCATTGAAGAAGCGGAGTTCCGTTCTGCCAGCAGCGGGTATGATGCGCTATCTCATCAAAGCGTACCGGGCACGGACAGTAGCAGCGCTGGAGATGCGCCGCCCATGATTCAGTCCATTCGGCAGCAGACCGGAAAGCTGATTCATCATGATTCAATTCTAGACAGCTTTCAAGCTGAAATCAATCGTCAGAAGAATGAGTGGGGGCCTGTGGTGCAGAAACTGGACGCACTGGCAGGCTCTCTCGGAAGCTCCGCAGCAGCATCTTCCGTTAGTAGAGCCAGCAGATCTGTGGAGGAATACATTCAGGAATATAGTGATCCCGGGACAAGAAATAAATTGAGTCAGAAGCAGCTTGAGCTAGAGCAGCTTCGTTCCTCGGACAAAGAACGGAAAGCGCTGGAAGGAGAGGCTCGCGGAAAGCTGAAGCAGGCTGAGCGATGGATGGCGGCTCTTCATGGGGGCAAAGAGAGTGGCAAGGTTCAGGCTCAGTTCAAGGAGCTCAAGCGTTATTACGACGACAGCCTGTCCTTTAACGCGGTGGCTGCCGAGGAAGACCGCAGAGGGACAGAGTGGGAGAGTGATCCCTATGACGCGGGGCATGCCTCCATGGATCAGATGGATGGTTCCTTCGCTGCCATGGGAGGGCTGATGGATGGCGTTATGGATGAGCTGTTTCAGAATGAATACGCCGTGCACTATTTCTCGCACTACGACATAACTGAGCTGTCCGGGCTTTCAGATCCCGGCACGCTGTCTGGCTTTACGCCACCTGATCTCAAAGAGCAGGAAGTGGAGTATATCCTATACGGCTTCCACAACGGATACGCCAATATTGCTGCTGCTTACGGTGAGATTTTTGCGTCTCGCCTGGCCATTCGAACGATGGAGGGCTTTGTGGTCAACAGCAATAAAGGAAACCCGCTCTTGATTCTCGCAGCGGCGATCCTGTACGGCGTCGAGAAGGCCATTGAAGATATGATTGAACTGAGCACGAAAGGGTCGGTGGAGCTGTCCAGATATATGCCGGTTGAAATGACCTACAGAGATCATTTGAGATTGTTTCTGTTTCTACATAGCCATAACGACAAGAAAATGTCGCGCATGCTGGCGCTCATTCGTTTTCATACCGGCATCAACCCGGCGGAAAGAACAACCTACGCCTCGGGTGAGATCGAGCTGGGAATGAAGCTATGGTTTCTTCCTGGAGTGACTGAGGCTCTGGGGGCGGTAATGGGTCACGGTGATGATGCTGTAAAGGGCAATGAATATATCATTACTCGCCGAGCAGATTTTTCCTATTAGGAGACAGCGATGATGAAATGGACAGTAAGGAAGACGCCGCCGGAAATGAAACAGCGGAACGCTGCATGTGAAGCCGGCAGCATGGTGCTGGAGGCCGCAATGGTGCTTCCGCTGTTTATGTTTTTTGTCATTTTTCTAATTTATATCATTCAAATGACCATTATTTCGACCGCTCTGCAGACGATGGTATCGGACAGTGTGAAGACTGTGGCAGCGCATATATACCCGGTCTCGAACGCAGTACAGTCATCAGGCGGGGCGAAGAGAGAGGGAGAGATGGAGTCAGGGGGCTCCTCTCTCGAAAATGCCTCCAGCTCGCACTGGGAGGTTCCCAAGCTCTCCCTTCAAGACTGGGCAGCAAGGTACAGCGCTACTTTACCTGAGCCTGTGAAGGGCTGGATGAATACTGCCGCGGCAGCAGGAGACGAGCCTTTACAGCAGCTGAAGAATCAGGCCGCCGAGGCCGTACTAGATCCGGTCATCAAGCCGATGCTCCGGCCTTTTATTCCGGGAGGACTGCTGGAATATGAGCGTATTCATGTATCCAATGTCTCCATTCCCAATTTGAAGAGCGGCAAGCATCCATATTTCGGGATTGAGGTCAGCTATGAGCTTCCAATCCAGGTTCCGTTCTTGAACCGAAGCATTGTGCTTCAGGCCAAATCCCAGGAACGGCTCTGGATCGGAGATACCGGAGAGGGGGGCTCAGAAGGTGATGCTGGGGCTGAAGATGGAGCAGCGGGTGGAATTGAACTGCTGGAAAAGCCGAACCCTGCTGTGGCCAGCAAGCAAGCGCGGGTTAGAGCCAAGCTGGCTCCGGGTACTTCCGCACAAATGTCGGTGTATTACAAATCCGGAAAAAGTACAGCCAAGTACTTGGGCTGGAAAACCGCAGATGAGCAGGGCTTCATTGAATGGGAGTGGAACGTCGGCTTTAATACAACGCCAGGGTCCTGGCCCTTTGTCATTGAAACTGCAGACGGTGACAGGATCGAGGTCATGTTTACTGTGGTTGAAAGGCCCTAGATCGGCGGTAGAACGAAAGAGAAAGGACGAGGTACGATGAATATCGCTTTTTGGATGTGTGCTGTGTTTCTTGCGGCAGCTTTCGTCATGGATCTGCGGTACATGAGAATTCCTAATATGCTCACGGTGCCCTCTGCATTGCTGGGCTTGGGATATCACGGCGTTACCGGGGGCGTGGAGGGTGTATTGTTTTCGCTGCAGGGCATGGCAGCAGGCTTTGGCATTGTGCTCGTGATGTATCTGGCTGGAGCCGTCGGCGCAGGGGATGTAAAGCTCTTCGGGGCAATTGGTGCCTGGTGCGGGCTATGGTTTACGATTCAGGGCGTGTTCTATTCCGTGTTCTGTGCTGGCATCATTGGTCTTTGCATCGTGATATGGCGCCGGGAGGTCCGGCTTCGCTTCAAAAGGATTGTTTTTCAGGCTGCTGAAATGATGAGGTTTAAAGCGGCCTTCAGCAGCAAACAGCAAGGCGGGCAGCTGCGCTTTCCATTTATGCTGGCGGTGCTGCCGGGAATGCTCTGGACTTATTTTGCTCAAATGTAGGAGGGAACAGCCGTGTTCGGAATGACACGTGATTTTGTTCAGAATGCCGGGACACTAATGGTGCTGGCAAAAGATCAGGGGCTGGATGAAAAGGACATCAGTCATGTTCAGATGGGGATGATCCGGGCTGTCAGCATTCCGCACTTTTTGCCGCTCTATCTCAAGGAAATGGACTGCAGCATAACACTGGAATATAACATCTCCGGCAAAAAAATGCTGTCACAGGTGCTGCGAACCGAAAAGCTGACTTTGACCGAATTCTATGCCCTGCTGCTCCAGATCGTCACGGCGCTTCAGGATAGCGGGAAGTACATGCTCAAAGCAGACCAGTACGTTTTGAATGAAGAATACATGTTTCTGGAGGGGCCGCTGCACAGCGGACTGATCTATCTTACCTACCTGCCGTTTACCGCGGGTGTATGGGCTTCGGAGCAAAGCCTGGCTGACAGCATTAAAAGCCTGATTACCCGCTGGCTTGCTCTTGTTAAAGAACTGCAGGGCAATGGTATTCAATCGCTCCTGCACGCCTGTTCACAGGAAGAGTTTGAGCTGGCCGGGCTGAAGAAGCTGCTGCTGGGCTTAATGGCTGGGTCGGGTGAACATGATGCGGCTGTTCAACACCAAGCAGAGGTCGCGGAGCATGTATCCCACACAGCGGATCCCCTGCATCTGCGGCGCAGTGCGGATACCCGGAGTAAGCCGAATGTGAAAAACGAGCCAAATCCGCTGAATGCCTCTCATATGCTGCCCAGTGCGCCGCAAATTCCACACATCCGTAATGGCTCCAGCTCTTCAAAGAGTCCTGTGACTCCTTTCCCGGGAGCAGCTCAACCGCAGCGTGGGCGAGAGGAACGCCCTCTGCAAACGGTGTGGAATGCCGATTCCGTGAAGCAGCTGCAGGTGAACGTGACAACAGGCTCGCCGGGATTACCAGCATCCGGAGCATCCGGAACTGAAGCTTGGGAGAGCGGCGGCTGGGATGAGCTATATGATGATGAGCCGAGGCAAACCTCCTCCAGCGTGTACTGGCTGCTGGGCGGTTTGCTCGCGATCGCTGTGGTGTGGCGCTTTGTATATATGGATGCACCATCATCTGGAGGGATGTGGTTGTCCAGCGCAGCTTCCGCTGTTCTTGGCATTATCGCCGTTCTGGGCTGGAAAGGGAGGCTCGGCCTGCTCCAAGGCTGGTTCTCGAAAAAGGTGTCAGATCGTATGGATGCCGGAATGCCTGAGGATGTGTCGGGACCGCTTCACTTCGACCGGAAAGAGGCAGAGAAGCATATCTTCTCTTTGGAGCGGTTTACCGGCCTGCTGTCGGGGCGGGGTGGAAAGAAGGACCGTAGCGGCCATACCCCAGATCTGGACTCCCCGCCCGGGTCGGAGAAATGGAGATGGAACAAGCCTCCTTCTTCAGGCCATGACTACGGAGATCATGGTGACGATCAGTTGTCGCCGCATGATGAAGGCTTGCCTGGGAGCGGGTATCGCGATTCGGCCAATGTGCGAAATGCCGGCTCTATGGCACTTTATGACGGTGCTGTAAACAACCAGGCGATGCCGATGGATCAGCTGCTGCAGGAGCGCTTTCAAGGATCGTCCATCGGAGGGATCGGCAAAGATCCTGCGGCAGTAAGCGCGTCCGGGTTCGCGGCTGCGGCTGCTGTTTCTGAAGACGGAGGGACTGTGCTGCTGCAGCCCCGAACAGGATATGGGTCAGATGCAGCAGATAGCACAGGCAGCCCGCGCCCCTATCTGGAGGTATCCTTGCCTTCCCGGCAGGAATCTGAACGGGTAGAGCTTGACCAGGCTCACTTTATTATTGGCCGTTCCGGTGAGGTCGCCCAGTACGTGGCGGCGTCAGCAGGTGTATCTCGTGCGCATGTCGAGCTGTCCCGGAGCCCGGAAGGCTACAAAATCAAGGATCTCGGCTCCAGAAATGGAACGCTTCTGCGCGGGGAGCCTATGGTGGCTTACAAGGAATATATGCTGGGAGAAGGAGATGTATTTGTGATTGCTGAAGGGCAGTATACGTTTCGGGCCTCTTGAGAGCTGACTTGCTGAAGCTGTGCGATGCTCTATGCCCGATGCCCTATGCCTTTCACATTATACCGCTTCGGTCATCAGCCCCCTCTTTCTCCTAACAGAGGATTTCACAGAACAGACTGCTGCTGTATGTAAGCCAGAATAACAAAGACCGCACGGCCCGAAGGCTGGCGGTCTTGTTTCATTATTTATTGATTAAGTGCTGGTAAGGAGAATAATCGATGCCTTTTTTGTGAAGAAAGTTCATTAGGAATTTGTAATCCCGGCGCGGTGTCGCGACGATATAGCCTTTGATGCAGTGATCACGTGTGACTTCCCTCGCTCCGCTCTCTACGGCAATCTTGCCGATCTCGGCAGCAATGGAATGCTTGGCGATATCGCGGAATGGGCCGGGCACGGGCTGTACTAATTCATCCAGAAAGCTCTTCGATTCGTCCGTCCACAGGGGGCGGCTGGTCTCTACCCAATGGTTCTGCCAGTCGAGCTTGGACTTGCCGTCTGCCTTGGGCAGCACCTTCAGGAATTTACGAAACATAAAAAATCCGCCGACCGTCATCAAGCCGAGCATGACCCAGCCCCAAAAAGCGATTGAATACATAAACCATGACGGTGGACCGCTGGTGGTCAAGGTCTGGAAGGATGCCGAAAGGTTAACCATATATAGAATCTCACCTCAATACGTTCTTTTCCAAAAAGACAGCTTTCGTAAGAATTATATCGCATTTCTAGATTTATTTCAGCTTTCGGGCTAAAATAGGTGATAATTGTTTGAAAAAAAAGGGGGATGCAGCATGCTGAAAATCGGTTCCCACGTGTCCTTCTCCGGACAGGGGCTCCTGACAGCGGCAACGGAGGCCAATTCATACGGCTCCAGCTCGTTTATGATATATACCGGCGCACCGCAGAATACGCGGCGTAAGCCCATGGATACGATGTTCCTTGAAGAAGGAAATGCTCTAATGAAGGAAATCGGTATTGATGAAATTGTCGTGCATGCGCCTTACATTATCAATCTGGGCTCCTATAAGGAGAATACCTATGAGCTGGCGGTAACGTTTTTACAGGAAGAAATCCGCCGTACGCAGGCTGCGGGCGTGAACAACATCGTGCTTCACCCTGGTGCGTATACGGACATGGATGCCGATTATGGGATCGACCGGATTGCACAAGGGCTGAACGAGGTGCTCGGGGGCACGAATGAAACCGAGGTCAAGATCGCCCTGGAAACGATGGCAGGCAAAGGCACGGAGATGGGACGAAGCTTCGAGGAAATGGCCCGGATCATTGATAAAGTGAAGTACAATGAACGACTTGCAATCTGCCTCGATACCTGTCACGTGCATGATGCCGGCTACGACATTGTAGAAAATCTGGACGGTGTGCTGGACGAGTTTCACCGGCTGATTGGACTGGACCGTCTTACTGTGGTGCACTTGAATGACAGCAAGAATCCGCGCGGTGCAGCCAAAGACCGTCACACTCCGCTGGGTACAGGCTGGATCGGCTACGAGGCGATCCAGAAGGTGGTTCACCATGAACGGCTTCAGGGCAGACCATTCATTCTGGAGACGCCGTGGATTGGCAAGGATGCCAAAACCCAGCGTCCGATGTACGAGATTGAAATTGCGCTTCTCCGCGGCAATGTGGAAGAACGCTTTGGATCGGAATTTCTGTCACAGGTGAAGGAGCTTGGCGCTTTCTTTGAGGGACAGAACATTTCAGGCCGGTCGTTCGTGCTGGACACTTGGAATTTGCTCAAGTCGGACGCCAAGGCGAAGAAGGCTGATCCCCGTGAGCCCATGGAACGGCTGTATGATCTTGTTGCGGGTGCAGGCCTGCTGCCGGACGTAAGTGAAGAAGGAATAAATCAGCGTATCGTTGCCTGGCTTGCGGGACAGGGAAAATAAGCTCTAAGCTCATGCTGGCTGTTAGAAGAAGGAGATCGAACGTCTGACCTTAGCGTCACCGGCGGCACGCCATGTCATGAAGTGATGCCGAAGAAGACAGAACGGCCGCCTGCTGGAATTAGGGACAAGCCTGCAAGCAGCGGCCGCGCCTGATTGAAGATCATTTTAGAAGGAATCAGAAGGAGTACATTTACAATGGACATTCACATTCACAAAAATACACCGTCCGCGGCTGAGCGCGAGAACCGTGCCCGCATGCTGATTGCGTGCCCGGACGGACCCGGCATCGTAGCTGCGGTGTCCCGCTTCCTGCATGAGCATGGAGCGAACATCGTTCAATCCGATCAATATACGATGGACCCTGCCGGGGGCATGTTCTTCATGCGCATCGAGTTCGATTTGCCGGAGCTGGCGCACAAGCTGCCGGAGCTGGAGACCTCATTCCGTGAAGTCGCTGAGCGGTTCAGCATGGAATGGAATATTAACAACACTTCACGCAAAAAGCGTCTTGCGATCTTCGTCTCCAAGGAGGATCATTGTCTGGTCGAGCTGCTATGGCAATGGCAGGCCGGTGATCTGGATGCAGACATCGCTATGGTGGTTAGCAATCATACAGACATGCAGGAGTATGTCGAGTCATTCGGGATTCCGTTCCATCATATCCCGGTCACCGCGGATACCAAACCGGAAGCGGAGCAAAGGCAGCTTGACGTGATCGGAGAGGATATTGACGTAATCATCCTCGCCCGCTATATGCAGATTATCAGTCCGCAATTTATTCAGCATTATCGCAACCGGATCATCAATATTCACCACTCGTTCCTGCCCGCATTTGTCGGCGGCAAGCCGTATGCTCAAGCCTATAACCGCGGCGTCAAAATCATCGGCGCAACGGCCCACTACGTAACCGAGGAGCTGGATGGCGGTCCGATTATCGAGCAAGACGTTCAGCGTGTCAGCCACCGGGATGAGGTCACTGAGCTGAAGCGGATCGGTCGGACGATCGAGAGGGTAGTGCTGGCCAGAGCGGTAAAGTGGCATATTGAGGACCGCATCTTAGTGCATCACAACAAAACGGTAGTATTCTAAGAGGGCTTTGCCTGTCTTTGTCTAAAACCACGAATAACCAAGCTCCAATGCTCTATATGAAGCAAACATTGAATATGCCTATTGGAGCAGCCGAATACTTGCTGCAGAGATCAACATCCCGCTCCTTTTTCATGTGGAGCGGGATGTTTTTTTTGTGGATCAGCAAACTTTTAGCCACGGTGATTCGTCTTACATCATAGAAGGCATAGACCAAGAACTTCATATACATAAGAACTGCTTGGAAGCCATGGTCGTCAGATATAAGGAGAGGGGAATTATACGTTGTCATTGTCCATGATAAGAAAAGGATGTCTGCTGCTGACAGCCATCTTGCTGCTGGCGGCTGGCTTGGCTGTTCCGCAGCTAAGCGGCACAGCGAACGCGGCACCTCAGGTTGAAATGCAGACAGAGCTAGGGTACGAGGGAGTGTTCAAGCAAGGGAAATGGAATCCATTAAGAATCATGCTAAAGAGCAGTGAGGATCTCGCCGGCGATATCGTGATCCAGCTGCAGAACAATAACGGTATGGGGGAGGCAGCTTCATACGTTCAGCGGGTGGAGCTGCCTAAAGATACAGAGAAAGAGATCGTCATTGCGATTCCCGGCGTCTTTCTGACGAAGGATAACAATACAATCACCTTCTATGAGGGTTCCTACAGTGAAGGAAAGCCGGTTGCGATCTCCGGCAGCAAAACCTACTTGACCAAAAGTGCCGTTGCAAGCACGCTTGTCGGTGTGCTGTCCGCGGACCCGGATACGATGAATTTTCTGAACACTTTGAACGGAAAGGGCAACAGCATAATCAGAGCTCCACTTCAGGCAGATGATATTTATGAGGATGCTATGCTGCTGGATGGTCTGGACGTGCTGGTCATGAACAATTTTGCCTCGGATACCCTGACAGAGCGACAGCAGGAGAGCATCAATTCATGGGTTCAATCCGGAGGGACGCTGGTTCTGTCCGGCGGGGCAGGCTACGCCAAGACCTCCGCACCGTTTCTCGACATCGCTCCGGTACAGCCGGAAGGAACAATGGACGTTGACAGCTTGCCGGAGCTGGTACAGCTGGGCAGAAAACCGCTTAGTCTGGCGGACACACTGACCCTTTCCAAGGGTTCGGTCGTGGAAGGGGCGGTCGTTGATACGATAACAGCAGGTGCGCCGCTGTTTGCTCATCGCGATGTGGGACAGGGCAAGGTTCGGTATGCCGCATACGACGTCAGCATGGAGCCCGTCAGTTCCTGGGCGGGACACGCTGCAGTCTGGGCTTCGGTTCTAAAGAATGACCTGCCGATGAGTAATGGTGGATATAACCCGTCCATGGACCAGCTCAGCTATACGTTGGAATTTTTTCCTTCTATTCAAATGCCATCGTTCCCCGTGCTGCTCTGGATGCTGATTATTTACGCCTTCGTTGCGGCACCGCTGCTATACTTTATCCTCAAGAAGGCGGATAAGCGGGAATGGGCCTGGTTTCTCATTCCGCTGGTCGCGGTCATTGCAAGTGCCGCCGTATATATGGCAGGCTCTACCGACAAGACAGAGGAAATGGCGCACACGCTGAATATTGTGGAGCTGGATGGAGCCGGCCTAGGAAATATAGATACGGCCACGGCATTATTTACACCTCGAAGTGGTGATTACCAGGTTGAATTCCCGCAGAACACGTATGTGAAAACCCAGCGCAGATCAGGCGGCTTCGTGACTAATCTGGGAGAAAATAAAAACTTCATCCGCGTGGAGCAGGAGCAGACGAAGCTGGAGCTAAGGGACATGCCGCAATGGTCACTCGCTAAAATGTGGGCTCGGCGTGCAGCGCCTGAGCAAACCGGACAATTTGCGGTTACCCTCGACATTAATGATAACGGCGAAATCGCCGGGAAAGTAACCAATGAAACGCTTCATGATTTGGATCAGGTTGTGCTCGTAGTGGGCGGCACCGCCTATAAGGTTGGAGATATTCCAGCCCGGGGAACAGCAGATATTCCGTCAGACAAGAAGTCCATGATCACGTTAATGGGATCTGATCTGGCGTATCAGCTTTATCCATACCAGAACCAGGGCAGGGATTCTTTTAATCGGCAGCGGGATATGTTGTCCGCGTACACGTATCAGCAGGGTAATTTCTCGACCAGTGCGTATGTTGTGGGGTGGAGTGACGAGGAGCTGTCGAGCTATACGGTTGGAGGAAGCTTCATCCCGAGCGACCAGCTTAATCTGTGGACCCAGAGTGTAGAGCTGGACTGGAGCCAAAAAGGTGCCTTCAGCATTCCGTATGGTTTCCTGACTCCTCAAGTAAGTCAGGTCAATGCCACGAACTTTTTTGTTTATCCGCACGGCATTGAAATGGGTCAAGGAAGCATCACGGCGGAGTTTCAACTCCTGAGCAATCCAAATGCCAGATATGATGAATTCTCAATCAAAGAAATCAAGCAGGGAAACAACATTACCATGGAAATCTGGAATGCAGAGCAAGCGGCTTGGGAGGTGCTTCCTGCCAATCAGAATACGTATGACGTCACGGACAATACAGAGCGTTACATTGTAGATAACCAAATCCGACTCTCCATCCAATCCAAGGGCCAGGGGATGATCCAGATGCCGGAGCTGACCTTAAAGGGGGAGAATCAATAAATGATAGAAATCAGAGATCTGAAAAAGCGATACGGCTCCTTTGAAGCCCTGAAGGGGATCAATCTCGACATTGAGCAAGGAACGGTATTCGGCTTTGTTGGGCCGAACGGAGCCGGTAAATCAACCACCATGTCTATTCTCGCCACGCTGGCTCTGCCTACCTCGGGAACAGCCAAGGTGGGGGGCTATGAGGTGACCGAGTATCCCAAGGAGGTGCGCAAGCGGATTGGCTATATGCCGGATTTCTTCGGTGTGTACGATCAGCTGAAGGCGACAGAATACCTTCACTTCTACGGAGCTAGCTACGGGCTTCCGCGTGCAGAGCGGGAAAAGCTGATTCCCCAGCTGCTGGAGCTCGTCAATCTGAGCGATAAAAAGGATACCTATGTCGACAGCCTGTCACGCGGGATGAAGCAGCGGCTTTGCCTGGCCCGGTGTCTGGTGCATGATCCGGAGGTGCTTATTCTGGATGAGCCGGCCTCAGGGCTGGACCCGAGAGCGCGGATTGAGATGCGCGAAATATTGAAAGAGCTGAAGCTGATGGGCAAGACGATTATTATCTCCTCGCATATCCTGCCCGAGCTGGCAGAGATGGTGGACCAGATCGGAGTTATCGAGCATGGAGAGATGGTGGCCCAGGGCAAGGTGTCGGATATCCAGAATCGCCTGCGTGTCAAAAAGGTCATCCACATTCGCACACTAGAGCCGGAGAGCGGCCTGAGCGACAAGCTTCGGGATGAGCCGTTTGTGACCTCGGTGCTGACTGACAATACGGGAGTGCATGTGCATTTTAGTGGTGATGATGCCCAGCAGAGCGAGTTGCTGCGGAAAGTTATTTCCTGGGGAATTCCTGTGGTGTCATTTCAGGAGGCACAGAGTAATCTGGAGGATGTATTCCTTGAAATCACGAAGGGAGGGACTGCGGAATGAACTGGAGCCGAAAACTAATCAATCCGGTGCTGGATAAAGAATTCCGACTTCGCATGCGCTCCCCGAAATCCATGCTGTCTGTCCTTTTGTATGTGATGGCACTGGGCGGAGTGGCCATGGCTTTTATCTATATATTTCTGTATTTAGAGCAGGGCGGACAGCAGCGTTTTGACCCTTCCATGAGCCGATCCATGTTCTATGTACTAAGCTTTGCTCAGCTTGTTCTGATTGCATTCATGGCACCGGCCCTGACCGCCGGCGTCATTAGCAGCGAGCGGGAAAAGCAGACGCTTAGCATGCTGCTGACGACTCAGCAGAGCTCGGCTACGATCGTGCTGAGCAAGCTGCTGTCTTCACTCAGCTTTATGGCTCTGATCGTTTTATCTACATTGCCAGTGTACAGTATTGTGTTTTTATATGGAGGAATTTCACCCCAGCAGCTTATCTCAGTGTTTTTATTTTATTTATTCGTTATGCTGCTGCTGGGCTCGCTTGGTGTCATGTTCTCAACCCTGTTCAAAAGAACGATTGTTGCGATCATCGTCACCTACGGAGCGGGATTGTTTATTTTCCTCGGGACCGGACTGCTTTTTTTGTTTTTTATGAGTCTGGATTCACGGGATCTGATGATCAATGGAGCACCGCCCGTGAACTCGATCTCCTGGACCGGGTATATTCTGGGACTGAACCCTGCTGGTGCGCTCATCAGCTTGTTTGAGCCGAGCTTTTCCAAAGAGGTTTTTTACATGATGCGGGGAGGCTCTTCGCTGAACAGTAAAGCGCCGATCCAGCTGTGGCAAGAGTTTGTAATCGTGTATTCGGTCGTTATTGTGCTGGTTCTCATGGTTGCAATCCGGAAGATTCGGCCTGTTAAGCGGGGCAGCTGGATGAGGAGAAAATCAACCAAGCCGCAGCAGCCGCCTGAAAGCGTTAGCCGCGAAGGCTAGATGAATATTTAAAGCACAGGTACAGCTGTGTCTGCACATCAGAGAAAGGGGCGTAAGGAATGGACAGTATTTTGCGACTCATTGAAGCTGCCAGACGAAGGCTGCAGGCGTTTAAGGCGGCAGTGTATGGATTGTACGGCTTGTTGGCCGGCCTGCTGCTTGCGCTGATTCTGCTTGCAATGGGACGGATTGTCCCAATCCCGGCGCTGAACATATGGGCTTCAGTCCTTCCTGTCGCAGGATTGCTCATCGGAGGGGCAGGGGGCTGGCTCCGGCGGGTGCCCCTGAAGGAAGCCGCTGCCGTCATGGACAACGTGCCGGAAGGCGTGGAACGGAGCGATATGATGACGACAGCGCTGTCGTTCGCCCGTGAGGATTCAGCAGCTGTACGCTATCAGCGTCAGCAAGCGGAAGGCTATGGTCAGCAATATGTGGACAGGATTCAGAGCCGGCTGCCAGTACCCAGACCGCAGAAGCTGATCATAGCGAGCAGCCTGGGCGTGCTGGCTATGCTGATCCTGATGCTGATTCCAAATTCCATGGACCAGAAGATCGAAGCGGCGAAAGAGCAGCGCCAGTGGGTGAAAGAGCAGATTCAGAAGAGTGAAGAGCTTGCCGAGTCACTACAAAATGAGGGGGAGAGCTCTGAAGAGAAGCAGCAGCTGCTGGAGCAGATTCAAGAGCTGAAGCAGCAGCTTCAAGCACTGAAGCAGCCGGAGGAAGCGCTGGAGAAGCTGGAGCAAGCTATGGAGAAGCTGGACAAAATGACAAAGCAGCAAGAGGCGCTGTCCAAGAAGGTATTCCAGCTCGCTCAGCAGATGCAGCAGCAGCCCCGGCTGGCGCAGGCAGGCCAGAGCCTGGAGCAAGGGAAGACGGAGCAGCTGAAGCAGGATCTGGACCGTTTGAAGCAGGAGGCGGCCAAGATGTCAGAGGAAGAGAAAAATAAGCTGGCCGAGGAGCTGGAGAAGCTGGCAGAAGAAGCAGCCAAGAAAGAAGCTGACCCGCTGTCCAGTGCTCTTCAAATGGCTTCAGAAAGTCTGAAGAAAGGCTTGACTGAGGAGCAGCAGCAGGCGCTGCAGGAGCTGGCGGAGGAGCTGGCCAAGGCAGCACAGGGCAAGAATGCTGCTGAAGCGGCCTCTTCCCTTTCATCAGAGCTGGCCTCAGCAGTGGCCTCCCAAGGCTTGAAGCTGGCGGAACAGATGGCGGCTTCGGGTATGCAGGTATCGGACTCCTGGGCACGAGGCGGCAGTGCAGAAGCGCTCGCACAAGGCAGTGGCGCTGAAGGGCAAGCTTCAGAGCAGACCGAAGGGGCCGGCTCGGATAGCGGCTCTTCAGCTGGTGCGCAGGGGACAGGTGGCCAGGGCTCGGGCCAAGGCCAAGGGTCTGGTCAGGAAGGCGCCGGCGGACAGGGCACTGGCACAGGCCAGGGAACGGGTGGCGCCGGCGGTGGAAGAGGCGGCCAAGGTTCAGGTGCCGGACTCAGCAGCGGAGGCCGGGAGCTGGTCACAACTCCCCGTGGCCTGGAAGGCAGCGGCAATGTGCAGAATGATAAGGGAGAGCTGAACGGAACCGGCGGAGACATTCAAAAGGGCGGCGTATCGCCAACGATGCCAGGGACATCAAGGCCGTATGAGGAAGTATATCAGGATTATGCTGTACAGGCGCGGCGCTCGCTGGAGCGCAATCTTCTTCCCGAGCAGATGCAGGGACTGGTCGAGGACTATTTTACCCAAATCAATCCGAATCCGTAGACTGATCAAGAAAGGCAGGACATAGTATGTCTGAGATTATGATGAAACCGAAGGAATGGACCGATCAAATAGCCAGACTCCGGCAGCAGATTGGTCAAGTCATTGTGGGGCAGGAGGAAGTGGTAGAGCAAATGCTGTGGTGTATTTTCGCCGGCGGTCATGCGCTGCTGGAGGGGATACCTGGACTTGGGAAAACGATGCTGGTCAGCACGATCTCCAAAGCGCTGGATTTATCCTTTTCCCGAATCCAGTTCACACCCGATCTGATGCCAAGTGACATTACGGGTACGAACATTCTGTCCTTCGGACAGCAGGGCAGTACGGGAATGTCATTTCAAAAAGGCCCGCTGTTCAGCAGCATCGTGCTGGCTGATGAGATTAACCGTGCCACACCGAAGACTCAAAGCGCCCTGCTGGAGGCGATGCAGGAGAAGACGGTAACGGTGGGCGGTGAGACGCATACGCTCCCGAGACCCTTTTTCGTTCTGGCTACCCAAAACCCGCTGGAGAATGAAGGGACCTATCCGCTTCCTGAGGCCCAGCTCGACCGTTTTCTGCTCAAAATTGAGGTTTCCTACCCTAGCAGGGAGGAGCTGAAGGAGATTGTAAAGCGAACAACGTCTTCTCGGGAAATCGGGGTGGAGAAGCAAATGACAGCAGCTGAGCTGCTGGATATTCAACAAGGGGCGAAGCAAATTCTCGTTGCCGATGAAGTGCTGGATTATGCAGTTCGGCTGCTCATGATGACTCATCCGGAGGATGCATCAGCAACGGAGGGAGTACGCAGATACGTCCGGTATGGCTCGGGTCCCCGCGGCGTGCAGTCCATCATTGCCATCGGCAAGGTGCGCGCATTCTTCAAAGGACGAATGCATCTGTCCACCGGTGATATCAATGCCTGTGCGCTGCCGGCACTGCGTCACCGTCTGTTCCTGAACTTTGAAGGCCAGGCGATGGGCGTGACGACCGATACCGTCATCCGCGAAATTATGGAGCAGCTGGAGAAAGGGGTGTGAGCGGGTCCAAGCATCTGCTGCCGCCGGAGTGGCTGACCCGGCTGGAGCGGCTGAGCCTGAATACCCGATCCCGGGTGGCAGGGACCCTTCAGGGCAAGCGGCGTTCGCGGAGGCTGGGCTCGTCTTTGGAGTTTGCGGATTACCGGCTGTATGCGCCGGGCGATGATGTACGCCGGTTTGACTGGGGCGTCTATTCCCGGACCGGTAAGGCGTTCGTCAGACAATTCATGGACGAGCAGGAGCTAATGGTCAGCATCTACGTGGATTGCTCGGCTTCCATGGCTGGCATTCAAGGCACGGAAGCTGGCACAGGAGGCGGACCGAGCACAAGCCAGAGCAGAGCGGCAGCCGACAAATGGCTGCTGGCGCGCCAGCTCGCCGCAAGCATCGGATATTTGGCGCTATCCTCATATGACCGGCTGCAGCTGGCATGCTACAGCAAATCAATGGATTCCAGGCTGCCTGTGCTGCGGGGAAAAGGGGCTGCCCACCGGCTGTTCTCCCATCTTCAGCAGGCTCCTCTAGGCGGAGACGGAAGCCTCGCCGCTGCGTTATCGGTACCGGGTGCTTTGCCCCGTCTGCCCGGAATGACGTGGATTTTTTCGGATTGCTGGCTGGAAGGCGGCGAAGAGGAGCTGTCCCGTTCATTGTCGCTGCTAGCAGGGGCAGGGCAGGAGGTCGTGCTCGTGCAGGTGCTGTCCCGGGAGGAACTGGAACCGCGCTTTGCGGGGGATCTTCGCCTTGTGGATGTGGAGACAGGCGGAGGCAAGGAGGTCGCCGTAACGTCAAGGCTGCTGGAAGCTTATCGGGAGGAGCTGGATCGCTATCAGGGGATGCTGGCCAGAGTATGTGCCGAAAGAGGAATGTCCTACGTGCTCATTCCGGAGGATATGCCGCTGCAGGAGGCGGTGTTTGGTATCCTGGCCGGCGCAGGTCTGGTCAAGAGCTGAAATGCATGCCGCAGGGCAGCATTGTAATGTACGAATTTGAAGAATTACTTGTTATTTGCTTTTATTTGCTACATGGGAGGAGGGAAGGCAAGTGGGGATACAATCATGGCTCAGCCTTTGGTTCGGATTAAGTCTTCCGGCGATTGTGCTGATGTACCTGTTCAAGCGAAAATATATCGACACGCCGGTTCCCAGCCATATGCTGTGGAATCGGGTGCTCCGTAACCTGGAGGCGAATCGTCCCTGGCAGAAGCTTCAGAACCGGCTGCTGCTCTGGCTGCAGCTGCTGGCGGCGGCGCTTCTGGTCTTTGCGCTGATGCAGCCTTTCCTGCAGGTGTCCGGCGGCGGCAGTCAGCACCTTGTTATTGTCGCGGATACTTCGGGCAGCATGAGCGCAGAGGCCCCCGGCGATGCTGCAAAGAAGATAGATCCCTCCTCAGGCGGTGCGACCCGGCTGGAGCTGTTAAAGGAGCGGCTGGTGGAATATACAGGGCGGGAAGGACGCGGACGGGATATTTCGCTTGTTGCCGTGGGCGCAAGGCCGGCAGCACTGCTCTCGCGTGAAAGCAGCCGGGAAGACGTCGTGAAGGCGATTGAACAATTACAGCCTTACTACGGTCAGGCCTCCTACCGGGAAAGTCTCTCTTTGGCCTCAGCACTTACCCGGGAGGATGGAGACTCGGAGGTTGTTATTTTTACAGATGGCCAGTGGAAGGACGATAAAGCTCAGATTGCCTTCGAGGTTCCGGTCGGTATTGAGAAGATCAGCGGCGGAAATCCGGTCAATGCCGCTGTGGAGCAGTTCGGTATTTCCGGTGCGTCCGGTCCGGGAGCTTCCTCCAGGGCTGTGGCTGTGATCACCAGCAATGCCAGTTCGCCGGAGGGGGTAGAGGTCAGCCTTTATGGTGACGGCAAGCTGCTTGCAAGCCAGGAGGTACCGGCTTCGGAAGGGGAGAGGCAGACACTGTCATTTGATGGTCTTCCCTATGCCGAGGTTTACCGGCTTGCACTGACAGGTGCAGATCATTACAAAGCGGATAATGAGGCCTACGCTTTTGGATACGACCGGACAGAAACAAGAGTGCTGCTGCTGACGCCAGGGAACTTCTTTCTGGAGAAAGCCCTGCAACTGGGCGGCTCTCAGGTGACTCGCGTGAATGTTGATGCCGAGAGCGAAGGAAATCCGGCACAGGATCAGGCCTCCAAATCTCTGCCGGTGCCGGAAGGGGAATTTGATCTTATTGTGCTGGATGGCCCGATGCCAGAGACGGTGCAGCAAGGAGAGTGGGAGAAGCTGATCTCCCGGACTCCGCTCTGGACCTTGGGTACCGGGGCAAAGGGGACATCGAGACCGCAGGGTCAGCCCGTCATTGAGCGTCATCCGGTCACGGCTTATCTTAGTCTGTCGGGAGTATACATTGGCTCCGTATCCGGGGAACGGCCGTCGTGGGGAGAGCCTATTGTCAAAGTTGGCGGTACACCGGTCATTTATGCCGGAACAGAAGCCGGGCATCCTCGCCTGTCCTTTGATTTTCGTCTTCAGGATAGTGATCTTCCGCTGTCACCGGAGTTCCCGGTGCTGGTCAGCAACGTCCTGCAGTGGATCACCTCGGATAACGCTTCCGGCCTCGGACGATATATCGCAGGGACGGTTGTAAATATTCCGGTTGCCCTGGATACCGTAAACGCACAGTGGCTTCCGGCAGAGGGATATGTAAAGGAAAGTGGATATATTCCGCCAGAGGCGCTAAAGAGTGATAAAGGAATATCTGCAGCTCAGACGGTTCCGGATGTGCCGGGACTGTACAGGTTTGAGCAGGTGAATCCGGCCGGAGAGACGGTAAGCAGCTGGCTGGCTGTAGCTCCGGATCCTTTTGAAGGCAATCTGGCAGAAGGGAGCGGCCCCGCCGTTAGCCAGCTTGCAGGCAGCGGTGCAGCGGCAGCAGAGACTGGGGAGGATCAAGAAGGTCGCCGGTCGACTGCGCTGCCCGGGTTATCGCTTCTGCCATGGCTGGCGCTGCTGGCATTACTCGTGATTGCACTGGAATGGGGGGTGTATCAGCGTGGGCGTTCAATTTAACGAGCCCGGGTGGCTCTTGCTGCTCATTCCGGCAGCCGTGCTGCTGTACCGTGCTTATCGTTCAGATTACCGGCTCAGCGGCTTCCGAAAAAAGCTCGCTTTCGGGCTGAGAACCGTCATTATTCTGCTGCTTATTTTGGCTATATCCGGTTTACACGGATTTACGGTGCTGCAAGACAAGCAGGTTGTTTATGTGGCTGACCGTTCTGACAGCATGGGGGATGCCGCTAGGCTTCAGCAGTGGATCGGCGAGTCCATGAAGACGAAAGGAGAAAAGGACCGTATTGCGGTGGTCTCGACGGGCCTTGAAGGAGCTGTCGAGCAGAAGCTGTCTGCACAGGGGAGCGGCACTTCCCTGAATGCTTCCGTGGCGGAATCGTTCACGGGCCTGGAGTCTGGTCTGCAGCTCGCCTCCTATTTATTTGAGGGAAAGGGAGATGCGCGAATTGTGCTGCTCTCGGACGGGGAGGAGAATGTAGGCAGCATGGCCTCTATGGGCCGGCTGCTGAAGGACCGGGGAATTGCCGTGGATGTACTGCCGGTACCCGGACAGGACATTCAAGATGTATCCGTTGAGGAGCTGAAGCTGCCGGACAAGCTGTATCAGGGAGAGGCTTTTTCCATGGAGGTGCTGCTGAACAGCACGTACAATGCTTCCGGTGAGCTGCGCATTTATGAGGACAGCCGGGAGATTGGGCGGCAGAGAATTGAGGTCAGCAAGGGTGAGAACCGGTATGCTGTACAAGGCTTGGCCAAGTCTCCAGGGCTGCACCGGTATCGGGCGGAGATTTTTATGGATGGAGACACATCCTCTGCCAATAATGCAGCAGCTGATTTTACCCGGGTAGACGGACCGCCGCGGGTGCTTATTGTAGAAGGAGAGGAAGGCAGCTCAGGCAACATCAAGGCTGCACTGGACTCAGGTATGATTGCTGTCGAAGTCATTCCACCGGAGCTGCTTCCGCTGGAAGCGGCGAAGTATGCGGCTTATGACAGTATTATTTTTAATAATGTGTCTGGCAGCCGGGTCGGGGGGCGGCAGATGGAGATGATTGAGCAGTCCGTGCGAAGCTTTGGCACCGGGTTTATGATGGTCGGCGGCGAAGACAGCTTCGGCATGGGCGGTTATTTCAAGACCCCGATCGAAAAAGCGCTGCCTGTGTCCATGGAGCTGGAGGGCAAGCGGGAAATCCCGTCCCTCGGCCTGATTCTGGTCATTGACCGCTCTGGCAGCATGTCCGGCGCCAAGATGGAGCTGGTGAAGGAATCGGCGATGCGGACGGTCGAGCTGCTGCGGGCGAAGGATACCGTGGGGGTGGTTGCTTTTGACGACAGGCCCTGGTGGGTTGTGGAGCCCCGGGAGCTGGGAGATAAGAAGGAGGTACTGGAGGCAATCCAGGGAATCCAAAGCAGCGGGGGAACGAACATTTATCCCGCTGTCGCCGATGCGCTTGAGCAAATGCTGGACATTACCACGCAGCGCAGGCACCTGATTCTGATGACAGATGGACAGTCGGCGCTGGGGAGCAACTACAGCGAGCTGACGGATCAGATGGTGGCGGAAAAGATTACGATGTCCTCCGTAGCCGTCGGCATGGATTCCGATCAGGTGCTGCTGCAATCCTTGGCAGAGGCTGCGAAGGGCCGTTACTACTTCGTAGAAGATGAAACAACGCTTCCAGCCATATTCAGCCGGGAGGCTGTTTTGCTGGCCAAGTCCTATATCGTGGATAAGCCGTTTATTCCAGCTGTACAAAATGCGGGCGACTGGGGACCGTTATTCGCGGAGGGCGTTCCCGGACTGCTTGGTTATGTCGCAACGACGCCGAAATCGACGGCCCAGGTGGTGCTGTCGAGCCCGGAGCCGGACCCGATTCTGGCCCGCTGGCAATATGGGTCGGGACGAACGGTGGCCTGGAGCAGTGATCTGAGCGGAAAGTGGTCGAAGGCGTGGGTCTCGTGGCCGAAATTTGCAGACACGCTGACCGAGCTTGTGAAATGGACGTTTCCGCAATTTGAGGCGTCCCCTTATGAAGTGAGCACGGAGGCTGCAGGCAGCCGGGTGAATTTGCAGATTACGACAGATGGCAGCAGCGCTCCGGAGAAGCTGTCTGCGATGATTACCGGAGAAGAGGGGCAGGAGCAGCAGGTCGAGCTGGTTCAAGAGGCCCCTGGTCGCTATACAGGTCAGCTGGACATCTCCAAGCCCGGTGCGTTTCTGCTGTCGCTGTCGGATGACAGCGGGGAGACGCCTGTTCAGGCAGCGGCAGGCACGGGATTCGTCGTCCCGTATTCGCCGGAGTACAAGATCTCCACGGGCGTCGGGGCAGAAGCACTCCAGCAGCTGGCCGAGCTGACGGGAGGCCGGGTGCTTAAGTGGGAGGAGCCGGCCGCGGTGTTTGACCGCGAAGCGGTTTCGCGGCAGGTGCTCCATGATTGGAGCTACCCGCTGCTGGCGGCGGCCCTGCTTCTGTGGGTCGCCGATATCGCCGTGCGGCGCCTGGCTCTGCCATGGGCCGCCATCGGCGCCTGGCTGGCGCGGCCGCTGCGCCGCCAGCCTGCCGCTGCCGCTGAGGCCGGGCGGGACGCCGGCCTCGGGCGGTTGGCTGCGCGTAAGGCACGCGCAGCCAGCTTTTACGGCGGGAGCCGGAGCGGCGGCATGAAGCCGCCCGGTCCCGCCGCCGAGCCCGCGCGCAGCGATGCGGGCTCGGAGGGGCGCGGCGGCAGTGCAGCCGCGCCGGGGGTGCCGGCGCAGCGGCGGGACGCCCCGCTGCGCGAGCCGGCGCCGGCCGGGGCGAAGCCGGCCGGGCAGGGCGGGGCGAAGCCGGCCGGGCAGGGCGGGGTGCCGCCAGCGGAGCAGGGCGGCACTTCCATGGATCGGCTGCTGCAGGCCAAAAGCCGCACGCGCCGCAAATAGTGCTGCAGGAGCGTCAGCGCCCAAAGCTGCCGTCACGCCGCGTGAACGCGAAAACCGAACTCGTTGCGCCGCCGAGGTGGTGCTGGCGCAAACGAACACCAAAAACCGAACTCGTTGCGCCGCCGTTGCGGCTCCCGCGCAAACGAACACCAAAAACCGAACTCGTTGCGCTGCTGGTGCGGTGCTAGCGCAAACGAACACCAAAAACCGAACTCGTTGCGCCGCCGTTGCGGCTCTGGCACAAACGAACACCAAAACCCGAACTCGTTGCGCCGCTGGTGCGGCTCCCGCGCAAACGAACACCAAAACCCGAACTCGTTGCGCCGCTGGTGCGGCTCTGGCGCAAACGAACACCAAAAACCGAACACGTTGCGCCACCGATGTGGCTCTGGCGCAAACGAACACCAAAAACCGAACCCGTTGCGCCGCCGAGGTGGTTCCCGCACAAACGAACACCAAAACCCGAACTCGTTGCGCCGCCGTTGCGGTTCTAGCGCAAACGAACACCAAAACCCGAACTCGTTGCGCTGCTGGTGCGGCTCTGGCGCAAACGAACACCAAAACCCGAACTCGTTGCGCTGCTGGTGCGGCTCCCGCGCAAACGAACACCAAAACCCGAACTCGTTGCGCCGCCGAGGTGGTTCTGGCGCAAACGAACACCAAAAACCGAACTCGTTGCGCCGCAGTTGAGGCTCCTGCGCAAACGAACACCAAAAACCGAACTCGTTGCGCCGCCGTTGCGGCTCCCGCGCAAACGAACACCAAAAACCGAACTCGTTGCGCCACCGATGCGGCTCTGGCGCAAACGAACACCAAAACCCGAACTCGTTGCGCCGCTGAGGCGGTGCTAGCGCAAACGAACACCAAAAACCGAACTCGTTGCGCCGCTGAGGCGGTGCTGGCGCAAACGAACACCAAAAACCGAACTCGTTGCGCTGCTGGTGCGGCTCCCGCGCAAACGAACACCAAAACCCGAACTCGTTGCGCCGCTGGTGTGGCTCTGGCACAAACGAACACCAAAAACCGAACCCGTTGCGCCGCCGTTGCGGCTCTGGCGCAAACGAACACCAAAAACCGACCACGACGCGCCGCCGTTGCGGCTCCCGCGCAACGGCGGCGGTCCCAGACTCTACAACTCAACAATAGATCCAAATACAGCATCGGCGGTGCAGGGAGTATTCCTTGGCACCGTCGTTTTTTATATCCCATAGAGAACCTTTGCCATGTGTATCTAGCTTGGAGCTCCCCGCTCCTCATCTACTTTTTCTCACCTTCCAGCTTGCTGCTTCAATAGCCGTTGATGAGGTTATAGCCCTCGTAGAGAGGGCATAATGCTGAAGGGCTTTGGCTGCAGAAGCAATGCGTGGATGTTACTCAGAGAGACCTGGAATGAAATCGCCACAATAGCCGAGGATCAGCTCAGGATGCCGGGTCCAAATAAAATGCCCGGTCCATATAAAATGAAAACGAGCAGAGCTAAAATGAAAACACATGAACATGAATTCCCGTATAGCAAAGAAACGCATCAGATGATACAATAAGAGTCAAATTGATAATTTCAACTTACCTAATTGCCCTCTGACCTGGATAAGCTCCAGGTTGAAGACCAAGAACGCTTAATCAAGCACTGAACCTGAGGAGGATTTTTTTTATGACAAGTAATCAGACGATTGACAATCTGTCCATCGCTACAATCCGGACACTCTCGATTGACGCGATCGAGAAAGCAAAATCCGGACATCCCGGCATGCCAATGGGGTCTGCACCCATGGGCTATCAGCTGTTTGCGAAGACGATGAATCACAACCCGGACCAGCCTTCATGGATCAACCGCGACCGTTTTGTGCTGTCTGCCGGACACGGCTCGATGCTGCTGTACAGCTTGCTGCACCTGAGCGGCTATGATCTGTCGATCGAGGATTTGAAGCAGTTCCGTCAATGGGGCAGCAAAACTCCGGGACATCCGGAATTCGGCCACACTGCGGGTGTTGACGCGACAACCGGTCCGTTGGGACAAGGGGTAGGCATGGCTGTCGGTATGGCGATGGCAGAAGCGCACATGAGTGCTGTTTACAATAAAGAGGATTTCAACGTCATGGATCACTATACGTACGCGATTTGCGGCGATGGCGACCTGATGGAGGGCGTTTCCGCTGAAGCGGCTTCTCTGGCGGGACATTTGAAGCTGGGCAAGCTGATCATGCTGTATGATTCCAATGACATTTCCTTGGATGGCGAGCTGAACCTGTCCTTTTCAGAAAATGCAGCACAGCGCTTCGAAGCTTACGGCTGGCAGGTGCTGCGCGTAGAGGATGGTAATGATCTGGCTGCAATCGAGCAGGCGATCAAGGAAGCTCAGGCCGACTCGCAGCGTCCGACACTGATCGAGGTAAAGACGGTGATTGGCTATGGCAGCCCGAACAAGCAGGGCAAAGGCGGTCATGGCGGTACACACGGCTCTCCACTGGGTGCAGAAGAGACCAAGCTGACGAAGGAATTCTATAACTGGGTTTCCGAAGAGGACTTCTATGTTCCTGAAGAGGTTGCAGCTCATTTTGCCGAAGTGAAGGAACGCGGTATTGCAGCTTTCAAGGCATGGGAAGACAAGTTTGAGCAGTACAAGGCAGCTTATCCTGAGCTTGCGGCTCAATTTGAAGCTGCAGTATCCGGAAAGCTGAACGAGGGCTGGGATCAGGACCTTCCGAAGTACACTGCGGAGGACAAAGCTGTTTCCACCCGTATTGCTTCCGGTAAAGCCTTGAACGGCTTGACAGGCGGAATTCCGCAGCTGCTGGGCGGCTCGGCTGACCTGGAGAGCTCCACGATGACGCATCTGAACGATCTGAGCAACTTTACAGCGAACAGCTATGAAGGCCGTAATGTTTACTACGGTGTACGTGAGTTCGCAATGGCAGCAGCCAACAACGGAATTGCCCTGCACGGCGGTCTCAAGGTATTTGGAGGTACGTTCTTTGTATTTACGGACTACCTGCGTCCGGCAATTCGCCTGGCTGCTATTATGAAGCTTCCAGTGACCTATGTGCTGACGCATGACAGTATCGCTGTTGGTGAAGATGGACCTACGCATGAGCCGATTGAGCAGCTGGCTTCCCTGCGTATTATTCCGGGCCTTACGGTAATCCGTCCGGCGGACGCTAACGAAACCTCCGCAGCCTGGGCATATTCTATGGAGAATCAGGATCGTCCGGTTGCTTTGGTGCTCACTCGCCAGAATCTTCCGGTGCTTGAAGGCGCCGTAGATCAGGCGCGTGAAGGGATCAAGCGTGGTGCTTATGTGATTTCCGATGCCAAGGAAGGGAAAGCACAGGCTCAAATCATCGCTACCGGCTCCGAAGTACAGCTGGCGGTCAAGGCTCAGGAAGCATTGGCACAGGATGGTATTCAGGTCCGTGTCATCAGCATGCCAAGCTGGGATTTGTTCGATGCTCAGGATCAGGCATATAAGGATTCTGTCCTGCTTCCAGAGGTAAAAGCCCGTCTGGCCATCGAAATGGCTCATCCATTCGGATGGGAGCGTTATGTTGGCGATCAGGGCGATATTCTTGGCATCAGCACTTTTGGCGCATCCGCTCCGGGAGACCGCGTCATTGCTGAATATGGCTTCACAGTCGAGAATGTCGTTAGCCGCATCAAAGCCCTGCTGTAAGCTTCACTGTTCAGATTGACATCATGATCATCAAGGTCGGCACCTGCTCTTGCTCTATCACTGCGGGTGCCGACCTATCTATATAGCGAGAGGGGAAACCGCACATGTCTCAATTTAATCAGGTTTCAGTTCAGAAGGAAGCTAATATTTACTATGACGGTCAAGTGACCAGCCGCACGGTGATCTTGGAAAATGGGGAGAAGGTTACCTTGGGTATCATGCTACCGGGAAGCTATGAATTCGGGACAGATGGACCGGAAATTATGGAGATCCTGTCAGGTGATTTGAAGGTGCTGCTTCCAGGTGAAGAGAGCTGGATGGAAATTCAAGGGCAAGCCACTTTTCACGTACCTGCGAAGGCCTCCTTCAAGCTGGAGATCCGCAAAGTAACCGATTACTGCTGCTCTTACCCGTCTGCATAAGTCTAGCTAACAGTCAGATGAGGCCTGCCCTCATCGCCCCGTACCACCAGCATCACCCGCATCACCCGCACCACCAGCATCACCCGCACCACCCGCATCACCCGCATCACCCGCACCACCCGCACCACCCGCACCACCTGCTCCAGCTTGAACCGGGGCGTTAATTGAAGTATGGTAATGTAGCAGAAATGCCAATGATGACTATGAAAACAGGAGGCTGTTTATACCATGTCGAAAAAAATCAAGTTTGACTACAGCAAGGCCCTGACTTTTGTAAACCAGCACGAAATTGATTATTTTGCCGAGCCGATCCGTACGGCCCACGAGCAATTACATAATGGCACTGGCGCAGGCTCCGATTACTTGGGCTGGATTGACCTCCCGACCCAATATGACAAGGAAGAGTTCAGCCGTATCCAGCAGGCAGCGGACAAGATCAAGCAGGACTCCGATGTCCTGATCGTTATCGGCATCGGGGGCTCATACCTGGGCGCGCGTGCAGCGATTGAGATGCTGTCCCACAGCTTCTATAATGAGCTGTCGAAGGATCAGCGCAAGACACCGGAAATTTATTTTGCCGGCAACAACATCAGCTCCACGTATGTAACGCACCTGCTGCAGCTGATTGAAGGCAAGGATTTCTCCGTTAATGTGATTTCCAAATCCGGCACGACGACAGAGCCGGCAATCGCTTTCCGTATCTTCCGCGCAGAGCTGGAGAAGAAATACGGCAAGGAAGAAGCGCGCAAGCGGATCTACGCGACAACGGACCAGGAGAAGGGGGCACTCAAGAAGCTGGCCACTGAAGAAGGCTACGAATCCTTCATTATCCCGGATGACGTAGGCGGACGCTATTCCGTTCTGACCGCGGTCGGACTTCTTCCAATTGCTGCAGCCGGCATTAACATTGAAGAGATGATGCAGGGTGCAGCTGACGCCTCCAAGGAGTACAGCAGCCCGAACGTGGCGGAGAACGAAGCGTATCAATACGCGGCGGTCCGCAACGCCCTGTACCGTAAAGGCAAAGGCATCGAAATTCTCGTGAACTACGAGCCTTCCCTGCATTTCGTGTCGGAGTGGTGGAAGCAGCTGTACGGCGAGAGCGAAGGCAAGGATTATAAGGGCATTTACCCGGCTTCTGTCGATTTCTCGACCGATTTGCACTCCATGGGACAATTTATCCAGGAAGGCAGCCGGAACATTTTCGAAACGGTGCTTCAGGTCGAGAATGTAGCAGACCATATTACGATTGAATCCGATCCGGATGATCTGGACGGACTGAACTTCCTGAGCGGCAAAACGCTTGATTTCGTCAACAAAAAAGCGTTCCAGGGCACGATGCTGGCGCATACCGATGGCCAGGTTCCAAATTTGATTGTGACAATTCCAGATTTCACTCCCTATTCCTTCGGATATCTGGTATACTTTTTCGAAAAGGCCTGCGGAATCAGCGGTTATCTGTTGGGTGTGAACCCGTTTGACCAGCCGGGCGTGGAAGCGTACAAGAAGAATATGTTCGCTCTGCTCGGCAAGCCGGGTTACGAGAAAGAGAAAGCCGAATTGGAAGCCAGACTTTCCGAATAAACACCTTCATGATGACGGGACCTCACTCTAGGTACCCTTTCAGCAATCCCGTCATCATGGGGACAGAACAGCTGATGAAAGCAGTCCCTGCGGCCTTGTTATGGCCTAAGGACTGCTTTCTTCTCGCATAAGGGGTGGTAATCAGAAGATGCTGGAAGCCTACAAAACGGTGCGTGCAGCCGGGTCCAAGGAAATTGTGATCCGCAAATCCCGGTTTATCGGCCATTGCAAGCCGGTAGAATCGGAAGAGGAGGCTGCCGCATTCATCGAAGACATCAAGAAGCAGCATTGGAATGCCACGCATAATTGTTCAGCTTATGTCATCGGAGAGCGGGATGAAATCCAGAAGCAGTCTGATGACGGGGAGCCGAGCGGAACGGCTGGTAAGCCGATCCTCGAGGTCATCCGCAACCAAGGCCTGAAGAACGTGGCCGTCGTCGTTACCCGATACTTCGGAGGGATTATGCTGGGGGCCGGCGGACTGATCCGCGCTTATACGGATGGAGCTGTAGCGGCTCTGGAAGCCGGGGAGGTCATTACGCGTGTGCTGCACCGGGAGGTTTTTGTCGAGCTGGATTATACCTGGCTGGGTAAGGTAGAGAATGAGCTTCGCAGCCGCAATGTCCGTTTGGGGGAAACGGTGTTTGCGGATAAGGTAACGTTAACCTGTCTGCCGGTAGTCGGTGAGAGCGAGGCCTTCCAGGCGTGGATGGTGGATTTGACACAAGGACAGTCCGTGATCTCGGAGGGAGCGTCGATTTTTTTTATTGAAGGGGAATAAATGATATGGCAAGAAGAGCGGTAGAACGCGAGTTGTCGAGGGAGCGTATTTTGGAAGCGGCCAGGCATTTGTTTATTACCAAGGGGTACAGGGCGATTTCGATGCGCAGCATTGGACAGCACCTGGGTTACAGCCATGGGTCCTTATACTATCACTTCAAAGAGAAGGCGGAGCTTTTCTACGCCATTGTCATGAAAGACTTCAACGATTTGGCCATCCTGATGAATGAGGTGTCAGGCCGGGCATCCGGGGATGGTCATTCAAAGATCGAGCAGCTGCTGCTCGAGTTTGTCCGCTTTGGACTGGATCATCCGTATCAATACGAAATTATGTTCATGATTCGGGATGAAGAGCTGCTGGCGTACTGTCGTTCGGAGCAGAGCCGCTGCTTCGATATGTTCTCTTCCCTGGTGCGCAAGCATCTGCTGGAGGATGCCTGCAGCGACGAAGAGAGGCATCATCTGCCGCTGTCGCTGTTTCTCGGGATGCATGGCTTTATATCCTTTTATATTCAGGACCGGGTTAGCTTTGACGAGATCAAGCCGGCTGCCGTAGCTCATGTAAAAACCTTGTGTCGCAGCTTTTATACAAAGGTTTAGGAAATGGATTGACACCCCCTGCAGACTGCAGGAGGCATAGCTTTGGCATCCTCACGCTTCACCCTATTGCATCGTTGTAGCGTTGAAACGTCACATTATAACGTATAAGGGACATGTTTCTCATTTTGATAGAAACATGTCCCTTTTTGTGCTGGAATGAATCGGGTCTTCGTTATCCCTAGCCCTGCATAATTTTCACATAATACTCCCGGCTTCGAGGGCCGTCAAATTCACAAAAGTAAATACCCTGCCAGCGCCCTAGTAGCAGGCGCCCGCCTTCAATGATCAGCTGCTGGGAAGGCCCGCAGGTTATCGACTTCAGGTGGGAGGCTGTATTGCCCTCTACGTGGCGATATTGAGGGTGCTCCCACGGATATACTTCGTCCAGGCGCATCAGTACATCCTTTTTGACATCGGGATCGGCATTTTCATTAATGGCAATGCCCGCGGTGGTATGAGGGCAATAGACGAGGACCGTGCCGCTCTGTACTCCGCTTTGTTGAACCCGGGCAGCCACCTCGCGGGTAATGTCTCTCAGTTCATCTCGTTGTGTCGTAGACAGCTTTACAGGATACAGCATAAATAACAACAGCTCCTTATTCCATGATGAATATATTTTACCCTATAAATTACAGAAGATGGATTGACGGTGAGGATTCTCTTTTGGTAAAGTGTAAAATATTAAACCAAGTATACTCATAGGAAATGTAAAATTTAATTCCCGGACGTAAGCAGGTTACTGAATGGATTCGGGTTGAGGGGGCTGACAGATGACGGCAGGATTACGCCAGCACGGCTGGACATGGGGATTTCGGAGTACGATACTGCTTTATTTCTTGATTTTAATTGTGCTGCCGATCTGTGGAGTGTATGTGCAGGCCTTCTCCGCAGGCTGGGGAGAGTTTGCGGCTAGCCTGCTGGATCCCATTGCTTGGAAGGCGGTGCTGCTCACCCTGAAGCTAGGCTTGCTTGCAGCCTTCATCAATGTGCTGGTGGGCACGATGGTGGCATGGGTGCTGACCCGCTACCGTTTCCCCGGCAGAGCTGTGCTGAACAGCCTCGTGGATCTGCCATTTGCCCTTCCTACGGCGGTGGGAGGATTGATGATTCTGCTGCTGCTGGGACCAGGGAGCTGGCTGGGTAGCGCCGCTGAGGCGGCTGGATTTTCAATTGTATTTCATCAGCCGGCTATTGTGATCGCTATGGTGTTCGTTACGTTTCCTTTTGTCATCCGGGCGGTTCAGCCGCTGCTGGAGGAGCTGGAATCCTCGCAGGAGGAGGCGGCATATACGCTCGGTGCTTCGCGGTCACGTACCTTTTTTCAAGTGATTCTGCCTTCCATGCTTCCAGGCATTATGAGCGGCGGGATGCTGGCATTCTCCAGGGCTCTGGCGGAATTTGGCGCGGTCGTCCTGATCGCCGGGAACATTCCCGGGCGGACGCTCGTCGCTTCTGTATTCATCTACGGTGAGGTGGAAAGCGACAATCCGGTAGGGGCGGCTGCGGTTTCCGTTGTGCTGCTGACCTTGTCCTTTAGCGTGCTCTGGCTGATGAACCGGGTACAGCGCCGGGGAGGGCGGTCATGAGAAAATTGTGGATCGGACTGACCTATGCCGTATTTCTGGTTCTGCTTGCAGCGCCATTGTACAAAATTGCAGGCAGTGCCTTCAGCGGAGGCTGGGCAGGGCTGAGCCGGGCGTTAGGCCGGCCGGAAGCGCTCCATGCTCTCATGATGACCGGGGCGATTGTGGTTGTTGTCACACTGCTTAATGCACTCTTTGGCATTATGATGGCTTTGTATCTCGTCAGAGCCAGCTGGCTGTCCGACAAAATCAAAAGTCTCCTGAACAGCATTGTAGACCTTCCTTACGCGGTGTCTCCTGTGATTGGCGGTCTTATGATTGTGCTTCTGCTGGGTCCGGACAGCATCATCGGCGGATTTCTGGAGGGTACGGGCTTTCAGGTGGTCTATGCGTTCCCCGGGATGATTATCGCTACGCTGTTTGTGACGTTTCCACTTATGGTTCGTGAAGTGATGCCGGTATTGCAGGAGATCGGAACCGACCAGGAGCAGGCCGCTGCTACGCTGGGGGCCTACAGCTGGCTGACGTTTCGCCAAATTACGTGGCCAATGATTCGCTGGGCGGTCGTGTACGGGATGGTGCTGACAGTGGCAAGATCGCTGGGAGAGTTTGGAGCGGTGCTGGTCGTATCCGGCAACATTATGAACAAGACACAGACGGCCACAACATTGGTGTATCAGGATGTCGAGAATTTCAATGTTGCCGCGGCGAGCGGAGTTGCACTCGTGCTGGCTGCCTTCTCAGCGGGGCTGCTGCTGTTGATGGAATGGGTGAAAAAAAGAAAGGAAGTGCACTGATATGCATATCCAGGTCTCAAAGCTTGATAAGCATTTTGGCCAATTTCATGCTGTCAAGGACGTCAGCTTTCAGATTGAGAAGGGTCATTTAATCGGTCTGCTGGGCCCGAGCGGTGGCGGAAAAACCTCCATTCTTCGCATGCTCGCAGGCCTGGAAACGCCGGACCGCGGGGAGATCTCCTTTCACGGGCGCGTAGTCAACGACTTGCCGCCGCAGGAGCGGGGCATCGGCTTTGTATTTCAGAACTATGCTCTGTTCAAGCACATGACCGTGTTTGATAATATTGCATTCGGCCTGCGGGTCAAAAAAGCCTCTAAATCCGCGATCCAGAGCAAGGTCATGGAGCTGGTGGAGCTGACAGGCCTGAAAGGATTTGAGCAGCGCTATCCGCACCAGCTCTCCGGAGGACAGCGGCAGCGTGTAGCCTTTGCCCGTGCACTCGCACCAGAGCCGCAGCTGCTGCTGCTGGATGAGCCTTTTGCCGCCATTGATGCGAAGATCCGGCAGGAGCTGCGATCCTGGCTGCGGGAGCTGATTGAGCGAGTGGGGATCACCTCCATTTTCGTGACGCACGACCAGGATGAGGCGATTGAGGTGGCAGATGAAATTATGATTATCCAGCAAGGAAGAGTCGAGCAGAAGGGAACGCCGTGGGACATTTATAAGGAGCCTCGAACACCGTTTGTCGCTTCCTTTATCGGGGAATCCACCATGGTGGAGGAGGCGTCGCTGCTGAAAGGCTTTGATGGATTCAATCATTTGGGTCCTACACGCGCATTAATCCGTCCGGAATATATCGAGCTGGGGGAACATACTGACTTTCCGATCCTTTCAGCTACTGAACAGGGCATAGTGCGGCATCTTCACTTCCGGGGCAGTGAATGGCTGGTGGAGGTAGAGGTTAGAGGACAGAAGCTTGTCACCTACCGCTCTTTGGAGAAGGAAACGCTGCGGCCGGGCCAGGAGATTAGAGTTTTGATTCATCGCGCATACCTCTTTAATGAGGAAAACAGCTGGATTGAAGAGAACCGGCTGAAGGTTGATCCGATGCCGATTATGATTTAGCAAGCAGCCGAGAGAGGAGGTATACCGTTTGAAAAAGCACACAAAGCGGAGCGGGACGGGGATGCTGGCGATATGGCTGGGATTGACGCTGCTGACCGGCTGCTTCAGTCCGGCAGACGGGGACAAGGCTGATCTGACTGCCGCTGCAGCACCGGGGGAGCGGACACTCGTAATAGGCGCGTACAGTGTTGTAAAGGATGCAATGGGCGAGCTTCTCCCGGCATTTCAGGAGCATTGGCTGCAGCAAACGGGAGAAAGAATTGTTTTTCAGGAATCCTATGAAGCTTCCGGGACTCAGGCGCGCTCGATTGCCGGCGGATTTGAGGCAGATGTCACACTGCTGGCGCTGGAGGGGGATATGGATAAGCTGGTGAGATCAGGTCATGTCAGCCCGGACTGGAAGGAGCAGCCTGCAGGGGGGATGATCACCCGCTCAATCGTCGTGCTGGGCACGCGGGAAGGCAATCCCAAGGGAATTCAGGATTTTGAGGATCTGACCCTGGGCGATGTCCGGGTGCTGTACCCCAATCCGAAGACCTCAGGGGGTGCGCAGTGGGACATTAATGCGATTTACGGAGCTGGGCTGCGGAAGGCTGAGGCTGAAGGGCATCCGGATCCGGAGGCTGCAGCCAAGCAATTCCTGAAGCAGGTGCATCATAATATCGAGTCCCTGGACAAAAGCGGACGCGCCTCTATGGCGGCCTTCGAATACGGGGTTGGGGACGTCATCGTCACCTACGAGAACGAGCTGTTGGCCCGGGTTGCCAAGGGTGTCCCTTACGACATTGTTGTACCAGAGGACACGATCCTGATTGAGAATCCGGCTGCCGTCGTCCAAAAGTATGCGCAGGAGCGGGGCACAACAGATCTGGCAGAGGCGTTCGTCAGCTATCTTCACGCTCCGGCCGCGCAGGAGACGTTCGTCAAGCACGGCTTCCGTCCCGTTAATCCGAAGACCTGGGATCAGACACAGCAGCAATTTGCGAAGCCGGCAGGACTGTTTCGCATTGAGGACTTAGGCGGGTGGGATCATGTCCGGGAGAAGCTGTATTCCAAGCGTGGCATCTGGTATCAGGTGTTAGCGGGAATCTAGAATCTTCAAACAGAAGGTTGCGGATACATATCCGTTCTGTTATTCTTGAGGGGAAAATGATGACTAACGACAGGCTTCAGCCGTTCGGTGTATGTGCCGGGCGGCTTTTTTCTATGAAGTAATTTCAACGGTGATGACAAACAAGAGGTGAAGGTGTTGGATACATTAACGTTTCTGGGGACAGGTGACGCCATGGGGGTCCCGCGTGTCTATTGCAGCTGTACGGTCTGTATGGAAGCCAGGGCAGAAGGCAGAAATCGCCGGTTCCGGTCCTCGGCCATGGTAAGCAGCGGAGAGCAGTTCTTCCTGATCGACTGCGGCCCCGACTGGCGTGTGATGATGGAGCGGCTGGACATCCGTCAGGTCCAGGACGTGCTGGTGACGCATGCCCATTTCGATCATATTGCCGGACTGCCGGAGTGGGCGGATGCCTGCCGGTGGCTGGGACACAAGGGAAGACTGCACGCTCCCCGGGAGGTTCTGGACGTTATTCAAAGTCAGTATCCCTGGCTGTCCAACCACCTGAGCATGATTCAGACAGATGACGGCTGCACTCTGGCGGGCTGGAGCATCCAGGGCTGGAGGGTAAATCACGGGAAGAATGGCTATTCCTATGCATATCGGCTGGAAAAAGACGGCTATGCATGGGTATATAACTCGGACTCCATCCATCTGAAGAAGCAGGAGAAGAAGCCTCTCCACGGGCTGGATCTGCTGGTGCTCGGGACAAGCTTTGTCCAGGAAAGGGCAGAGCGAAGCACCCGCTCGGTCTATGATATGGAGGAGGCTGCCGTGCTGCTGGAAGAGGTGTCTCCCAAGCAAGCGATTTATACCCATATGTCCCATGACGTAGATGTCACCTGTCTGCCGGCGCTTCCGGCCGGTGTGCTGCTGGCACATACCGGCATGGAGGTCGCATTAGGCAAGGCTGAGGGGTAAACCATCATGCCATAAATGTATGCAGCGCCATAGTATTGTGCCAAGCGTGATGCCCAAAGGCTTCTCCCCGCAGCACAGCTCCAAAAGCCCCGTTCGGCAATGGCTGCCGCGGGGCTTCTTGGCTGTGGTCTATCTGTGAGTCAGGATCAGTCTTGATTCAGGACAAATTGCTCGATGACCTGCTTGACGCCATCCTCATTGTTGCTGGCTGTTACATAGTCTGCGATATCCTTCAAAGGCTGAATAGCATTGCCCATAGCAACCCCTAGTCCAGCGCATTCCAGCATTTCATGGTCATTCCAGGAATCGCCGATGGCAATGGTCTCCTCCAGCTTGCAGCCGAAGTGGTTGGCCAGGAATGTTAACGCATGGCCCTTGGTGCCCTCTTTATGCATGAACTCCAGGAAGTGAGGCTTTGATTTCGTAATATGCATCTGGTCGCCGACCAGCTCCTGAAAGATCGGGATCAGCTCATCCAAATAGTCTGGCTCGTCAATAATGAGCATTTTGGGTGTCGGCTGATGAATCATCTTGGCAAAGTCAGGCTCTACGTAATAAGGAGTCTTGTTCAAGGCGCAGTAGTCAATAAGCTTCTGATTCTCCTCCCGGGCATAGAGCTTGTCATCAATATAAGTCTGCAGATGCAGATCATGCTCCAGGCAATAGTCAAACAGCTTGCGGGCCGCGTCCATCGGAACGAATCGCTCATACAGCACCTTTTCATCTAGCAGGTTCTTAATCAGCGCACCCTGGTATGTAATGATGGGAACATTTAGCCCGGTTTGGCGGGCAATCTTTTGTGCGGAGGCATAAGCCCGTCCGGTGGCCAGGGTCACGACAACATCCTTGGCTACAGCCTGCTCCAAAGCCTGCTGAACTCCGGGGGTGACCTCCTTCTCATCATTAATCAGTGTATCGTCAATATCAATAGCTATTAATTTATACTGCGTCATTATGATTGCTCCTCTCTTGATCTGGCAATGTGTACTCCTATCCACGTAGTATTCTCTAAGCACACAATTTGATCAAATTGTATCCCATTCTCTTACGCAGGACAAGGGTAGACAAATAGGCGTGCCGATTGCTATACTAATGAAATCGAACGTATATTCTCATATATGCTGTACGAAAGACTGCACGGTAAGGAAAGGAATTTATAGCTATGATGGGAAGAGCCCACTTGGTCATCAGCACCGGAGTCACCCTCTCTGTAATGGGGCTGGCCGGTATTCCCGTCACGCTCCCCGCGGCGGCGGTAGCCGTGGTGAGCTCACTGCTGCCGGATATTGATGAACCGAATTCAATCCTGGTCCGCACGGCCATCCCTACAGGGCTGCTGCGTGTGCTGCAGCTGGCGCTGATTGCCGGAGCGGCGTTTATTTATTTTTACGGAGCTGCCTTCTCTCCCTGGAATTTGGCGCTGGGAGGCCTGATTGCGGTCGTATCCTTTTTACCGGGCCGGACGCTTCGCCATATTGTCATGTTTATGATCGGATTGGGGCTGGTGCAATTTGGTCAGTTCTTCAACCCGTGGAACCTGATTGCCGGCTGTGTGCTGATGATCAGCTCACTAGTCTCGCACCGGGGACTGACACATAGCCTGTACGCTGTTGCAGGCTGGGGAGCATTGCTGTATTTTGCAGCTCAGAATGCGGAGCATGGAACCAGCCTCTGGGTCGCCGGCGCCTTGTCCTATGCCCTGCATCTGGCCGCAGATACCCTGACGAATCGGGGGATTCGCCCCCTGCCGCCGCTGAAGCTAAGGCTGAAGCTGAAGCTGATGAGTACAGGAACGAAATGGGGCAATATGGTGGAGAATATATGCATGATTCTGACCTTTGTCCTGTTATGGTATGTATTCATCGCTTAATCTGCCCTTCAGCATGCTGCAATCCGTGCCCACATGGGTACTAAAGACATAATAGGCTGCCTCACGGAATGTTGGTTCCGGGGCAGCCTATTGTAGTCTGTTGCAGGATCTATCTGTTATTCCTCCAGAAAGATCAGCCCAATGAGGTCTTCCTGAGCGAGGTTCCCGAAGTAGTGCTTGACGTTAAAGGGAGAGAGGGCTTCTCTGATTTGATTCTCCTCATACCGTTTGCCCCGGAGTGCATCCTCGATGTCTGCAACATCCCCGACACCAAAGAAATCGCCGTAAATCTTGATCTCCGCAATATGTCCGTCTTTAATATTCATCCGAATGTCAATGATGCCTACGGGAAACTTGCGGGCATGCTTCACATTAGACTCTGGCGACTGTCCGTAATTCCAGTCCCAGCTCTGATACCGTTCCCTGGAGATTTGATGGATCATGTCCCAGTCCTTCTCCTGCAGCACATATTGCGGAACCTGGTCCGGCTCCATGCCGAAGATCGAGCGCAGCAGCTCTGCCCGGAATTGCTCAATGGTCATATCCGTTCCAAGCAGTTCTTTAATGTTGGCTACACGGCTGCGGACCGACTTGGTGCTCTTGGATTTGAACTTTTCCGGATTGGCATTCAGGGAGGCCTGTACGTCATCCAGGTTCAAGTCATACATCAAGGTGCCGTGGCTGAACATACGGCCGCGCGTGGAGAACTGGGCGTTGCCAGAAATTTTCTTCTCCCCGACCTGCAGATCGTTGCGGCCGCTAAGCTCGGCAGGAACGCCCATTTTTTGCAGAAAATCAATGACCGGCTGTGTGAACTTCAAAAAGTTGTGGAAAGATTGTCCGTCATCCCTCGTAATAAAGCTGAAGTTCAGATTGCCCAGATCATGGTAGACTGCTCCGCCGCCGGACAGACGCCGTACGACCTGAATCCGGTGATCGCGGATGTATTCCTGGTTAATCTCTTCAATCGTATTCTGATGCTTGCCGATAATGATAGATGGCTGGTTGATGTAAAACAGAAGATAGCTGTCGTCCATAGGAAGATGCTTCAGCGCATATTCCTCAATCGCCAGATTGATGGCGGGATCATGGATTCCTTGATTATCAATAAACAGCATAGGTTACGCCTCCGCTTATTCAGTCTTGTCCAGGTTCTATTGTAAACGAAGACCCGCTTCAAGGGCAAAGCCGTACGAGAGAAGGATCCAGAACGCCATGCCTTTCCTGTCAAAAGCTTCATACAGATCGCCATCAGAATTAACACACACCTCATGTTCGTCCTGTTAACTGGTAGAAACGAAAGGATGACGGGAGGCGACGTATTTGCTGGACAGAAAAATAGGAGCGCGCACACTTGGACTTCTCAGTGTATTGGGCCTCCTCCTGTTTCAGGGTGCTTTGCGGGCAGCGGAAGCGGAGCCCCAGCTTCCGCGGGAGCTTACCGCAAGCTCTGTTACAGCCATGCCGATATATATTACGGAGGTATATCCCGATGACCGCTCTCACCATGGTGTGATTGAAGGCGCGGGCGGGGCTGATTTATTTGAATTCGTGGAGATTGTGAACATGTCGGAGGAAGCGGTTGATTTCAATGAGCGGTATGCTCTTTATTATGTGTTCGGGGCATACTCAACAGAGCTGTCTGTTAGAAGCGGCGAAGACTTCGACGCCAAGGTGATCCTTCCGGCGCAAAGTACAGCCGTGCTGTGGGTGAAGCGTTCTAGCTCCGGCATTACGGGGGCAGCTTCAAGGCTGACGAAATCAGATTTCAGGGCTTATCATCAGCTGGAGGCACAGGTGCCTGTATTTCAGCTGGAGGGGCAGGATGGCCTTCATCATGCAGATCGCGGACTGGTCCTGACTGCCCGGGGAGACAGCACGGTGGTTAGTGAGGTGTTTTATGAGGCAGGGGATGTGCAGAGAGGAGGAAGCATCCATGTCAAGCCCCCGCATAAGGGGAACCGCATGCTGCTTCTGGAACAGCGTTCTGCGCCCTCTCCGGGAGCGCTGCTGCCGGAGCAGCAACTCTTTCCAGGCAGTGCCCCCGAGTAGATAATGGTTGTAAGGCTTGTCCAGATGTCCTATAATTCACAACAGAGAACAAGCTTGTATATCAAACCAGATAATCCATACACATACATGCGAGGTCCCGGGCTTAACCTTTAAAGCGTTAGCCTCGGGTGAAAAGGGAAGCCGGTGCAATTCCGGCACGGTCCCGCCACTGTAAAGCAGGAGACTCCCCCACGATGCCACTGGCTGTAGCACTAGGCTCGGGAAGGCGGGGGAGAAGCACCACCTGCAAGTCAGGAGACCTGCCTTGCGTGATGATCTGACGGTCCTTCGAGGAGAGGATTACGTTTGGAGCTGCCGTGCATGCAGCGGAACAGATCCTGCCTGTGAAGTGCAGCAGGAGGTGTTTCGCCCGGCTTTATGCTGCGGTGTACCGATCCAATAACGTAACCCCTGATTCTTTAACGAGGAGTCAGGGGTTTTTTGCGGTCCAAATCCGAAACGCCAGATGAATGATGTTAAAGTGGAGCAAGCGGTATATCTCGAAATTATACAAATAAGGGGAGAGAAACCAATGAACAAGATGTTAAAGTTCGGATCCACGCTCTTGATGACGATGATGCTGGCTATGATGCTGGCGGCGTGCACAAGCCCGGCCGAAGAGAACGAGACACAGCCGGCGCAGCAAGAGCAGTCACAGGGAAGTGAAGCCAATAACGATGAGACCCAGAAGGAAGAGGGCAAAGACAGCGAAGCCGACAAGACCGTCTATCCGTTAACGGTGAAGGATGCGACCGGGACCGAAATGACATTCGAAGCGGCACCGGCGAAGGTAGTTTCCTTGTCTCCGTCTGAAACCGAGAAGCTGTTTGCGCTCGGCCTTGATGAGCAGATCGTTGGTGTGTCCGAGGTGGACGATTACCCGGAGGCGGCGAAGTCCAAGCCCAAGATGGGCGGATATGAGTCGGATGTAGAGGCGATTGTGGCATCTGGAGCAGATGTAGTGTTCACGGCTGCCATGAATGAGGATAATATCAACAAGCTTCGTGATCTGGATGTCAAGCTGTTCGTCAATGATCCCAAGACCATTGCTGAAGTGATGGACAATATCGCGCTGGTCGGAGAGATTACAGACCGTAAGGCCCAAGCCAAGGAAATTACCGATCAGATGCAGCAGGAGCTGGACATGGTGAAGAACGCGGTAAAAGACGTGAAGGAAGAAGACAAGAAGACCGTGTATGTTGAATTTTCACCGGGCTGGACAGTAGGCAGCGGAACTTACCTGGATGAAATGCTGAAGCTGAGCAATGCCATCAATGCGGCGGGCGAGGCAGAAGGCTGGTTTGAGGTAAGTGAAGAGAACATTATTGCTGCGAATCCTGATGTCATTCTATATTCCGCAAATGTCATGGATGAGAACAACCAGTCTTTAGATCAGCTCATTCAATCTCGCAGCGGCTGGGATCAAATCCAGGCCATTCAGGACGGACAGCTGTTCAAGCTGGACGACAATCTGATTAGCCGCCCGGGACCTCGTGTTACGCAGGGCCTGATTGAAGTAGCGAAGGCGATCTATCCGGATTTGATGACTCCGTGAATTCCAAGCTGGCAGGCTATACGATAGCGGGACTGCTGCTTCTGGTGCTGACCCTTGTGGTCAGCCTGGGTATCGGCTCCGTTCATCTGCCTGCCGGGCAGATCGGAGCCATGCTGCTTCAGCGGGTTCCCGGTCTGGCAGAGCGGTTTCCGACAGCCTGGGAGTCCTCGGCGGAACAAATTATTATGAAGGTGCGTCTACCCCGTATACTGCTCGGCATGCTGGTGGGTGCATCCCTGGCAACGGCAGGGGCGGCCTTTCAAGGAGTGCTGCGTAATCCGCTTGCGGACCCGTTTACACTGGGCGTGGCCTCCGGCTCGTCACTGGGCGCAGCGCTGCTTATTTTTTACGGTATGCAGTATTCCTTTGCGGGGGCATGGACGCTGCCGCTCGTTGCATTTGTCACTGGCGCAGTAACGCTGTGGATCGTGCTGGCATTATCGAGGGAACAGGGCAAGCTTCCAACGCACGGGCTGATCCTGGCTGGTGTCATTATGCAGTCCTTTCTGGGAGCGGTGGTGTCTTTCTTGACGATTATGTCCCGAGATACGATGAATGATATTTTATTCTGGACGCTGGGCAGCCTCAGCCTGCGGGGCTGGACGTATATTCTGGTGCTGCTGCCTTATTTCACAGCGGGCCTGATTTATTTATGGAGCCGGTCGAGAGCCTTAAACCTGCTGGCACTAGGAGAGCGCCAGGCTGCATATACAGGGTTGAATGTGGATCGGTTAAAGGGAAGCGTGCTCGTGGTGGCTACCCTGCTGACAGCTGCTGCTGTGTCCGTATCTGGCGTGATCGGCTTCGTCGGGCTTGTCATTCCGCATATGATCCGCCTGCTGACGGGGTCGGATTACCGGATCATTATTCCGCTTTCTGCCTTAGGCGGGGCGGTATTCATGGTCTGGAGCGACACGGCGGCCCGAACGCTGCTGGCTCCGTCTGAGATACCGATTGGTGTCGTGACGGCCTTCATCGGTGCTCCGTTCTTTGCCTACCTGCTGTATCGCAGTCGGAGGCAGCGCAGGGAGGGACAGCAATGATTACTCTTGAGGGTGCCGGCAGACGGTACGGCGAGGTTATGGCGCTGCAGCCTCTGGACTGGCAGGTCCAGGCAGGAGAGTGGTGGGGGGTGATCGGGCCGAACGGAAGCGGAAAATCTACCCTGCTGCAGCTTCTTTCCGGTGTAGAGGCGCCTTCCTGCGGCACGGTTACTGTAGCCGGCCGCAATATTCGCAAGCACAGCCGCAAGGAACTGGCTCGCTTCATTGCCGTCCTGCAGCAGGAAGGGCTGCCCGCGACAAGCTTTACAGTACGGGAAGTGCTGGAGATGGGCAGATACCCGTTCCAGGGCTGGCTGGGCCGTGAACCTCACGACCCTGCTCCGTTACTGGACTCCATTATGGAGAAGCTGGATCTGCTGGTATTGCAGAACCGTCCGGTGGATGAGCTGAGCGGCGGTCAGCGGCAGCGGACAGCACTCGGCAAGGTGATGGCGCAGCAGCCGACTTTGCTGCTGCTGGATGAGCCCACAACCTATCTCGATATCCGTTATCAGCTGCAGTTCATGGAGATGGTATCACAATGGCGCCAGGAGAGCGGCATTACGATCATCAGCGTGCTGCATGATCTGAATCTGGCGGCTCAATTCTGCGACAAGCTGCTGCTGCTCCAGGATGGACGGGCGGCAGGCGCAGGGCCGCCGCAGGACATGCTGACAGAGGAACGGCTCAGAGAAATTTTTGGTGTAGACACTTCAATTGTCAGCCATCCCTCTAACGGGTCACCCCAGGTGCTGCTGACGGCTTCTCCAAGGGAGGCGCAGAAGAGGGAATAAATTGTGTTGCTGATGCACAGTCGTGCCTAAACCGAATGCTTAGTTCTCCTGTACGTTTACACCATGTAAAAAAGACGGCGAATGCCGTCTTTTTTTTTCATCTCCCGAGTGATGATTTCACCTCATAATGCAGCTCCACAAATTGATTAAAGCTTCTGGAGCCCTTGAAGAGCAGCTCCTGCGGCGGTCCGCCTCCTTTAAAGAGCGGTATTCCTTCTCCCAGCAGCACCGGTGCAATCGTAATGAACAATTCATCCACCAGCCGCTCGGACAGCAGAGATTGAAGCAGCTCGCCTCCGCCGACGACCCAGATTTTTGAGCCGTCTTCCTTTTTCAGCTTCTGAATCAGCTCCGAGGGGCTGCCGTTCACAAAGGTCACATCCTCATGGCTTGCTGTCTCTGACCGGGTAAATACGTAGCAGGCCTTTCCTTTGTAGGGAAATGCCTCTCCCTGGTTCATAATCCAGTCAAACGTCCGTTTACCCATCAGGATTGTATCCACGGTGTCATAGAACTCGCTGTACCCATTGTCTCCTTCTCCCTCTACCTTAAAGAGCCAATCCAGGGAATCATCCTTTCCTGCAATGTACCCGTCCAAGGTGGGCGCGATAAATACGGAGACCTTACGATCCGCCTTCATCCTGTTCCCTCCATCCTTCACTTCATTTGATTAGACTCCCCGCCATCCGGTTATGTATACAAAAATCTGGTATTCAGCTGGAGGATGGTAGGATGAGTGTAACCTTAATTATGGCATGCGTCATAGCCTGTGCCCATATCTTTTCAGGACATTTGAGCTTTCTTCGTGTCATCCCTCGGAGCTGGGTGCTTTCGGCCGCTGGCGGCGTGTCGGTTGCATATGTGTTCGTCCACATTCTCCCGGAGCTGCAGCAGCATCAGAACGTGATCCAGGACCATACGCCTCAGAGTCTTGCGTTTCTGGAGCATCATGTGTATCTCGTAGCGATGCTTGGCCTGATGTTCTTCTATGTGATGGAGAGGCTGGTCAAGGCCAGTGCAGAATCAGATTCTGGCAGTCAACGGGGCGAGGGGACACCGGGAGTCGGCGTCTTCTGGTTTCATATGAGTATCTTTTTCGTATACAACGTGCTGATTGGCTATTTGCTGCTTCAACGCACCTCACACTCCTTCTACAGCCTGCTTCTGTTTACCATTGCCATGACACTTCACTTTATGGTCAACGATCATTCGCTGCGGGCAGCGCATAAGCACCGCTATGATCTGGCGGGACGCTGGTTTCTGACTGCAGGGGTGCTGACAGGATGGCTGGCAGGGACGGTCATTCAGGTGGAGGAGGCTGTCGTCTCGATCATATTTGCATTTCTGGCTGGAGGCATTCTATTAAATGTCCTCAAGGAGGAGCTGCCCAAGGAGCAGCAAAGCCGGGTGCTGCCATTTGTGTTCGGGGCTATTTTTTACAGCGTGCTGCTACTGATTTTGGCTACAGCCGAGTAGAGGATTTTCTTATATTCGATTCGTATATATAGGTTAATGTTTACATAAGAATGGGATCGAAAATCCATATTAAGGCTGAAATACATAAACAGGAGGCTGAAGTCCATATCATGGAAAACTTATGGGTGTTTTTAAACGTGCTTTCGCTCGCCATACTGATCGGTATTTTGTTCTGGATGCAGAAGAAGCACTATTCATTTACCAAAAGGGTGTTTGCCGGATTAGTGCTAGGCGTTGCGTTCGGTGTCATTCTGCAGGCTATTTACACCGCCGATTCGGATACGATCTCAAAGTCCAGTGACTGGTTCAATCTGGTCGGCTACGGATATGTGCGTCTGCTGCAAATGATGGTTATTCCGCTCATTATGGTGTCGATTATATCGGCAATTATGAACCTGAAGGGCGGCAGCAACCTGGGTAAAATGAGCGCCTCCATTATCGCGGTTCTCATTCTGACCACCGGTGTAGCGGCTGTGGTCGGCATTACCGCTGCGAATGTGTTCGATCTCTCTGCCGAGAATATCCAGGCCGGTGCAGCGGAGCAGGAGCAGGGTGCTGCTCTGGAGGAGCGGCTTGGCACGGTGCAGGATCAGTCTCTGCCGGAGCAGATTCTGGAATTCGTTCCTTCCAATCCATTCGCGGATATGACCGGGGCACGGCGCTCCTCAACGATTGCTGTCGTCATCTTCTCGGCCTTTATCGGCATAGCTGTACTGGGTCTGGACCGGAAGCAGCCAGAGCAGGCGGAAACGTTCCGCAAGCTGGTGCGCTCCCTGTACGGCATCGTGATGCGGATCGTCACCCTGGTGCTGCGCCTGACCCCTTACGGCATCCTGGCCCTCATGGCCAAGACGATTGCCAGCACGGATCTGCAGGTCATTCTCGACCTGATCGATTTTGTCCTGGCTTCATATGTTGCCTTGTTTGTCATGTTTATCATCCACTTGCTGCTCCTGCTGGTGTTCGGCTTTAATCCGGTGACTTACTTGAGAAAGGTGCTGCCCGTGCTGACCTTTGCATTTACCTCCCGCTCCAGCGCGGCAACCATTCCGTTAAACGTGCAAACCCAGAACAAGAAGCTGGGCGTTTCGGAAGGCGTTGCCAACCTGTCGGCTTCATTTGGGGCAACGATGGGGCAAAACGGCTGTGCCGGAATTTATCCTGCTATGCTCGCGGTTATGATTGCGCCGACCCAGGGCATCGATCCGATGGACTGGACCTTCCTGCTGACGCTTGTCGTCGTGGTTATGATCAGCTCCTTCGGTGTGGCGGGCATCGGAGGCGGAGCGACCTTTGCTTCCCTGATCGTTCTGTCTACGATGAATCTGCCGGTTGCACTGGCAGGTCTGTTGATCTCTGTAGAGCCTCTGATTGATATGGGACGTACAGCACTGAACGTCAACGGCTCCATGACGGCCGGGATGATTACCGGCAAAGCGCTGAATCAGGTCGATGAGAAGGTGTATCAGGAGCGGAATCAGGAAATCGACGTCATGCAGGCATAAACCTATAGATCTAGCAAAATAGCGCGCAAGGATGGTTACAGTCTCACCTTTCTTCAAAAGAGAGGATGTGCCTGTATCAATCCTGCGCGCTATTTGTGCAGTGGCCTTAGCCGAGCACGGTCAGCTCTTTGGGGAAAGTCGTTAGAATTTCAACCCCCTGCTCGGTGACCCATACATCGTCTTCGATGCGGACACCGCCGATCCCCGGGATATAAATGCCCGGCTCAATCGTGAACACAGCGCCCGGCTGCAGCAGCTCGTTGTTCAGGCCGTGGATGAAAGGCGCCTCATGCACATCCAGACCAAGGCCATGACCGAGGCGGTGAAGAAATGCTTCTCCGTATCCGGCTTGCTCAATGAGTGACCGTGCGGCCTGATCAATGGAACCGTAAGAAACACCTGGCTTTACAGCAGCAATAGCAGAAAGGTTAGCGGCGAGAACGGTATCGTAGATGTGACGTGCCTCTGCCGAAAGGTGGCCAACGGCAAAGGTTCGGGTAATGTCGGAGGCATAGCCGCCGTAATACACGCCCAAATCAAACATCAGCAGATCGCCTTCTTGAATCTCACGCATTCCCGGAACGCCGTGCGGGAGGGCGGTATGACTGCCGGTAAGCACCATGGTGTCGAAGGAGGGAGCCTGGGCGCCGGATTTCTTCATGAGATATTCCAGCTCCGCAACAAGCTCCAGCTCCCGGACCCCCGGGCGTACAGATCTTAATCCCTCGGTAAGCACCTGCTCAACGATGCGGACTGCTTCTTTCATGATGCTGATCTCATGCGGCGACTTGACGGCTCTCATGTCCTGAAGCAGCGGACCGATATCGGCATAATGATGCGCTGAGAGCGTCTCCTGCAGCTGCTCAAAGCGGCTGAGCGTCATATGTGACTTCTCCAGTGCCAAGACACCGACCGGCGCCTCAAGCCGACTCTTCAAAATGTCATACGGCTGATCGGTATCGCGATGTGTCAGAATGCAGATCCCCCCTGAGGCCGCAGCGGCGACATCCGCGTCCAGTGCAGGAAGAAGCAGGAACGGCTCGCACGACTGCTGCAGAACAAGTCCGAGGAATCGCTCATGGGGATCACTGGCATAACCTGTCAAATAATAGATATGTTTAGGATCTGTAAGCAGCACGGTATCCCACCTTTGCTGCTCCATTGTGGAAATGATATCCTTTAATTTTGAATTCATAAAGGTCTCCTTCTCCTGGAAATAGGGTCTATATCCTTCAATAGCTTGCATTTTATCATACCATTCTCATAAAAAAATAAAGCATTTTTAATCCACCTCCGTTAAAATAAATATGTTGTGAGCTCATATTAACGGGGGAATTATTCAATGGCATCTTTATTCACGATTGAGTTTGCGGCCAAGGCCGATTTGCCGGCCATCGTCGACATCTATAATTCAACGATCGCCGGCCGGATGGTCACGGCGGATCTTAATCCAGTGACAGCCGAGAGCCGGCTGAGCTGGTTTGAGGAGCATGATCCGGCGCACCGTCCGCTTTGGGTCATGAAGGACGGCAGCCGGGTTGCGGCATGGATGAGCTTTCAGTCCTTCTACGGCCGGCCAGCTTATAATGCAACGGTAGAGGTAAGTATTTATGTACATGAGGATTACCGCGGGAGCGGGGCGGGCAGCCGCTTAATTGAGAAGGCGTTAGAGGAATGCCCGCGTCTGGAGGTGAGCAATCTGGTCGGCTTTGTATTCGGCCATAATGATCCCAGCCTGGGCCTGCTCCGCAAGTTCGGGTTTGAGCAATGGGGACTGCTTCCGGGTGTTGCAGAGCTGGATGGTATCAAGCGCGACCTCGTAATTGTCGGACGTAAAGTATAGAGCAGCTTCTCTTTGCCAAAAGACCGTCCCGAAATGTCGCATGCCACGGACGGTTTTTTGACTTTGGGACAAGGAGGAGGACCCATGACATGATGATAAGCCGGCGGATATACCGGTATATGCTCAGTGCAGCGCTGCTGCTCCTGGCTTTGTTCACCACAGCTTGTGATCACGAGCGGTCGTATTCCATGGAGCAAAGCGACGTTTATGCTTACGTGATGCCGGACGGGGATTTGTATGTGGAGGAAATACACACCTATCGTTTTAACGGTCCTTACAACAGGGTTACCCGCCATTTAGCGGTGGAGGAGCGCAGTCAGGTCGAGTTTTTTGAGGCGTATGAGCTGGAGTCGCATGAAAGAAGCTCGCTACCCTTGGATGAGCTGCCCCTTCTTGACTCAGGGTATGATGAGGAGAGTGGCTTCTTCTACGCGTCCAGCCCGTCCGAAGACGAAACCAGGCATTACTTTTACCGTTATCGGATCAGTCAGGTGGTGAAACGTACCAAGCAGGCTGCAGACCTCGATTGGAGCTTTTTTGAGCAGAATGACCAGGAGCTGAAACAGGTCAATATTGATGTTTTTTTGCCGGACCGGTTTACGGGGGTGGATGTACACACCTTCATCAAGGACCGAACCAGGGGCGGAGTCATGCAAAAAAACCCCCATTCCGGAGCCTTTGTAAGAGTACACTATGACACCTTGTCGGAAATCGGCAATGCGCGGCTGCGGGTGCTGTTTCCGCAGGAGGTGGTAGTTGATGCGCCTTTTGCCAAGCAGAGCCTGTCTCTCCGTGCTACGCTGGCGGCCGAGCAGGAGCAGATGAAACGAAGAATCGAGCGGGAACAGCGCTTCGAAGGACTGCGGTGGGTGCTGCTGGGATTGGGCGCTGCGGTCTGGGGGGGCGTTGTGCTGCTGTGGCTGGCGCCGCAGAAGGTGGCGGCCCGAAGAGCAGCGCAGCGGAAGGACCTGTCACTGGTGTGGACCCTGGATCCCAAGCAGGTAGCCTATATTTACCGCAGGGGCCGGCTGCAGGAACGGGATTTCATCTCCGGCCTGTTCTCACTGCACCAGCGCGGCCTGCTTCACATTTCGGAGGTCCAGGCCTCGCCAAGGCTGGCAAGCGATCCTTATGCACCGAAGGTCATGCTGCAATTCGAGCTGATCCCGGACTTGCCGGCGCTCAGTGAAGAAGATGTGCTCCTGATTGACTGGCTGTTTACAGAGCAGGAAGGGCGGAGAATATTTTATCTTGAGTCCATCACGGGCCCGACTTCCACAGAGAAGCACAGCCGCAATGAGCTGGCAAACAAGCGTTATGCTGCTTTATGGAAGCTTACTCAGCGCAAGGTGATGGAATGGAGCAGCCAGCTTGCCTCCATGGAGGCATACCACCGGTTCGCAGCCCCATCGAGCATGTACAGGGTGGCGCTCATCGCTGCGGTCGCGGTGCACTTCACAATCGTAATTCTGATGAAGTATTTCGATGCGGCTCCATATTCTTCACTGCTGTGGACTACCTTAGTGCTTGGCGGTGCAGGGCTATGGGCTCTGCGTTCGCCACAGCCGAAATGGGTCATGCTGCTCTTTCTGGGATTGAGCATGCTCGGCGGCTATCAGGTTATGTATGGCGGACTGGCTGCGTATCATGCTATGGTGGTGCTGGGCACCGCCGCGGGGCTGCTCAGTATGCCAAAGAAAAGCTTAAGCAAGCAGGGACTGGAGATGTATTATCTCCTGCTTCGCTGGAAGGCGCAGCTGGATGCAGAGGCAGGGCCGCTTCAGGAAGAAGGGCCTAACCGGAAATTTGTATGGGAAATGGCTGTGCTGCTTGATGCCGGAGGGTGGCTTAGGAAGCAGGCCGAGCTTGATCAGCAGCTTGCAGGCACCCACCGGGACTTGGATGAGCATGCTGCCTTGTCAGCATGTCTGTATACACAGAGCCATCTGATGCCTCTAACGGCCTCTTCAGCAGCTACGGGAGCTCATAGCACTCATGCAGCCAGCAGCTCTGATGGCGGAAGCGCGGGAACAGGAGCGGATTAATGAATTTGAGGAGTTATATTGCAGCATGCTGACATCATTCTTAACTACGCTATATCATGTGTTTCTTCCGATCTCCCTGCCGGTGGTGGCAGGGGCTTTACTGAGATATTACAAGGGCTTGGCGACCAAGCCCTTGTCTGCAGTGTCGCTTTATATCATGAGTCCAGCACTGATCTTTGACACCCTGCTGCATGCCGAGATCACGACATCGGATGTGGCAGTGACGGCCGTCTTCTGCGTCGCCAATGTGGTGGTGCTATGGCTGCTCTGCTCCCTGCTCGGAAAGCTGCTGAAGCTGTCCCAGCCGGAGCAGGCAGGCCTTGCGCTGACGACCCTGTTCACGAACAGTGTCAATTACGGACTGCCCCTCGTGCTGCTGGCCTTCGGTCAGCTGGGACTGGATAAGGCCTCGGTTTATGTTATTATCCAGATTATTATTGTGAACACCTTTGGGGTATTTGTCGCCGCACGTTCCCATTTCTCCGCAGCGAAGGCGTTTCAATCGGTCTTCACGCTTCCTTCGATTTATGCAGCGGTGTGTGCGGTGCTGCTCCGGATGAGCGGAACCGTGCTGCCGGAGGCGCTGGATACCGGGGTGTCTATGCTGTCTGCGGCCTATGCGCCGTTAGCTTTGGTCATTCTGGGTGCACAGATGATGGGGGTAAAAGAAGGCAAGGAAACAGCCCTTGTCACACCCGCCGGGTTCTGGTCCGGCATGGCAATGCGGATGATCATTGGTCCGTTAACTGCCTGGGGGCTCCTGGTTCTGCTGCCGGTGGACCGTACGCTGTTTGCCGTGCTGCTCATCCTCTCTTCCATGCCTGCGGCTGTAAACGCGGTAATTCTGGCGGAGCAGTATGACGCGGCCCCGAAGCTCGTATCGCGGTGCATCCTGTGGACGACGCTGTCCTCCTTTATCCTGCTGCCCGTGCTGATTGGCGTCATGGGGTAGGATTGGTTCAAGCGCCTGCATAATGTGTAAGAATAAGCAAGCAGCTGCAAACCAGATCCTGGCTGACCAGGAGAAAAGGGAGGAATAGAAGATGGATTCCCGCCAGCGTCATGAAAATGTTGAAGTCGAAACCCGTAATGTTGAAGAACGAAACGATAACAGTATGGTAGCTTCCACGTTTATTAAATATGCTGCCTACCTTATTATTTTCTTCGGGCTGTTATACTTCCTGATCAATTACGTGTTTCCAATGTTTTAACACAATGACTTCACAACATACAGACAGCAAAAAAAGACCGGGTCTCCCGGTCTTTTTTTGCTGTCTGGGGACATGCTGCAAGCCCCATGTACAAGCAAACGGCGCCTTTGCACTAGGGCAAGGCGCCGCACTATGAATACATATCCGTGCAGTCTTCAGGAACGCTCGATATTTTTGGCGTAGTAGATTTCATCCATCTCCAGCTTCAGCCGCTCGGTAATGGCTTCCTGCTCCTTGCGGGAGAGCTTGTCCTTCGTGTAGCCGAACAAATAGTTGTCCAGATCAAACTGCTTCAGCTTGCATTTGGTATGGAAAATATTTTCCTGATACACATTGACGTCAATCATATCGTATAATTCCTGGGCCTCATCGGGAATGTAATTCTGGATGGAGCTGATATCATGGTCGATGAACAGCTTCTGGCCGTTAATATCGCGCGTAAAGCCTCGAATTCGGTAATCAATGGTCATGATGTCCGTGTCAAAGGAATGAATCAAATAGTTCAGTGCTTTTAGCGGAGATATTTCTCCACAAGTGGACACGTCGATATCTGCCCGAAACGTGCTGATTCCTTCATGCGGATGGTACTCCGGGTAGGTATGCACCGTAATATGGCTTTTGTCCAGCTGGAGAACGACATTGTCGGGCAGCGGTCCCGGTGATTCCTCATAGGATTCGTTCGGCACCTCTACAATCGGACCCTCGGACACGAGGACCGTTACGCTCGCACCCTGCGGCACATAATCCTGCTTGGCGACATTCAGCACATGAGCGCCGATAATATCAGAGACGTGAGTCAGGATTTTGGTCAAGCGGTCGGCATTGTACTGCTCGTCAATATATTCAATGTATGCCTCGCGTTCTTCTTTCGTCTTCGTATAGCAAATATCGTACATGTTAAAGCTCAGTGATTTCGTCAGGTTGTTAAACCCGTGCAGTGTAATACGTTCATCGGAAACAGGTTTCATAGCATTTTCCCCTTTAACATCGAGTTTGTAAGGTAGGTTTTCCAGGAACCCTGGTTCTTAATCCTTTGGGCAGACAGACTATGCCTTTGTTTTACCCGTTTCGAAGACGTTTTTAACCGTTCTGACCATGATCCGGGATCACAGGGGGAAAAGCAGTGCTCCTTCGTGGTTGCCCATCCTGCCAAAGCCCGGTAAAATTAGAGAGGAATAGGGAGCGCTGTAAAGCCCGGAGCATCCCGTGATCACGCAGCAAGAGAGGATGTCCCCCTAGGGGCTTAAAGGTGAACAGAAGGAGTTTTATCATTGATCCATAAACAATCTATTGATTTTCATACAGCGAAGGAGTATCTGCAGAAATATTACGGGTATCCTGATTTTCGTGAAGGCCAGAAGAAGATTGTCGCCAGCCTGCTGGAAGGCAGTGACACGCTCGGCATTATGCCGACCGGAGGCGGCAAGTCCATCTGCTATCAGATTCCGGCGCTTATTTATCAGGGCCTGACTCTCGTGGTATCGCCGCTCATTTCCCTGATGAAGGATCAGGTGGATGCGCTGCAAAGCGCCGGCATTGCTGCAGCATATATCAATAGCACATTGAGCGGCCGTGAGGTTAACGACCGGATCCGTGCAGCCAAGGCAAGAGAGCTGAAGCTGCTCTATGTAGCTCCGGAGCGTCTGGAGCTGGACTGGTTCCGCGAGGAAATGGGGGGCCTGGACATCTCCTGTGTAGCGGTGGACGAAGCTCACTGTGTATCTCAATGGGGCCATGATTTCCGGACAAGCTATTTGTCTGTGGCACCGTTCGTGCGGGGACTGCCAAGACGTCCCATTGTCGCCGCATTTACCGCGACCGCAACACCGGAGGTCATGGAGGACATTCAGCGACTGCTGCAGCTTCAGACTCCGCAGGTATTCGTTACCGGACTTGGTCGGGACAACCTGCATATGTCCGTTCTCCGCGGTGAGAGCAAGAAGGAGTTCGTGCTGGATTATGCGGCCTCGCATGCTCATGAGTCGGGCATTGTATATGCCGCAACCCGCAAAGAGGTCGATGATCTATGTCAGCGGCTTCAGCTGAAAGGCTTGGCCGCAGGACGGTATCATGCAGGGATGAGCGATGACGAGCGGGCGTCGAGCCAGGAAGCGTTTCTGTATGACGACATTCGCGTGATTGTCGCTACGAATGCATTCGGCATGGGGATTGATAAATCTAACGTCCGCTATGTCATTCACTACAATATGCCCAAGAACATGGAGTCCTACATTCAAGAGGCAGGCCGCGCGGGCCGGGACGGAGAGCCGAGCCAGTGCATCCTGCTGTTTAGCGCCCAGGACATTATGACCCAAAAATTTCTGATCGAGCAGAATCCCCAGGATGGGGAGCGCAAGCATAATGAATACCGCAAGCTGCAGCAGATGATCGATTATTGCTACACGACCCGCTGCCTGCGCAGCGCGATGCTGGATTACTTCGGAGAAGAGCACGGCGACGAGCGCTGCGGCACATGCAGCTCCTGCACGGATGATCGCGAGCTTGTTGATATTACGGTGGATGCGCAGAAGATTTTTTCTTGTATCCACAGAATGCGCGAGCGCTTCGGGGTGTCGATGATTGCCTCCGTGCTGAAGGGCTCCCGTGCCAAAAAGCTGCTGGAGTACGGCTTTGACCGCCTGCCTACCTACGGCGTTATGAATGGCCGGACAGAGAAGGAGATTGCCGAAAGTATCAATGTACTGATCTCGGAAGGCTATCTGGCCCTCTCGGAAGGCCAGTATCCGGTCGTGAGGCTGCAGAGCCTTGCCGCTGAGGTGCTGCGCGGACAGCGCGAGGTTACGCAGCGGGTGCCGCGGCCATCCAAGGCCGTCTCCCAGCGCCGGAGCGCGAGGGATACCTCTCCGTCTGCTGTGAACGAGACGGTGTTCGAGCAGCTGCGCCTGATCCGGCGGGAGCTGGCGAGTCGGGAGCATGTTCCCTCTTATATTATTTTTAATGATGCCACGCTGCGCGAGATGAGCGTGATTTGTCCCCAGACGGAGCAGGATATGCTCCAGGTCAAAGGGGTCGGAGAAGTGAAATACCGGAAATACGGCCTGCCATTCCTGCAGTTTTTTCAAAGCCAAGGGGCAGACGGCGGTTCGGATGAATACTAAATTAAAGTTAGGTCGTGAAGCATGAAAGTCATCCTGTCTACATTAAACGCAAAATACATCCATACCTCCCTGGCGATTCGCTGCCTGAAGGCGTACAGCGAGCATGACTTTGACATTGAGCTAGCAGAGTATACGATCAAGGATCCGGTGATGAATATCGTCTCCGATCTGTTTCAGCGCCGGCCGGCGGTGGTGGGCTTCTCCTGCTATATCTGGAATATTGAAGAGACGATCAAGGTTATTGATATTCTCAAAAAAGTAATGCCGGAGGTGACCATCGTCCTCGGCGGTCCGGAGGTGTCCTACGATACCGGGTATTGGATGGAGCGGCTCGTCAACGTTGATTTTATCGTCATGGGCGAAGGGGAAGAGACGCTGCACCATCTGCTGAAGACGATCGAGGGAGATCAGAAGTATCATTTCGTGTACGGGATTGCATACCGCAAGGGGAGTGAGACGGTCATCAATCCTCCGCGCCCGAAGGCGGAGCTCAAGGATTTACCCTCGCCGCACCGGTTTCAAGAGGATATTCCGCATCTGGCAAACCGTGTCGTCTATTTCGAGACAAGCCGGGGCTGTCCCTTTAACTGCCAGTTCTGCCTGTCCAGTATTGAGGTGGGCGTGCGCTACTATGATATTGAGCGGACCAAGGCGGACATTCTGTATCTGATTGACCAAGGGGCCAAGCTCATCAAATTTGTGGATCGGACCTTTAACATCAAGCGGGACTATGCACTGGATATGTTCGCGTTTCTGATTGAGAATCATCAGGGCTGTGTGTTTCAATTTGAGATTACTGCTGATATTATGCGGCCGGAGGTGCTGGATTATTTGGCCGAGCATGCACCGCCGGGAATCTTCCGCTTCGAGATCGGGGTACAGTCCACGAATGACCCGACGAATGAGCTGGTGAAGCGCAGACAGAATTTCTCCAAGCTGACCCGCACGGTAACCAAAATCAAAGAAAGCGGCAAGATTGACCAGCATCTGGATCTCATTGCCGGCCTGCCGCTGGAGGATTACGATACGTTCCGCAAAACGTTTAATGACGTATTCGCATTGGGGCCGGAGGAGCTGCAGCTCGGCTTCCTGAAAATGCTTCGCGGTACAGGGCTGCGAATTGATGCAGCCAAATACAATTACACGTACATGGACCATGCGCCGTATGAGATGCTGAGCAGCGATGTGATGCCCTTCACCGATATTGTCCGTCTGAAGCGGCTGGAGGACGTGCTGGAGAAGTATTGGAATGCCCACCGGATGGACCATACCTTAAACTATCTAATGACCCACAGCTTTCCGTCCCCCTTCGACTTCTTCCAGGCCTTTGGAGACTACTGGGAGGGGCAGGGCTGGCAGAAGATCGGTCATCAGCTGGAGGATCTGTTCACTCGGCTGAACGCCTTCCTGCTGGAGCGGGGCACGCCGCAAATGGATGTCATTCAGGGACTGATGAAGCTCGATTATTTCCTGGGTCATAAATATAAGCCGCGCAAAATCTGGTGGGACTTCACGCAGAATAAAGACGAGTGGACTTCACTGGTCAAAAAGGCTGTCGAGCGGGCTCAGGACTTTACTGACGACTTCGCACAATTAGGCATTGGAGAGCGGGAGCTGCAGAAGCATGCGATGATCGAGGTGCTGCCTTTCGACCTGGAAGAAGTGGTGGCGAAGCGCGGCCTGGCAGAAGCAGAAGTGCTGGATGCAGCAGGCGGGTCAGGGAATGCTGCTTCCGCGGCCTTCAGCAGGGATCATTCTTCTCAGGCCACGCTGCTGGTTGTGCTGTATCAGCAGCACACGCCGGACGGGAAGCCCCGGTATTTTACCGCCAAGCTGGAAGGGTAAGAAATCTAAAGCATCACAGAACCCAAAACGTCCGGAAATCACTCAAGAGTGGCTTCCGGACGTTTTTTAGGTTACATCAGAGGCGCGGGATTCAAAGGCTCTTCACACTGCACATGGCTGTCCAGCCAGTGGAGCACATCTCCCTCGACCTCCCGCCGATTGGTCTCATGCAGCATTTCATGCCTGCCGCCGGGATACAAGCGGTATTCCAGCTGCTGTACCCCGCGCTCCCGATACATCTGGATCAGGTTCCGTACTCCCTTGCCCCGCATCCCGACGGGATCGTCCTCCCCGGAGAAAATATAAATCGGCCTGTTCTTCACAAGCCCCTTCAGCAGCTTCGGCTGGTGAATCTCACGCAGCAGTGTGAAAAACTCCATGAAGAAGCGGGTGGAGCAGATCTGGCCGCAGTACGGGTCCTCAACATATCGACGTACCTCTTCTTCATCCCGAGAGAGCCAGTCAAAGGCGGTTCGGATGGGGCCGAGGCCTTTGCTGTAGGGTCCGAACACGATCGTGTTCAGAAGCAGGCTGCGGTGCATTTGTCCCTGAAGCCGTAATTGCAGTGCGGCAAGGGTCTGCCCGAATGACAATAGACCGCGGGGACCGTTCGAGCCTGATAGAAGGTAGCCGTCATAGGCAGTCCCTTCGGTACACATGATTTTTTGGACAAGGAAGGACCCCATGCTGTGTCCCAGCATAAAGAGCGGAAGCTCCCCATATTGCTTCCGAATGATGCCTTGCAGCAGCAGCAGATCGGCGATCATGCCGTTGAAGCCGTTCTCCCCGGCATCACCTAACCGATCGATCTGACCCGCAGTGCGGCCATGGCCGCGGTGGTCATTGGCATACACCGCATAGCCGTTTGAGCTCAGCATAGCGGCGAGTTCAGCATAACGATCACTGGTCTCGCACATACCATGGGCAATTTGAAGCACAGCCTTGACAGGGACTCCGGCCGGCGGGGTCCACCGTTGTACGAAAATGTCCATGCCGGCATCGTTCAGCATGGTGAAGCTTTCGTGCTGCATCACTCAGCCACCTCCACATGCGTTGTCCTGGTTTGAAGCAAAGCGGTTATAAATCGGATGACATCATGAAATGGCTTAAGGCAGGTAGGAGCGGAGCACCACTGCATGGCCTTCAAGAGAGTAGGATCCCAGATTCGCTGGAAGCAGGAAGCATTGGCCGGAAGTGAACTTCTGGGAGCCGCCTTCCCATGTCAGGGTGCCTTCCCCTTCACAGGTTACGAGAATCGTAAAGCTGTCTTGGGTAGTGCCGAGACTCCATTCTCCCTCCACGATGCCCTTCTCCACGACAAAATAAGGAGAGGCAGCCAGCTGAAGCCACTGGCCCGGTACTGCCTGGTCTGTGCTCATTGTTGTCGCACCGGAGCCTTCATAAGCAGTTACATTCAGGGAATCCTCGACATGCAGCTCCCGCGGCTTGCCATCGAGGCCTGGACGGTTATAATCATAAATCCGGTACGTTGTGTCGGAGTTTTGCTGAATTTCAGCAACGACAACACCCGCACAAAGAGCATGAACGGTACCGGCAGGGATGTAGAAGGTGTCACCCGCCTTAACAGAGACCTCCTGCAGAGAATCCATGACGGAGCCGTTCTCCAGAGCCGTCTTTAAATCCTCGCGCTTCACGCCTTCCTTCAAGCCGTAAATGATCTTGGCATCGGGCTTGGCGTCAAGCACATACCACATTTCAGTCTTGCCGAGCTCTCCTTGAGGCAATCCTGCATAATCATCTGTAGGGTGTACCTGGACGGACAAATCATCGTTGCAGTCCAGCAGCTTGATCAGCAGGGGGAAACGGCCGTTCTTCTCAGAGAAGCCTTTATTTCCGAACCATTCCCGGCCCATTTGTTCCCGGATCTGGTCCAGTCCGGTTCCGGCGAGCTCGCCGTTCGCAACCGTCGTAGTGCCGTTTGGATGATCGGCGATCATCCAGCCTTCGCCGATTTGTCCTTCCGGAAGGTTAAGGCCGAACTGCTCCAGGGCACGTCCGCCCCAGACGCGTTCCTTGAATTCGGGCTGAAATAATAGCGGATACGGTTTTGACATGATGTAATCATCTGCCTTTCACGTGTTTTTTGGATTCAATCTATCATAACGGCTTTTTTCGTTCCAGTGCAATAAGATAAGGCGCATCATCCCGCTGCAGCCCGCGATACAAAATACACTGCGCGGTAAGCTGCGGAATGCCGGCGCACCAGGATTCTACAGCGGCAGCTTCCTCTCTGCCGCCTTCATGGCCGGGATAGAGGACAATGGTCATGATGCCGCCTGGCGCCAGCAGCTCAAGGCCCGCCTCCAGTGCGGGCAGTGTGCTTGAAGGTGAGGTGATTAATGCCTTGTCTGCCCCCTCTGCCGGCAAATAGCCCAGGTTGAACATGATCGCAGACACCTTGCCGCGGCAGGAGGGAGGCAGCAGCTCCAGCATGGCATGGTGGCTGCCCAGCACAAGCTCCACCTCGGCAAGTTTCTTTGAAGCCGCTCGCTCCAGGCGTTCCCGGGTTAATTGCAGCGCCTGCTCCTGGATATCCAGCGCATAGACCTTGCCCCTGCTTCCAGCCTTCTCCGCAAGAAAAAGGGTATCTGCGCCTGTTCCGGCGGTGCCGTCCACGGCGATTCCCCCGGCAGAGAGGCGCTCGGTTACCAGCTTGTGCGCAAAGCTCAGCACAGATAGAAATCCCATCAGCCCAGCTCCTTCCATAGCTTGCCCTGCCATGTATTACGGCGCTTCAGCTCGGCATCAATGCCGTTTAGAACTTCCCATTTGCGTCTGCTCCACATGGGACCGATCAGCAGGTCGCGAGGAGCATCGCCGGTCAGCCGGTGGACAATCATCTCCGGCGGAAGAAATTCCAGTGTGTCTGCAATAAGCCCGATATATTCATCCTGCTCCAGAAAACGGAGCAATCCCGCCTCATATTGCTTGACCATAGGGGTCTTGCGCATCAGATGCAGCAGGTGGATTTTGATGCCCTGAACGTCCATCCCTGCAACCGCGCGGCCAGTGGACAGCATCATCTCATGATCCTCCTGTGGCAGGCCGTAAATAATATGGGAGCAGATTCGGATATTGTGCCTGCGCAGCTTTTCTACGGCCTCATAATAACATTGTGTATCGTGGGCGCGATTGATCAGCTGGGAGGTGGATTCATGTATCGTCTGCAGACCCATTTCTACCCATAGATAGGTACGCTCGTTCAGCTCAGCGAGGTATTCCACGACATCATCCGGCAAACAATCCGGCCGTGTAGCAATCGACAGCCCGACGACACCCGGCTGCTTTAGAATGGTTTCGAAATACACTCGTAGCTCTTCTACGGGAGCGTAAGTATTCGTATAGGCCTGGAAATAGCCGATATACTTGGCGTGCGGCCATTTCTGGTGCTGCCGGTCGCGGATGGTGTTGAATTGTGTCACCAGGTCATCGCGGCGGCTGCCAGCGAAGTCACCGGAGCCTCTTGCGCTGCAGAACGTGCAGCCGCCCTTGGCGATCGTGCCGTCACGATTCGGGCAGGTAAAGCCGGCGTCCAGTGTCACCTTGAACACTTTTTCCTGGAACACCTCCCGCATTTCTGCATTCCAGGTATGAAATCGTTTGTCGCCCCACAGCAGGGGAGCTTCATGAGTGGATGTCAGCATAGGATCTCCTTTATATATGATCGTACCCATTGTAACAAATAGTTGTCACTTGATCATTTCATTTGCCATTTGATATATTTTAGAAAGAGTACTGTACGACAAAGTTTCAGCAGCTTGACTCATGGGTATAATATTAGCAGGACGTGAAATTTTTTCTTCAGGATTATCTCATAAGTGTAGAGTTTGGTGGATATACTGATCTACATCTACAGAAGAGGTGATTAGAATGAATTCATCGTCAACCAGCAGTACCAGCAAGGACAAAATCTCTGTGGAACTAACTCCGGAGGAAGCACTAGCCCTGACCGGTGTGGAGTTTAACGGTAACCCGAAGGTCAAATCAAGCGCCCAGCGCAAGATCAGGGATGCATTTGAGAAAACCTTTGAATTTGCCCCTTCTCATCCGTCACATTAACCACAGACTGACATTCGCGGAACCCCAATTCCAAATATATTGAGGGAGGAGCCTTTTTCTCTGCAAAGAGAGAGGGGTCCTCTTTCTTTTTGTCCCAAAGTTGGAGGCAGCTCTTTACTTTTGAGGTCAAGTTCGGCACAATATCACAAGGTTCGTAATTTTATAGCAATAGGGTCGGAGGTATATTATGCGTTTACGGGGACGAAAAGGGATCCGGGAAAGCCTGGAGGAGCAGCAGGATATTGTTGTTCTGAATCCCAAGGAATATAAAGGAAAATGGTCGTCGCTATTTGGCAATGATCGGCCGATTCATGTCGAATTCGGGATGGGCAAGGGTCAGTTTATCAGTCAGATGAGCTACCGCAATCAGGAGATTAATTTCATTGGCGTGGATATGTATGATGAGCTTATTCGCCGTGCCAGTGAGAAAGGACGCCTCGCGTGGGCGGAGGAAGAGGTAGAGTCTCCTCCTAATCTGCAGCTGGCGCTGATGAATATTGAGAACGTCGAGGATGTGTTTGAAGAAGGCGAGCTGGAGCGAATTTATTTGAATTTTAGTGATCCGTGGCCCAAGAAGAAGCATGGCCGCCGCCGCTTGACGCATCCAAGATTTCTGGATAAATATGTCCGCATTCTGAATGAGCGCGGAGAGATCCACTTCAAGACGGATTCAGTCAGCCTTTTTCAATTTTCGCTGAATGCATTTGCCGATTACGGACTGCAAATGACCAACATTTCGCTGGATTTGCATGCGGAAGGGCCGAACGAGGAGTTTGTCATGACGGAGTATGAGTCGAAGTTCTACTCGCAGGGCATGAACATTCATCGCTGTGAGGCGATCGTAGGACAGGAAGCGCTGGAGCGTTACCGGAAGCAGCGTCTTTCGAAATACGGCGTCTAGCCTAAGCGGAGAGAGGCTTGCTCACCATACGTGGTGGGGAGTCTCTTTTTTATTTTATGGGAACAGCCTGTCTCAGTGCTGGACAGGCTGTTCCTGAAGCATTTCCAAGATGCTGAGTGCGCTTTGCTTCGGGAAATATTTCTCGGTATTGGCAAGGTTCTTCTGCCGTTCCTGCACGACGTCGTCGTAATGCTCCACTAAACGGTGCATCCAGCGTCCCAGCACCTCCAGAGAATCAATGGGCTCTCCCAGGCCCTGTGCCGTAAAATACTGAAAATTCTCTTCCTCCTGACCCGGCAGCGGGTGATGAAACAGCATGGGAATCCCTTTGGCCAGCCCCTCCGTGCATGTCATCCCGCCGGGCTTCGTAACGAGCAGGTCAGACACCTCCATCAGCCGGTCCACTTCCTTGGTAAAGCCAAGGATATGAATATGAGGATGACCGTAGCGGTCCTGTGCCTCCATTTCGCGGCGCGCCTCCTCATTGCTGCCGAAGCAGAAGATGATCTGGACCTGATCCTTCCAGCGGGCCAGATATTCATGGACCACCTGATCCTTCATCATCCCCCATCCGCCTCCCATAACCAGGATCGCCGGGAGGTCGGACAGCCCGAACTCCCGGCGAATTTCATCTTTGCTTGGTCGCTTCCAGAAGTCCGGATGGACGGGAATGCCTGTAACCTGAATTTTGGCCCGGGACACGCCTCTGCTCCGCAGCTTCCGCTTGACCTCCGGTGTAGAGACAAAGTATCGGTCTACCTCCGGGCTGATCCACGTATCATGGGCATCGTAATCCGTAATCACGGTGCACAGCGGGACGCGGGCGCCCAAGCGCTTGAGCCTGGAAATGACGGCGTTGGGAATAAAGTGTGTGCAGACGATCAGATCCGGGTTCAGCTGCTGCACGACGTCCTGGGTGCTCGTATAAAAAATCCGGTGCAGCGCGAGAGACGTAAAGCGGTTGAAGGATTTCTGATGACGGTACATATATCCGATCAGGCGAGGCTTTGAAATCAAGGTTTTGCGGTATGCTGAAATGATGAGCGGAGCCATCTTCGGGTTCAAGAAGCTGCCGAGCTCCAGCACCTTAGTTTGAACGTCCGGTGCGCATTGGCGCAGACTGCTTGCAAGCGCATGAGCGGCCTGGGTATGGCCGGCGCCAAAGCCCTCGGACAATAGCAGGACTCTTTTTTGTGCCACGTTTCGTCACCTGTTCCTGAAGCAATTTTTGTAATCCTAACATAATGTGTTCTGTTGAGGAAAGCAAACCAAAGCTGCTATGCGCGCTGCCTGATTGACGCTATAGGTGACAGGGTGCAGTCCCGGGTTCATAGGTCTGCCGTTCCCAAAACTTACCTGTCAAGAAGGGTCTAAGGCCTTTTGACTGCCCCCGAAAGGATCGCTACAATTAGAGCTGCGTGATTCAAAAGATGGCAAGACAGGTTATTAAAACCTGAACATGAACGCAAACCTTTTGGGTCTTTTTAGCGTTAAAGAAATGGGGCGGACAACAAGTTCAGGAAAAAAATGAACGCGGCATGAAATAAAAAGCATGAAAACGGATGAAAATAGAAATTAAAGCGTGCTGAGGAAGAGCCTGCTGGCATGAAGCTCGGCGGGAAAGCTCTTTTTAATAGAAAATCTCACGAATTAGAGCTTCTGGCGCTTTTGACAAACGCACGTAAAGGATGGAAAATCGAAATGACGTGCAGAGCTTGATACAATACAAAGAACCCAAGCTTTTTACGTCAGCTTCTCCGGCACCACAAAGGGTCATGCAGCTTTACAATCATCAGAGAGAAAAAAACATTCTCAGGGTAGAAAAAAGGGGGTAGCGGGGAATCATGACAGACGCCATTTTTATCGCACTGCAGGTCTTGCTGGCTGCGATTGGTGTGTACCAGTTTGTATTCTCTATATTTGGGATGTACACCAAAAAGAAAAAGAAGCATTTTGAACCGAGAAAATCGTTCGCCGTCCTAGTGGCCGCTCATAACGAGGAGCAGGTCGTCGGTGCACTGATGGAGAACCTGAAGCAGTTGAATTATCCGAGGGAGCTCTACGAGGTATTTGTCATTTGCGATAACTGCACAGACCGTACCGCAGACATCGTCCGAGAGCATGGCATGCATGCTTGCGTACGTACGAACCAGAACCTGCGCGGCAAAGGGTATGCGATTGAGTGGATGCTGAAGGAATTGTGGGCTATGCCGCGGCAGTTTGACGCCGTTGTCATGTTTGATGCCGACAATCTGGCTCATCCAGATTTTCTGAAGGAAATGAATGACGATCTGTGCTCCGGCGCGAAGGTCATTCAAGGCTACATTGATACCAAGAATCCGGAGGATTCCTGGATCACTGCCGCTTACGGAGTATCCTACTGGTATATTAACCGTCTGTGGCAAAATTCCCGCCATAATCTGAATATGGCGAATTTCCTGGGCGGCACGGGCATGTGCTTCGAAACCAACCTGCTGAAGGAAATCGGCTGGGGTGCAACGAGCCTGGTAGAGGACCTGGAGTTTACGATGCGCAGCGTGATGCGGGGCATTCATCCGAAGTTCAACTATCATGCCAAGGTGTTTGACGAGAAGCCGCTCACATTCAAGGCTTCTGCCAGACAGCGCCTGAGATGGATGCAAGGTCATTTCACCGTAGCAAGAAGATATTTCTTCCCGCTGCTGTGGCGCGCACTGAAGGAACGCAGCATTGTGAAGCTGGATCTGGCGCTCTATGGAGCGAACGTATATATTGTACTGCTCACCTTTATCCTGACGGCCGTGCTTTGGGCAGATGCAGCCTTCTTCGACGGTCCGAACATCGCGAATCTGTATGGACAGCTTCCAGTGTGGCTGAGCTTTACCGCAATCGCGGCGAATGTGCTCACCTTCCTGACGGCTATGATTCTGGAGAAGGTTACCTTCAAGAAGGTATATGCTTATCTGGTGCTCTTCCCGGTGTATCTGCTGTCGTGGTATCCAATCACGGTGTATGCGTTCTTCACGCAGAACAATAAGCAGTGGAGCCATACTCAGCACACCCGGGTAGTACGCCTGGAGGAAGTGCAGAGCAAGCAGGGGTAAGCTCAGTATTGAAAAAGGTTGACAGGGTTATGTTCTCTGTGATACACTCATTGGGTGTCTTGAACAGAATACTGATTGCAAGCAGAAGCGCCGCTTCTCACCTGATCGACTCCTGTCGGCTGGTATGATCACGAACCCTAACGAACATTTACGTTCATGTTAAGATTGTGTATCACACGGGATGCCGGCGATTGACCGGCATCCCTTTATTTTTTTAAGTCTTCTGACCTTAGTATTCTCACGAACAAAAAATCGGAGGTGGAGAACGATTAGTAAGGAACATATGATCAACGACGAAATTCGGGCGAGGGAAGTACGTTTGGTTGGCGCGGAAGGTGAACAGATCGGAATCAAGCCGATTCGGGAAGCGCTGCAGATGGCAATCGACCTCAATCTTGATTTGGTCAACGTAGCCCCTCAGGCGAAACCGCCGGTCTGCCGCATCATGGACTATGGTAAATTCCGTTATGAGCAGCAGAAGAAAGAGAAGGAAGCGCGCAAGAACCAGAAGGTTGTCGATATCAAGGAAGTCTGGTTCCGTGCAAACATTGAGGAGCATGACTACCAAACGAAGCTTCGCAATGTGGTGAAATTCTTGAAGGACGGCGACAAAGTGAAATGTTCCGTTCGTTTCCGCGGCCGTGAAATCACGCATGCCAATATTGGCCAGAAGATTCTGGAGCGCGTAAAGACGGAAGTGGCCGAGCTCAGCGTGATCGAGCGCCAGCCGAAGCTGGAAGGCCGCAGCATGATTATGATCTTGGCTCCTAAAGCCTAAGAGACATTTAGAGGAGGAAGAAGTACAATGCCTAAAATGAAAACACACAGCAGCCTGAAAGGCCGCTTCAAAATCACCGGTACTGGTAAAGTAAAGCGTTATAAGGCTTACAAAAACCACCTGCTGTCCCACAAGTCCAAGCGTGCGAAGCGTGTTCTTGGAACAAGCCCGGTTATGGCACCTGGGGATGTAAAGCGTTTGAAGCAAGGTCTGTCCAACCTGAAATAGTAAACAACATATATTGGGAGGTTCTTAAATATGGCACGAGTTAAAGGCGGCTTTGTGGTTCGTCGCAGACATAAAAAAGTATTGAAGCTTGCAAAGGGTTATTTCGGTTCCAAACACCGCATTTTCAAAACAGCTAAAGAACAAGTTATGAAATCCATGCTGTATGCATACCGTGACCGTCGTCAGACGAAGCGTAACTTCCGCAAGCTGTGGATCGTTCGGATCAATGCGGCTGCACGTCAAAATGGTCTGTCCTACAGCAAAATGATGCATGGCCTGAAGCTTGCAGGTGTGAACATCAACCGCAAAATGCTGGCTGATCTGGCTGTAAATGATCTGAATGCATTTAACTCTCTGGCTACAGTTGCTAAAGAAAAGGTAAATGCTTAATTATAGCTTTTGTTAAATAAGAGAACCGCTCCGGTATGGAGCGGTTCTCTTATTTATGCTTTGCCTATGTTGCTGGCAGAGGGCGATGAAACAAGCGAAATCGGTACAGGGGACATAGACTGGATCTATATTACCCGAGGAGGGATTTCATGCAGAAGCCTGTCAGCAAGAAAGAGGCGAAGCGGTATGTAGGTAAGACCATTGTGGCATATAAAAAGGATGGCACAGTGGTAAAGGGCAAGCTTGTCAGAATTTCGGGAGACCGGCTTTATCTTGAAGCCGGGAGAGGCAAAGAGGCCAGGATCAAAGCGATTGCTCCGCTCGTGCTGTTTGATCTGCTAGCGATCGGGACAGCGCCGTTTGCTTATGGTCAATACGGCTATGGAGGCGGATATAAAGGCGGTTATGGCGGTGGCTATGGTGGAGGCTATGGTGGCTATGGCAGCGGCTATGGCGCAGGAGGATACGGGTACGGCCCGGGAGCCGGGCCGGGTTACGGAGGATACCCGCCGTACGGAGGGTTCTTCTGGTAGGCTTCACCACGTCTTCTCCAGCTCATAGCAGTGGCTGGTGCTGTGGGTACGAATAATCTGGTAGCCGAGCTTGTGGTAGAACCGGAGCCCCTTGCGGTTGCCGGCATCCACCATAACCTTGGCAAGCCTGCAGCCCCTGGAGCGGGCGAAGCCTTCAGCCTGCTCCATGAGGGCGGCTCCAAAGCGTCTTCTCTGGGCCGCAGGAGCCACGGCCAGCATATCAATATACATCAGCTCCCCATGCAGCATGAAGTGAATGAAGCCAACCGGAGCCTCGCCTGAGTCCCTGCAGGCTACGAAGGTTACTCCGCGGCGCAGCCGGGCCGGCATATCCTTGCGGATGACCTCAACCTCCTTGGGCTTCAGGTGGGTCAGGGGAACAAGCTGGGTCTCGATCAGCTGGACAATGGCAGGATCATCGAGGCCGGGATGACGGTAGCGGATGATCTCTGAACGCCTCCCTTCCATGAACTTTCAAGGGCTGCATTATTGTATGCTGCAAGGCTGAAGCAGGTGAAATGGAGTCCTGACGGAGCGTGACGCCGTTGATGTAAATGGCACGAATAAAAAAGCTGACGCTGAACGTAAAATAAAACAGTTGACTTATGGATTCAATGAATCATATAATGTTTCTAAACATTTTAACGAAATATATTCCATCGGCAATGATGAGGACGAAGTTTAAAGGGCTCTTTTGCTCAGAGAGTGGAGAGATTTGCTGCAACCTCCACCAAAATCCCTTTTATACGAGCTCACCTCGGAGCTGTTTTCCTGAAAAACCCAGAACCTTACGCTTCAACGCATTAAAGGTTCACCGTCTATTAGGGAAAATCGTTTGGTTCACGTTACGAACGTCAGATATTGGAGCCTTTGTATGTCAACAAAGGACCTTCATACCTGCTGAGGCTTTACATTGCGAAATGTGAAGCAAATATGGGTGGTACCACGGAAGCGTAAACCTTTCGTCCCTCACGCGGCTATAGTCCGCAGTGGGGGCGGAAGGTTTTTTTGATGTAATGTAGGTTTGACAGGTAATTTTTGAGAGGAGGATGACTGATGAGCGCGCAAACTCCAGAAGTGCGGTCTACAGAGCAATTACGTGAGAAATGGATGAAGCCTGAAGTAATTTCCGGATCGGAAATTTTGCTTCGGAGTCTTCTTTTGGAAGGTGTCGAATGCGTCTTTGGATATCCCGGCGGCGCCGTTCTCTATATTTACGATGCCATGTATGGATTTGAGGATTTCAAGCACGTCCTGACACGCCATGAGCAAGGAGCAATCCATGCGGCTGACGGATATGCCCGTGCCAGCGGCAAGGTCGGAGTCTGCATCGCGACCTCCGGTCCTGGTGCAACGAACCTCGTCACCGGCATTGCAACAGCATATATGGATTCTGTGCCGATGGTTGTCATTACCGGCAACGTGGCAACAAGCCTGATCGGCACCGACGCTTTCCAGGAAGCGGACATTACGGGTATTACGATGCCTATTACAAAGCACAGTTATCTGGTGCGCGATGTGAAGGATCTGCCGCGCATCATCCATGAAGCCTTCCATATCGCCTCGACAGGCCGTAAGGGACCGGTGCTGATTGATATTCCGAAGGATGTATCCGCCGCGAAGGAGCTGTTCCAGCCGCCAGGTGACGTACAGCTGAGAGGCTACAATCCGCGGACCGTGCCGAACCGCCTGCAGCTCGACAAGCTTTGCCGGGCAATTGGCGAGGCAGAGCGCCCGCTGATTCTCGCTGGCGGCGGCGTGATCTACTCCGGTGCCCATGAAGCATTGTATGAATTCGTGACGCGGACGCAGATTCCGATTACGACTACGCTGCTGGGGCTGGGAGCCTTCCCGAGCGGACATGAGCTGTGGACCGGCATGCCGGGCATGCACGGTACCTACACCTCGAACCATGCGATTCAGCAGAGCGATCTGCTCATTAACATCGGTGCCCGCTTTGACGACCGTGTCACCGGCAAGCTGGACGGCTTTGCACCACATGCCAAGATCGTTCACATTGATATCGATCCTGCCGAGATTGGCAAGAACGTGCCGACAGACATTCCGGTCGTTGGCGATGTGAAGACGGTGCTGGAAATGCTGAACCCGATTGCACCGGCTGCAGCCAAAGCCGATGCCTGGAGAGCCCAGATCTCCGAATGGAAAGGGACTCACCCGTTCAAGTACCAGGATTCAGAGGAAGTGCTGAAGCCGCAATGGGTCATTGAGATGCTCAATGAAACAACGAACGGAGAAGCAATTGTAAGCACGGACGTGGGACAGCATCAGATGTGGGCAGCCCAGTATTACAAGTTCAACCAGCCGCGCTCCTGGATTACATCCGGAGGACTGGGAACGATGGGCTTCGGCTTCCCTGCTGCGATCGGTGCCCAGATGGCTCACCCGGACCGGCTGGTCATCTCGATCAACGGAGACGGCGGGATGCAGATGTGCTCCCAGGAGCTGGCGATTTGCGCGATCAACAAGATTCCGGTCAAAATCGTAGTGATTAACAACCAGGTGCTGGGCATGGTTCGTCAGTGGCAGGAGCTCATTTACGATAACCGTTACAGCCATATTGATCTTTCCGGCAGTCCGGATTTTGTAAAGCTGGCTGAAGCTTATGGTGTCAAGGGACTGCGCGCGACGAACAAGGAAGAAGCTCGCAAGGCATGGGCGGAGGCCATGGATACGCCAGGGCCGGTGCTGATCGACTTTGTCGTTGCCAAAGGCGAGAATGTATATCCGATGGTGACCCAAGGGTCCACTATTGACCAAATGCTGATGGGGGATGCGTGAGATGAGCGGTTTTAAACATACGATTGCCGTATTGGTTAACGATCAGCCTGGTGTCCTCCAGCGGGTTGCAGGTTTGTTCGGCCGCCGCGGCTTCAACATTGAGAGTATCACAGTGGGACAGTCCGAAGAGGTCGGATTGTCCCGGATGGTCATTGTTACCACAGGGAGCGATACCACCCTGGAGCAAATTGAGAAGCAGCTGTACAAGCTCATTGACGTCATCAAGGTGATTAATCTCAGCTCCAAGCCGATGGTAGCCAGAGAACTGGCACTGATCAAGGTCAAAGCCGAGCCTTCGGCAAGACCGGAGATCCTGGGCGTAGTAGAGACCTTCCGGGCCTCCGTTGTCGACATTGGTGCAAACAGCATGATGGTTCAATCTGTAGGCGATACCGGCAAAATTGATGCCATCATTGAGCTTTTGAAGCCATATGGCATTCAGGAGCTTACCAGAACCGGTGTCACCGCGATGATCCGGGGCAATGCACAGTAACATTGTAATACGGGCAAGTTATCATTGATCCGCAAGCCTGCCTGGAATGAGCGGGAATTTGAGTAGATTTTGGACGACATTCTCAGGTCTGCTGAAATACCCGCTCATTCATGAAGGGGCTTTATATTAAAGGAGGATTTATACTAATGGCAATTACAACGTACTATGAACAAGACGCAGAACTGAGTGTACTGAAAGACAAGACGATCGCAGTAATCGGTTATGGCAGCCAGGGACATGCCCAGGCGCAAAACCTTCGTGACAGCGGACTCCGTGTTGTGATTGGCCTTCGTGAAGGCAAATCCTTCGACAAGGCGAAGAATGATGGCTTCGAGGTTCTTTCCGTAGCCGAGGCTGTTCAGCAAGCTGATGTGGTTCAAATCCTGATGCCAGACGAAACTCAAGCTTCAGTATACAAGAACGACATCGAGCCGAACCTCAAAAAAGGCGCAGCCCTGATGTTCTCCCACGGCTTTAACGTTCACTTTGGTCAAATCGTAGCTCCAAAAGAAAATGACGTGCTGCTGGTAGCACCAAAGTCCCCTGGACACATGGTTCGCCGTACGTATGTTGAAGGCTTTGGCGTACCTGGCCTGATCGCGATCGAGAAGGACGCTACAGGCAATGCTAAGGCTATCGGCCTGGCTTATGCCAAGGGTATTGGCTGCACGCGTGCAGGGGTTATTGAAACCTCCTTCCGTGAAGAAACCGAAACTGATCTGTTCGGGGAGCAGGCTGTTCTGTGCGGCGGCGTATCCGCTCTGATCAAAGCAGGCTTTGAAACACTGACAGAAGCTGGATATGCTCCAGAAATGGCATACTTCGAGTGTCTGCATGAGCTGAAGCTGATCGTTGACATGATCTATGAAGGCGGCCTGGCTTCCATGCGTGATTCCATCAGTAACACAGCCGAGTACGGTGACTATGTAACCGGACCACGCATCGTTACCGACGAAACGAAGAAAGCGATGAAGGAAGTACTGTCCGACATCCAGCAGGGTAAATTTGCCCGCGACTTCATCCTGGAGAACCAATCCAACCGTGCGTTCCTGACCGCTACACGCCGCAACGAATCCGAGCATCCGGTAGAGGTTGTGGGTGCGCAGCTGCGTGAAATGATGCATTGGATCAAGAAGTAACAGCGTATACTGGACTATTCATAACCAAGCGCCGGCGGCTAGGGACAGCCTTGTTCCTGCCGCCGGAACTATATATTCTGCCAAAGAACTTTAAGGAGGTGTCAGCATGCGTAAGATTTATGTGTTTGATACGACACTGCGGGATGGGGAGCAATCACCGGGCGTGAACCTGAACACGCGTGAAAAGGTAGAGATCGCCCATCAGCTTGAAAAGCTGGGAATCGACCGCATGGAAGCAGGCTTTCCAGCCGCATCACCCGGGGATTTGGCCGCGGTAAATGCTGTAGCGCGAGCGGTTAAGGATGTGACTGTCATCGGATTGTCCCGTTCCCGAGAGAATGACATTGACGCCGTTCGGGAAGCGCTGATTGGTGCACAGGACCCGTGCATCCATGTGTTTCTGGCGACATCGCCGATCCACCGCAAGTTTAAGCTGCGGATGGAGAAAAGCCAGGTGCTGGAAACCGCGCAGGCGGCGATCCGGTATGCCAAGAAATACTTCTCCAAAATCGAATTTTCGCTCGAGGACGCTGGCCGGACGGAGCTGGACTTCATGTCCGAGGTTGTAGGCATGGCGGTACGCGAGGGTGTTCAGGTTGTGAACATTCCGGATACCGTAGGATATATGAATCCGGCGGAATACGGAGCTATTTTCAAGCACCTCAAGCAAAGTGTGCCGGGTATTGAGCAAGTACAGCTCAGCGCCCACTGTCATAACGATCTGGGTCTGGCAACAGCCAACACCCTGGCAGCAATTCTGAACGGTGCCGACCAGATTGAAGGCACAATTAACGGTATTGGAGAGCGTGCCGGTAATACAGCGATCGAGGAAATAGCGATGGCGCTAGCAACACGTCAGGAATTTTTCCAGGCCAAGACCGATCTGACGCTGACGGAGATTGCACGTACGAGCCGTCTGGTCAGCAAGCTGACGGGTATGGTGGTACCGGGGAACAAAGCGGTTGTAGGCGCGAACGCCTTCGCCCATGAGTCCGGGATTCATCAGGACGGTATGCTGAAGGAGAAATCCACGTACGAGATCATGACTCCGGAATCCATCGGACTGAAGGAAAGCAAGCTGGTGCTGGGCAAGCACTCCGGACGCCATGCGTTCCGCGAGAAGCTGCTGGAGCTGGGGTATGAGCTGGGTGAAGAGCAGGTGAACGACGCTTTTGCCAAATTCAAGATTCTGGCAGACAAGAAGAAGGAAGTGTCGGATGAGGACATCCTGGCGATTCTGGAGGAGAAGCTCATTGATACTCCGGAAGTGTTCCAGCTCAAAACGATGTTCGTGACGTTCGGCAATGAAGCCACACCGACGGCCAAGATTACGATCGAAACCGCGGACGGCCTGATTGAAGAGGAAGCTGAGGGCAACGGCTCTGTGGATGCAATTTATAACGCCATCGACAAGGTCACGGCTGAAGAAGTTACGCTGTCTGATTATTCCATCAAGTCGGTTTCGCAGGGTAAGGACGCTCAAGGTGAAGTACATGTCGTTCTGACGCAGAACGAGGTGTCTGCGCAAGGGCGCGGGCTGAGCACAGATATTCTGGAAGCCAGCGCGAGAGCCTATGTGGATGCGGTCAATCAGCTGATTGAGAAGCGGAAGACCTTCGGGAAGCGGGACCGCGTGACATTGTAATCTGACAACCGCAGGAAAGTGTATAAAAATGGTGCCGGGATGTTTGAATCCGGCACCATTTTTTTGTCAAGAGAGATTGTCTTATCCGTTACCAGGCGTAGGCCTGTGGCGCAGTGCCTCCGGGACCCGGGAAAATCTCGTCCAGAGCCTTCATGACGGATTCGTCCAGCGTCACCTCTAGACAACGCAGAGAGCTTTCCAGCTGCTCCAGTGTACGAGGGCCGATAATCGGAGACGTCACCGCAGGATTGGCGGCCACCCAGGCCAACGCTACAACGTCCTGCGGCTCGCCCAGCTCCAGGCACAGGGAGGCGAACTGCTCCAGCTGTGTCCGGTGCTGCTCAACCCGCTCGTCATTGCCGCCGCTGCGGGAGCCTTGAATCTTCTTCAATGCATTGCGTCCAAGCAGTCCGCCGTCCAGCGGGCTCCACGGAATGACACCCAGACCGTAATGCTGAGCGGCAGGAAGCACTTCCAGCTCTGGCAGGCGGCAGTTCAGGCTATATTTGTGCTGCTCGGATACCAGGCCCAGAAAGTGCCGGCTCTTGGCTTCAGACTGCGCGGCTGCAATTTGCCAGCCTGCAAAGTTACTGGAGCCAACGTAGCCGATTTTGCCCTGCTGCACGGCGACCTCAAACGCACCCCACATTTCATCCCAGGTGACCGAAAGATCACTGTGATGCATCTGGTACAGCTCGATGTGATCAGTCTGCAAGCGCTTTAGAGAAGCGTCGAGATGACGGCGCACCTTGTAGGAGGACAGACCGGCATGATCGTTCGGTCCATCTAATGGATCGCTCATCGTGCCGTACATTTTGGTGGCGAGGACCACCTTCTCCCGGCGTCCGCCGCCCTGCTGAAACCAGCGTCCGATAATGCTTTCTGTCAAACCGGAATTCTCACCCCAGCCATACACATTGGCGGTGTCAAAAAAATTAATGCCGGCATCCAGCGCAGTATCCATAATCCGGAAGGCCTCTTTTTCATCAGTGACAGGTCCAAAATTCATGGTGCCTAAACAGAGGCGGCTGACCTTCATGCCGGATTTTCCGAGCGGAGCAAATTGCATCTTGTCATCTCCTTCGTAGTTTAATGAACTGCAGCGTACTTCTCTCTATTCTAAAGAAGGATCACGGATGATAGCAAATTTAGGAGAATGCAGCTAACTTATAGGCAAAGCTTATTAAGTTCATAGATTCTATATCTTGGTCAAGCTTGACTAAACTATGATACAACAGTGAGTAGGATAAAACGGATGAATTACGCATTTACATATGAAGGAGTGGATTTACATGTCAGAAACGAAGAAAATTGCGGTTATTGCTGGGGACGGGATTGGTCCCGAGGTTGTAGCAGAGGCAGAGAAAATTATAAAGGTAACGGAAGAGGTTTTCGGGTACTCCTTCAGCACAGAGCATGCTCTGTTTGGCGGCATTGCCATTGACGAGAAGGGAACTCCACTGCCGGCGGAAACGCTGGAGGTGTGTAAGAATGCGGATGCGGTGCTGCTTGGAGCGGTTGGCGGTCCGAAGTGGGACAATAATTCGAAGGAGCTGCGTCCTGAAACCGGTCTGCTCGGCATTCGCAAAGAGCTGGGACTATTCTCGAACCTTCGTCCGGCCGTTATTTTTGATTGCTTAAAGGATGCGTCCACCTTGAAGCCGGAAGTGCTGGAAGGCACCGACCTGATGGTTGTCCGTGAGCTGACTGGTGGAATCTACTTCGGTGAGAAGTTCAGACGTGAAGGTGCTGGCGGCGAAGAAGCAGTAGATACCTGCGTATACAACACGGCTGAGGTCGAGCGTATTGTACGTCAGGCATTTGAAATTGCGGGCAAGCGCCGCAAGAAGCTGGCTTCGGTCGATAAAGCGAACGTTCTGGAAACCTCCCGCCTGTGGCGTGAAACCGTCAACCGCATCGCGCCAGAGTATCCGGAGATCGAGCTGGAGCATGTCCTGGTTGACAATTGTGCGATGCAGCTGCTGCGCCGCCCGGCAAGCTTTGATGTCATCGTAACGGAGAACATGTTTGGTGATATCCTGAGCGACGAGGCCGCGATGCTGACAGGCTCGATCGGCATGCTGGCTTCGGCTTCTATGGGCGAAGGCAGCTATGGCTTGTACGAGCCGGTACACGGATCAGCTCCGGACATCGCAGGCCAAGGCCTTGCGAACCCGATTGCAACGATCCTCTCGGTAGCGCTGATGTACCGTCTGACCTTCGGTTATTCCGACGCTGCAGATGCGATTGAACGGGCTGTAGCTGAGGTGCTGGATGCCGGTCACCGCACTGCGGACATTGCGGTAGACAAGAGCCAAGCGCTAAGCACTACAGAGATGGGCGACCTGATTGCGAAGGCCATCCGCAAAGCGTAATGAACTGATTTCCTTAATTATAATGATTATAATAAAATAACATCTATAATCTTGACTTTGCCATTTTGCAATGATAACATCATTAAGGAACTGTTCCCGGAACATAAATTATGTGTATGTACAAGCTGTTGGCTTGCACACCTTAAGGAGGAAAATCAATCATGGCAGAACGTTTGGTTGGTAAAGCTGCACCAGATTTCACAATGGAAACCGTATCCGGCGATGGCAAAGACTTTGGTAAAGTCAGCCTGTCCGACTACCGCGGCAAGTGGCTTGTATTCTTTTTCTACCCGCTGGATTTCACCTTTGTATGTCCTACTGAAATTACAGCTTTGAGCGATGCATATGAGCAATTCAAGACATTGGACACTGAGGTTCTGGGCGTAAGCGTGGACTCTGTTCACAGCCACAAGGCTTGGATCAATGCCTCCAAGGATGCTAACGGCCTGGGTCAGCTGAACTTCCCGCTGGCTTCTGACATCACGAAGAACGTTGCTCGTGACTACGGCGTCCTGATCGAGGAAGAAGGCGTAGCTCTGCGCGGCCTGTTCATCATCGATCCGGAAGGCGAACTGAAGTACCAAGTCGTTAACCACAATGACGTTGGCCGCAGTGTAGAAGAGACGCTGCGTGTTCTGCAAGCTCTGCAATCCGGCGGTCTGTGTGCAATGAACTGGAAGCCAGGCGACACGAACCTGTAATTGAACCTGGACTTTTTCATACGAAAGCTCTCAATCCCTTGATAGAGGAAGGGAACGAGAGCTTTTTCGTTTCAATATTGATGTTTAATTGATCCCCGCGGGGTTGAAATATAAGTAGCGCAAGTTTAGTGTATATGATAGTAGACATTCTGGTTAGCATAGGATCTGTATATTCGTGTAGTTCTTTCATAACATAACGTAAGGGTCATTTGACTCAATTTTGAGGTAAGCGGGACAGCTTGAAGGAATCATAGGGGCTGAAAGCGAATACAATATCGAAAGCATAAGCTATGGATTGACAGGGGAGGGTGAACAGTATGAGTTTTTGCTGCGGAGCTAGTATGGTGGGAACAAAAGGTACATTGAAGCATTATCGGACCCAGGTGCATAATGTTCCCCTGTTGTTTTGTCCGGTATGTCAGCGTATTGAAGTTCATCATCGGGTAGAGAATGAGTATGAGATCCTCGCGGAATACGCTCATGGCGACGGTGCAGCCCATGTGGATTTTCAAGACTACGTGATGGAAGATGAAGAGACGATCTTCGAAAATGTGGTGAACCGCGAATCCGAGGATGCGCTGGAGGTTGTACAGAGCCAGATTGACATGTCTCTCGATCTCCTGGCCGTAGCCAAATGGATGCAGGATGAGAAATGGCAAGGAGAGCTCAAGCGCCGGCTTGCGGTGATGAGTCAGCGCAGGCTGCAGCTTCAGCATAAGGCATAGTATAGATCTAGGGGGTGTCCCGGGAACGCTTCAGTGCGTTGAGGGACAGCCCCTTTTTGTTGCCGTTGGGGGCCGTGAGGCGGCCCGGAGGTGTATCGTATGCGAAAAACCGAACTCGATGCGTCGCACGCCTGCCCCCGCGCCATATGAACGCGAAAAACTGAACTCGATGCGTCGCTCGCCTGCCCCCGCGCCAAACGAATGCGAAAAACCGAACTCGATGCGTCGCTCGCTCGCCCCCGCGCCAAACGAACGCGAAAAACCGAACCCGATGCGTCGCCCGCCCGCCCCCGCGCCATATGAACGCGAAAAACCGAACCCGACAATAGTCTCTCAAGAGGCCGGAAGCATGCACTTTATGAACAAGGCGGCTCTTCCATATAAATTTACCTTTACATAACTCGTAACGTTTTTTTGCACATTTGATGTATTTCGACAGTTTCTCTGATTGACGGCTATTCCTTCCAGTGACTATGATGGAGAAAATACAGATTTTACAATTTTTCCGCCGCCGTTATGTTGTTTTGTCGTATGCCGTTACCATTTTCGACCTCATTATCTGATGGAGAGAGGGGGAGCTCGTTTGTTGAGTGATGTTCAACAAGCCGGCCCGAAGGACATGAGGGCTTTACAAAGCAGTCAGCTGGTGAGAAATAAGTATGAGAATATTCTGGAGAACCTGGATAGTGGAATTATTCTTTTTGACAGTGAAGGGGTACTTGCGTTTGTTAATGTACAGATGGCCAGACTGCTGGGAGTGCCTAGGACATCTATGGCGGGGTGCACATTGACACAGCTGCTAAGACATCCCGGAATTACCCGCTTTAAACGAAAGAAAATTATACGGATTTTTCGCGAGACCGTCTTTCACCGCAAAAAAAACCACGAGCTGGTTGATGAATACGGCCGATCCTGGCTCATTACCATGACGTACGGTGACCAGATGGAAGGAGATTTTTTAATAAGTGTCAAGGACGTATCCGAGTTTAAACAAATCGAGCAAACCGCTTACCAAAACGACAAGCTCGCCATGCTGGGTAAAATATCAGCTTCGATTGCCCACGAAATCCGGAACCCTCTCACCTCAATCCGCGGATTCATTCAGCTCCTTCGTCCACACCTGATCACGATGGGAAAAGATGAATATGTACGCATTATATTGATGGAAATTGATCGTGCGAACGATATCATATACGAATTTTTAAACTCATCCAAGCCGTCTGCTCCCCAAACGACCATGATTTCGGTGCTATCGTTACTAAAAGAGGTTGCGCTTCTTACAGAGAGTGAGGCTCTTATGAAAGGCTGTCAGATTGTTCTCCATATGGATGAAGTCGATGAAACAGCCATCTCTGTCGATGTGAAGCAGATCAAGCAGGTCATCCTGAACCTGGTCAAAAACGCGTTGGACGCCATGGACGGCGATCACAGCCACATTCAGGGCAGAATTGAAATTTGGGCCTCGCGGGTGGAGAAGCAAGTACATATCCGAATTGCGGACAATGGAAAGGGGATGGACCATCATACGCTGAATCACCTGTTTAATCCATTTTTTACGACAAAAGAGGGAGGGACCGGACTTGGACTGTCTGTCAGCTATCGCATTGTACGGAACCATGGAGGTTCAATTGCAGTAGAGAGTCAGGTCGGAAATGGGACAACCTTTATGATAACGCTTCCAGTTATGGATGTTGCGCAAGAGTAAGAAAAGGGTAAAGGGATGGTGAAATCCGGAGCAGATACAAAACAGGGAGGGACAGCGATGAAATGGAAGCTGCGAAGTATTCACGACCCTTTAGAAAGCGCGGGGCCCGATGCACGAGTGCTGCTGATCAGCAGACATCAGATATTCCATGCCAGTTTAGATCGCCAGCTTCAACCGGTACTTCAATCTCTGGTGGAAAAAAGACTCTTTCAGGGCCAGCCGGGGTCTACCTATATCTTGCCAGTCTGGAAAAAGGATCACTTTGAGACCTATATTCTGACAGGCAGAACGGAGGGCCCCTTGACCGCTGGAGAGCTGCGCCAGGCGGCAGCTTATGCCGCAAGAGCCGCCATCAAGCTGGGGGCTAGAAGGCTGGAGATGGACATTCCCTCTACGATGCAGGAATTTATGGTGGAGCAGGATGCGGAGGGATGCGCTCAGGCGCTGTGCGAAGGCTTTATTTTGGGATCGCAACGGGCTAAGCATTATCGGAGAGAGCAGCCGGAGCAGGCTCAGCTTGAGGAGATTACGTTTCAGCTGGATGGACCGGTGGAGCCCGGCTTTCTGGAGGCATGGGAGGAAGGGGTTCGCTGGGGCAGCTCAATCGGCGATGGGGTTGTCCTGGCGCGCCGTCTGACGAACCTGCCAGGCAATCTGCTGGTCCCCTCAGACCTGGCTCAAGCTGCGCTGGAGCTTGCTGAGCGGTATGGTATGGAAGTGGACATTATAAATGAAGAAAGATTGGCGCAGCTAGGCATGGGAGCGCTGCTGGCTGTCGGCAAGGGCAGTGCCCACCCTCCTCAGATGATCGTGATCAAGTATCAGGGGACAGATACGTGGGAGCATGTGACAGGACTTGTCGGCAAGGGGATTACCTTTGATACTGGAGGCATTTCTCTAAAACGCGGCAGCGGTATGGAGGAAATGATCGGTGATATGGGCGGCGCTGCTGCCGTCCTTGGTGTCATGGAGGTGCTGGGACAGCGCCGGCCCAAGGTGAATGTGGTCATGGTGGTGCCAACAGCAGAAAATATGCCAGACGGCAATGCCGTCAAGCCCGGCGATGTGATCACCACGCTGAGCGGCCGGACCGTTGAGGTGCTCAACACCGATGCCGAGGGGAGGATGGTGCTGGCGGACGGGGTAACCTATGCCAAGGCGCTGGGAGCCGAGCGAATTATCGATGTAGCGACATTAACCGGCGCGGTTGAGGTGGCACTGGGACAGGCCGCGACGGGAGCGGTTACCAACGATGATGTGTTTATGCAGGAGCTGATCACCGCTTCCCGGAAAGCGGGAGAGAATGTGTGGCCGCTGCCATCGTATCCGGAATACTGGGATATGCTCAAAAGCGATGTAGCAGATCTCCGCAATTCCACGGGACGTATGGCGGGCGCGATTACAGCGGGATTGTTTGTCGGCACCTTTGCAGACGGACTGCCATGGATTCACCTGGATATCGCTGGCACCTCCTGGAGCCGGAAGGAAAGCGGCCTGGAAGCGAAGGGCGGTACCGGTGTCATGGTGCGGACCCTTACGGAATGGGTACGCTCCCAAGAGGAAATCTTCGATATAAGGCCATAGGCAAGAGGCAAAATCAGGCATTGCCTGCTCTGTGCAGTCCGCGTTCAGCGGACTTTTTGCTTTACTTTTCCACAGCCATTCAAGTATGATGAAGAGAAAAACCGGGGTGAAGGGAGTTTAGCTTGGATGAAAAGTAGTCATACCAAAATCGTAGATTGTACCATCCGTGACGGCGGTTTGGTCAACAATTGGGATTTCAGCGTGGAATTTGTTCAGAATTTATATGCCGGCTTGAATGAGGCAGGCGTAGAATATATGGAAATCGGTTATAAGAATTCACCAAAGCTGCTGAAGGGAGCCGACAAGGCAGGGCCTTGGCGCTTTTTGGACGATGATTTTCTGCGTGAAGTTATTCCGAACAAGGGCACCACGAAGCTGTCCGCGCTGGTCGATATCGGCCGCGTTGAGGTGGACGACATTCTGCCGCGTGAACAAAGCATGCTGGATTTGATCCGTGTAGCCTGCTACATCAAGGATGTGGACAAAGCGCTGGAGCTGGTTCGTGTATTCCATGAACGCGGCTATGAAACCACCATCAACATTATGGCATTGTCCAATGTGATGGAGAACGAGCTGCTGGAAGCTTTTGAGATGATCAAGGACAGCGTGGTGGATTTCGTTTATATCGTGGATTCCTACGGAAGCCTGGATCACAAGGATATTGAATACCTGGTCAACAAGTTCAAGACGCATCTGCCGAACAAGCGCCTGGGTGTGCACACGCATAACAATATGCAGCTGGCCTTCTCCAACACGCTGGTGGCTGCAGAGCATGGTGTAGAGCTGCTGGACGCCTCGGTATATGGCATGGGCCGTGCGGCGGGCAACTGCCCAACCGAGCTGCTGGTTACCCACCTGAAGGGCACTAAATATCAGCTGCGCCCTGTGCTCGATATTATTGAGCGCTTCATGATCCCACTGCGCGAGAAGGAAGAGTGGGGCTACATTATCCCGTACATGATTACAGGTACGCTGGACGAGCATCCAAGATCCGCGATGGCGCTTCGGGCCTCCGAGGACAAAGATAAGGCTGTAGACTTCTATGACAAGCTGACTACCCCTGAAGTGACGTTTGACAAGTAAGTGCACTGACAGTCCCGAGCCTGAAGAGGCTTGGGGCTTTTTTGCTTGCTCAAGAGCAGGTGAACTGCTGGAGTCATTCCGTTGCACTGCGCGCTTCAAGCTTAAAAAAAGAGTTGCAATTTATATTGCTGCGTGATATATTTATTTTTGTCGTTAAGACGGCTTACTGCTAACGGGACGTAGCTCAGCTTGGTAGAGCACCTGGTTTGGGACCAGGGGGTCGCATGTTCAAATCGTGTCGTCCCGATTTTTTAGTTGATGCGGGTGTAGTTCAATGGTAGAACTCCAGCCTTCCAAGCTGGTAGCGTGGGTTCGATTCCCATCACCCGCTTAATCATGAAGAACCCTTGCGCTGCAAGGGTTTTTTGTTTGCGCATTTTATAAGATATCATGTTTGGCTGCTCATCCGGCAGCCAGAAAGGAATAGCGTATCCTAAACCACGACGACTAAAGAGCGCCGGACCCCATTCACAGGATGGGGTCCGGCGCTCTTTGCTGTCCGCAGGGAACAAGCCTTTATCCCCGCTTGGCTTTGGTTACCTTCAGATTGTAGCGTCTGCCATAGGCGCAGCCGTATGCAACGATTCTGCGAATAAACCGCTGGTGATCCGGTAGCAGCATAAATGGCTTGGGGTCCGGGATCGTATTCACTTCCAGAATCCAGGGCCGAAGATTGCGGTCGAGGCATATGTCCAGGCCCAGCTCATTCAGTTCACGATGATGCATTGAGAGTGTGGATGCAGTGACGTGGGCGAGCCGGTTCATGTGCCGCAGCAGCTGCTGCGTCCGGCGCTGGCCGGCGAACCGGCGAAGCAGTACCGATGGCGGATAGATCGAGCCGCCTTGGCTGCCGTTCGTTACCGCTTTGCGAGGATGCGCCAGTCGAGCGAAGGTGCCCGTGCACTCCCACTGCCGCGCAGGATTGCGCTGAATCATAACCCGAAAGTCAAACGGTCTTCCCTGAGAGCGAAGCAAATGTACTCCGCGCTGGACCAGATATTTGCGCTGCTTGAAGTAAGGGCTCAGCGATACATACAAGTCCTGAAACGTCTTGAAGCAGTAAACTTTGGTGCCATATTGATAGCAATAGCTCTTTTTGAGCCGCTCTACACGGATCACGCCGCGGCCCTGGGAGCCGTAGTCGGGCTTCACGTACACCATGCCGTATTGATGAAGCATGTGGAACAAGGCTTGTCGATTCAATCGCTGGGTGTGGGGGATATGTTGAGCCAGCATGCGGCTGGACTGCATCATGGCTGTTCGTTTCAGCTTCCCGCCCAAAAGCTTTTTGGCCACCTTGGTTTCCTTCCTTTCACAGATTCAGGATGTCAATCAGCTCCTTATTATATGGCGCTATAACCGTGTTGGGTATGGTTTACAGCCCAGAGAGGCGGAGGAGGATGATCTCCGAAAGTGTACAGATGCTGTAAGCATAGCCGTCTGTGACGGACCGTGCGGCATGGATTTGCATAAGCTAATTTGAATCGCACATCCATGAAAGGGGAGCTTCTGCCCATGATATCCTCGGAACAATGCCATGAAATGATTGCCCGGGTCAGCGGCTGCTGTCCCTGGTATGTCACCTGGGCCGGACTGGATTTCAAAAATCGGAATCTCCGGCTATCCTCACTTCCGCTGATGACTTCTTCGGTGCTGGAGCAGTATTACTACACGCCGGATTCCGGCCTGTCTGCTCAAAGCGGGATGCTGGAGTACCGCACGTCCGGTACGAGCTCGGGGCGGCGCAAGTCGATTTTTTATACCCCTTCTGATGAACACCATTACGTAAACATCAAGCTGGACGTATACCGTACCATCCTGGGCGCTGACTCCTACCGCTCTGCCTTGGCAGACATGGGTACCGGTCACGCCGAAGCGACAGCGGTGGAGGTATTTCAGCGGCTCGGGATGACGGCGGAGTCCATTTCCTTCAGGCTGCCGATTGAGCAGCATTTGGAGAAGCTTTTGCAGTTTCAGCCAGAGGTGCTGTATACCATGCCTTCCATTTTGGAGCGGATTCTGCTGACCTCTCCCGACCCGGCGGCTTACGGCATTCGGAAAGTGGTTCTCGTCGGTGAAATCGCCCCGAAGGGCTGGATGGCCCGCGCTGCGGAGCAGCTAAACCTGACGCTTGCGGACATGACAGATACGTACGGCTCGATTGAGATCGGAACGATGGCCTATTACTCTCACGAGCACGGACGATACGTGCTGACAGACGGGCTTACAGCCGAAGGCGTGGGGGCTGAGGAGCTTGGAGAGGGGCTGGAGCCGCTGCCGCCCGGAGAGCAGATTCTGGTGCTGACCTCGTCGGTCAGAGAGGCGTTCCCCGCCATCCGATATGTCACCTACGATGTGGTGCGGGACTTGAGGCCGATTGAGGTAAACGGGGTGCAGCGGATGAGCTTTGACAGCATTGTTAAACGGGTAGGGCCAGACCTGAAGCATGGCGAAAAAATCAGCATCTACGATATTGAGGATGTCCTTTACCGTCGTTTGGGAACGGGAAGTGTGCGGGTTCATATGGATCTTCACGGATTGCAGGTGAAAGTCTATTCCCCTGCCCATCCTACTAGCGGCGAGCCTGCATTTACATCGGCTGAGCTGGAAGCGGCAGGAAGAGAGCTGGAGCAGCGGATTCCGGAAATCGCCGCAATGGTTCAGGCTGGAATCATCGGAAGGATTACCGTCACCGAGCAGCGCTTTCAGGACGAGGACCACCGCAGCGCGGTCAAACAGAAAAAAATACATTATAACCATCGTGAGGGATCGGCATGAAGCTGGAGGGAGGCATTGTAGATAGCATCGGGAAGACCCCGCTGGTGCGGCTCTCGTCTCTGTTTGCCCGCGAGCCGTTTGCTGTATACGGGAAGCTCGAGGGCATGAATCCTGGCGGCAGTGCCAAGGACCGCCCGGCGCTCTATTTGCTGAAGGAAGCCATTCGGCGAGGTGATCTTACTGCGGGCAGCGTGGTGATCGAGTCCAGCTCGGGGAATCTCGCGATCAGCCTGGCCCAGCTGTGCTGCTTCCTTGGTCTGCGCTTTATCTGTGTGGTGGACCCGCGCACGACCGAGCAGCATAAGTCAATTATTCGCAGCTTTCAAGGGGAGATTGAGCTGGTGGAGCAGCCGGACCCGGTGACTGGTGAGTATCTGCCTGCACGGATCGCGCGAGTCCAGGAGCTGCTGTCCCAGATTCCACAGGCGTATTGGACCAATCAGTATGGTAATCCAGATAACAGCCGGGCGCATTATGAAACGACCATGACTGAAATTGGAGATGAGCTTGGCGAGGTGGACTACTTGTTCTGCGGTGTCAGCTCCTGCGGGACGATTCGCGGCTGTGCCGATTATATCGCAGCGAAGGGCTGGAGCACGAAGGTGGTCGCGGTGGATGCGCGCGGCAGTGTTATTTTTGGCGGAGAGAAGGGTTCACGTCAATTTCCGGGCCTGGGAGCAGCCATGGTTCCGGGGCAGTTCAGATCCGGGATGACGGATCAGGTCCGGTACGTCACCGACCGGGATTGTGTAGAGGGCTGCCGGCTCCTGGTGGAAAAAGAAGGCATCATGGCCGGCGCCTCCTCCGGCGGCGTCATCGCAGCCTTGCTGGGGATGAAATCATCCATTCCGCGGGATGCTGTTTGCTGCGCCATTTTGCCGGATCGGGGTGAGCGGTATCTGGATACAGTGTACAACGATGACTGGGTGCAGCGGGTGCTTGGCTGGAATCCCCGCGGTAGCAAGGGAGGTCTATGATGCTGTATTTAAATGATAATGATATTGCCGCTATGGGTACAGATTGGCATGCTCTGAGGGATACGGTCCGGCATGCGCTGATGATGGATGCTGCCGGGGACAGTGCTCACCCGATCAAGCCATATTTACGCTTCCAAAATCCACAGAATCGCATCATTGCTATGCCGGCTTACGTCGGGGGCGACATCGGACTATCCGGGATGAAGTGGATTGCAAGCTTTCCGGGTAATGTGGAAAAAGGGCTTCCGCGTGCGCATAACACAGTTATTTTGAACCATATAGATACGGGCGAGCCGTTGGCCTTCTTTCACAGTGCCCGGCTTAGCGGACTGCGGACCGCCGCCGTCAGCAGCCTGATGGTGCAGGCCTATATGGATGCGCGGCAGCCTGTCAGCGTCTGTCTGGGCATTCTCGGCTGGGGACCGATTGGACGTCTTCATCTAGAGATGTGTGCCGCTATGCTGGGTGAGCAGCTGGAGCAGGTGTATATTTATGATCCTCGGGGAATCGATCCCATAACGATTCCTGAGGTCCTGCGCTTTAAGACCGTCATCGCAGGAAATTGGCAAGAGGTATACCGACATGCAGACATCATGGCCACCTGCACGGTAGCCTCCTCCCGCTATATTAATGAAAAGCCGAGAGAGGGTACGCTGCTGCTGGGCGTTTCTCTTCGGGATTATCTTCCGGAAAGCGTCGCCCATTTGAAAGCGATCGTAGTGGACGACTGGGATGAGGTGTGCCGGGAAAATACCGATATTGAACAGCTGCATCAGAAGCATGGCCTGCACAAAGAGGCTGTTCACACGCTTGCAGATGTCGTTTGCGGGCAGCGCTTGCGTTCTGTGGATCGATTGGAGCCGGTCTTTTTTAACCCGATGGGGCTTGCTATCTTCGATATTGCTGCCGCGGGCTATTACTGGCGTAAGGCTATGGAGCATGGTATCGGAGTGAAACTCTCGGTGTAATAGCTAATCGCAGGCGCAAAAGTAACATTACCGGAACATCTGTCGGTATTGCGAGGGGGATATCTGTGTCCAGCGCTTGAACTGTTTGCTGAACTGGGAAGTGTCCTTGTATCCTAACCTCTCTGCGATGGCGTCGATCGTTAGCTCTCCATTCAATAGAAGCAGCCGTGCCTCTCTCAATTTCATCTTAGATAGATATTGTCTCGGAGACATTCCAAACACCTTGCGGAAGATGCGATTGCAGTATGCCGCGCTGTAGCCGAGTTCTTCCGCGATGGCAGATATACGATAATCATCGTCAGCATCTCCATGTCGCTCAGCGAGCAATCCATTGAGCCGCTCTGCAATCCGGTTTGCGAGTCCACCAGACTCCTGCGAGGATCCTAACAATCCTTCCGGTGCATTTGACAAAAGGCGGCTTAAGGCGGTGAGCAGCTGGAAAATAAACGGGAGCGCTTCCCACTTCGTAGGCTTCGCTTCAGCAAGATGGACCAGAATGGGCCGAAGCGCGGCTGCAAGCGGGGACTCCGCCTTATGATATGTATGGTGAATGCTACAGAGAGCCTGGCGCAGCGCTGGCTCGTCGAGATCAAAATGAACGCAGCAATAATGCACCTTCAACAATCCCGTGGCTTCACACTCATGCTTTACCTCCGGCTTTAGCAGCACGATATCGCCTGGCTCCATGACGTACTCCTTGCCATCTGCGCGGCAAAGTTGCTGCCCCGAGAGCACCATATTTAATTCGAACATGGGATGGTTGTGGCTCTGAAACAACCATCCTGGCTCAACGGTCCGGCTATGAGCAGCATATGACCTCACGGCGATGTCCACGTCCGTAAGGAACAATTCCTCGAATCTACTTTCATGTGAATCAGTCTGTTTGTTCGCCATCGATAAACCGCCTTTAGATTTAGAATCCTTCATGCTCTCTATTATAGTCAATTCATTATTAGTCAGGTAAGCTTTGTCCATAAAGTTGCACGGTTTGCCCATCCATTTTTGCTCATTTCCTTCGTATTGTTAGACTATTATGAAGGAAGGGAAGAAAAACTGAATGACAACTCCACAATTTTTCAACGCACATCATTCTCCGATCGGGGCATTCTCGAGCTTTACACTCGGATTTCCAGGGGCAAGCGGAGGTTTTGACTTGGAGAGAGGCCAGCCACCAAAGGAGAACGTATTCTTGCTGCTTGAGGACGCCGCTGGTGCAGTCTACCGTGGGCTTCCTTTTTTTGAGGCGGGTGAAGATGAAAGTAAACGGTACAGCTCAGAGCACTCTCCGGATGAGCCTAAATCACAGAGACTGCTGCAAAGGTACGACCAGGAGGAGATCCAGAGGAGCTTCAGTGTCGGCAGTGACGTATGGCGCGCTGGCGACTTGACCTTCTCGATTTATTCTCAGATGAGTCCTGTTCCCGATCCAGAGAAAGCTGGAGAAGAAGAGCTGCGTATGGTACTTGTTCCGGCCGTGATCGCTGAAGTGACAGTCGACAATACTCAAGGGAAACAACCGTGCAAGGCATGGTTCGGATACCAGGGTGCCGATCCGTACAGCGTAATGAGGAGACTAAAGCCGGAGTTAACCGATGGCATCTGCGGCGTTGGGCAAGGCCGCATGTCCTTGATAGCGACTATGGATGAAGGCGTGACGCCGACACAGCATTTCTCGATGGAGAAGCTGATTACAAATGTGCATGAAGAAAATTATGATTTCGGGCTGGGCGGTGTCGGTGCACTGCTGATGGAAACACCTGCAGGGATGAAACGAACGTACCGATTCGCCCTTTGTTTCTATCGTGGCGGTTATGTGACAACCGATATCGATGCCAGCTACTGGTATACGAATTACTTCGCAAATATTGAAGCAGCAGCCAGGTTTGCTCTGGAGTACTTTGAGGAATTAAAGTCCCGTGCTCTCGAGGCGGATACTTGGTTGGCTGGCACCGGATTGTCCGAGGAGCAGCGCTTCATGCTGGCTCACTCGATCCGAAGCTATTACGGTAGCACTCAACTGCTGGATTGGAACGGCAAGCCGCTCTGGAATGTGAACGAAGGCGAGTATCGGATGATGAATACATTTGATCTGACCGTGGACCAGTTGTTCTATGAAATCCGGATGAATCCGTGGACGGTTCGCTGTGAGCTGGATCTTTATGCAGACCGCTACAGCTATCATGATCAGATCTTGTTCCCCAATGACGATACGCTGTATCCCGGCGGGATCAGCTTCACGCACGACATGGGTGTGGGTAACTCCTTTTCACGTCCCGGCCATTCTGCGTATGAATTGGCGGGGCTGAATGACTGCTTCTCCCAGATGACTCACGAGCAACTGGTTAATTGGCTATTATGCGCTGCGGTATACGTTCATCGTACGAATGACACGCTGTGGCTTGAGAAACGGCTCCCGCTGCTGGAGCAATGTCTGGTCAGTATGCTGAACAGGGATCATCCGGATCCCTCGAAGCGCAATGGCATTATGGGACTGGACAGTTCTCGCTGCAAGGGAGGGGCAGAGATTACGACGTACGACAGTCTGGATCAATCGCTCGGTCAAGCGCGTAACAACATCTACCTGGCCGGTAAATGCTGGGCTGCCTATGTGGCTCTCGAGCAAATCTTTCGCAATGCCGGCAACGACGTCTCCGCAGGCATTGCTGCGGAACAGGCAGATCGCTGTGCCGCATCAATAGTCTCCTTCGCCAAGGAAGACGGCTATATTCCTGCCATCTTGGGAGAAAATAACGATTCTAAGATTATTCCTGCTATTGAAGGACTTGTATTTCCGTACGCGTTCGGCTGTATTGATGCGCTTGACGAGAATGGACGTTTCGCATCCTACATCGCTGCCATGAAGCGCCATCTTGAGCATGTGCTCCGCCCCGGCATCTGTTTGTTTGAGGATGGAGGCTGGAAGCTTTCTTCAACCAGTGATAATTCTTGGCTGAGCAAAATCTACTTGTGTCAATTCGTCGCTACCCGTATCCTGGGAATGCCTTGGGATGAGCAAGGGCGTCGAGCTGACGAAGCTCATGTCGCATGGCTGACAGATCCACGGAATGCGTTCTGGAGCTGGAGTGATCAAATGTTGTCAGGAGTTGCGATTGGCAGTAAATATTATCCGCGGGGTGTGACGTCAATTCTGTGGACAGAGCTCCCGGCAATAAGCTCACCAGCTTGTCATCTGCACCAATAATGCATATAATGATACCAGATCATTTTGTGCATAGTTTCAAATGCTGGGATGGAGAAGAGTAAGCAGTGCTTCTGTACAGGGAGCGGACGCCGTGGATTGAGAGTGTCTGCATAGAATCAGGCTGGTGAAGTTCGCTCCGGAGCAGTTCTTTGAACTCTTGGGTCTATGGACGCGAGACAGTAGGAGATATCGGGCGCCGATCCGTTACGTCGGTTAAAGTGAGCCCCATAGCCATGGCATGTTTCATGGAGAACGGGTTAACAAGGGTGGTACCACGGTCTTTTCGTCCCTTTACGGGAGAGAAGGCCTTTTTTTGCTGGTTCTGTGCACAGCGTGGAAGAGGACAATTATGCAAGGAGGCGTGAAAGACCATGAAAGACAAATTATTGGCATTGAAGGAAGAAGCGCTTGGACAGCTGCAAGGAGTCACGGACCCCGGGACCCTGAATGATCTGCGCGTCAAGTATTTAGGCAAAAAGGGAGCGCTCACGGAAATTTTGAGAGGGATGGGCGCACTTAGCGCCGAAGAGCGTCCGGTCATCGGACAGGTGGGCAACGAGGTTCGCGGTGCGATTGAGGAGCTTATTACCGGGAAGCAGGAGGAGTTTCAGCGCCGGGAGACAGAAGAGCGCCTGCGCGCCGAAAAGGTGGATGTGACGCTGCCGGGCCGCCCGATGACTCAAGGTGCGGTGCATCCGCTTAGCCGCGTAATTCAGGATATTGAGGATATTTTTATCGGCATGGGGTATCAGGTGGCAGAAGGACCTGAGGTGGAGACGGACTACTTCAACTTCGAAGCGCTCAATCTGCCCAAAAACCATCCGGCACGCGACATGCAGGACTCCTTCTACCTGACCGAGGACCTGCTGATGCGCACACAGACGTCCCCGGTTCAGGCCCGGACGATGCTGGCCAAGAAGGGAGAAACACCGGTCAGAATTATTTGCCCGGGACGCGTGTTCCGCCGCGACGACGACGACGCGACGCATTCCTTCCAGTTCCATCAGATTGAGGGGCTTGTGATTGGCGAGGGAATCCGCATGAGTGACCTGAAAGGCACGCTGCTGCAGTTCGTTCAGGAAATGTTCGGCGAGCACACCCAGATACGTCTGCGTCCGAGCTTCTTTCCGTTCACCGAGCCGAGTGCCGAGGTTGATGTATCCTGTGTCAAATGCGGCGGCAGCGGCTGCCGGGTGTGCAAGCACACAGGCTGGCTGGAAATTCTGGGCTGTGGCATGGTCCATCCGAAGGTGCTGGAAATGGGTGGCTATGACTCGCAGACACTCAGCGGCTTCGCCTTCGGTATGGGTGTAGAGCGGATTGCGATGCTGAAATACGGTGTCGATGATATCCGCCATTTCTACAATAACGATCTAACGTTCCTGAAGCAGTTTGCGCGTATTTAATTTTTGGTGAAAAGGAAGTGAGCTTGTCATGAGAGTATCAACCGAATGGTTGTCCCAATATATTTCCCTGAGCGAGGTAACCGCGCCCGAGCTTGCCCGGCGTATTACAGCGGCTGGCATCGAAATTGATGTCATCGAGAACCGGAATCAGGGGATTCACAAGGTCGTTACCGGCTATGTCAAAAGCAAAGAGAAGCACCCGGATGCCGATAAGCTGAACGTATGTATCGTGGATGCCGGACTGGATGAGGATATTCAGATTGTATGCGGTGCGAAAAATGTAGATGCCGGTCAGAAGGTGCCGGTTGCTCTGGTGGGGGCGAAGCTTCCCGGCGGACTGGATATTAAAAAAGCGAAGCTCCGCGGTGTTGTGTCCCAAGGAATGATCTGCTCCGCCAAAGAGCTGGGCATGAACGACAAGCTGCTCCCGAAAGAACTGCAGGAGGGCATTCTGGTGCTGCCGGAGCAGACTGCCATCGGCTTGCCGATTGAAGACGTACTGGGCTTGAATGATCAGGTGCTGGAGCTCGATCTTACGCCCAACCGTTCAGACTGCCTCAGCATGCTCGGCACCGCGTACGAGGTGAGTGCTATTCTGGGCCGCGAGCTGGCGCTGCCTGATCCACAGGAGCAGCTTGTCGAGGTGAGCAGAGCGGCGGCAGAGCATATTTCTGTAGCCATTGAGGCCGAAGAGCAGTGCCCTCATTACAGTGCGCGCTACATTACCGGCGTAACCGTCGGCACATCACCGCTGTGGATGCAGAACCGTCTCATGGCTGCCGGCATCCGCCCTATTAACAACATCGTCGATATTACGAATTATGTCATGCTGGAGTACGGTCAGCCGCTGCACGCGTTTGACGCCGACCGTCTGCCGGGCGGAGGGGTTACGGTGCGCCTGGCCCGTGAAGGCGAGAGCATGGTTACACTGGATGGACAGGAACGCAAGCTGGAGCCTCATATGCTCGTCATTGCGGGTGAGAATGGTCCTGCTGCGCTTGCAGGCGTGATGGGTGGACTTCATTCCGAGGTTACAGATCAGACCGTAAATATTATGCTGGAGTCTGCCCGTTTCGATGGCGGTACAGTGCGCAAGACATCAAGACAGCTGGGGCTACGATCGGAAGCCAGCTCCCGCTTTGAGAAGGAAGTGGATCCGGCTGCCGTGATTCCTGCCTTGAACCGCGCCGCAGCCCTGATGGCGGAGTACGCCGGAGGAGCTGTCCATCAAGGCGTTGTCCAGGCCGGCAGTGATGTGACTGAGAAGACGACGATTACGCTGTCCTTGTCTAAAGTGAACAAGCTCCTTGGTACGGCGCTGTCGCTGCTGGAGGTCAAAACCTTGTTCAGCCGCCTGCACTTTCCATTCGGCGATGCCGGCGAAGATCACATCGAGGTGGAGGTGCCGACCCGCCGCGGAGATATTACGCTGGATGTGGATCTGATCGAAGAAATTGCAAGATTGTACGGGTATGATAACATTCCGACGAGCGCGATTGAGGGCGAGACCACACCGGGCTCCCTGACCAAGCCGCAGATGGTGCGCCGCGCGCTGCGCCGCTTCCTGACGCATGGCGGCTGGCAGGAGGTGCTGGGCTACTCCTTCATCGACCCTCAGCAGGCGAAGACCTTCCACTCGCTGGTTCCCGGCCGCAAAGCGGTTCCGCTGTCCATGCCGATGAGCGAAGACCGCAGCGTACTGCGCACAAGCCTGCTCCCGCAGCTGCTGGATATGGCCGTCTATAATATGAACCGCAAGCAGCCGGACCTGGCGCTGTTTGAGCTGGGCAATCTGTTCCACACCGAAGAGGACCAGCTGACCCGCCAGCCGGAGGAGCAGCCAGCGCTGGCGCTGCTGCTGACAGGACGCCAAGGGATGAAGCAATGGAATGTTCAGCCGCAGCCTGTGGATTTCTTCGATCTCAAGGGAGCGGTAGAGTCTATCCTTCATTATTTGGGAGTGACTGCAGATCAGGTGAAATATAAAGCGGATGAGCCGGCTGATTATCATCCGGGACGTTCAGCTACACTCTATGCGGATACACCGCTGGGAGAGGTCAAGCTGGGCACACTGGGTCAGCTCCATCCTCAGCTGCAGCAGGATAAGGATCTGGAGGACACGTATGTGGCCGAGCTGCTGCTTGCTCCGCTGTATGAGCTTGTCAACAGTACGGTCGTCTATCGTGATTTGCCAAGATATCCGGGAATGGAGCGGGATCTGGCGATTGTGGTGGATGAGCAGGTGGAGGCAGCCGCGCTGATCGAGACGGTGCAGAAGCATGCCGGTGATTTGCTGCAGCGCGTCCGGGTGTTTGACGTGTTTAAGGGCAGCAAGCTTGGCGAAGGCAAGAAAAGCATCGCTATCTCCCTAAGCTTCCGCCATCAGGAGCGTACGCTGACTGATGAAGAGGTTAGCAGCGCTGTCGAGACAGCGGTTGCGGCACTGGAGCAATCTTTTGGAGCGGAATTAAGAAAATAGCAGGAATTCATAGAAGCCGCATCGAATTACACCATTCGATGCGGTTTTTTTGGCATCCTAAGGTTTCCCGTTTGCGTGAATATGAGCATTCACGAACCTATACATGACTGGATAGGCGGCTCTTTTCCGGGCAGGAATTTCTCATGGGCAGGCATCTCCTATATAATCATATATATAGCATAGTGAAGACCCGGCAAGGCCGTGAAGACATCCTAGAATCCACAGACCATACAAGGAGGGCACAACTGTGACTACACCGGACCGTAATCGCGTGACCGTAGAAATCTACGGCACTTCCTATAAGCTTGTCGGCAGCAGCAGTGAATACATGAAGCAGGTTGCCAATTATGTAGATGAGCGTATGCGCTCTATATCCAAGAATCATTCCCGCCTCGACACGCCGCGGATCGCGGTCCTGGCTGCCGTACATATGGCTGAAGAGGCTGTGCAGCTGCAGCAGTTTCAGCAGGAGGTCAAGCTGCTTACGTCTGAGCGCAGCGAGCTCCGTTCCGAGCTCGCCCGGGTGCAGGGCCTGCTCTCTGAGCAGCAGCAGCGATTTGAGCAGATGAAGGGTGGCCTGGAGCAGCAGCTGAAAGAAACGAAGGGCAGCTTAGAGCAGCAGCTGAAGGAGACGAAGAGCAGCCTGGAACAGCAGCTGAAGGAGAAGACGGGGCTCGTAACCGAGCTTCAAGCAGCCAAGGAGAGCCTTACTGCAGATGCCAAGCGCAGCAAGGAGCTGCTGGAGAAGGAGAGCGGGCGTTCTGCCGAGCTTTCCAAGGAGAAGCAGCAGCTGCAGGATCAGCTGAGAAACAAAACCCAGGAGTGGGAGAAGAAATATAAGCAGGCGCAGGAAGAATGGAAGGCCCAGCAGGAAGGACAGCTGCAGGCGCTGCAGAAGAGCCATAAGCAGTCTGCCGAGCAGTCGGAGCAGAGCTACAAGCGCAAGCTGCAGGAGCTGGAGCAGAAGTACAAGGGCGATATGGACAAGCTTACCCAGGATCAGCAGCAGCTCCTGGAGCAGCTGCAGCAGGAGCTTGCTGCGGCGGTGCAGTCCGTGGAGCAGATGAAGCAGAAGCATGCGGAAGAAGTGGAGTCCTTGCAGCGCGAATATCTGGAGCTGGCCGAGCAGCTGGAGACCCAGCAGCAGGAGCTTGTGCAGCAGCTGGAGAGCCGCCATCAGGCAGCCATAGAAGAGCTGAAGCAGCAGCACCAGGCGAAGGTGGAGGCTTTGGAGCAGCAGCATCGGGACGAGGTGGAAGGCTTGCAGCAGGGACATCGAGCCACCGAAGAGGAGCTGAAGCGGGAGCGCCAGGAGGCCCTCGAAGAGCTGGAGCTTCAGCATGCACTGCAGGTGGAGGAGCTGGAGCAAAGCCGGGAGCAGGCAGTGAAGCAGCTGACAGAGCAGCATACCGAGGCTGCAAGCCAGCTGGAATACAGCCATTCCAAGGCGTTAAGAGAGGCCGAAAGCCGCCATACTCAGAGTGTTCGGGAAATGGAAGAGAAGTACAAGCAGTCTTCTTCCCAGCAGGAATCGCGACACCAGTCCGCCGTGAAGGAGCTGGAAACAAGGCTTGCCTCCCAGCAGGAGGCAGCAGCAGCTCTGCATAAGCAGGCTGCCAGCCGGGATCAGGAGCTGGCCGTCTTGAAGCAGCAGGAATCATCGCTGAAGAACCAGCTGGAGCAGGCTCGGAAGAAGCTGGAGACCGTAACCGGGGAGCACCAAGCCTTCAAGCAGCAGCTGGAGACTGCAAAGACCCAGGCCGAGAAGCTGATTCAAGAACGCGATGGCCTGAAGAGCCAGGCTGCTGCTTCGGAAGAGGAGCGGCGGCGGCTGCAGCGCCTGGTGGTCGATGCGAATGAGCATTCCCGCAAGCTGCATGAGGATCTGGAGCAGACTGTGAATGAATGCTCGACCTGGAAGTCCTTGGCGGAAGAGCGTCAGGGCGAGAAGGATCATCTGGAGCTTCAGCTTGTACAGGCACTGGAGGCTGCTGAAGGGCAGGATCGGGAGCTGGCCGTGCTGCGTGAAGAGGCTGAGGGTCTGAAGGAGGAAGCACGTCTTCAGAGCTCCCGCCGCCAGACGGCGGAGCAGGAGCGCAAAGAGCTGCAGCTGCAGCTGGAGAAGGCTGAGCAAGGAAGAGCCGAAGCGTATCGTCAGGAAGAAGAGACCCGCAAGCTGTATGGAATGCTGGAGGAAGAATATCATGAAGCATCCGTGCAGTTGGAGCAGCTGCGCAGACGTTCCGCCGAGCAGGAAGCCAAGGAGAGCAGCCTGACAGACCGCCTGAAGCAGGTGGAGGCGGAGCTAGAGGAATGGCAGTCGGAGGCGGACTCCTTATCACGCTTTAAGGATCAATGGGAGCAGCAGGAAGCCGCATGGAAGGCAGAGCTGAAATCCTGGCAGGAGCAGATTGCAGCGTCCGAGCAGAGCCAGGATCAGCTGCTGCAGGAGAAACAGGATATATCCCGTCAGCTGTCGGAATTAGGGGAACAGTATGAGATTATTTCCCATCAATACCGGCTGCTTCAGACGCAGCAGGAAATGCAGTCCGGACATGCAGCCCAGCTGGAAGAGGAGCATCAGAAGCTTCAGGATGAATATGCTAAGCTGCAGGTAGAATATAATGAGTGGATTGAGCTGATTGAGCAAGATCAGAGCTGACAAACAACAACCTCCGGCTTTCGATGGATCGCCATCGAACATGCCGGAGGTTGTTGTCTTGTTTATTCTTCAATAATAAGCTTGGAGATCATCTGTGAATGTCCTGTTCCGCACATGATCGAGCAGGAAATGTCGAAGGTGCCAGTCTTGTCCGGGGTCACCACGATCGAATCCTTGTTGCGATCCAGCTGCACACCAAGTGCCGGGATCATAATGCCATGATTTCCTTCCTTATTTTCATACTTGATTTCAACCGGAACGCCCTTCTTCAGCGTATACTCCTGCTGATTGAACTCATAGTTTGTTGCCGAGATGACCAGCTCCGCTTCAGGCGCAACTGCGGGATCGGTAACTGCTCCCCCGGAGGACGCGTCATTATTTCCACCGCATGCTGCAAGCACGAACAGAAGCATGAGGGATAACAGAGACATTAAGGCTTTTTTCATGAATAGCTCTCCCCTTACCATAAATAATGTAAAACCGTATCTTTGTTTATGATAACGTAAAATGCGGGACAATGCTTCATGTTCATTATGTAGAATTGGTGAACAAGAGTTTAGAGGTTTAGAAATAGCGAAACACGGAGCACTTCGTTATAATAAGGTCATGCATGAGAGGAGTTGTGCTTCTTGGACGAAAAGATTCTACACACACTTGAATACCGTAAAATTTTAAATACATTGGCAGGATATACCCAGACTACGATGGGCAAGGAGGCCTGTGAGCAGCTGCGGCCCAGTGTGATGCTGGATGACGTGATCCGCCTGCTGTCAATCACCGATGAAGCGTACACGGTGGATCGCTTGAAGGGAACGCCCTCCTTCCGGGGAATTAGTAACATAAACGAGCCTCTCAAACGAGCGGCGATCGGCGGTACGCTCAATGCGCATGAGCTGCTCGCAATAGCCAATACCATTCTTGGCTCCCGGCGGCTGAAGCGTTTGATCGCGCAGATTCATGAGGATGAGAAGATTGAACGGCTGTATCAGCTGAGTGATTTCATTTCGGAGCAGAAGCCGCTTGAGGACAGCATCCGGCTGTGCATTGATGACAGCGCAGAGGTGGTGGATACGGCAAGTGCAGAGCTTGCCAAGATTCGCCGGGAGCTGCGGGGCGGTGAGGCGCGGATTCGGGAGAAGCTCGAAGGCATGATCCGTTCCCAGACCGTCGCCAAAATGCTGCAGGATCAGCTCATCACCATTCGGGGAGACCGGTTCGTCATTCCGGTCAAGGCGGAGTACCGCTCGTATTTCGGCGGGATCGTGCACGATCAGTCAGGCTCGGGAGCGACACTGTTCATTGAGCCGGAGTCCATTGTCATGATGAACAACAAGCTCCGCGAAACGCGAATGAAGGAAGAGCGCGAGATTGAGATCATTCTGCAGAAGCTGACTGCGCTTGTCGGAGAACAGGTCGAGCTGCTTGCTTATGATGTCGATGTATGCGGCCAGCTGGATTTTATTTTTGCTAAAGCGCGCCTGGCTCATGTGAGTAAATCCACCCTGCCCGTGATGAACGACAGAGGATATCTAAAAATTAAAAAGGGTCGCCATCCGCTCATTCCTGCAGAGCAGGTCGTGCCGCTGGAAGCGGAGCTGGGCAATGATTTTACCTCAATTATTGTGACAGGTCCTAATACGGGCGGTAAGACGGTAACGCTCAAAACCGTCGGTCTCCTCAGCCTGATGGCCATGTCCGGGCTGTTCATCCCGGCGCAGGAAGGAAGCAGCATGTGCGTCTTCGATGCCATTTATGCGGATATCGGCGATGAGCAGAGCATTGAGCAGAGCTTGAGTACTTTTTCCAGCCATATGACAAACATTATTTCTATTCTTGGCCGGATGACAGAGAAGAGTCTGGTGCTGCTGGATGAGGTCGGTGCCGGCACGGACCCTGCTGAGGGCTCCGCGCTTGCGATTGCCATTCTGGAGCACATTCATCAAAAGGGCTGCCGCATGATTGCAACAACTCACTATTCCGAGCTAAAGGCTTATGCCTATGAGCGCAAAGGGCTGATCAATGCCAGCATGGAGTTTGATGTTCAGACGCTGAGTCCGACATACCGGCTCCTTGTCGGCGTACCGGGCCGAAGCAACGCGTTTGCGATTGCCGAGCGCCTGGGACTGCCCCTGCACATTCTGGAGTTCGCCCGCGGAGAAGTGAAGGAAGAGGATCAGCGTATCGAGCATATGATTGCATCGCTGGAAGAGAACCGTCACGGAGCCGAGGTAGAGCGGGAGCAGGCTCAGGCGGTGCGTCAAGAGCTGGAGGAGCTTCGGGCGCGGCACAGCCGCGAGCTGGAGAGGCTGGAAGAGCAGCGTGACAAGCTGGTGGACAAGGCGCGGCAGGAAGCCCGCAGCCTGGTGGACAAAGCACGCAGCGAGGCAGAGGAGATTATCGCGGATCTGCGGAAGCTGGCGCAGGAGGAAGGCGCCTCTGTGAAGGAGCATAAGCTGATCGCCGCCCGCAAGAGGCTGGATGAGGCAGAACCGGAGCAGAAGAAGAAATCGGCGGCGAAGCGAAGCGCGAATGAGAAGCGGGCCATCAGCGCCGGGGATGAAGTTATGGTATACAGCCTGAATCAAAAAGGCCATGTTGTGGAAATGGCAGGGAGCAAGGAAGCTCTGGTTCAGCTGGGGATTATGAAGATGAAGGTCGCTTTAAGTGATCTGGAGCTGGTGTCCAGCGGAAACGGCAAAGAGGCCGCCAAGCCGCAAAAAACAGCAACCGTCCTCAAGCGTACCCGGGACGCCAATACCCGAAGTGAGCTGGATTTGCGGGGCGAGAACCTGGAAGAGGCGTTAATCGCCGTAGACCGCTTTATTGACGAGGCGTTTCTTGGCAATCTCGGACAGGTGTACATTATCCACGGCAAAGGGACGGGCATACTGCGCACCGGTATTCAGGAATATTTGCGGAGACACCGTCATGTCAAGAGCTACCGGCTTGGCAATTACGGCGAAGGCGGTACCGGCGTGACGATTGCAGAGCTGAAATAACCGCCAGGTGATGTGGCAACGCAGCGGGGGAGGGAATTTGAGATGATGGAAGCCGTTGATGGGCTGCTGTCCCATCCGGTGGGAGCGCTAATCGGCTATTTTTCGGTCGCTATTCTGGCTTTGATCGTATATCTGGCCTGCTTCGAATGGGTCACCAAGTACAAATGCTGGGACGAGATTCGGAAAGGCAATGTGGCGGCGGCCATGGCGACGGGCGGCAAGATTTTTGGCATCTGCAATATCATACGTTTCTGCATTGAGCATAATGAGACCGTATATGGCATGATGAAATGGTCGTTCTTCGGCTTCATTTTGCTGCTGGCTGCTTATTTGCTGCTGGAATTTATGACGCCGGTGTTTTCCGTAGATGAGGAAATCGGACGTGACAATCGGGCTGTTGGCTTGATTGTTCTGATCATCACCGTTTCTCTCTCCTATGTGATCGGAGCTGGCATTACTTAACGGAGGTTGAGGAGCTTGAAATATTTACCTAGAATTTTGTTTGTGGCCGCCTTGCTTTTTATGGTGTCAGGCATTGTATACTTGTCGATGAATTAATTAGGGGTTAGGGGTCATAAGACTGCATTGGCGATGACGCCAAAGGCTGTGAAAGGATGAATGAAACAATGGAACCGATAGTCTGTCCCTGGTGTCAGAGTGAGATTGTGTGGGACGAAGAGATCGGACCGGAGGAGCATTGCCCGCACTGCGAGAATGAGCTGAAGGGCTACCGGACGATCAATGTAGAGATGGATACAGAAGCTGAGGCAGATGAGGCTTCAGAGGATGAATATAGTGAAGATCCAGAAGAGGTTGTAGGGTTTAACCAGCCTTTCTGGAGCGGTGAAACCACTCTGGATCCGGGCGTTCGGGTGCTGGAGCAGTACGGTGATGATTATGACCTCATTTCTTACGAAGAGGGGGTCGAAAAAGCGCTGGATCATCAGGATGAAGTGCCTGAATGCATTCACTGCCGGGAGTACATGCTGTTTGCCGGCAAGCAGGCTATGGGCGGCGAAGGCTTCCAGCCTGTCCAGCTCCCCCATCTGCAGGGCCCGCTGCTATCCTCGCCGATTCATGTGAATATGTACGTCTGCTCTGGCTGTTTCCAGGTGCAGTACACATTAGACGAGGATGATCGTCAGCGACTGATCCAAAGGCTGTCGAAGCCGTCTGTGGAATAAGCATGCATATATCAATCAAGCAGCCCGTTCAGGGCTGCTTTTTTTAGTGTGGCGTGCCCAGCAAAGCACGCATCTTCTAGCCGGTGAAAGTCCGGTCACAGGAGGGACCAAGCCCCTGTGTAGCTAGGATACCTGCGTATGGCGAAATCTGTGCGTAGAAGCGTATCGACATAAGTACCTGTCAGAGACAGGGCGAGCAACATACCAGGCTGTAACATAAAGTGAATCCTGCCGCGTCGTCAAAAAGGCCTCGCAAGAGGGGAAGAGGAAGCCGAGTCTCGCGCATATGGACGAAGGCCATGGAAGCTGTTCAGAACTTGGAACGACAGTGAAGAATCCTCCGGCGTATGGGGATCGGCATGGTATGAAAGAGGATGCAGTGAACTGGGGAGGCCCTCCCCTGCACGTTTTTTTTTTTGAAACCGTAAAGAGACGCTCTATAAGCCTAAAAGGTGAAGTGAACCGTCTGCAGGAAGGGAGTCCGAGGGGCTCATAGTACCGAAGAATGCAGGACAACACAACCTGCAGGAGGGAAGGAGCCCTGCTTTGTTCAAGTTTCTTAAGGAGGTACGAGTCAGTGAATGCCAAACGGCTAACAACACCAAAGGAAAACGTTCAACAACTCCAAGAGAAACTAGGTCATGCGGCCAAGGAAAACAAGAAGCGAAGGTTTCACGCGTTGTACGACAAGGTCTATCGAATAGACATCCTTTGGGAGGCATGGCGAAGAGTACGAGCTAATAGGGGTTCAGCTGGAATCGACGGAGAAACATTGGCAGATATCGAAAAACAAGGAGAAACATGCTTTGTACACGAATGTCAACGGCTTCTTAAAGAAGGCGAGTATCATCCGCAACCCGTAAGGCGCTACTACATTCCGAAGAAGGATGGCAAAAAGCGACCGCTCGGCATTCCCACAGTAAGAGACCGCGTCATCCAGATGGCAGCGAAACTCGTCATGGAACCGATCTTCGAGATGGATTTTCAGGAAACGTCATTCGGGTTCAGGCCAAAACGAAGTGCAAAGCAAGCGTTAGATCGCATTCGGAAAGCATGCAACCGCAAAGGGAATTGGGTGGTCGACGTCGACATCCAAGGGTACTTCGACAACATTAATCAGGAGAAACTCATCAAGCTGGTAGAAATGCGAATCAGCGATAGACGAATTCTGAAGCTGTTGAGGAAGTGGCTAAGTGCGGGTGTCATGGAGGAAGGCAATGTCAGACGCTCAGATTTGGGTACACCACAAGGTGGGGTCATTTCACCACTGCTGGCGAATATCTACCTGAATTACTTTGATCTCCTGTGGGAACGGCATGGCAGTAAAATGGGGGAACTCACACGTTACGCGGACGATCTGGTGGTCATCTGCAAAACAAAGAAGGATGCAGATCGGGCGTACGAACTCATTAGAGTTATTATGGACCGCCTAGAGCTAACGTTACATCCAACCAAGACACGCATCGTTGGACTATGGACAGGAGAAGAAGGCTTTGATTTTCTAGGCATGCACCATCGAAAGACGAAAGCCGAGACATCCAAAGGCAAAGTATACTATACGACCCAGCAGTGGCTGTGTCGCAAGGCGGAAGAGCGAATCCGAGAGGTCGTGAAGGAGCGACTTGCTCCGCCGAATATGCGTCACAAGACTTTCCAGGACCACCTGGAATATTTAAACCCAAAAATACAGGGATGGCGCAACTACTACTACACAGCCTACAGCCAAAAGAAGATGGCAAAACTAGATTGGTACATCTTGCAGCGCTTAGCAAAGTGGGTTGCCAAGAAGCGTCAACGCACGCGATGGATGAGTTCATTAAGCGAAGTGAAAGCATTGTCCAAACAATATGGACTTAAAACGCTCTTGTGATCTGCACGCACATGAATGACGAACATCGGAAAGCCGTATGAGGGAAAACCTCACGTACGGTTTGATGAGGAGGGGCAGAATTTATCTGCCCTTTACTCTAGAGTCTCTTCTAATGCTTCTGCTTTCTCCGAATCGGAGAGAACCAGGACAGCTCCTCCGGCTCCTTTCCAGTCAGCGTATCTGCCAGCATGTCTGCCGCGATCATGCTGTATACCGTGCCGTTGCCGCCATATCCCTCTACGAAATAACTGCTTGGAAAACGGGGGTCGCGTCCAATCAGCGGCAGACCGTCCTTGGTGGAGCCAAATACGCCGGACCAGCTGCATTCTATATTTAGGGGACCGAGCTGTGGAAAAAGTGCCATGACTTCCTTCAGCAGCTTCCGGCTGCGCTCCTGAACAATCTCCTCGGTCAAGCCGCCTTCGGCGAGCGGCTCGTCCAGCCCGCCGGCTACTATGCGTCCGTCAACCGTTGTGCGCAGGTACAGATAAGGCCTGGCTGCTTCCCAGATGAGCGCCCGCTCATGCCAGGAGGAAAGATCCTCGACAGGCTCGGTCGTAATGGCATAGGTGTATTCAAGCACAGCCTGGGCGTCCTTTTTCCAGTCCTGGGCTTCATAGCCGACGGTCCAAATCAGTGTTTTGGCGTGAACCTTGCCCATGCCATGAGTATATGCGATGGCCCCGCCCAGATGATCCTCCTCCACCCGGACTACACCACTGTGCTCATAAATACGCAGGCCCTGCCGGGTGTGGCTGTAGTTCAGCAATGCCTTGACCATATGTACCGGATTTACCTCGGCATCTCCATGGCAGTACAGCGCCGCCGGCTTCGTGAAGGGAAACCTTGCAGCAATGTCCTGGGGCGTCCAGTACTCGACATCGAACCCGTAACGGCGCAGGTTCTCATACTCCTGCTGCAGCAGCTTCACATCCTGCCGGGTGCTGGCGCAGTAGAGGCTGCTCCGGCGGCGAAAGCCGATATCTTCCGGCAGCTGGGAGGCAACGGAGGCGAGGCGCTCTACGGCTTCCAGACACATTTTATAGAAACGGCTGCCTTTATATTCACCGAACCTCTTCATCAGCTCGGTTATGGAATCATCATTCATAAATTGCAGCAGAGCTGTACTGGCAGAGGTGCTGCCGCCTGCTACGGTGTGCTCTTCCAGAAGCAGGACATCCAGTCCGCGCTTTGTAAGCTCATAAGAGACGAGCGCTCCGCTGATGCCGCCGCCGATGACGAGAACGTCGCATGTGACGCTGTCCTCAAGCTGTGGATAGGAAGGATACGTATCGTTGAATTCCTGTTCCCATGGACTTGGCCCGCTGGTAAGCTTCATGTCAAATACCCTCTTTCTTTTTATGGGATATCAGCTCTCTTGCACAAGCTTTACTATTTACCACATAGAACCATACAATCCAAGCCATACTATTGAAGCTACTTCAAAGGGAAAGGTGGATGGAAACCGTGAACAACGCAGAAATGAAGCCGCTGACGTCCAAGGAGCTGGACTACCTTGTAGACTGCATCTCTAATGAAAGCACGCTTGCGAAGCACTGCGCAGCTACAGCTGCAGCGATAACAAATCCGGCAGTGCAGCAATCTCTGCTTGGTATGATGCACAAGCACGAGCAGCATATGGACAGGCTCGTTCAGTCCCTGCAGCAGCACCAAAGCCTGGCTGTATCCCCGTCGCATTAAAGGTTAGCTTTGCATGATTCAATCGCAATCTATGACCACCATTAAAGGAGGAGCCAACATGCCATCCCAACAAGGGACATCCTTTCTTCCGGAAGAAGATCTGCTCAACAGCATCCTGAATGAATTGAAGCGTACCGTACGTGAGTACACCACAGCAACGACCGAGGCTTCCTGTCCTGCAATTCGCCGGATGTTCTCGGAGCTGACGGCCGAAACCCTGCAAATGCAGGGTGATCTGTATCAGCTTATTGAGCGGCAGAAGCAATACCCGGCTTCCGTGCCGACGGCGATTAAAGCAGATGTCGATAAGCAGCTGCAGGCTATGCAGCAAACGAGTCAAGCCACCCGTGACTTTACAGCACAGAGAACCTCGGGGCTGGAGTCGTACTCGCATACGCCCAACGTGGCCAGTCATCCTACGAACGTACAGCCTGGTCACTAATTTCTTGTACCCGGTCCGTTGACCGACGACTCAGCACCCATGAACCGATGGTTTGATCGGACTTTATCCGAGCCATCGGTTTTTCTTTGCACAGAAAGCAAAAGTTATTGTAATATAGGTATTAATCTCTTTACAGGAACCGGCTGAATGCAGCCGAATGGCCTGATAAATGCGCTGGAGGATGGCAAGTATGGAAGAGCTGAGCCCGTTTAAATTGAAAGTGCTTGACCTGTTGAAAGAGGATGCGAGAAGGACTCCGGCCCTTTTATCGACCCTGCTGGGGGCATCTGAAGAGGAAGTGAAGGAAGCCATCGCGGAGCTAGAGCGTGATCATGTTATCGTCAAATACGTGACGGTTGTGAATTGGGGCAAGGTGGAAGAGGAGAAGGTGTACGCACAGATTGAAGTACAGATTACACCGGAGCGCGGAAGAGGCTTTGAGGGAATTGCGGAACGTATTTATTTGTTCCCTCAGGTGAAGTCGGTGTACTTGATGTCCGGAGCCTATGATCTCCTGGTAGAGGTAGAGGGGCGCAGTCTTCGAGAGGTCGCGAACTTTGTCTCGGAGAAGCTGTCTCCCATTGATTCGGTGCTGTCCACGAAGACGAATTTTATTCTCAAAAAATATAAACAAGACGGGATTATTTTCGAAGAAAATCCAGAAGACAAGCGTCTGCTGATCTCGCCGTAAAGGAAGAGTGGATATGATTGTGAATCAGGAACGTTCAACCGGAAATGACAACAAATCAATGAGCTCTTATTTGGCCACGGGAGTCAAGAATATTCAGCCGTCAGGAATCCGCAAGTTCTTCGATCTGGTCAGCGGGAACAAGGATATTATTACACTGGGCGTCGGGGAGCCGGATTTTGTAACTCCATGGCATGTCAGAGAAGCGTGCGTGTACTCTTTGGAGCGGGGATTTACTCAATACACATCAAATGCGGGCATGCCGGAGCTGAGAGAAGAGATTTCCCGTTATTTGGAGAAGGGGTTTCAGGTTTCGTATGATCCCAAAGACGAGGTGCTTGTTACCGTCGGAGGCAGTGAAGCGATTGACCTTGCACTGCGTGCGCTGCTGGAGCCGGGAGATGAGATTCTCGTTCCGGAGCCGTGCTATATCTCTTACTCACCCATTACGTCGATTAGCGGCGGCATTCCCGTGGGCATCGAGACGACCGCGGATAACCATTTCAAGCTGACAGCAGAAGATCTTCAAGCCAAGATCACACCGAAATCCAAGGTACTGATTCTGTGCTATCCAAGCAATCCGACAGGGGCCACAATGACGTATGAGGATTGGCTTCCCATTGCAAAAGTGGTGGAGGAGAATGATCTCATCGTCATTTCGGATGAAATTTATGCAGAGCTGACGTATGACGGCACTCATGTCAGCTTCCCCTCGATGCCGGGCATGAGAGACCGGACGATTCTCGTCAGCGGCTTCTCCAAAGCATTCGCCATGACCGGCTGGAGAATGGGCTATGCCTGTGCCCACCCGGACCTGATTGGGGCCATGACCAAGATTCACCAGTACACAGTCATGTGCGCACCGGCTATGGGCCAGGTGGCAGCGCTGGAAGCGCTGAGAAACGGACTGGGGGAGAAGGACCGGATGGTGGAGTCCTACAACCAGCGCCGCCGAATGATTGTTCAAGGCTTGTGTGAGATTGGACTGGATTGCCATGAGCCGCAAGGCGCCTTTTATGCCTTCCCGAGCATCAAGCGCACGGGCCTGTCCTCTGAGGAATTCGCGCAGCGCCTGCTCACAGAAGCCAAGGTAGCAGCAGTTCCAGGCACAGCCTTCGGCTCGGGAGGAGAGGGCTTTATTCGCTGCTCCTACGCTACGTCGATTGCGCAGCTTGACGAAGCATTGAAGCGTATGGGGAAATTTGTCGAAAAGTTAGTATGACAAGAAGATAGTTGTTCCTTTTCCTTGATTTAGCAAAAATAAATCTTTTCATAACTCAAAACTATGATATAATTTTGTTTCGGGAGAAGAAATACTTTATCAAGGAGGGAAGCTTATGTTCTGTGAATACGAACTGTCGCATTACAGCGGTGATCTCACAGCAGAACGTTCTGACCGTGAAGAGTGGAACGTAGAGACGGCAGACTCTGAACCGCAGGACATTTCCCTAGAAGAAGAAATCCATCTGCTTCGACAGAGAATGGAGCAGATCTTTCTGGAAGAGCAATCCTTTACTTCTGAAATTGTGATCGAGATCAGCAGCCTGCTGGATCTCAAGATTAATGAATATATGAAAGCCCAGCCGAAGAAGAAGTAGGCTGAGCCTTTATGAGGCCCTGCGGCAGTCTGCAGGGCCTCTTTTTCGTCGAGAGCGGGATATGATATAGTGAGACGTGAGAATAGCTGAACCACGAAATTGTGTAGTGATATGGAGGGCAAAATTCATGAAAATGTATACAAGAACCGGCGATGCTGGAGAGACTTCCATCATTGGCGGACGCGTGCTCAAGGATGATCCCCGGATCGAGGCTTATGGCACCATCGATGAGCTGAACAGCTTCGTGAGTCAGGGGCTATGCCTTGCGCAGGACGCCGGCTTTACCGAGCTGGCGAAACAGCTGCTTCAGATTCAGCACGAGCTGTTTGACTGCGGCTCGGATTTGGCCTATGCCAAGCCTAAAGAAGATCAGGTTAAGGTTCATGCCGGAATGGTGGAGCAGCTCGAGCAGTGGGTGGATCTCTTTGAAGAGGAGAATCCGCCGATTGAACGGTTTATTCTTCCGGGGGGCAGCCACCTTGCGGCATCCCTTCATGTTTGCCGCACCGTCTGCCGCCGTGCCGAGCGACTGACGGTTACACTGTCCCGTACGGTGGACATTAACCATGAGGTGACTCGATACTTGAACCGGTTATCCGATTACTTCTTCGTGGCAGCGAGAACCGCGAATGTTCGTGCCGGTGTGCCGGATGTAGAATATGAGCGCAGCGGAAAGGTGTTCCGGTAAACGTATGACGCAGTATTACCCGCCAATCACTTATATGGTTTCAGAGCAGGAGGACGGGATGCTGCTCAAGACCATTTTGCAGAAGCGGATGGGGGTGTCCCGGAAGCTCCTGTCCCGGCTGAAGCTGACGGAGGAAGGAATTCAGCTTAACGGTGTCCGGGTATATATCAGCGCAGCCGTCAAAGCGAGGGACCGGGTCGAAATCCGGATGGAGCAGGAGACCTCGGCGGATATTTTGCCGCAGCCGATGGAGCTGGACATCCTCTATGAGGATGAGGATCTGCTGGTGCTGAACAAGCCTCCGGGAGTTATTGTTCATCCGACTCATGGACATTACACGGGAACGCTGGCCAACGGTGTGGTGGACTATTGGGAGAAGCAGGGCTTGAAGTATCGTTTCCGGGCGGTCCACCGTCTGGATCAAGATACCTCCGGCGTGCTCTGCATTGCAAAGAACCCATACGTTCATCAGCATATTTCAGAGCAAATGATTGCCAATACCGTAGACAAAAGATATATAGCGCTGGTGCATGGGGTTCCCGCTAAGGCTCAAGGCGAGCTGGAAGGCCCGATCGATCGTGATCCCGAGGAGCCGCACCGCCGGATAGTCACGCCCTCCGGCTATCCCTCGCTGACCCGGTATGAGGTACAGGAGCGCTACGGAGACTGGGCGTCCATGGTGGGACTGAAGCTGGAGACCGGGCGAACCCATCAGATTCGGGTGCACATGAGCAGCCTGGGCCATGCATTGATCGGCGATACCATGTATCCTCAGGAATTATTGCAGCCGGAGCGTAAAGAAGAGTGGGAGCGTCTGGATGCGCTGATCCCGCGGCAGGCTCTTCATGCCGCCAGCCTTTCGCTGTTTCATCCGATCCAGCGAACGGAAATGATCTTCAAGGCGCCGCTGCCCCAGGATATGTCGCTGCTGCGAAGCCGGCTGATACAGCACGGCGATGACAGATAGCACGAGACGCTGTTTCCAATGTGAGATGTGAGATGTGAGACGCGAGAGCATGCGGCTGGATTGTTTTATAAGATTAGATTTCTTTAAAGGAGTGTCGTGCGATGAGTTTATTAACCGTATATCATTATCCCGCCTGCGGGACCTGCAAAAAAGCCGTGAAATGGCTGCAAGGCGAAGGCCATGAGCTGCAGCTTCAGCATATCAAGGATCAACCGCCGTCTGCAGAGGAGCTGCAGGCCTTGATTCAGGGAAGCGGGCTGGATATCAAGAAGTTCTTCAACACTAGCGGCGAAGTCTATAAGCAAATGAATTTGAAGGACAAGCTCGCCGGCATGACCGATGATGAAAAAATCCGCCTGCTGTCCTCTAACGGAATGCTGATCAAGCGCCCGATCGTCAGTGACGGAGCGAAGACGACGGTCGGCTTCAAGGAAGAGGTCTTTAACGAGAATTGGAAGGCGTAAGCTGCGTTTTCCCCGCCATTCGAAATGCGGAATATGATATACTGAAACGAGCTGTATGTAAGTCTGAGAGAAAGGGGAGCTTTAGATATGACAACATTACCGCAGCCGTCCCTGATGCTCGTTGACGGTATGGCTCTATTGTTCCGCGCGTATTATGCCACAGCGTCGAGCGGATATATCCGCAGAACGAAATCCGGCCTGCCCACAAACGCGGTGTACGGGTTTTTGAGATATTTATGGGATGCAATTGACCAGTTTAAGCCGACCCATGTTGCCTGCTGCTGGGATATGGCATCGAAGACCTTCAGAAGTGAAGAATTTGCCGCTTACAAAGGCAACCGACCGGAGGCACCGCTGGATCTCGTGCCGCAGTTTTCATTGGTGCGTGAGGTGACCGACAGCCTGGGCATTCCGAATCTCGGGATGGAGGGCTATGAGGCGGATGACTGCATTGGTACCTTATCCTGCCGGTATAAAGACCAGATGCATATTATGATTTTATCGGGAGATCATGATCTGCTGCAGCTGGTTGATGACTCTACCTCGGTTATTATTATGAAGAAGGGCCACGGAAATTATTTGAAATATACACCGCAGGTGCTCCTGGAGGAGAAGGGGCTGACCCCGCGGCAAATTATTGACATGAAGGGGCTTATGGGCGATACCAGCGATAACTACCCCGGAGTGAAGGGCATTGGAGAGAAGACGGCATTAAAGCTGGTTCAGCAGTTCGGATCCATTGAGGGGATCCTTGCGAATATGGATGCTCTGGCGAAAGGCGTGCGGGCCAAGATCGAAGCTGATCTCGACATGCTGCACCTGTCCCGCCGGCTTGCTGAAATTCATTGTGAGGTCCCGCTGGAATGTGAAATCAGGCAGTGTCTGCTTCACATTGACGATCAGGTGGCGCATGCCAAGCTGGAAGAGCTGGAGATGAAGAGCCTTAGCCATCTGATTGGCGCGGCGAGCGTGTCGTAGCAACACGGAGTATTACAAGTTTGAATCAGCGCCTTGAGCTGTGCTTGGCTTGTTTAAGGCGCTATTTTTAATTACATATAAACAGCTTGCGAGAGGATGACAGAGATGAGATTGGGAGCCATTGAAGCAGGAGGAACCAAATTTGTATGCGGCATCGGAACGGAGGACGGGACAGTTCTGGAGAGAACAAGCTTTCCAACGACGACACCGGAAGAGACGATGGCGCAGGTATATGACTTTTTTGCAGATCAAGGGGTTGAAGCGATCGGAGCAGGCTTCTTCGGACCGATTGATCCCGTGATTGGCAGTCCGACGTATGGATCGATCACGACAACCCCCAAGCCGCACTGGAGCAACTTTAATGTTGTGAATGCCTTGAAGGAGCGGTTCGATGTCCCTGTCGGCTTCGACACCGACGTCAATGGAGCCGCATTGGGCGAGTATACGCTGGGTGCAGCACAGGGTCTGGATAGCTGCCTGTATATTACGATTGGCACAGGCGTCGGTGCAGGGGCCGTGGTAGGCGGCAAGCTCGTGCATGGACTATCCCACCCCGAAATGGGACATATCCTGGTGCGCCGTCATCCGGAGGACCGCTATGAAGGCACCTGTCCGTACCACAAGGACTGCCTGGAGGGTCTGGCAGCAGGTCCGTCCCTTGGTAAACGCTGGGGCGTTGCCGGAGCAGAGCTGACGCCGGATCATCCGGCATGGGACATGGAAGCCTATTATCTCGCGCAGGCGTTGATGAACTATGTGCTGATTCTGTCTCCGCAGCGGATCATTATGGGCGGCGGTGTGATGAAGCAGCCGCAGCTGTTCCCGCTGATTCGGACCAAGCTGCAGGAGCTGCTGAACGGCTATGTCCCTCATCCGAGCCTGAATGAAGGCATTGACCAGTATATCGTGCCGCCGCAGCTGGCAGACAATGCAGGGCTGTGCGGAGCGTTGATGCTGGGCAAGCTGGCTGCGAAGGGCTAAGACAGGCTGAAGCTGCAGTGATGCTCTTCTGAAATCAAACCTATAAAAGACATGGCGATGCGGGAGATCATCCTGCGATGCCATGTCTTCTATTTATTGTAGCCTATGAATTCTGCCGCAGATCAGTCCGTAAAATGAGGGCTGCCCAGTACGAGGCTTAAAAAGCTGCGCATATCGTCGGCCTCTTCCCGCTCCAGCCGGAAGGTGCGCTCCAGTAAGCCTTCTTCCTCCAGATCATCATCGGCCAGGATCGCCGAGCGTCCGAACTGCAAATCGGTCACGAGCTTCTTGCCGTAAAAACGATCTGTGGAGGTCACTGCGAGATCGAAGCGCTTCAGGGACGGTCCAATAAAGGTAACGAACCGTGTAGAGGTTGATTCCGTGCTGTCGGATAAATAGTCAAGCTGCTCTTTGTCTTGATCCATGAGTAGAAATGCTCCTTTTCTGCGTGCTCTGAATACGAAACATTATAACGCAAAATTAAGATGGGACAAAACAAAGCTTCAAAATAATAGGGATTGACCTTGTTACAAATCCTGGATAATATATAGAGTAACAGTATAACGGACGTAAGTATTAAAGGGAAGCACCTTTCATTCGCTGCGAAAGCGAGATGGAGGGTGCTTTTTTTTTTGCGTGTGCGTGTGCTGAAATATTTAGGAATAAGGGAGGAAGAGGTATGGATATCGTGTTTATGAACCAGATGAGCCGCCCGGGGTCGGGTGGACACGAAACAGCGCAGCTATGGATTGGTGAGGAGGAAGGCAGCTGGTACCTGGGCTGGCGCGGATCGGAAGGGGAGGGAGAAGGCGGCGATGAAGCCTGGTATGAGGGAGGGTCCTGGCAGGAGCTGCTCTGTGTGTACCGCCATGGACTCGCGCAGAAGCTTGCACTAGGCTATCGGCCGGTCATTGCCGGTGTCTTCCATGAGCCGGAGGAGAGCGGGAGCAGCAACCGGCACGCATTGCGCCTGCAATGCTACAGCGAGCGCTGCGGCAGTGAAGAGCTGTACAGTGAGCTGTGCGCCTGGCGAAGAAGAAAGGCGGCGGCAGGCAGAAAGGCACCCTACTTCATCGCGAGTAACCGGGTGCTGCGAATGATCAGCGCCTTCATTCCGAAGACGCAGGAGGAGCTGCTGCAGCTGCCGGGCATCGGCAGCACCAAGGCGCAGGAGCACGGGGAGGATTGGCTTGAAATGACATCCCGTGTGGAGAGGGTGCATGGCTTTCCCTTAAACTGGGTTGAGGCTGCTCTGGAGGAGGATGAGTTCATGTCCTGGTTATATACGCAGAAGGAGCAGAAATACAAGCTGGAGCTGGAGAAATATCGGACCAACCGGCAGCTGCTGGAAGGCATTGCGCGGAGCCTGAATATGGAGGCACTGAGCGAGGTCACCGGAATGTCCCGGCGCGCGGTCATTGAGGCTGTGGAAGCGCTGGAGAAGGCAGGATATAATACGGAGCCGTTGATCTCTGCCGAGCTTGCCGTCATGCCGGAAGAGGAGCAGGACCATGTATGGAAGGCGCTGGAGGAGCTTGGGGACACCTTTTTAAAGCCGATTTTGCAGCGTGTTTACGGGGAAGAGGAGAGAGAAGGGCTGTCCCAGGAGCAGCTGTACGAACGGCTGCGGCTCATACGAATCCGGTACCGGCGGGAAGCGGAGTCACATGGCCGGCGGGCCGTGTAGGCAGAGCGCTTCATTTGAAAGAGGCTGTCCCAAAAGTAAATCTTGTTTAACGAGGCAGCTCAATTGAAGGAAATATGAAGCAAAAAATAAAGATTTGTACAAATGAAGCCGCTCCTTATTAGATGGTTGTTAGACACTTCCATTCTGCCAAAGGGCGGTTTCTTTGTGTTACCTGTTTTCTGGGGACAACAGCGATCGGAAGCCCCCTCTTTCTGCAGCGACCACGCCTTCGCTGGCGGATACACCATCTTTTGCGTTAACCTTATTTTACATCAAAAAAAGGTATTGCTCCCTTAATTATTTCGGGTGCAGTACCTTCTTCGATTCAGTCAGGACTTTTTCAGTAGCCTCCGCAAGACCCTGGATCTTTTGGGACAGCCTCTCTTGTAACTAAAGCCATTCTTTTTTGCGGAACAAATAATACATTCCGAAGCCCACGGCAACCATGACCGCCAGTACAATGAAATATGAATATTTCCAGTGCAGCTCCGGCATGAAATCAAAATTCATGCCATAGATGCCAGTAATGACAGTCAGCGGCATAAAGATGGTCGTGATTACGGTAAAAATGCTCATCGTTTCGTTAGCGCGGATCGCGATACTGGACTGGTAGGCCTCCCGCAGGTTGCCCATCAAATCGCGGTACGTTTCGAAGATTTCCGAGATCTTGACCGCATTCTCGTACGTGTCGCTGAAATACTTTTGAAGCTGATCGTCAATCAATCGCAGATCCTTCTTATTTAAGGTATGGATCACATCCCTCTGCGGCCCGAGAACACGCTTCAGCCACAGAATTTCACTGCGCAGCCCGACAATCTCGTTGAGATGCGACTTCTTGGTATGCATTAGAATATCCTCTTCCAGCTGCTCGATCCGCACCTCGATCCGGTCGCCCACCGTGAAGTAATTATCGGTGACGAGATCGATCAGAACATACAGGAACCGGTCCGGGGAGTTCACTTCCTCTTCCCACAGCAGAGGCTTGATGGCACGGAGCTCATGAATCTTCTGGCGGGTCACTGTAATAATAAAATGCCGTCCGAGAAAAATATTCAGCGCCCGCAGAAAGATCTCTTCATCATCAAATCGGATGCTGTTCACAACGATAAAATAATGGCTCTCATAAATTTCAATCTTGGGACGCTGCTCCTCTTCCGTCAAGCAGTCCTCTACCGCCAAATCATGCAGAGAGAATAAGGGCTGAAGCGCAGCCAGATCCTCCAGATCCGCATCTATCCAGTAGAAGCCCTCGGCTGGCGGAGTGAGGGTCGTTTCAAGGTCATCCACCGAAGTAAAAACGCCGGCGTTTACCAGTCGGATCTTCATCTGATATCCTCCTTTTCACAGAACACGTGGATACGGTCGTTGAATAAGGCACAGGTATCAGCAGCCAGCCTGAATGGGTTCATTATATTTATGTAATCACCATAAAAATAACGTCGCCGCAGGCCGGGAAGCTGATGGGTCTCCTATGCGATTGTATGTCACGGAGTACAAGCCTCTGGCCCGGGTCACCGTCCATTTTTATGTCACCTCTTTCCCTGCAAACGATTAGCACTCGTCTAGTATAACGCCGGGTTAGGGACCTTTCAAGGCTGAATTCCGCGCATTCAAGGCCCTCATCTCACCGTATGAAGGAAAAGAGAAACAGGTTCTTCAAAATGCGCCTTAAACCGTCTTGACGGGAAAAAAAGAATGTTTTAAAGTAATGTCAGAAGTGATTCGTGTCAGTCATTATTAAAATTTCATATCGTTGTCAATCTTATCAAGAGCAGGTGGAGGGACTAGCCCGATGAAACCCGGCAACCGGCAGCAATATCGCACGGTGCTAATTCTTGCAGGATGAAGTGAATGCCGGGACAGGCATTTACGGCACCCTGACAGATGAGAGAGAATCATAATCTACGTTTACGTACATATGACCTTTCTCAGTTATAGAGAAGGGTCATTTTTTTGATGGAATCCAAGAAGGAGGAACACTTTATGCCCATTAAAATTCCGGATACCCTGCCAGCTAAGGAAGTGCTTGCAGGGGAGAATGTTTTCACTATGGATGAGAGTCATGCCTTTCAACAGGATATCCGTCCGCTGCGGATTGCAATCCTGAATCTGATGCCGAACAAGGAAACGACGGAAACCCAGCTGCTGCGCCTGATCGGGAACTCCCCGCTGCAGGTCGATGTCGTACTGCTGCATCCGAGCTCACATACATCCAAGAACACGTCGGCAGAGCATTTGGAGGCGTTCTACAAAACCTTCGAGGAAGTGAAGCACCGCCGGTTCGACGGAATGATTATTACAGGTGCTCCGGTGGAGCAGCTGGATTTTGAGGACGTGAATTATTGGGATGAGCTGAGGGAGATTATGGAGTGGACCAAGGATAATGTGACCTCGACGCTCCATATTTGCTGGGCTTCCCAGGCGGGACTGTACTATCACTATGACGTGCCGAAGTACACACTGCCTGACAAATGCTTCGGGGTGTTCCCGCATACGACCAGTGACCCCACGGTGCCTTTGCTGCGCGGCTTTGACGAGATGTTTCATGCTCCGCATTCCCGCCATACGGAGGTGCGCCGGGAGGATATTGAGCAGCACGGGGATCTTCAAATTCTGTCCGAGTCCGAGGAGGCGGGCATTTATCTTGTGTCTTCCCGCGATGGCCGCCAGATCTTCGTTACCGGTCATTCCGAATATGACGCGGATACGCTGCGGTGGGAATATGAACGAGATGCCGCCAAGGGCCAGGAGGTCGAGCTTCCGAAGCATTATTATCCTTCAGATGATCCTTCGCGCAAGCCGCCGGCAATCTGGCGGGCCCATGCCAACTTATTGTTCTCGAACTGGCTGAATTACTATGTCTATCAAGCGACGCCGTATGACATCGGTCCGCAAAACTAAAATATCATGTCAAGGATAGGTATCTGGAGAGGAGTATACCAAGCGTGGACAAAAACCAGTTGAACATAGAAAGCCGCCTGGCACAGATTGGGTCGGTGGAGGAGCCGGTTACCGGCGCGATCAATTTTCCAATATACCAGGCTACGGCGTTCCGCCATCCAAGGCTTGGCCAGAGCACGGGCTTTGATTACATCCGCACCAAAAATCCGACCCGGCAGGTGCTGGAGGAGGCTTGTGCAGGACTTGAGTCCGGCGATGCCGGCTTCGCCTGCAGCTCCGGTATGGCTGCCCTGCAAACGGTGTTTGCCCTGTTTAGCCAGGGGGACCATCTAATCGTCTCGCTGGACCTTTACGGCGGGACTTATCGGCTACTGGAGGCGATCCTGTCCCGTTTTGGCGTCAGCGCAAGCTACGTGGATACCAACGACCTGGACGCACTGGAAAGCTGCCGGAAGCCGAGCACGAAGGCGGTGTTTATCGAGACACCGACGAATCCGCTTATGATGATTACTGATATTCAAGCCGTCAGCCATTGGGCGCACCGGCACGGCCTGCTGTCCATCGTTGACAATACGCTGCTGACACCGTTCTTTCAGCGCCCGATCGAGCTGGGGGCAGATGTCGTTGTGCACAGTGCGACGAAATATCTGGGCGGACATAATGATGTGCTGGCGGGTCTGATCGTAACGAAAGGTAAAGAGCTGTCGGACAAAATGGCCTTTCTTCACAATTCCATCGGCGCCGTGCTAAGTCCGTCCGATTCGTACCAGCTGATGCGTGGCATGAAGACCCTTGCGCTGCGGATGGAGCGCCATGAGCAGAATGCGCTGGCTGTAGCCAACTTCCTCAGCAGCCATGAGGCTGTGGAGCAGGTGTTCTATCCCGGCCTGCCGGATCACCCTGGCTATGACATTCAATGCAAGCAGTCCAGCGGAAATACAGGCATTCTGTCCTTTAAGGTGAAGGATGCGCGCTATGTAGAGCCAATTCTCCGCCATATTTCTTTGATTGCCTTTGCCGAAAGTTTGGGGGGCGTAGAGTCTCTTATGACGTATCCTGCGGTGCAGACCCATGCCGATATTCCTCTTGAAATCCGTGAGGCGGTCGGTGTTGATGAACGCCTGCTGCGCTTCTCGGTCGGGATTGAGCATGAGCAGGACCTTATTCAGGATCTGGGCCAGGCGCTTGCCAAAGCGGCGGCTGAGGTTGAAGGAGGGACGCGGTCATGAGCGGGGAGCATTCGAACCGGGAAGGGCATCGGAACGCAGCCGGCCCCAACGAGCTGAAATTTGAAACCCGGCTTCTGCATTTCGGGCAGGAAATCGACGAGGCCACTGGAGCGTCAAGTGTTCCGCTGTATCAGGCCTCGACCTTTCACCATCATGATATCCACAGCCCGCCGCTCCATGATTACAGTCGTTCCGGCAATCCAACCCGCCAAGTGCTGGAGGATTACATTGCTCAGCTGGAAAGAGGCGCTTGCGGCTTCGCATACGCATCAGGCATGGCTGCCATTTCAAGCACCTTGATGCTGCTCTCCTCCGGTGATCATGTGATCGTCACAGAGGATGTATATGGAGGCACATACCGGCTGCTGACGAGCATTCTGAGCCGGCTGGGCATTGAGTGTACCTTCGTCGATATGACGAATCTGGATCAGGTTAAGGAGGCCCTAAGAAGCACCACGAAGGCTGTATACATGGAGACTCCGTCCAACCCTACCCTCAAAATTACCGATATCGAAGCGGTCAGCTGCTGGGCGAGGGAAGAGGGGCTGCTTACAATACTGGACAATACCTTTATGACGCCGCTTTACCAGCGGCCGATTGAGTTTGGTGTTGATATTGTGCTTCACAGCGCCACCAAGTTTCTGTCAGGACACAGTGATGTGCTGGCAGGTCTTGCGGTGGCCCGGACAGAGGAGCTGGGACAACGCCTCAAGCAGCTGCAAAACGGACTGGGCACCGTGCTGGGCGTGCAGGATTCCTGGCTTCTGATGCGCGGCATGAAGACCCTGGGCGCCCGGATGGCGCACAGTGAGCAGAGTGCAGCGAAGCTGGCAGCCTGGCTGAGCGGGCGCAGCGATATACAAGCTGTCCATTATCCCGGGCTTTTTCACCATCCCGGCCGGGAGATTCATGAGAAGCAGAGCAGCGGCTATGGCGCGGTCGTCTCCTTTGATGTTGGCTCTGGCCAGCGCGCCAAGGAGGTGCTGAATGCGGTGAAGCTGCCGCTGGTTGCGGTGAGCCTGGGCGCGGTCGAGAGCATCCTTTCGTACCCGGCCATGATGTCTCACGCCGCGATGGGGGAGCAGGTGCGTCATGAACGGGGCATTACAGACGGCTTGCTCCGCTTCTCCGTAGGACTGGAGGATATTGATGATTTGATCTCCGATTTAAGCCAGGCGCTGGAGGCAAGCATCTAAAGCTGTAACATAAACGACATCCCTGAAAGCGAAGGGATGTCGTTTTTGCGGTCCTGATGTGATACGATGGGAAGGAAGACATGTATACACCGTAAATGAGGAAAGGCCTTCTCGTCGAAGGAGTAAAGGAGGATTTACATATGGGCACAATTGACCGTATTTTAGACAAAGCGCTCCGGGGCGAGCGATTGCAGGTGGAGGATACCACACGGCTGTTTGAAAGTGATGAGCTGGAGAAGATCGGCCACGCCGCCGATATTATGACCAAGCGCAAGCATCCGGATCCCGTGACGACCTTCGTCATCGGCCGGAATGTTAATTATACGAACGTATGTGATGTGTACTGCCGTTTCTGTGCATTTTATCGCAGACCGGGCCATGAAGAGGGCTATGTGCTGTCGGACGAAACGATTCTGCAAAAAATCCAGGAAACCGAGGATGTCAATGGCACCGAAATCCTGATGCAAGGCGGAACAAATCCAAACCTGCCGTTCAGCTATTACACAGATCTGCTCCGCAAAATTAAAGGGCGGTTTCCCAATATTACCATGCACTCCTTCTCCCCAGCAGAAATTATGAAAATGGTCGAGGTATCAGGCCTTCCGCTGCACGAGGTTGTACGGGAGCTGCGTGATGCGGGACTGGATTCCCTGCCGGGCGGCGGCGCAGAAATTCTGGATGACCGGATTCGCTCCAAGGTGAGCAGGCTGAAGGGAAGCTGGCGTCAATGGATGGACGTTATGCAGACAGCGCATCAGCTTGGCATGAATACGACGGCGACCATGGTTATCGGATTGGGCGAGACGATGGAGGAGCGGGCTCTGCATCTGCACCGGATACGGGATGCGCAGGACGAGTGCATTCAGAACGGCTGGAATTCCAAGGGCTTCCTGGCCTTTATTCCATTTACGTTCCAGCCTGACAATACGAACCTGAAGCGCGAGCGCGAAACGCCGGAGGCGTACCTCAAGAGCGTAGCCGTCGGCCGGCTGGCGATTGATAATGTGCCGAACCTGCAGTCCTCCTGGGTCACGATGGGGCCAGAAGTCGGCAAGCTGTCGCTCTCCTACGGCTGCAATGATTTCGGCAGCACCATGATGGAGGAGAATGTAGTGTCAGCAGCAGGGGCTGTACACAAGGTCAACATTGAAACGATTCTGACGATGATTCGGGAAGCGGGATATATTCCGGCACAGCGGAACACCCGATATGAGATTTTGCGTACATTTGACGGTAATTCCTCTGTAGAGCGTGACTTTATCATGCAAAACTAAGACCGGACCCCATAATCTGCAGGATGTCGGCTGCTGATTTGGGATCAGGACATGCCCCTTTGGCCCTTACGGCTGAGGGGGCTTTTTGATGCTTGGAAGAGACATAACACACTTTTCCAAAAGCGGGCTCCGTATATCCCCATCAGGCTTCCCATATACTGAACAAGGGAACCCGAAAGGAGCGATTCCATGGAGCTGTTCAGCATTACGGTCAACACGCGCACCGAGCTGGAGAAAGAAAGCTTTTACCGCATTTTTCTAGACAAGCAGAAGGCATTACATAAGCAGTGCAAGCCGTTGAAATTCAAATTCAGTGCCAGTCAGAACCGGGTCATCTGGACCTGCTCCGGTAAATTGCCGCTGACATCCTGGGGCATGAGCGGGGAGCTGCTGCGGGCTGAAATATCGGAGGCCGTCACCGCGTACATTGCCAAGCAGAAGGAGCAGGAGATTGCGGCAAGACTGCTGCAGGAGGAGTTTGAGTTTCAGGATGGCGAGGAGCTGGAGCAGGTGCTCCGTTGCTTTCTGCAGCTGCTGGAAAAGGATGAGGGCACCTCGGCGGAATTCGCCCGGCGGCGCCGGCAAAAGCTGGACCGCACCATACGGCAGTGCCTTGCCGAAAGCGCCGAGCTGAATCTCGATGGGCTGCTGGCGTTCCGGCTTCGCGATTATGAGCAGGAGCTGCGGGAGTTGGCCGAGTATGCGGTGGATGAGTATATGCTGGACCAGCAATATGAAGAATTTATTAGCCTGCTCAAATATTTCGTCTATTTTCAAGAGCCGCTGACTCCGCTGGTTCATGTGATTCATCGGGGCGGAGAAGATCTGCTTCTGCTCGACGGAAGTCTGAAGCCGATTGAGGCCGGCAAGCAGGAGGGTCTCGTCATGGAAAGGCTCGATCAGGAGATGGAAGTCGAGGATATGGTCGTCAGCACGCTGATTTCGGCGGCGCCGGCAAGGCTTATCATTCATACCCGCCAGCCGGGATTACCGGTCATCGGGACACTGCTTCAGATTTTTGATCATCGGGCTGAGGTCTGCTACAGCTGTCAGGAGTGCACTCCGTTTATCGAGGGGCTGAATCACATAGGCTTGACGCTGCACGCCGGACGGGATTATAATAACTGATAATTCACGTTTACGTTAGAAAAGCACCGACAAAGACATGAATCTGTTCAGAAGACAGCACCGCTTCAGAGAGAGGAAACCAGGCTGCAATTTCCTCCGGTGAACCTGCAGATTTACCCCTTTGTAGCTGCGTCGTCGAACCAAGCTCCAAGGCTAGTCCTGAAGAGACCAGTAGGCTTCGCCGGATCATGACCGTTACCTCATGCCAATGAAGGATTCTTCCAAGCAACCATGACCTCGATGGCAGGCTGCGCGGCGGGATCGAATTAGGGTGGAACCACGAGTGTAGCACTCGTCCCTTTGCGGGACGGGTGCTTTTTATATTGTCCTGCAAAAAGTGATGGCGTTCAGACGTGAAAATATCCGGCTCCGGTGACGGAGCGAAAATACACCACTTTTATGTTGGAGGAATGTAGCATGGCAATCAGCATCAAGCTGCCGGACGGCTCGGTCCGGGAATATGCAGAAGGCAGCAGTATTGAAGACGTAGCCGCTTCCATCAGCAGCGGTTTGCGCAAGAACGCGGCGGCTGGCAAAATGGACGGCATCGTTGTGGATTTGGCGGCCCCGCTGCAAGAAGGAGCCCTGGTTGAAATTGTAACGCTGGATTCACCGGAAGGCCTGGAGGTCATGCGGCACAGCACGGCTCACCTGCTCGCACAGGCGACCAAGCGCCTGTACGGGGAGAAATCCGTAAAGCTGGGCGTCGGTCCTGTTATTGAAGACGGCTTCTATTACGACATGGATCTGGAGGAGCCGCTGAATCCGGAGGACCTGCAGAAGCTGGAGAAGGAAATGGAAAGAATTGTGTCCGAGAACCTTCCGATTGTCCGCAAGGAGGTCAGCCGGCAGGAAGCACTGTCGATCTTCGGAGATCTGGGTGATCCATACAAGGTGGAGCTGATTGAAGCGCTCCCGGAGGACAGTGTTATTACGATCTACGAGCAGGGTGAATTCTTCGACCTGTGCCGCGGTCCGCATCTGCCCTCGACAGGCAAGATCAAGGTGTTCAAGCTGATGAACGTTGCCGGCGCCTACTGGCGTGGAGACAGCAAGAACAAGATGCTGCAGCGTGTTTACGGTACAGCTTTTGTCAAAAAAGCACAGCTTGATGAGCATCTGCGCCTGCTGGAGGAAGCGAAGAAGCGCGATCACCGCAAGCTGGGCAAGGAGCTGGAGATGTTCACCTTCTCGCAGCTCGTTGGACAGGGACTTCCCATCTGGCTGCCGAACGGTGCGAAGCTGCGCCGTACGCTGGAGCGCTACATTGTAGATCTGGAGGAGAAGCTGGGCTATCAGCACGTGTATACACCGGTCCTCGGAAATGTAGAGCTGTACAAAACCTCAGGCCACTGGGAGCACTACCAGGAGGATATGTTCCCCAAAATGGTCATGGACAACGAGGAGCTCGTGCTCCGTCCGATGAACTGCCCGCATCATATGATGGTGTATAAGAGCAGCATGCACAGCTACCGAGATCTGCCGATCCGGATCGCCGAGCTCGGAATGATGCACCGCTATGAAATGTCCGGCGCATTGACCGGTCTGCACCGCGTACGCGCGATGACCCTGAACGATTCGCACATCTTCTGCCGTCCGGATCAGATCAAGGAAGAGTTTGCGCGGGTAATTGAGCTGATCAAGACCGCTTATAAGGATTTCGGCATTGAAGACTACCGCTTCCGCTTGTCCTACCGCGATCCGGAGGATACAGAGAAGTACTTCCAGAATGACGAGATGTGGGAAACGTCACAGCGTATGCTTCGCGAGGTTGTAGAGAGCCTGGACATGCCGTTCTTCGAGGCAGAAGGCGAAGCGGCGTTCTATGGTCCGAAGCTGGACGTTCAGATCAAGACTGCCCTGGGCAAAGAGGAGACCCTCTCCACGGTACAGCTGGACTTCCTGCTGCCAGAGCGCTTTGAGCTGGAATATGTCGGTGAGGATGGACAGAAGCATCGTCCCGTCGTGATTCACCGCGGTATTCTGAGCACCATGGAGCGCTTCACGGCGTTCCTTCTGGAGAACTTTGCAGGGGCATTGCCGCTGTGGCTGTCTCCGGTTCAGGTGAAGGTCATCCCGGTATCGACCGCATTTGACGGGTATGCCAAGGAGGTCACCGAGCAGCTGCAAAAAGCCGGCCTGTCTGTGGAAGCGGACCTTCGGAACGAGAAGCTGGGCTACAAGATCCGTGAAGCCCAGCTGGAAAAAATTCCGTATATGTTCATCGTCGGTGAGAACGAGCAGCAAGCACAGGCTGTATCGGTCCGCAAGCGCGGTGAGGGAGATCTCGGGGCGCAGCCGCTGAGCGAGGTCATCCAAAAGCTTCGTGAAGAATTGACGACCCGCGCGGTCTAACGCCAGGGTACAGGTAAGAGCAAGCCTCTGTTCATAGGTATATTTCAAGGATCGTGTGGGAACCCTCGCTAGTAAGGGGGAGGTATTCACATGAAGCATTGGAATCTATGGCAGAGGCTTTTGTTATGCACGGGTCTGGCGTTAATATGGTGGGGCGGAGTATCACCCGCAGAAGCAGCAGCACGGCTGCTGCCGGTGTCCGCTGATTCCTATAGCGTTACGGATTCCGGGAAAGAGGTTATCCAGGGCAGCTATTTTGTGGAGATTTCACGGTTGTACGCGTTTCATGCCGCAGGCATGGGCGAGCTGGGGCAGTATCTCGTGCATCATGCAAAGGAGCGGCAGCTTCATAGGCCGGTGGAGGAGCAACGCGATCCTTCCGTTCCCGTCTCGGCGCCGCGGTCGAATCAGGTGCTGAGAACGGTAAAGGTAACGGCGACCGGCTACACGGCCGGTTATGAATCAACCGGCAAGAAGCCGGGACATCCGCAGTACGGGATTACGTATTCCGGCGTGAAGGTGAAGCGGGACCGGGAAGCGTTGTCCACTATTGCAGCAGATCCCAAGGTGTTTCCCATCGGCAGCATTATATATATTCCGGATTACGGCTACGGCATCGTGGCGGATATCGGTTCAGCCATTAAAGGCTCCAAGATCGATTTGTATTTTACTACGACACAGCAGGTATTTAAGGAATGGGGCAAAAAAGATGTCGAGGTGCAGGTCATCAAACGGGGCTCCGGCCGCTGCACCCAGGAAATGCTGGAGCGCGTGGGCGAAGCCATAGCTACGTACCGCTACCTGCCTTCTTCTTTTTTGGATGAGGCCATTTAAGTCATTTCTGCAAGCTGCTTTCGCACTGCGGAGGTTTCGCAATCCCTGTATATTGAGCATCGGTCCGTCACATACTATGGTTCGGGGAGCAGTCCCCGAAGAGGATGAGGTATTGAGACTACAGGGAGGTGACAATCATGAGCAAGAAAAAAGTGCAAGAAAGCTACCAAACACCGAACGAGAAGTACAACGAGGAGTTTGGCCAGGAAAACGTGAGCCGCAAGGTATCCGAGCAGGGTGCCAAAAAGGTACAGGAGAGCTACAGCACACCGAACGAGAAATACGATGCGGAGTTTGCTGAGTTCAGCCAGACGAACAACCCGAAAACGAACCGCTAACCTGCATTTTATATGATGGTACCCATCAGAAGCTGTCCCTTGCGCAGAGTGTCATCTGCAGGGGACAGCTTTTTTACGATTGGAGTACGATGGCCGGCAACTGCTGAAAAAGGTATCCATTCCCAGCCTATCGGTCTGTAGACCGATTCCAGTTTCATCCCGCCGCAGCTGTTCAATCGAAGGCTGGTTGTCGTACACTGTACATATCACATAAGGAACTAAAGAAAGGCAAGGGATGCAGGGATGAGTAAAAAAACATGGAACCAGCTGTTTGGCGGCTTGCTGCTGATTGGCATCGGCGCGCTGTTTATCTTAAATGAATTGGGAATCCAGAGCTTCAGTCTGGGTGAGCTGTTCTCCACATTCTGGCCGGTCATTCTGATTTATGCAGGATTGCAGGGCATCTTCAGTGCAAAGCAAGACGGGTGCGCCGTATTAGGCTCCTTCATCCCGCTCATTATCGGCGTGTATTTCCTGGGGCATAACTTGAACCTGCTCTGGTTCTCATTCGGAGACCTGCTGCGGATTGCAGTGCCTGTGATCCTGATCGGCAGCGGATTGTACGTTATCTTTAGTCCGAAGCGCAAGCGGGATAAAGCCTTTAAGGAGGCAAGTGATGATGACTATCGCAAGCCTGGGCGTGAGAATGATGCATATGATGCGCATGATGCGCCGCCTCCTCCCGCACCGGGAGAGCTGGAATCGTCGCTGGATGAGGTGTTTGAGCAGCGATTTGGCTCCGGCGACCGGGATCTCAAGGGTCCCCGGGATGCAGACCGTAACAGGCGGGAGGGGGACAGCAGCTATCGGGATTACAGCGACCGTCATGAGGAGCAGGAATACGAAAGCAGCCGCAGGAGATCCCGCCACAAGGGTGACAGTCACTACGAATATGGAGATCAGGACGATGATGGAGCGTACGAGGAATACCATAACTGCGGTAACAGCAAGCGCTACACGAATAAATCAAGCTTCATCGGCGATATTCATCTGGGTAAGGATTATTTCGAACTAAAGCCGACCAACATCTCGCAATTTATCGGAGATACGGTCATTGATCTTACCCGGGCGCAGATTCCGTACGGCAAGACCAAGATTAATATCTCAGCCTTCATCGGCGACATTAAAGTGTTCGTGCCGAATGATCTCGATGTGGGCATCCGAGTCTCTACCACCTCGTTCATTGGCGATATGTCGGTGCTGGGACAGAAGCGCAGCGGCTTCTTGAGCAGTGTCGGGCTGGAAAGTCCGGATTACCGCGAGTCTAGCAAGAAGATCGTGATTCATATCAGCGCCTTCATCGGCGATGTCAAAGTGAACAAGGTAGGGTAACCGGATGGGATTTGTCAAAAATACCAAGTGGGTCATTGTCATGTACTTCCTGACCATCGGGGCTGTTGTTGCGCTGTTTCTGTACCTTGCGGGCGAGGGAGGCTATCTGACGATTCGGGATCACCGGCTGTGGTGGTATTACACAGCCGGTATCCTGCTGTTTACTGTCATTGCAGGATATATTGCCGCGCAGCGCATTCAGCGCCCGCTGGATCTCCTGCACTTGAACATGCTGCAGGTGGCCAAGGGAAATTTGACTGTGAGGATGCCGGAGGCAGAGGATGAATCCTTCGCCGGCGTATATTCTGAATTTAATGCCATGACAGAAGCGATTGAGAACAAAATGAAGCTGCTGCAGCGCCTGGGCGAGCAAGAGGTGCTGGAGAAGGAATTTGCAGCAGAGTCTGCGGTGCTGGAGGAACGGCGCCGGATGGCGCGGGATCTTCATGACACGGTAAGCCAGCAGCTGTTCGCTATCCATATGTCGGCTTCCTCGCTGTCGGGGGTCCTGAAGCAGGATCCTGTTCAGGGACAGCAGGTGCTGGAGCAGCTCGTCTCCATGTCCCATACGGCGCAGAAGCAGATGCGGGCACTTATCGCCCAGCTGCGCCCGGTGGAGCTGGAGGGCAAGACGCTGGAGGAGGCGCTGGAGCGCTGGTTCCCGGATTACTGCCGCCAGAACGGCTTGAAGGGGATACGCGAGGTCGAGCTGTACGGAGGCTTGTCGGATGCAATCGAGCATCAGCTGTTTCTTATTATCCAGGAATCAATTGCTAACATCGTCAAGCACGCAGAAGCCAGTATGATCAGCTTGTCGCTGCGGGAGGAAGAGAAGCGGGTCGTGCTGAGCGTCAGCGACGATGGCAAGGGCTTTGATGAAGGCAGACCCAAGCAGGGGTCTTATGGGCTAAGCACGATGAAGGAGCGCGCCGACAAGCTGGGGGGACAGGTGGAGATTGTGAGCCGCCGGGGAGCAGGCACAACGGTGAGAGTACATATACCGCTGTTTATGGCGGGCGGAGCAGAACATACTGAGCAGGGTCCACGCAGGAAATAAGAGCAACAGGGGGAGGTAGCTATGACGGCTGTAAAAATACTGCTGGTCGATGACCATGATATGGTCCGGATGGGACTCAAAACATATTTGTCGCTGGAGCCCGCCTTTGAGGTCATCGGCGAGGCCGCGAATGGTATGGAGCTGCTAGACATGCTGCGCAGCAGCGGGCCGGAAGATATGCCGGATTTGATCCTGATGGATCTCATGATGCCGGTGATGAACGGGGCCGAGGCGACTCGGGCGGTCATGCAGGAGTTCCCGGATCAGAAAATTGTAATTTTAACGAGCTTTCTGGAGGATGAGCTGGTGCTGGAGTGTGTCGAAGCCGGAGCTGTAAGCTACGTTCTCAAGACGGTATCTGCGGATGAATTGATTTACGCCCTGCAGGGAGCCTGCCGGGGGATGCCGGTCATGACCCGGGACGTATCGGAGGCACTGACACGGGGCATCCGTCAGCATCAAGCCCAGGACGATCAGGCAGGTCTGACGGAGCGGGAGAAGGAAGTGCTGCTGCTGATCGCCGAAGGCAAGAATAATAAGGAAATCGGAGAAGAGCTGCATATTAGTATCAAGACGGTCAAGACCCATGTCAGCAATCTGCTGATGAAGTGCGAGCTGGAGGACCGGACACAATTGGCCATCTTTGCCCACCGCAAGGGCTGGGTAAAATCATAGGTTGATCGTACACAGCTTTTATCTCCTTTTTAATTGTTTTTAAGGTGTCGTTAAGGTTTATAGTACACAATAAGAGCATATCAAACACAGCCACCGGCCGCAGGCACGGTGATCTTATAGGAGGTAGAAGCATGGACGATCAAAGAAACCGGTTTGGAGGCTTCGGAGACGGGCAGGACGAGGAGCACAAGCGGGAGCCTGAAGCTGGCCGCGAATATGAACGTGAGGCTGAACCTCGTCAAGCATCTGAGACCCAGTCAGAATCACCATCGAACTCATCATCTTATTATTCATATGGACCGTTCAAGTCATTGGGCGACTCCGAGAAACAAGACGAGGGCAGCCAAAGCCACTATGTCCGCAGAGATCCGCAGGAGGTGGAGGTTAGTCATCCCCAGCCGGTAAAGCCGGTTCCATCCATGTCCTCCTTCGAAGCCGGCCGCTCGCAGCGCCCGGTCGGCGGTAATGGAGGCGGTGAGAAGCCGAAAGGGAGCTGGAACTACAGCCGCAAGCAAAAGAACCCGGTAAAAGCAGTGCTCCTCTCCTTCCTCGCCGGTATGATTGTCATGGTAAGCAGCATGTATGTGGCTGATCGCAGCAATTTGTTTACACCGGACCAGCCGCTGGGCACGCAGGGGAGTGGCAGTGAGGTAGCCGCAGCGCTGGCTCCGTCTAATCAAGGCGGCGGCGCGTCCACGGCAGCCGCAATGATACCTTCCGGACAGGGCGACGTAGCCTCTGTGGTCGATCATGCGAGCCCCTCTGTCGTTCTGATCGAGACGATGGTCAGCAGCCAGGGACAGGGCGGCCGCAGCATGGATGACGATATCTTCCGTTATTTCTTTGGAGACCAGTACGGCTCCCAAGGTAACAGAGGCGGCAGTAGCAGCGAAGGCGGCGCCGATTCCTCGCAGCTGCAGCCTTCAGGCATCGGCTCCGGATTTATTTTTGACAAAGAGGGCTATATCCTGACGAATGAACATGTTATCCACGGAGCGGATCTTATCCAGGTTACCGTTGAGGGAACGAATAAGCCTTACGAAGCAAAGCTGCTGGGATCTAGCTATGAGCTGGATTTGGCCGTGCTGAAGATTGAGGGCGAGGACGGTTTCCCTGCCATTCCGCTGGGCAGCTCGGAGGATCTGGAGGTAGGTGAATGGCTGGTGGCGATCGGTAACCCGCACGGCTTCTCGCATACTGTGACCGCCGGGGTACTGAGCTCGAAGGAGCGCCAGATCGACATTGCCGGCCAGAACGGTGAAGCCGATCGGAATTATGAGGATCTGCTTCAGACGGATGCGTCTATTAATCCTGGTAACTCCGGCGGGCCGCTCTTGAATCTTAGAGGAGAGGTTATCGGTATGAACGTAGCCGTTAGTGCAGAAGCTCAAGGCATCGGCTTTGCGATTCCGGCGGAGACGATTAATGAAGTGCTTGACTATTTGAAGAACAATGAAGAAGTTCCGAAAGAGCCGCAGCCGTTTATCGGGGCCAGCCTGGGTACACTGACGCCTCAAATTTCCGAACAGCTGGGAACCGAAATTACAGAAGGCACCTACGTGAACTCGGTCGTTTTCCGTTCCCCGGCGTATGAAGCCGATTTGCGTCAGTACGACATCATTGTTGGTGCAGACGGCCAGAAGTACGCCACGGCTGCGGAGCTGATTGAGTACATTCAATCCAAGAGCGTTGGCGATGAAATGACCTTGAATGTGAACCGCAATGGCAAAGCACTGGATCTGCCGATCAAGATCGGTGACCGCAACGACTATGATCTGACAGAGCAGCAGTAAGCTGTATTTCAATAGACAAGCGGAAGGGATCGCTCCCTTCCGCTTGTCCTGTTTACAGCCATATCGTTATAATAACTATACAACGACAGAACGGTAGAGGTGACGGAATTTCATGAGACCGCGTATTTTGATTGTGGATGATGATGAGAAGATTATTTCAATGCTCCGTAGAGGACTAGCCTTTGAGGGCTATGAGGTGCATACTGCAGCCAATGGTGCAGAGGGCCTCAAGATGGTGCTCAATGAGGAGCCGGATGCCGTCATACTGGATGTCATGATGCCGCAGGTGGATGGTTTTGAGGCGCTGCGTCGATTGCGTGAGGGGGGAAGCCGTATTCCCGTTCTTATGCTGACCGCTAAGGATGAGCTGGAGAACCGGGTAAAGGGCCTGGATACTGGAGCGGATGATTATCTGGTCAAGCCCTTTGCATTGGAGGAGCTGCTGGCGCGGATCCGGGCATTGCTTCGCAGAAACAGCAGCGACGAGCAGAGCACCAGCAAGCTGACGTTCGAAGATATCAGTATGGATGTGAGCGCCAGAGAGGTGCTTCGCGGCGGACAGCGGCTGGAGCTTACCGCGAAGGAGTTCGAGCTGCTTCATCTGTTCCTGCTGAACCCGAAGCGAGTGCTATCGCGAGATCTGATCATGGATAAGATTTGGGGATATGATTACAGCGGCGAGTCCAATGTCCTGGAAGTATATATTGCCATGCTGCGCCAGAAGACAGAGGAGCATGGAGGCAAGCGTGTAATCCAGACGATCCGCGGGGCAGGCTACATACTCAGAGGGGAGCGCTAGCATGTCGATCCGTTGGCGGCTTACAGCATGGTACTCCGGCATTTTATTCGTCACGCTGCTTCTGTTCAGCTTGGCCGTCTACGGATTCGTACATTTGTATACGTACGATGAGCTGAAATCACGCATTCAGCAGCAGTATAACAAAATCCGCCCTGTGGTCTCCATCAACGCTGACGATGGCGGTCTGGTCTTCATTCCTGACCGATCTTCAGTCCTGCGGATGGAGGAAGCGGATTTCTATGTCCAGACGTATACCTATCATAATCAAAAAGCATGGCAGTCTGACAATATGAGGCTTCGCGGCTTGGAATATGAAGTGCCGTCCATGGAGGATGGCCAGAAGCAGCGCGGCTTCAAGTCAATCCATGTATCCGGCAACCCTTTTCTGATCTATCAGGATTATGTTGTTCTGCCCAATACGGGGCAGGTGTACGGCTGGCTTCAGGTTGGAGCCTACACAGGCACCTCGGAGAATACACTGGACCGTCTGCAGTCCATTCTGATTATGGGAACACTCGCTACGCTTATTACCGCCTCGACGCTCGGCTTGTTTCTGGCCCGCAAGTCCATGAAGCCCATTCAGAAGGTCGCAGATGCGGCCAATCAGATTCAGAAGGGGACCGATCTCAGTGTGCGGATTGAATATGACGGTCCGCAGGATGAGATTGGCAGCCTGATCGGCACCTTCAATGACATGCTGTCGAGGACGGAGAGCTTTTACAAAGAGCTGGATGATGCTTACGCGGCTCAGCGGAGATTTGTCTCGGATGCCTCGCACGAGCTCCGGACTCCGCTGACGACCATCCGCGGAAATGTGGATCTGCTCCACAAGATCTGGACCGGGCCGCAGGGCGATCGTCCCGATCTGGATGAGGAGACGCTCCGTCAAATATCAGCTGAAGCCATCGGCGATATTTCGGATGAAGCGAAACGCATGACACGGCTGGTTACGGATATGCTCTCTCTTGCCCGTGCGGATACAGGCCAAACCTTTGAGAAGGTACCGATCGCCCTGCAGCCGCTACTGATCGAGGTGATCCGCCGCGCCCAGTTTCTTCCGAAGACGGCTGCCTGGAGCGCCGGTGACCTCTCCTCCCTGAATGGCGTTTATGTAGAAGGGAATCGGGACTACCTGCAGCAGATGCTGTTTATCTTCATAGAGAACGGCTTCAAGTATACGCCGGAAGGAGAAGTGTCTCTGGATGTTGTCCTGTACCGAGGTCAGGTTGGCATCCGCGTGGCGGATACGGGAATCGGGATGGCGAAGGATGAGGTTCCGCATATTTTCGAGCGCTTCTACCGCGCAGATCAGTCTCGCGGCGCCACGGAAGGTACAGGACTCGGACTTTCTATTGCAAAATGGATTATCGACGTGCACGGCGGCTCGGTAGAGGTCGTAACCAAGCTGGGAGAGGGAAGCACGTTTATAGTCTGGCTGCCGGCAATCTTTGCCCCGCCGCTGGAATAGCGTTATAATACAGGGAGTGTAATTTAGCAGACAGAAAGCAGGTGAGGACCATGGAAGTGATCAAAATATCGCCCCGGGGATATTGCTACGGCGTCGTTGACGCGATGGTGCTGGCTCGCCAGGCGGCACAGAATCTGGATCTTCCCCGGCCTATATATATACTTGGCATGATTGTGCATAACAGCCATGTGACCCAATCGTTTGAGGATGAAGGCATCATTACTCTGGATGGGCCGAACCGGATGGACATTCTGAAGCAGGTGGAGCACGGCACAGTGATTTTCACCGCTCACGGCGTGTCTCCGGAAGTCAGACAGCTGGCGCGGGAGAAAGGGCTGACAACGCTCGATGCTACCTGTCCCGATGTGACCAGGACGCATGATCTGATTCGGGAGAAGACCGCTGATGGCTATGAGGTCATTTACATCGGCAAGAAGGGCCATCCGGAGCCGGAGGGCGCGATTGGAGTTGCGCCGGAGCACGTGCACCTGATTGAGAAGCTGGAGGAAATCGAAAGCCTGCACATTCCCGCCGACCGGATCATCATTACAAATCAGACGACGATGAGTCAGTGGGACATCAAGCATATTATGAGCCGGCTGCTGGAGAGATTTCCGGGTGCCGAGATTCATAATGAGATTTGTCTGGCGACCCAGGTTCGTCAGGAAGCGGTGGCGGAGCAGGCCGGTCAGGCCGACCTCGTCATCGTCGTCGGAGATCCGCGCAGTAACAACTCTAATCGGCTGGCCCAGGTGTCTTTGGATATTGCTGGGGTGCCTGCTCACCGGATCAGCGATGTTACCGAGCTGCAGCGGGAATGGCTGAGCGGGGTCGAGAAGGTGGCCGTGACCTCGGGCGCCTCCACGCCGACGCCGATTACGAAGGAGGTCATTGCTTATTTGGAGCAGTATGAGCATGACCGGCCGGAGACTTGGGAAATCAAGCGGACAGTGAAGATGAACAAGCTGCTGCCGCCTGTCAAGGCAGCGACGAAGAGCTGATTACAGTTTGAGGATGAGCTATCCCTGCACAGAGGTACGCAGCAGGGGTAGCTTTTTTGTGCGTAAAAAAGGAAATATGGCTTTCATTCTCCTTTCTTATTAATGTAAGCGTTTCAAAAATGAATTGAATAGTATCATTTTTCGTTGCTCAGGCAAATAGTTTGAATGTCCCCCTTCCGCTACAATAAAGCTATCAGATGACAAACAACGTACGAAGATGTCATGGGAGGGTGGTTATGTCACAAATATCTGTTGAATCCAAGCCTGCCGCCGCCAAGCCGAAGAAGAGCAGCCTGATTACTAGGTTTGCGAGGCAGTGGGATATCCAGCTCATGGTATTGCCTGCTCTGATTCTGGTCTTTATTTTCAGCTATATTCCGATGTACGGGGTGCTGATGGCGTTTCAAGACTATAATATTTTCGGAGGAATGAGCGAGAGTCCCTGGGTAGGGCTGAAGCATTTCGAGATGTTTTTTGAATCTCCGGAATTTTATACCGTGATGAGAAACACGATCGTTATCAGCCTGCTGAAATTTCTCATTGGCTTTCCGGCTCCTATTATACTCGCCTTGATGCTGAATGAGATTCGGAGTATGGCATTTAAGCGGGTTGTACAGACGGTGAGCTACCTGCCTCACTTTTTATCCTGGGTCATTGTAGCAGGCTTTGTGATGTCGATGCTTTCCACCGATAATGGGAGCGTTAACATTTTCCTGCAGAAGCTGTCATTTATTGAAGAGCCGATCAGCTTTCTGTCTGTTCCCGAGTACTTCTGGACTATTCTGGTAACGACTGGAATATGGAAGGAAATTGGCTTTGGCTCGATCGTATATCTTGCAGCGATCGCTGGAGTTGATCCGCATATGTATGAAGCGGCCGACATGGACGGAGCCAGCAAGTTCCGCCAAATCTTTACGATTACGCTGCCGTATATTATGCCGGTGGTCATCATCTTTATAATTTTGTCCATTGGGAATCTGCTGACGGCAGGCTTTGAGGATATCCTCCTGCTGGGTGTCAATCCGGTGCTGAGAGAGGTATCGGATGTGATTGACACTTACGTGTATCGAATCGGCATTCAGAACACGCGCTTCTCCTATGCTACGGCTGTAGGATTGTTCAAGGCTGTGATCAGTGTCGGCTTGCTTACCATCGCGAACTATATCGCCCGCCGATCCGGTAACAGCTTATGGTAGGACTCAAACACCTTGAACCTGAAAGGAGTGGATGCATTTGGTTCGGCTGAGCTATGGCGACCGGCTGATGGTCATCTTCATCTATATTTTTCTGGCCCTGCTGGCGTTTACCACTTTTTATCCATTCTGGAACTCGGCAGTGATTTCATTCAATACGGGCTCCAACACAGCACTGGGCGGGGTCACCTTCTGGCCCCGGGAATTCACGCTGGAGAACTATCATGTCGTCCTCAATGACGACCGCCTGCTGAACGGCTTTATGATTTCTGTGCTGCGCACGGTGATCGGAACCGTTCTCTCGATTATCGCCACCGCTTTGTTCGCCTATGGAATGACCAAGCGCGAGCTGATCGGCCGCAAGTTCTACATGATTATGTGTATCATCACCATGTATTTCAGCGGCGGCCTTATTCCAAGCTTCCTGCTAGTCCGGGGAGTGGGGCTGATGGATTCCTTCTGGGTGTTTATTATTCCAGGTCTGATCAGCGTGTGGAATATGATTATCTTCCGTACTTTTTTTCAAGGTTTACCGGGAGGGCTGGAGGAATCGGCAAAAATTGACGGCTGCGGTAACTGGGGCACTTTTTTTCGAATTATTCTCCCATTATCTGGTCCCGTCATCGCAACTCTGTCTCTGTTTACGGCGGTAGGACACTGGAATGACTGGTTTCTGCCGAGTATTTATATCAATAATGAAAACCTGCTCCCGATTCAAACGATGCTGAAGCAAATTCTGAACACCAATATCGTCTCGGATCAGATGGCGAATATGGATTCGGCTGCTCAGGGCCAGATGGCCAGGATGCAGACGGTCTCCTCCAAGTCGCTTTCCATGGCTACGATGATGATTGCTACGCTGCCGATTATTATGGTCTATCCGTTTGTGCAAAAATATTTTGTCAAAGGCGTGCTGGTGGGCTCCTTGAAGGAGTAGCACCTGCCGTCTATTGGAACAGTGTCAAGGGCTGGAAACAGCCTGCACATATCGTCACACAGATACAACGAAAGGGGAATATAACATGTTTATGAAAAAGGCTTGGAAATCCTCGATGACGCTGCTGCTGACTGGAGCCGTGCTGCTGACAGGCTGTACCGGAGGCTCAGGCACGACAGCCTCGGATCCCCCGGCAGATTCCGGAAACAACAAACCGAGTGAAGGCAGCTCCTCCAGTGCTCATGTGCTTGGTCAAAATCCGTTGGAATTTTCCTTCTACGGCAACTATGACTGGTACACAATGCCTACATGGGGAGCCGATGATTCCAGCAAGTGGGTCAAGGAAAACATGAAGGTAAACATAACTCCCATTCATAGCGGAGGCAACGCATCCCAGAAGCTGAATACGATGATTGCTTCCGCATCCTTGCCGGATGTGATGTGGATGGAGCGGGGACCGGATGTCGAGAAGCTTCGCCAGGCAGGCATGCTCGTCCCGTTCGATGATTATTTGGATAAATATCCGAATCTGAAGGAATGGCTGGGAGAATCCGGGCTGAATCTGCTTCGTTCCGAAGACGGCAAGCTGTATCAGTTCCCGAACTGGTACACAAGCCAGCCAAACGGCAATGCCGGCTATGTCGTCAATAAGAAAATTTATGAAGAGCTCGGCTCTCCGAAGCTGGAAACGACGGAGGATCTGTACAATTATCTGAAACAGGTCAAAGAGAATTATCCGAATATCGTGCCGTTTGAGCCGCATTTGGCGAAGGACGGTCAGGGCTTGAACGTGCTGTACACGGCTTTTGGCGAAAATGTGCTGAATACCTGGGTTGGCATTCGCGGTGTACCCAATGGCGATCAACTGACCTCCATCTTCACGGATCCGATTTACCGGGAGTCCATGCAGTATTCGGCTAAGCTGTTCCGTGAGAAGCTGATGTCTCAGGACGCTATGACTCAGACTGCAGACCAGGTGAAGGAAAAGGTCGTTTCCGGACGCGTTGCCGTCCTGGCCTCTGCAAGCCCGACAGAGCTCGGTCAGCTGGGACATATTGAATTGACGAAGAGTGACCCGGATGCAGGCTATTTCATGATCTGGCCGATTCACAAGCCGGGGCTGGATCCGAAGAAGGTACTGGCAGGTACGTACACTCAGCTGGGCTGGAATGTCAGTGTCATCACGAAAGCAGCGAAGGACCCGGAAGCGATCTTTGCCTTCCTGGACTGGTATACCGGACCTGAGGGCCAGCGCACCATGATGTGGGGACCCGAGGGAGGATACTGGGATGGTGTAGAGGCAGACCAGACTCCGAAATTTACTGACAAGTACGTGACGGACGCTGAAGGGCTCGTCAAGCTGCAGAATGCGACCATCAACTTGATCTGGAACGGTAATACGGTATATGTGGACCAGGCTAAAGCGAAATATGAAAGCACCCTGCCAATCGAGCAGCGCAACTGGGCGACTCACTGGCAGTATGAGATTACTTGGAAAACGCAAGGAGACGGCACACCGTTCATAAACCTCGATCCGATGCCAGACAGCGAGGAAGGCATTATCCGTCAGCGCGTAGAGGACATTTTCCTGGAGTCAAGAGCGAAAGCGTTGTATGCTAAAGATGATGCGGAAGTCAATGCGGTGCTGGATAAGGCCGAGGCCGATGCACAGTCCGCGGGCTACAACAAGCTGCTGGAATACAAGACCAAGAAGTGGCAGGAAAATATTCAAAAAATGCAGGGCAAATAGATACAGGTACACTTGGAAACACAAAGTGCCCTGGATATACACGTAAACCCATGGACAGGTATACTGCGCTGCGCAGTATACCTTTGGGTTTTTTCATAGGGAGGCATTGCATTTCATGTATAAAGTGTTGCTGGCCGATGATGAAATTCTGGATTTGGAGGGCATGAAGCAGTTTATCCCGTGGGAAAGCCTCGGTATGACTGTGGTAGCGGGTGTCAATAATGGCTTTGCAGCCTGCGAGGTGCTGGAGCGCGAGAAGATTGATGTGCTCGTATCCGATATCCGGATGCCGAATATGTCCGGCCTGGAGCTGGCTCAGAAGGCTCTGGAGCTGCAGGAGCAGCTGCAAATCATATTTGTAAGTGGTTACCAGGATTTCAGCTATGTGAAGCAGGCCATGGCACTACAGGCCTGCAGCTACGTGCTGAAGCCGATGGACGACAGTGAGTTGATAGAGGCGCTGGGCAAGGTTCGCTTGAAGCTGGATCATCTGCGCAGACGACAGGAGACCGAGACGGCTTATCAGAAAGCGATTCCTGTGGTCAAGCACCAGTACTTGCTTCAGCTGCTGCAGCAGCCTCTACACCGGGTTCCGCGGGAAGCTATGAATCCGCAGTATCGATTTCAGCGTATTGCCTGGCCGGTGCGTGCGGGCCTGTTTGAACTCGACGATGCTGCACTGCTGCTGAATCACATAGAGAAGGAGGAGCGGCTGCGGCTGATTGAGGATGTGCATCTGCGCTTGCAGCAGCTTCTCCTGCGAAAAGGCCTGGAGTATATTTGCACCATGCAGCCTCACCGAACGGCCGTGCTCTTGCCGGCAGAAGCTTCTGCAGAGGATTTTGATTTCATCAGAGAGCAGTTGGCAGAGGAGTTCCCCTTTACTCTAACTATCGGAACGGGAGAGCCTGCCCATCATCTGCAGGAGCTTCATGCCTCCTATGAGCAGGCGGTGACCGCTCTGGAATACAAGATGTTCCGGGGGAAGGGACAGTGGATTAATTTCACCGATATCCCGCGAGAAGAAATGCAGCATGCAGCAACGCTGGATCTTCGTTTGGACGCGCTGATGCAGGCTATGACGAGCTATAACCTGGTGTCTATTCATGATGAGCTGGAGCAGATGGCTGTGCTCGTATCCGGCATTCGCTCACGGTTTACGGTTCGTAACTTATCGCTGTATATCCTCATGAAGCTTAATGATCATTTGCATACGATGCAGGAAGATCTGTTTCAGATGCTGGGGCTAGAGCTTGCCAAGCTGGACGTGCTGCTGCAATTTGAAACCATTGACGATATTTTCAGCTGGCTGCGCCGAAAGGTGTTTGAAATCTCAGAGCAGCTGCATAACCGCAAAAGCTCCAAGAACGGCCGGCTCGTGCAGGAAATGGTTGACGACGTCCGGCAACGGCTGCATGAGAGCATTACTCTGCGGGATGTGGCGAACCGCTTCTCCTTCTCCCCGAATTACCTGGGCGTATTGTTTAAAGAGGAGACCGGGCACAACTTCAGTGACTATGTCATCGGACTGCGTATGGATCACGCGAAGAGTCTGCTTACTGGGACGAAGCTGAAAATTTATGAGGTCGCGGCCCAATGCGGGTATCAATATTTGCCATACTTCAGCCGGCAGTTTAAGGAGACCTTCGGGATGACGCCGCTGGACTACCGGAGACAGCATTCATGAGCAGATTGCGTCTTCCTTTCGGGATCAAGCTGATGCTGTCCTACTGTGTGCTGCTGATGGTTCCGGTGCTGCTCATCGGAAAGCTCGTGAATGATATTTACGTAGAGTCGATTCGGCAGCAGACGGGGAGCACGATTCAGGGTACGCTCTCCCAGATGAAAAGCAACATCGCCTTCAAGCTGGAGGATACGAAGCGGATCTCGGATATGCTCTATTTTGACGAGAGGCTTGCTCGGGCGCTGCGAGCAAACCGGGAAGGCTGGGAGAGTTATGATGCGACCCAGAATATTCTATTCCCCAAATTCCAGACGGCTGTCGAAACGGCAAACAGACGCCTATGGCTGTCTATATACCTGAAGAATGAGGTATTCCGGGAAACCTACAATATTTATGAAGGTACCGATCCGCTTTCGACCAAATCCAGACTTTACGATGTGTATCAATACCCCCGGCTTGTAGAGAAGGAGTGGTATCGTTCCTATCCCCGGGATGAAGTGTATGGAACCACAATGCAATGGAAGCAGATCGAGGACGATGCACAGTACGGAAGAATTTCATTGCTGCGCCGTCTTGTAGACATTGGAAGCATGCAGTATCCGCATGATGAGATCGGGTTTATGCGAATCAGCGTTTCGCTCAAGGATTTGTTTGACAGTGTTGATTTTAAAAAAATCGGAGACGGTACTACCATCTATATTTACGATTCCAGGCAAGGGGTTATGATTTCATCCGGAGCAGGAAGCATAGCAGAAGATGACGCATCTCTGTCTTCGCATACAGAGGCTCAAATCCAAGGTCCGGAAGGGAAGCAGGGAGATCTGGTAATCCGAGAGAAGCTTCAGGGTCTTAACATGGAGCTGGTCGCCATCGTTCCGGAGAACCTGCTGGACCAAAATACGATCAAGGTCCGAAATCTCACTTTATTGATTGGATTGGGCTGTATCCTCATTATCTTAGTGTTAGGCACCGGACTTTCCCGTTACTTTAGCAGAAGAGTGTATAAAATTGTGAAGGTCGTGGATTCATTTCAGCAAGGAGAGTTTCACAAGCGAATTCATTTCCAGGGAAATGATGAATTTTCGAAGATCGCTCATGCGCTGAACGAGATGGGAGCGAATGTTGGCCGACTCATTCAGGAGGTGTATTTTTCTGATCTTCAAAAAAAGCAGGCGGAGCTGGACTCCCTTCATGCCCAGATTAATCCTCACTTCCTATACAATACCTTGTCTTCCATCAGCCGTCTTGCCAAATTCGGTGAACTGGACAAGCTGCAGCGAATGGTGCTGGATTTGGCGAAGTTTTACCGCTTGTCGCTTAATGAGGGTCGAAACATGATTCCTGTGCAGCATGAGCTGGAGCAGGTTCAGGCTTATATTGATATCCAGCGAATCAAGTATGGAGAGAGACTGGAGGTACAATATTGCTTCGCTCCCGAGGTGGTGCGGTATGAAACGGTCAAGCTGATCCTGCAGCCATTTATCGAGAATGTTCTGGAGCATGCCTGGACAGGGGATCGGATTTATATCCGCATCTGCGGGGAAGTGCGTAAAGAGGGTCTCCAATTCAACATCATTGATGACGGAGTTGGCTTTCCGCCGAGGACGCTCAGCGGGCCGCTGTCTGTAGATCAGCTGGAGAACGCCGGTTATGGCATTCGTAATGTGGATCAGCGTATTCGGCTTCACTATGGCGCTCCATATGGTGTAACGCTGTATAGCCGTCCGGGGGCAGGCACGAATATTTCCATCCTGATTCCGCTCATTCCCAAAACCCAGAAGACAATCCGACAAAAGCGACTAACCTAATTACCAATACGGCTTTTCCGTGAAGTGTAAGCTTGGGCTTGACGGTAAAGCTGTAATCTTGTATATTTACTTTAGTCATTAAAAGCATAAAAGCTTAAAAGCACACAAGCATAAAAGCGAACAAGCGATAAAGCGTAATCCTGCAGAACAGGCACCGGGCATCCGGAAGGCTGTTGCAGAATCCATTATATGAAAGAGGGATCTCACATGATTGTCATCACATCGGGCCAAGTGCCAGAGGAGCAGCTTCAGCATATCGTAGCCGAAATTGAGAAGGAAGGCCTTCAGGCTCATATTTCCAGAGGTACCGACCGCATCGTCATTGGACTGATCGGAAGCGTTAACCCCAAGCTCGCGGAGCATTTACGGCAGATGAAGGGCGTCGAGAACGTGGTGAAGATTACGAAGTCTTACAAGCTGGCCAGCCGTGACTTCCATCCTGAGGATACGGTGATTGAAATGAAGGGCGTCAAGATCGGCGGCGGAAATCTGGTCGTCATGGGCGGGCCCTGTGCGGTAGAATCGGCGGAGCAGATTGACGACATTGCGAAGCTGGTCAAGGCGGCGGGTGCTCAGGTGCTTCGCGGCGGTGCGTTCAAGCCGCGTACCGGGCCGTACAGCTTCCAGGGCATCGGGGTGGAAGGCCTGATTATGATGGCAGAGGCCGGGAAGAAGCACGGGCTGTTGACCATTACCGAGGTAATGACTCCGGAGTATGTAGACATTTGCGCTGAATACGCTGATATATTACAGGTAGGGACGCGTAATATGCAGAACTTCGATCTGCTGCGCAAGCTGGGCAGCTGCGGCAAGCCAGTGCTATTGAAACGGGGCTTCAGTGCGACCTATGATGAATTCTTGAATGCGGCGGAATACATTCTGGCTGGCGGAAATCAGAATGTTATGCTGTGTGAGCGCGGAATCCGAACGTTCGAAACTTACACCCGCAACACCCTGGATTTGTCTGCCATTCCAGTGCTGCAATCGCTCAGCCATCTTCCAGTCATTTCTGACCCGAGCCATGGCACGGGCCGCCGTGAGCTGGTTGCTCCCATGTCAAAGGCTTCCGTAGCAGCAGGGGCAGACGGACTGATTGTGGAAATGCACACCGACCCGGATAACTCCATGACGGGAGACGGAGTTCAGTCGCTGTTCCCGGATCAGTTTGCAGTTCTCTTGAAGGAGCTGGAGCAGCTGGCTCCGTTGATGGGTAAATCATTTAATACCGCAAAGGCGCCCGCTGCAGATTTTGCGAGAGTGTAAGAGGTTCTGGAGGTCTCTGAGTCACGCCTGAACAGCAAGAGATAACGATGCTTCTCATCGCTTTAACGAGACGTCTTTCCCTGCGAAAGACGTCTTTTCGTGTCGAAGGAGGATAAAAGTCTAAATGTTATGTTATATAACACAAATGAAGAAAAATACCTTACATGAGTATTGACGACTTGCTTCTAGACAGAATATAATAACTGAAAAGAAATCGAAAATCATGAACATTCACAGAGGTTTATTCGCTTAATGTTCGGGTATTAGGAGGAAGAGACATGTCGGTAGAGAACGTGTTAAAGACAATTGAAGAGAATAACATTGAATGGGTGGATTTCCGTTTTGTTGACCTGTCGGGTCGGGTACACCATATTACCCTGCCGGCATCCGCGGTAGACAGTGAAACCTTCGTGAACGGCGTAGCGTTTGACGGTTCGTCGATCCCGGGCTTCCGTGGAATTGAAGAATCCGATATGGTGATGATGCCAGATCCGGAGTCCTGCTATGTGGACCCGTTCACTGCACATCCTACATTGAATATTATGAGCAACATTCACACACCAGACGGTGAATCCTATGAGCGTGACCCTCGCTGCATCGCTGCACGTGCCGAGCAGTACCTGCAGGACAGCGGCGTAGGCACAGCGGCATTTTTCGCACCGGAATCGGAGTTCTTCCTGTTTGATGATGTTCGCTACGAAAGCGGCATGAACAGCTCCAGCTACTACGTAGAATCCGAAGAAGCAGCTTGGAACACAAACCGCAAGGAAGAAGGCGGCAACCTCGGCTTCAAGGTAAGAGTGAAGGGCGGGTACGTTCCGGTAGCTCCTGTAGATACACAGCAGGATATCCGCAGTGAAATGTGCCGTTTGCTGGATGAAGCGGGCCTGAGTGTAGAGCGTCACCATCACGAGGTAGCTACTGCAGGTCAAGCGGAAATCAACTTCCGTTTCGATACATTGAAGAAAACGGCTGACAACCTGCTGGTTTATAAATACATTGTACACAACACAGCTCGCCAGTATGGCAAGACAGCAACCTTTATGCCGAAGCCGCTCTTTGGCGATAACGGCAGCGGAATGCACGTGCATCAGTCCATTTTTGATGGTGATACTCCACTCTTCTATGAAAAAGGCGGCTACGCTAACCTGAGTGAAACTGCACTGCATTACATCGGCGGCATTTTGTACCATGCACCGGCCCTGATCGCTCTGACGAACCCGAGCACGAACTCGTTCAAGCGTCTGGTACCTGGCTATGAAGCTCCAGTAAACCTGGTATACTCCAAAGGTAACCGTTCTGCAGCCGTACGTATTCCTGTAGCTGCAGTAACACCGAAAGGCTGCCGTATTGAGTTCCGTACACCGGATTCCACAGCCAACCCTTACCTGGCCTTCTCCGCGATGCTGATGGCTGGCCTTGATGGCATCAAGCGCAAGATTAACCCGCAAGAGCTGGGCTACGGTCCATTCGACAAGAACATCTACGAGCTGTCGGATGCGGAGAAGAAGGAAATCCGCAGTGTGCCTGGCACCCTGGATGAGGCGCTGGACGCTCTGGAAGCGGATCATGAGTTCTTGACCGAGGGCGGCGTGTTCACGAAGGGATTCCTGGAGAACTTCATCTCCCTGAAGCGCGGCGAAGCGAAATCAGTATCCATTCGGGTACATCCACATGAGTATTCGCTCTACTACGATCTGTAATAATTGTTAATACGAGACGCAGGAGGTACATCCTCCTGCGTTTTCTCGTTACTTATGAATGGCGTCTTTAAATAGAGAAAAAAAGCACTTGCAGACCCCTCCGGGTTATTGCTATGATATTCGATAACATGAAATGAGCGTACATACGAAAGGGTGGAGAGTGGAGTGAGCAAGAGAGCATATAATTTTAACGCCGGACCGGCAGCGCTGCCTTTGGAAGTGCTGGAGCGTGCCCAGGCAGAGTTTGTGGATTTCCGGGAAAGCGGCATGTCTATTATGGAAATGTCCCATCGCAGTGACATTTATGAATCCGTACACAATGAAGCGCAGAACAGGCTGCTGGGCTTGCTCGGGAACCCTTCGGGTTATAAGGTGCTATTTGTACAAGGCGGAGCGAGTACGCAATTTGCCATGATTCCTATGAATTTCGCGCAAGAGGGCAAGCAGGCTAACTACGTGAAGACCGGCAGCTGGGCGAATAAGGCGATTAAGGAAGCGAAGCTTCTTGGACAGGTTCACATCGCAGCTTCGACCGAGCAGGAACAGTATATGAGAGTGCCGGAGCTGTCCGAGCTTCAGCTGTCGGAACAGCCGGCTTACTTGCATATGACCTCGAATGAAACGATTGAGGGCACCCAGTTCAAGCAATTTCCAGACACCGGTTCGGTGCCGCTGATTTGCGATATGTCGAGTGATATTTTAAGCCGTCCTTTCGATCTCAATGCGTTCAGTATGGTATATGCGGGGGCTCAGAAGAATCTTGGTCCTTCCGGCGTAACCGTCTTGCTGGTTCGCGAAGAGATCATTGAGAGCTCACCGAGCCATCTGCCGACGATGCTCCGCTATGATACTCATTCCGGCAATAACTCTCTATACAATACACCGCCTTCCTTTGGCATTTATATGATTAACGAAGTGCTGAAGTGGATTGAAGAGCACGGCGGTCTGCAAGGTGTAGAGGCCATGAACCGGAAAAAGGCTGCGCTGATCTACAATGCCATTGACAGCAGCGAAGGCTTCTATCGTGGCTGCGTAGCAGCAGGCAGTCGTTCGGACATGAACGTAACCTTCCGCCTGGGCTCAGAGGAGCTGGAGAAGGCTTTTGCCAAAGCGTCTGAGCAGGAAGGCTTTATCGGTCTGAAAGGACATCGGAGCGTGGGCGGGATGCGCGCATCCATTTACAATGCGGTTCCTTACGAGAGCTGCAAGGCGCTGGTGGAATTCATGCATGACTTCAAAGCCAAGAACCAATAAGTTCCTGGCAGATTGCTTAAGCATGCCGGGAGCCGTTCAAGCCGCTCGGCTGGCGCATTCATGAAAGAGAAGAGCCTTCTCTGCTAATGGCAGCAGGAGGCTCTTTTTTCATGACAGAATGCGTTATAATAAACAAAAATAGACGATAAGGTGGTTAGACAGCACATATGGCATTACACATCGTACTCGTGGAGCCGGAGATTCCGGCTAACACAGGAAATATCGCAAGAACCTGCGCGGCAACCGGGATTCATCTGCATCTGGTGCGTCCGCTGGGATTTAATACGGACGACAGAACACTGAAGCGGGCCGGACTGGATTACTGGTATGCCGTCAATCTGGAGTACCATGATTCCTTTGCGGAGCTGCAGGAGAAATATCCGGATGGCCGATATTTCTTCTCGACCACCAAGGCGAAGAAGCGCTATACCGACGTTCAGTTTCAGGACGGTGACTTTCTAGTGTTCGGGAAAGAAACCAAGGGATTGCCGGAGGAGCTGCTGGCAGCTAACCGGGAGCATTTGATCCGCATGCCCATGACAGACAAGGTCCGTTCTCTGAATCTGTCCAACTCCGCAGCCATTGTCGCCTTCGAGGCCCTGCGGCAGCTGGATTTTCCGGGTATGGAGTAAAGGAAGGAAGCATCTCCAACGGTGGTTGGGGGTGCTTTTTTTAGTAGCTGCTTAGAACGGGATGACGTTTTTAGTAAAAGAACAATGGCGAAGCCGGACAATACACGTATGAATCAACTGACCAAAGTAAGCGGTGAAGGAAAGAAGTCGCTATGCTTATAGTGGGGACGGTTATTTTCTTGAAATCAATAAACAGTAAGTCGATTTCTAAAGGAGGATTTTGTAGTGAAGAAAAAGATGCTATTGTCTGTGTCATCTGCTGTTTTAGGAATTTCTCTAATCTTCGGTGGAGTCTATGCTTATGGTTCAGGAAAGATATCTTGGTAATCGGGCAGAACGTTGCAACTGATGTTGCTCCCAAGAATGTAAATGGTAGAGTTTTAGTGCCGATCAGTACAGTTTCGGCAGTTGTTTAACGAGGCAGCTCACTTGAGTGAGGTAGGAAGCAAAAAATAAAGACATGGTGGAGTCAGGGAGGTGATCCCAGCATCATGGGCAGATAAAATTGATCCATGGAGTATTGAATGTACAAATGAAACCGCTCTTTTTTAGATGGTTGCTAGACACTTCCATTCTATCAAAGGGCGGTTTCTTTGTGTTACCTATGTTTTGGGGGATGGATATGCATTAAGCAGCGGAGAGGACGAAAAGATTCCGGACCAGCGGTAGCGGTCGCCTTTGACCCCGAATTTCTCCCTTGAACGATTTATTATTTTGGGACCAACGTCAATGCACAAAAACAGCATTGACGACCACTAGGTTCAGCAGTATAATCATTTAAAAATGGAACAGTATTCCGAAAAGAATATTATTTTGTTTTTTTATGGTTATTAGTTTTGATTTTTAAATTATATCATAGTGGAGGTCGGAAGATGTCTCGAATCGTAAAGGATTTAAGCGGCAAGCTGTGGCAAATGGAAAAAATGAGAGTTGGTGAAGGAGAGCGGGAAGGATTTCATATCCTGCCTGCGGAACGTCAAGGCGTCATCTTCAGCTGGAATTATGCGAGCGTTCCTGGGGATGTGTATACCGATCTTCAGCGTGCAGGTGAATTGGAAGATCCCTATTATGGGCGCAATATGCATAAAGCGAAATGGGTACAGGAATATGAATGGTGGTATATTCGCAGCTTCAACGTTTCTCCGGAAATGAAGGGGAAGAAGATTCACCTGGAGTTCGAAGGCGTTGATTATAGCTGCACCGTGTGGCTGAATGGTCAGCTGCTGGGAAGTCATGAGGGTATGTTCTCCCCATTTTCTTTCGAGGTCAGTGAGTTTCTGAATTTTGATCATTGGTCGGGCGGCTCGAATCAGCTCGCTGTCAAGCTGGACCCGCCTCCTAAGAATTTCCGCAACGTGGGCGGCAAGAAAGTGAATTTCTCCGGTGATTATTTTACGGGCCTGGTGCCCTTCGGGATCTGGCGTCCGGTACGCCTGATTGCAACAGACCATGTACGCATCGTGAACTATCGCAGTGAGTCGGAGCTGAAAGAAGGAGGCGCTGCTGTTCATTTGCAGATTGAACTGGACAATATGACGGCAGAGTCTCAAACGGTTCAGATCGAGGTTGCAATGAAAGGCCACAACTTTGATTCAGACACCATCACTCAGACGGTGGAGGTAGAGGTTCCCGCCGGCACTCAGATGGCCAATGCCGTTGTGGACGTTTCAGACGCGAAGCTGTGGTGGCCTTGGGACATGGGAACGCCGAATCTGTATCATCTGGAAATGAAGGTGCTGAGTAACGGCACGGTGCTGGATCGGGTAGAGGATGTAATCGGGATTCGGACCCTTGAAATGGAGAAGAACCCGGGCTTCACGGATGAGGAATGTGAATACCCATGGACCTTTGTAATTAATGGAAAACGTCAGTTTCTGCGCTCTGCATGCTGGGGTGGACAGCCGTCCTTTTTCTACGGCCGAAACAGCACGAGCAAATATGAGCATCTTCTGACTCAGGTGAAGGAAGCTAACATAAACAATCTGCGAATTTTCGGCTGGCACCCGCCAGAGATTCCGACCTTCTATAAGCTGTGCGACGAGCTCGGTATTACCGTATGGACGAACTTTACGTTCTCTACACAAGCGTTTTCCAATGATCCCGCATTTGTAGAATCTGTAGAGAAGGAATGTATTGAGATTGTGAAGCTGCGGCGCAATCATCCTTCAAATATTTTTTGGATGGGCGGAGAAGAGGTGTTCTTCACAGACGCTCACATCGAAAGTGGTAACAAAGAGCTGATGGAGGCAATTGGGGCAGCCATTGGAGATTACACATCGACGCCTTACGGACTGGCATCCCCGCTCAGCAATGAGTTCGGCCAGAGCATGGGCTTCAAGCCTAAAGAGTCACAGCATGCGAATGACCATTACTACGGCGGCGGCCACAGTTTTATGGAGGAATATTATCCGGCTCTGGATTGCTCCATCATTCCTGAATTAACGGCTGCATCGGCCCCATCGATCGAGAGTCTCAAAAAATTCATTCCGGAAAATGAGCTATGGCCGATGGGACCCAGCTGGGGCTATCATTGGGCAGATATTCATATCCTTCAAGGACTGAATATCGAGGTGTTCGGAGACAAAAGAATGGATTCTCTGGAGCAGTTTGTAGAATCGACTCAGGTTGCGCACGGAACGATTTTGCAATTTGCGCTTGAGCTGTACCGTCGACGGAAGCCGCGGATGAGCGGGGTATCTCTTTGTCACTTCATTACACACTGGCCAGACATCAAGTGGGGCCTGATTGACTATTACGGTCAGAAGAAGATTAGCTTTGATTATGTAAAGAGAAGCTACCAGCCGCTTCTTCCAAGCTTGGCCTTCACTAAGAGAAGATGGAATCCGGGCGAAGCCTTCCAAGGCGAGCTGTGGATCGTTAATGATTATCATGAGGCTTATCATGATGCGGTGCTGGAATGGACGTTAGCAGATGCTGGAGGCGAGGTTGTCAAAAGTGGGATTCTACACGCTTCCGTGGCTTCCAACAGCTCCGCCCGATTCGGCGAGATTGACTGGAAGGTCCATGCAAATGCTGCAGGCCAGTTCACGATTACACTTACGCTGAAGCAAGGCGGCGTGGAATTAGCCAGCAATGAATATCTGCTGCTGATCGGTGATCAGGCAGAAGCAAAGCGTCAATGTCTCAAGCATCTCCAGGAGAGCAATACGCTGCGTGAAGAATACGGACATAGCTATTATCGATATAACCCGGAGCTCTGGGAACTAGAATAGCTGCGGGTAACATAGCATGATCAACAAAATACGACCGCATTATCGCTAAGGAGGGATCCATTGCTTCCTTTAGAAGGGATACTCGTTGTGGAGCATAGTATGGGGCTCGCTGGACCCTTTGCCGGCGTAAGACTCGCGGATCTTGGAGCCCGTGTCATCCGGATTGAGCAGGCAGAGGAAGGCTCACTGCCTCTGATCAGCTTGTATCGTAACAAGGAACGCTTTCTGTACAATGCTGCCTGTGACCAGGATACCCGCAAGCTGAACCAGCTAATTGCTGCAGCTGATATTTATTTAGACGGTCCTTCTCTTCAGGCGTTACCTTTCGGAGGGGCTTCCAGGGAGAAGTGGCGCTTTAATCATCCCCAGCTCATTCACGCTATGATTACGAGCTGCGGTGGCCGGGACGTGGAAGACACCAAGGCCTATGATGACCTTTTTATTCAGGCCTTGACCGGTATGCCTTGGCTCAACGGGAATGCAGATGATCCACCAATTCCCTTTCCGCTGTCCACGGTAGAAATGTTTGCAAGCGCTAATCTCGTGCAGGGGATTCTGGCTGCGCTTGTACATCGTGCCCATACCCGCTCTGGGATGCTCGTTGAGGTTAGCCTGCTGGAATCTGCGATTGATGTTCAGTTCGAGGTGCTGACTACGCACTTGAATGATGGCGGACTGCAGCCGCAAAGAAGTGCTGTCAGCAATGCGCATGCTTACCTTGCAGCGCCTTACGGAGTGTATGAGACGAGTGACGGATATTTGGCGCTGGCCATGGGCTCTGTATTAGAGCTGGGAAAGCTGCTGCACTGCGATGCATTAGCGAAATATAAAGATCCTGCGAGCTGGTTTGTTCATCGGGACGAAATCAAGCTTAATCTGACGGAGCATCTCAAGAGCAGGCCTGCTTCGGCCTGGGAGAAGGATTTGGAAGCTGGCGGGTACTGGTGTGCTGAGGTGCAGACTACTCAGGATCTTCTTCAACATGAAGGGTTTCGGGCTCTGCAGCATCTGCAGCAGATTGAGGTGGAGGATCAGGGCTTATTTGTAACTCCACACTGCCCGATAAAGATCGACAGCACTCACCTGAACAGTCGCCGCGGCATTCTCCGGGCCGGTGAGGATAATGCAGCCATTGAAGAGGAATTCAAGCTGATTTAGCTGCGTCACCGCAGAATACCATGAAGCGAGAGTGAAGTGTCATGATGCCAAGACCGTTAGAAGGCTTGCTTGTGCTGGATTTCAGTCAATTTCTTTCGGGTCCATACGCCGGGCTGCGATTAGCTGATTTAGGCGCGAGAGTCATTAAGATTGAACGCACGGACGGCGGAGATCTATGCAGAAGGCTGTACATATCCAACCTAGAGCTGGACGGTGACAGCACGCTGTTTCATTCCATTAATCGAAATAAGGAGAGCTACGCGGTGGACTTGAAGTCGGAAGCAGGCAAGATCAAGGTGCGCAAGCTATTGCAGCATGCGGACATCATGATCCAGAACTTTCGACCAGGTGTCATTGAAAAGCTGGGGTTCGGGTATGAAGAGGCCAAGCAGATCAACCCGCGGCTCATTTACGGCTCCATTAGTGGATACGGAAAAGAAACACCTCTGCGGAGCAGACCCGGACAGGATTTGCTGCTGCAGGCGCTGACCGGACTTCCGTGGCTGCATGGCGGCAATCACCGGCGGCGGCCAATCCCGTTTGGCTTGGCAATAGCAGATATGATAAGCGGTGCACATCTGGTTCAGGGCATTCTGGCGGCTCTAGTAAGACGATCTGCTCAAGGTAAGGGTGCGCTGGTGGAGGTCAATATGCTGGAGTCTACGCTGGATGTGATGCAGGAGGTATGGGATGAGCTGTGGATGCCAGCCGCCCATGCTCATGCATCCTCGGGGCGGATTCAATTCAGGCGGACTGTCAAAGGGCTGTATCCAACAGCAACGGAATATATCGCTCTAAAAGATATGCCTTTAGAGGTGCTCGCGGCTGCACTTGATGTGGAGCTGGCATCCTCGATGAGCGGAGATGAAGCGGTCATCTTCATGCAAGAGCGGCTGTTGACACAGCCTGCAGACTACTGGGTGGATATCTTCATAAAGCATGGCATTGCCTGTGAGAAGCTGCTGAACTGGGAGCAGCTGCGGAGCCAAGACGTATTTCACAAGCTTCAGATGACGCAAAACATAAAGAGAGATCCTGACATCGACATGATCGCATTAGCGTGTCCTATTCGATTCAATGGGTATCGCCTCCAATACGCCAAAGGGGCTCCACGGATTGGAGAGCATAATACTTGGATCGAATCTCAAGCGTGTTCTCTGAATACAGCTGACCATCATCGTAATATTTGAGTAAAGAGAAGGTGCTGATATGCAATTAAAAGGAATGACCTGGTCTCACGAGCGAGGCCTAAACCCGCTGCTGGCCGCCTCCGAAGCATTCCGCAAGCTGGAGCCTGACGTTGAAATACAATGGGACGCCCGTTCTCTGGCGGACTTTGAGCTTTATCCGCTGGAGCTGCTGGCAGAAACCTATGATCTCATCATGATTGATCATCCCCATATCGGGACGGCTGTGGACAAAGAGCTCCTGCTGCCCTTGAATGATCTCATGGAAGCCTCGTTTCTGCAGGATCAGGAGCTTCACTCCACGGGTCAAAGCTATGCCAGCTATACGTATGAAGGAAAGCAATGGGCGCTGCCTGTAGATGCAGCAGCTCAAGTGAGCGCTTACCGCCAGGACCTGCTGGATAAGGCAGGACTGGAGCCGGCTCGTAGCTGGGAGGATGTTCTCACCCTGGCCAGGACGCTGCCGAAGGGGCAGCAGATCGGTCTGCCGCTTGTGCCGGTACATGCCTACTCCACCTTTTTCACATTGTGTGCCCAGCTGTCAAACCGGGCGTACTGGAGTGAGGGGCTGGATCTTCCATTAGAGGTTGGCATACAGGCACTGGAGCTCATGGAAAGCTGGATGCCTTATGTACACCAAGAGTCTCTCTATCAGGATCCCATCCAGATGCTGGACCGAATGGGGAGCAGTGAAGAGATCGCCTACATTCCGCTCATTTACGGCTACTCCAACTATGCAAGGGCAGGCTTCAGGCCATTTGTGACGAGCTTCGGAAATATTCCATCGGATCGCAGCAACCCTTGCGGCAGTATGATCGGCGGCGTAGGGCTTGCCATCTCTTCACAATGTCAGTATGCCGAGCTTGCGGCAAAATTTGCTGACATGGTTGCGTCTGCGGATTTTCAGCGGACTTCATTTTTTCAACATGGAGGTCAGCCGGGCCACCGGATGGCATGGCTGGACCCGGAGGTGAACCGGCTGTCCGGCGATTTTTTCAAAAATACGCTGGATACCTTAACCCATGGCTCCATGAGGCCTCGATATCCCGGATATATCGACTTTCAGGAGCAGGCCGGACATTTGATTCGTAATCGACTGATTAGTGCAATGCCAGACCGAAGCACCGTGATTCAAGCCTTGAATGAAATGCAGCGGCAAAGCAGGGGGAATGATGCAAGAGTCAGGGGGGAAATGAGATGAAGCTGCTGGAAGGCATTGTTGTATTGGATTTCAGTCAATATCTTGCAGGTCCTGTATCTGCGCTGCGCCTAGCAGATTTGGGAGCACGCGTTATTAAGATCGAGAGACCGAATGCAGGGGATGGCAGCCGTCAGTTAACCCTGTCGAATCTGCGGGTCGACGGTGAGAGCACGGTGTTTCAATCCATGAATCGGAACAAGGAAAGCTATGCCGCTAACCTCAAGGATCCAGACGATCTGGCCAAAATAAAGAAACTGATTCAGCAGGCGGATATCATGATTGAGAACTTTCGTCCCGGCTCGATGCACAAGCTTGGTCTCGATTATGAGTCGGTGAAGGCATTAAATCCCGGTATTATTTACGGAAGCATTACCGGCTATGGCACAGAAGGTCCCTGGAAGAACAAGCCGGGGCAGGATCTGCTCGTACAGTCGATGTCCGGTCTGACCTGGCTGAATGGAGACGGAGATCAGCCGCCCGTTCCTTTTGGCCTCGCGACCATTGATCTTCATACAAGCTCCATGTTTGTTCAAGCCGTGCTCGGACTGTTGTACCAGCGCGAAAAGACCGGTGTCGGGGGGCAGGTGGAAATCAGCCTGATGGAGGCTGCCCTGGATTTCCAGTTTGAAGTGTTGAGCGCTTATATAAACAAGGAGCCCAGAGAGCTTCAAGGACGCAGTCAGTTCCGCAATGCCCATGCTTATTTAGGCGCACCGTACGGTATTTACGAAACACAGGATGGTCACCTTGCTCTGGCTATGGGCTCGATAATCGCTTTAGGTGAGCTGTTGGGGCGTGCAGATCTGCTGCAATACACCGACCAGACCTCCTGGTTTCATGAACGGGATGAAATCAAGCAGCGATTGAATGAGCATCTAAAGACGAGAACGACACAGCACTGGCTGGATATTCTGGAGCCGGCTGATTATTGGTGTGCGGAAGTGCTGGATTGGGAGCGGGCTCTCCAGCATGAGGGTATTCAAGCCCTGGACATGTTTCAGGAGGTCGTAAGGCCGAGCGGTGCTGTGTTTAAGACGACCCGATACCCCGCAAGAGTGAACGGCCATCTGCTCAAGCATGGCAAGGGCGCGCCTCCAATCGGCGAAGACACGTCTGCTATTAATAGAGATTTTGGTCTTGAACGCGCAGCAGAAAACGCTGGCGGGAGCTAGGTCGATGGAGCATTCGGGGATCAGATATGAGCTGTCCAATCACATCGGAACGATTACTCTAGACAGACCCGGGAAGCTGAATACGGTCACCCGGGCGATGGGGATACGCCTTAACGAGCTTTGCCAAGAGATCAATCAGGACCAGAACGTCAGGGTCGTCGTGCTGACAGGGGAAGGGGAAAAGAGCTTCTCAGCGGGCAGCGATATTGAGGTGCTGGACGATTACGGAAGTCCCTGGGAGCTGAGCAATCGCGAGGATTATTGCATGGCCGTTCGCAGCATTCGCAAGCCAGTGATAGCGATGATCCGTGGATATGCTATTGGCGGAGGGCTGGAGCTTGCCTTGCATGCAGACATCCGGTACGCCTCCTTAAGTGCCAGGTTCGGCGCGGGGGAAATCAAGCTGGGCTGGATTGGAGGCAGCGGGAGCACACAGCTGCTTCCTCGTATTGTGGGTCCGGGAAAAGCAGCTGAAATGGTGCTGACAGGCAGGCTGCTAAGTGCCGCAGAGGCCTTGAGCTACGGCTTAGTGGAGCAGGTTGCAGAGCAAGGGGAGTTGCAGAAGCTGGTCTATGAAACGGCTGAAGCCATTGCCGCCCACAGTCCTATTGCGGTCCAGCATGCCAAGCTCGCGCTGCGCGCAGCGATGAACATGCCGCTGGATGCCGGATTGCAATATGAGAACAGCCTCTTCTCCTTCTGCTTTACCACAGAGGATGCACAGGAGGGCAAGGCGGCTTTTCAAGAGAAGAGGGCTCCAAAGTTTAAAGGGTGTTGAGTGCTGAGAAATGAAATGCTGGATATATTCATGAAATGAAGCCTGTGGTCCTATGGGACTGCAGGTTTTTTAATGAGTCTAGAAAGTTGCAGTCAGGCTATGACGCAAAAAGTCGTGATTTGCATACTGGAGGTCGATATTGATCCTTATCTATGAAGCTCTATCACGTTATGATGTGCAAAAGGAGTGAATGAATGATCATGATAAACATACAGCAGATCGATAAGGTCATAAACCAGGGGCCGTTTCAGGACAATTGGGAATCCTTGAGCAGCAATTCCATACCGCAATGGTACAAGGATGCCAAATTCGGTGTTTTTATTCACTGGGGAGTATACTCCGTTCCCGCTTACGGGAATGAATGGTATGCTCGGGAAATGTACTTGAAAGACAGTGCGAATCGGGAGAATAAACAGGTGGTGAGCATTTTTGATCATCACCTTCAGACTTACGGGCCGCAGCATGAATTCGGATATAAGGATTTCATTCCCCTGTTTAAAGCAGAGAAGTTTGACCCCATGGCATGGGCAGCACTATTCAGCAAAGCGGGAGCACGATATGTAATGCCTGTTGCTGAGCATCATGATGGCTTCCAAATGTATAACAGCAAACTGTCGCCATGGAATGCCGTGCAGATGGGACCGCAGCGGGACGTGATCGGGGAACTGAAGAACGCTGTAGAAGCTAAGGATATGAATTTTGCGGTCTCTTCACATCGGGCCGAGAACTGGTGGTTCTTTGACGGGGGCATGGCGTTTCAATCTGACGTACAGGATGACAACTACCGGGGCTTATACGGACCGGCACAGCCGCGAGACCCGGAATGGACCATTCACGGGGAAGGGCCTGACGAGGCCTTCCTTACCGATTGGCTGCTTCGCACCTGTGAGCTTGTGGATCTCTATCAGCCCTCAATTGTATGGTTCGATTGGTGGATCATGAACGTCCGCTTCAAGCCGTATCTCAAAAAGTTTGCTGCGTATTACTACAACCGCGCTGCCCAATGGGGAAGTGAGGTTGCAATCAATTACAAGCTGGACGCCTTTATGCACGGGACGGCAGTCTTTGACATTGAGCGGGGGCAACTGAATGATATTCGGCCTCAGCTTTGGCAGACAGACACCTCGGTCGCGCGTAACTCCTGGTCGTACAGCGTGAACAATCAATATAAGGACCCCGCAGACATCGTATGTGATCTGATCGATATTGTAAGCAAGAACGGCTGCTTGTTATTAAATGTGGGACCCAAGGCAGATGGAACCATCCCGGAGGAGGATGAGTCGATTCTGCTCGCTATAGGTGAATGGCTGGCGGTGAACGGAGAAGGCATTTTTGATACTACTCATTGGAAAATCTATGGGGAGGGCCCCACACAGTCGGGCGAAGAGATGCACACGGAAGGGAATCGCAGTCCCTACACGGAAAAAGATATCCGCTTTACCTTCAAGGGAGGGACGTTATACGCCTATGTCTTGAAGCTGCCAAGCCATGGAGAAGTGGTCATATCATCCTTATCTCTGGATTCACGGCATTTTCGGAGCGTGATTAAAAACGTAGCCGTGCTGGGACAAGGAGGTGTGGCATGGCAGCTTTCTGAGGATGGTCTTGTGATCGACACCTCCAATATCCCACCCACCCCATATCCGGTAGGCTTTGCAATCACGATGGATTAACGGCTGCGGCCACGGAAGAGGTCCTTTTACGGTATGGAGCCAGGCGCAGAGCATAAACAAAAACAAAATCTGATTCAAAAGGCTCAAGGCGAGATCTCTCATCGAATTGGTGTTGTAGCGACTCCATCTTTCATGAGTAGGTCTTCCTTTTGCTATAAACACAGGTAGTGTGATGGATGCCATTCCGGAATCAATTATGCTCGGTGCCAGTCTTTTGACAGGGAATGGAGTCAGTATCGTTCTTGCTGTTTCCATTTTCCTAAGCAATATTTCAGAAGGAATATCCAGTACAGACGGCTTAGTCAAAAGTGGATTTTCCCGCCGCAAAATCCTGTTGATGTGGGGCGCTGTGTTCCTGTGTGCCTCTTTATCCTCCATGGGAGGATTTTTGTTTCTTGAACAGCTCACAGATGAAATGGAGGCCGTCCTGGGAGCTTTAGCGGGAGGAGGTATCATTGCCATGATCTGCTCCACGATGATGCCTGAAGCATTTGAGGAGGGGAGGGCCTCTAGTAAGAACCGCACCTGTCTCATTTCAGTATTGGTGCGGTTTCTTATATAATAGTATCAAACGGATCAAGGAAGGAAGAGCTGTATCATGAATGCACCGTATCCCATCGACCAATTCAAGAAATTTAAATATGACATTACGCGATTTCTAATGACGTATAAATTTGCACTCGATCACATGGAGACGAAAATTGATGTGCTGAAGGAGGAATTTCAGTCCCTCCATGACTACAATCCGATCGAGCATACCAAGTCCAGGCTCAAGACCCCGGAGAGCATCATGAACAAAATGTTCCGCAAAAACCACGAGCTCTCCTTCGACAGCATCAAGCATCACATCAAGGATATCGCCGGGCTCCGGATCACCTGCTCCTTCATTTCCGACATCTATCGTGTCCAGGAGCTGCTGTGCGGGCAAAGTGATCTGCGGGTGCTGGAGGTCAAGGATTATATCAAGAACCCGAAGCCTAATGGCTATCAGAGCCTGCATGTTCTGGTTGATGTTCCGGTCTATATGTCCGATGGTGAGCAGCGGGCCTGTGTAGAAATTCAGATTCGTACGATTGCGATGGATTTTTGGGCTTCCTTGGAGCACAAAATATTTTATAAATACAACAAAGAGGTGCCGGAGCGGCTGACCCAGGAGCTGAAATGTGCCGCAGACGCCGCGAATGCACTGGATCTTCAGATGGAGCGGCTGCACCGTGAAATCCAGGAGATTAAGGATGCGGATGATGCGGCAGAGCAGGAGCTTCAGCGAATCGTCATCCAGAATCAGCAGTTTGCGCTTCCGAGCAACCTTCTCAAGCTGCTTGGCGGCGGGGGAGGAGACTAAGATCTTCTGGCAGCCTCGGCCGAGCTTGCCCCGAAACAGTTTCTTGCATTCAACAGAGGGAAAATCCTAAAAAATTTATGTTTTATTAAAAAACTAGCAGGATTCGACAATATGTTATCGAACTATTATACTAGGTCTATAAGATCATATTGTCGGTATACTTAGAATTTGTTGAATGAAAGAGGTGTTTCAATCGTATGAAGCCGGCCGGTGTTGTACGTAAAGTGGATCAGTTGGGGAGAATTGTGCTGCCAAAGTCTCTGCGTAAGAGATATCAGATGAATGAAGGAGACCCTGTCGAAATTCTGGTTCAGGGTGACCATATTATTCTGGAGCGCTACCGCCCGAAATGTGTATTCTGCGGCTCGATGGATGGAGTCAGCGAGTTCAAGGATCGTTATATCTGCTCTTCCTGCATGAATGAGATGACCCAGCTTCCGAAGCACGGTTAATAGAGCAGCCACGGCACCGCAGAAGCGGTGCTTTTTTATATATAAGGGCCTGAAATAACCGCTCCATGACATGAAAAAAGCTTCCCCGAATGAGGAAGCCGCGCCTTACAGGCCATTGGTTTTGTCTTCATTGTATGCGGCGGTCAGAATACCGACGGTATACAGTGCAAACACCAGCATGATAATCCAGAACGTTAATGAAAAGGACATTTAAGGCCACCTCCTGCTAAGCTACTCTCTATTATACCCAGCATGCCCCAAAAAAGAAATGGCAATATGCATGCAAGTTCATGCCACATGTGTTCTATTTAAAAAAGAGAAAGTGTGTCGGTACCGGGCGAAGCTGTCCATCCGAAGGTCGGTTAACTACCCGGCCGTTCAGAATGAGGGAGGAGGAGCCTCCTCCATCCAGATTGTAAGCGTCCTTCACGCCGAGCTGCTCCAGCTTTCGTTGAAGCTCCTGCAGGGTTGCACCTGAATTTCCGGTTTCATTATATCCTTCCGTGACGAGAATCAGTAGCTGATCATCCTTGTAGTTGCCAATCACAGTGCGCGGCGCGCGCGTAGGATCGGTCTTCCACTTCGCCGGAATTGGCGTTTTCACCCCGTTTTTCATAAGGACAGGCACAAAGGTTGCGCCATATTTCGGCTTCAGTCGATCCAGCTCATCCCGGCTCTTGAACTTCCCGCCGATGAGCTTGCCGTCTTCATTCAAGCCGACAAAGGCAAGATCCTTGAAGCTGGGCTGAAATCCGGTAACATAGCTTCCGTTGATGAAGGTGGTGCTTAAAGGGTGGCGTCCGCCATTACCGTCCGCATACCCGCCAGCATTAATGCCGGCCACCGCTCCATGATTTCGTACCGCCTGCAGGGTGGTGATGGCTTTGCCCGGCTGGCCGTTGCCGAGAACCATGGTCATGGCGTTCGGATCCTTCAGCTTGATCTTCAGTGCATGTCCCTGATAATAGCCCGGATTCACTTTATACAGCTCCAGCGTGATCCGTTCGGTATTCACCGTTTCGATGGGACGCCCCAGCTTGCTCGTAATCCGGCGGTTATAAATGTATTCCGGTAATCCAGCCTGAGACTCCGCCTGGGCCCGGATGCTGTTCATGGCAGAGGTGGTCTGACGATATAGCTGACCTGTTCTTTCAATAGAAGCAATCGTCTGATCGACTGTAGCACTGGCAAGCTCCAGCCCTCGGCTGACGTTTCCGGTCTGCGTCTCCAGGCTCTGCTGCGGAGTATAGCTCGAAATATCCAGCTGCAGCCGCGGAGGCTCGCTCAAGAGCCAGATGCTCAGCCCGATCCCGATAAAAGGGGCCAGCACCAGCAGGAACAACCGGTTGACTTGCTTGGGTGTCATCTGAATCATAGATCTCATTTCAACAGCTCCAGCTTCTTCTCCAGCTTGGAGAGCTGCTGCCTGACATCATTCAGCTGTGTATACAGCTTGTTGCTATTGTCCGTCTCCCCGGTGGCCTGATCCTTCGTAAAGGTAAGCAGCTCATTAAACGACTGCACCTTGCTGTCAATCTCACTCATCTGTGCTGAAAGCTCTGCAAAACGGCTGTCGTACTGAGCTTTCAATGCTGCCATTTCTCGCTGTGTATCCTGTTGAAGCCCCAGCATCATCTCCTGCTGCAGATGATTACTGTAATAGTAGGCGGCAGCCACTCCCGCTCCGATCATGAATAGCCAAAACAACCAAAAGTAACGCGCTTTCGGGCTCTTTCTGGAAGCTTCGCGGGATGGATAGGGAGATTCATTCTCTGTTTGCAGTATTGGCATCTCTTCACCCCTTGTAATTCCTATCAATTTTTCCAATCATCATTCTATCACGCGTGCATATATTTCGCAAAGACGAACAAAAAATGACATTTGACGAAAAAGAGATTGCCTATAATAACAAGAATAGGATACAATCTGTATAGATTTGCTAGCAAAGAGAGATACATATAAGCCATTTGCCATGTTATAGATGCATGAACTGAGCCTAATGCCTTACTCTGCCTGCGCTGGATAGGATCTCTTTGTGTCTGATACGCCAAAGCGGGAAACAACCGGAATTCGTGCGAAGTTAGCTCGGAGTTCTGCTGGTTTTAGGGCACACTACATTGTTTAACGAAAATTACCACGTGTTGAAACAGGAAACAGGGGGGTTAACATGAGTCAGGTTTGGAAGATCGCCATCATTGGAAGTCATCCTACGAGTATGCTGGGCACCAAGTTGATTCTGGAGGAACAAAAGGACTTGCAGGTGATCGGAATGATACAGAATGGCCAGGAGGGTGTGAAATTTGTCGAAGACCACAGGCCGAATCTCGTGCTGCTGGATTATCGTCTGGGCGAGCAATCCGCAGAGCAGGTGCTGGAGCAAATGAAGCAGGTGTCTCCACAAAGTCATGTCGTGATGATGACCGATCATGATGGCTTATCGCTTCTCCAGGGCCTGATCAGCCGGGGGGCAAGCGGGATGCTGTCCAAGCAGGCATCGCCCTTTCAGCTCATTCATTTGATTGCCGGCCTGCGCGAAGATGTCACTGCACTGCCTTTGGAGTGGGTCAAGCAGGCAATCTGGCCGCTCCCTGCCTCGCCAATCGCCGAGGGCAATCTGCCGTTAACTGAAACAGAGACCTTCATTATGGAACGAATCGTGCAGGGCATTACGTATGATAAAATCGCAGTTGAAATCGAGGTCAGCCGCCGTTCTATCGACAACTATCTGCGTAAAATTTACGTCAAGCTGGGTGTGAATACGAGAGCTCAAGCGATCGAGAAATACGCTCTTTACACCCGCAAGGGGCGACAGCAGTATGCCTAGGTGCTTCACTGAGTTATAATCTGGAAGGTCCGAGAATAGTCTTAGTGGGTGTGATATTCACGTATTCACGGATGAAGGAGGAGGCCTAGATGCAGTATTCCTTTGCTTCCCGTACACATTCTCTACTAACCTCCCCGCTGCGCAGTGTCCAGAAGCTTGCGAAGCGGGATTCTTTGATTTCTCTGGCGGAAGAGCTGCCAGCGGAGGAGCTGTTTCCGGTATCCGCCTTGGCGGAGGCCGCCGGCTCTGTGCTTTCCGCCGATCCCCGCTCCCTGCAATACGGGGAGGCGGAGGGCTACGGACCGCTGCGGCAGTGGCTCAGCGAGAGCTGGAGCCGGCGCAAGGGACTACATATGGAGCCGGACCGCATTCTGCTGACGACGGGAACCCAGCAGGCGATGGATCTGCTGGTCCGCTCCTGCACGAACCCCGAAGACACCGTACTGGTCGAGAATCCGACATCGCCGGGCCTCCTGCAGGTGCTGCGCCTTCATGGTGTCCGCATGATCCCCGTTCGAAGCGACCATGACGGCGTGCTGCCGGAGCAGCTGGCCGAGCTGCTGCTTAAGCATCAGCCGAAGCTGTTCTTTGCGGCCCCGAACTTCAATAATCCGACAGGTGCCCTCTGGTCGCTGGAACGGCGCCTTGAGGTGCTCAAGGTTATCGCCGGAACTTCTCTGCTGGTCGTAGAGGATGATTCCCTCGGCGAGCTTTGCTTTCCCGGCAGTCCTGCGGCCCAGCCTCTTCCGCCGCTGGCGGCGCTGGAGGAAAGGCAGGGCGAGCAGGTGCTGTATGTCGGCTCCTTTAGCAAGACGGTGGCGCCGGCGCTGCGTACGGGCTGGGCAGCGGGGCCAAGCGAGGTCATCTCCATGATGACGGCTGTCAAGCTTATGGCAGACTGGCAGTCCAGCATGCTCATCCACCGGATGCTGCATCATTTGCTGTTATCCCGGCACTTCCATCTGGAGGAGCATCTCAGCGCTCTGAACCGGGAGTATGTCACCCGCCTGAAGCTGATGGATCAGCTCCTGCGGCGCAGTGCCTGGAGCGGTGCTTCCTATGAGCTGCCGAAGGGCGGCATGTTCCTGTGGGTCAGGCTGCCGGGCGGACTGAGCGGCGATGTCCTCCTCAAGGCTGCGGCCTTGAAGGGGGTCAGCTTCCTGCCGGGCTCCATGTGCTCGCCGGACGGAGAGAATCATGATTATATCCGCCTGAATTTCACCCATCCCGGCCGGGATGAGCTCATGCTCGGCATGAATCTGATCAGCGAAGCGCTGAGAGAGTTTACGGCCCGCAGCTAGACATCAGAGAAATCAGGTCTTCGGGGCAGGGAGCACCGCAGCATACTTGTCCAGCGCCGCAAAGCCTTCGGAGCTCAGGACGTACCGGCCCCGGCCAGTCCGCTCAAACCACCCGTAATAATTGCGCTGCAATATAGCGGCGGCATTCCCGATGCCGCTCGCCTCTTTGGCCGCCGCCGGAGATGTCCCCTTCAGGCTGTCTGCCGCGCCCTCTGCATGGGCATTCAAGGCGGCAACGGCCTGCGCGACGCGCAGCGCCTTCTCGCGGTAGGCGGTAATCAGCTTGGCGCGCGTGACGCCGCCGGTGTTATAATCTCCGCTCCGCTCGTGAAACTCCAGCAGCAGCCGGTCCCGCTTGCGGACAGAGCCCCGCGTGGACGGAGGCTCCTCGGCAGGACGGCACAGCTTCTCGACGAAGGGCGGCTTTGTTTTGTAGAAGGTGACCGTCACGAGCCCCAGTCCCAGCCGCCGGCACAGAGCCGTAAGCTCGCCCCAGCGCTGGTTGACGGCCCCCTTCTTGGCGCGGGACTTCTCCACCGCCAAATACACAAACGGACTCATCTTCAGACGTTCGATGCCCTGCAGCAGCAGAGCGAGGTTGAACGTTTTTTTCATTTCTACAATGAGCAGCTCCTCGCTGCCTTCCTTTATGCCCACCAGATCACAGTGGCGTACCTCACCCTTGACAGCATACCCTTCTTCCTCAAAAAAAGCCTTTAATGGAGCATACAGCTCGGCTTCGTGCTGAATCGCCATGGCTTCTCTCCTTTATGTCCATACATAGTCTGTTTAGGCCGCTTGCGCCGCGAATTATTTGTTCCATCAGTATAACATGCAGGGAACAGGTGCGCGTCTCCTTGCCGCAAATTCGGAGGCTCTAGGCGAAAAAAGAGCGGCTTTCCTATGAAATGAGGTCAACTATTCCGCGCCTGCCGCATAGGTATGTAATACACTTTTTTCGGTGGCTGAAGGCGTGAAGGAGTCTTGGGAAGCGAAAAGAACCAATCCTCAAAGTATGAAGTCATAGGAGGTCATGGGATGGATATTTTTGAACGCATCGCATCGTATCAGGCAGAAAGCGACCGCTTGGCATGGAAAGGTACATTCAAAGATTATATAGAATTGTTGAAAACAAACCCGGCGCCGGCGAAGACTGCTCATGCGCGGGTCTATGACATGATTGAATCCTACGGCGTGGAGGAGAGCGGCGGACGCAAAAAATACAAGTTTTTTGAGCAGGAAATCTTCGGGCTCGATCGTGCGGTGGAAAAGCTTGTGGAGGAATATTTTCATTCTGCGGCCCGGCGTCTGGACGTTAGAAAACGGATTCTTTTGCTGATGGGACCTGTCAGCGGCGGCAAATCGACACTCGTTACGCTGCTAAAGCGGGGACTGGAGAAGTATTCACGAACGCCCGGCGGTGCAGTATATGCGATTGCGGGCTGTCCCATGCACGAGGAGCCGCTGCATCTGATCCCGCTAGAGCTAAGGCCCGAGGTGGAGCAGGAGCTCGGCGTCAGAATTGAAGGCAATCTCTGTCCCTCCTGCCAGATGAGGCTAAGAACCGAATACGGCGGTGACATCCAGTCTGTGATGGTAGAGCGCGTGCTGATCTCGGAGGAAGGCCGCACCGGCATCGGCACATTCAGTCCTTCCGATCCCAAATCACAGGACATTGCCGATCTGACGGGCAGCATTGATTTCTCAACGATTACTGAATTCGGCTCGGAATCAGATCCAAGGGCGTACCGCTTTGATGGAGAGCTGAACAAGGCGAACCGCGGCCTGATGGAATTTCAGGAGATGCTGAAGTGTGACGAGAAGTTTCTGTGGAACCTGCTGTCCCTGACACAGGAGGGCAATTTCAAAGCCGGCCGCTTTGCACTGATCAGCGCGGATGAATAGTAGGTGTCATCATCATACCAAAATTACAGAATCAGTCAATCCCTTTTTAAATACGGGATAAATATTATACTTTGATGGTATTCTGCCGCGTCCACGCTCGATCAATTCGATCGTTACGTGCTCGAATACACTCCGCATTATGCGATTCCTATCTGACTTATCCTCGGCCTCTGCATAGGCATCGAGAAGCGAATTAAGGTTTGTTCTTACGACATCCACATCAATTTTGTATTCTTTGGACTCGGGCTTTTCGCTGTTATACTTCTTTTCAAGTTCCGACAATTCCGCAAGCCCTTTATCGATCTCAGCTTTACGCTCATCAAACATTTCATCAGTATATCGACCGGACTCATATTTTTCAAAGATGAAATTCATTCGGTTTTTGAGTTCCTTGGCTCGCTGCTCAATATACTCGTTTACATCTGGAATAAAATTGTTTTGCTGTCCATCCTGCGCCAGATTGGCCACCAATTCTTCTCGCAGTCTATCTGCTGATAAATCTTTGAAATACCGGAGAACGTCTAACAGGTCTTCCTCTACAGATCGATATTTCACAAATGTGCAGCCAGGTCGAGTACACCATAGGAATTCCTTATGATACTCTACCACATCACCGGTTTGCTTTTCGTATTTTTGTACGCTGTATTGTCGAACCATTCTCCCGCCGCATTTGTAGCACACACATAGACCGGCCAATTCACAGGGAGAGAAGTCCATTTTTGTTCTTGGCTTATGCGCGGTGTCATTGATCTTTGCCTGAGCTTTGTCCCATGTTTCCTGGTCTATGATCCGGGGCATCGCATCATGGACGATAATATGCTCTTCCTCAGGCCGAGTCTCAATCTTCCCATTAACGCGCTTGGTGGTTCTGAACTTCAGGATCCCGATAAACCGCTCATTTTGTAGAACGCCCTTTAGATACGTGGGATGCCAGTTCTTTTTGCCTTTAGGCGTGCAGATGACGGTGTGTCGCGATAAATACGTAGCCAGCGCTCTAAAGCTAACATCCCTGCGCTTACCATCTGCACCATCAGGGACGCCATTCACATACAAATCAAAAATTGCTCTAATCTGCTCTGCCTGCTGCTCGTTGATATCAAGCTTTTTAGTGGCAGGGTTGTAGTCGAAACCGAAGGGAGCCTCCCCGGATACCCACTTACCTTCCATGGCGCGGTTAACCCGGCCGCCAAACAGCCTTTCCCTGGTCGTCTCAAATTCCTCTCTGGACATAAATAACTCAAATCTGATTTGTCTCAAATCGGATGGGTTGTTCGGGTCAAAGGTCTTGTATGGCGTGATGATGAATATCCGCTTATCTGTAATAAGATCATAAATAACTCCCATGTCCGTATAAGAACCGCGGCCCATACGAGATATCTCTTTGACTGCAATGGCTTGGAATTTTCCGGACTGGAGGTCCTTGATGACGGTCTGGAAGACGGGGCGGGTGGATATTTTATCTCCGGACCCAACCTCTGATCTCTGGTCGTATGGGATGCCTAGAGGCTCTAGCACGCGGTCCATGAGCTCTTTCTGAGCCTGCAACACATCCTCACCGGTGCGCCGCTCTTGCTCTTCATCAGCTCGTGAACGTCGCAGATAATTGAGGATGCTTTCAATTCCCAAATCCAATAAATCCTGAGCTCTTAATGCCATAATGAGCAAACCTCATTCCTTTTGGTTTTATCATGATCGCGTCTATTATAACCAATCCAAAAGGAGAGCCGCAATGATATCGACGAAAACTCAAAGAAAAAGAAAAGTAATCAAAAAGAATAAATTAAGTAACTATAAATACCTCATTAGGTTTTAGACGTGATATATTTGTAGCATAGGAAATCGAGAAGAGGACACCACAGGGGCATGAATGCTCTGCAGATCGGGTCGGCAGCTGCCGGCCTTTTTTATTGGAGTGGTGTAAAAATCCTTTATCGGTTTTCAGAACATCACCCGACACAACAACCATACCTGTTTGACGGTGGTAGGCGATAAGACGAGCGGCACCAGTTAGCTCCTCGCAATAAGACCTGCAGTAGAGCCGCAAGGGTAGAACAAGCGGGTCAAATGTTCTAAACAAGTTGAAACGCCCCTCTCGGCTGCTGGAGAGCACCTTTTACGTGTCTGAGGTTCGCGAGGGGCGTTTATCTGCGGACATGGTATAAAGGCAGTACCCCAGCCTTCCAAGCTGGAGAAGACGGGTTCGAGTCCCGCTGTCCGCTTTTGGTATGTAAATGTGTCTTAAATAAACAATAGCCCCCTTAACGAGGGGCTATTGTTGGTCCATTCCAATTTTTCAGGTTGAACATCATGTCATTGAACACGTATTCGATAGCAGGCATCACTAACGCGACAAAGATAATTCCCGCAACAACCGCTATTATTCTTTTGGATATAAAGTCCATTTAACACTCTCCTTTCTAACCTTTCTAATCTGGTATTTTCGACATAGTGGAAGGTATTTCCTCCTATGGCGTCGAATGATGATGTTGAGGAGGTGGGTCGATTTGAATAAGGATAAATTACGCTATGCCATCTTGAAAGAAGTTAACGAAGGAAACACTCCGCTTACAGAAGAGGATTTCGATGTAAGTGAAGGTGAGTTTGATGACGCAGTGAATTTTCTATCAAGAGAAAAGTACCTAACAGGATTGTTTTGGGCAGATGACAGACCACATGTCAACAAAATTGGGCCTGAAGTCACCGAACGAGGTGAGAATTACCTGAAAGAAAACAGCATGCTTTCTAAAACATATAGAGGCTTAAAAGAAGTAAGAGAATGGATTAAGCTTTGAGATAAACATCTAAGGGTCGATGCCTGACAAGGGTACTGAGGAGGTGAATGAAATTAGATATAAACATTACTACCTGGTCGAATGGTTCGATAAAGAAGAACTTGTATTAGCAGAAACGACTGAAGAAGCACTGTTATTATTTTTTAATCATCAAAAAGAGGAACGACATAAGAATGAAATGAGGCTTTCATTCGATCCAATGGAATTGAGAGTTAAAAGGTTACAAAGAGAAGACTTATTAATTAAAGCACCCTAAACGGTGCTTTTTCTTTTGCTCAAAAGGGAGGAGGGAGGTGATACAAAGTGATACGAAACCAGTCCATTTATATCGGGCCGACGATACCTGAGCACGGATTATCCTTCGGCCAAGTGTTTTTTAACGGCATCCCGCGCAGGGTGTTCGAGCTGATGCAAACATCAGCAGCGCTCCAGCGGCTGATCGTACCCATTCACCTTCTGTCCATCACCAATCAGCGCACTCGGGTCCAAGGATCGCCAGAGCAAAGAGCATACAGCCTGCTGGCCAGCAGCAGGACCACCAATCAAAATGATGAAGGAGTGACGCATATCATGAGCAGCTCATATTACGAAACGCCGGTACCAGGCCGGCAGTACAATAGTGCAGGACAAATCGTAAACCCGGCTGACGGTGTTGATCCGGACGGAGCTCAAAGGGTGAGGGTGTTGGGAACGGCAGCAGCTCAAACAGTGACGCTGCAGAACAACGCTACGGCTGCCGGCAACGGCACCCCATTCGCTCCGGAGAACAGCAATCATACACTGACGTTTGAGATCACAGGCACCAGCACCAGCCGCACAGTCGTATTCGAGATTGCGGGACCGAGCGGGGTTTACACGCCGCACACCGCTTTTAACGTGACTGATCCGACCAAGTTTGGCACTCAGACCACAGGCGGTAGCAATACAGCTCCAGAGAGCTGGCAGGTTGAGGTTCCGGCAGGGTATTCATTCCGGGCGAGGATTGGCGCAGTAGTTGGTGGGAATGTGGCGGTCAAGGGAAAGGCGGTGGGGTAGGTGAATTTAGGAAGAATAGCGCTGGCATTGGCTATGGATAAACCAAAGGGGCTTGCGTCCGTTGCCTCTCGCGGTAAATGGTATAGCGGAACGTCTGACGGAACAGCCATAGATGTGACATACAGATCGATGCACGAAGCCTTGTGTGACTTAGAATCACTGGTTCTTATGTATGGTAATTTTTATAATGACGGCAGGTCAACAAATTTAGGTGTTCCTAAAATTAATGTATCTATCGATGTAGATGGGGTAACATACCCACTATTTTTTGACAACGGCAATAGTCACAAAACTCTGCCGTTAGGAGCAAGGACCATAACGGATGAAATTAGAATCAGTATTAAAAAAGGTACGAGGTTTTTTGTACGCACTCATGTGCTTCTGAATACAGGAGAAAAACATCCTACCGGACTTACTGTCATTGGAGCGCAGAATCCCGGAGAGGGCCTTATGGAGGGGGATGCTACAGCAGGGACCTTCACAAGTCAGAACAATAACCCAAAGTATGCATACGCACCTTTAGTCATTTTAGGCGAACCAGCGCACAGGGTAAACTTCAAAACGGTCGGTTTTTGTGGTAGTAGTTCGTCCACCGGGGCGGGCCACACCAATACAAGAGTCGATAATTTTCCGGTTGGCGAAGTTGGTTTCATGCAAATCGGAGCTTTAAGAGCTGGGTGGGGATATGTCACAGCAGGGCAGAATGGTCAGAAGGCATCAGATTTCGTTCAGCTTATCAAACGAACTAACCAATTACAAATGTTAAAGAATTGTGATTTGGTAATAGTGCAGTATTCGAGCAATGACCTTGCCGATAGTTCAACCACGTTCGAAGTCTTAAAAGAAAATATCTTGAAGATACACCAAGTGTACTGGAATATGGGCATTCCGACAGCTCAAGTTACTGTTAATCCTAGGACAACATCAACAGATGGATGGACAACACTACAAAACCAAACACCAATCAATGCTAATTTTGCACCAGGGGCGAATAGTGCAAGAGGTAAGTTTAACGCATGGGTTATGAATAATAATGACGGTATTGTAGGTATTGACTGTAACAAAGGATGGGAGTCATCACCAGACAGCGGATTGTGGGCGGTAGATCCGACTCGTACAAGTGACGGAATACATCCTAACAACAACGGACATGGCTTCGTTGCGGCAGATGCAGTCCAGGATTATCTGCTGGCGTTTTAACTGAACAAACGTGGCAACACACCGAGTCAATAAATCAGGCAAAAGAGCCCCGCCCTTCACCCGGATCGTTAACAGCTCGCTGCAGGATGCCAGGCTCTCTTTCAAAGCCCGCGGCTTGCTCGCCTACATGCTGACCAAGCCAGACCATTTCCGCTTCTATCTGGACGAGCTGACCAAGCATACGACCGAGGGTAAGGACAGCATCCGGGCTGCGCTCAAAGAGCTTGAGTCATTCGGCTATATCAAGCGTTACGTCATCAAGGACAGCCGAGGTAAAATCATGTCCTGGGAGATCGATATATACGAGCATCCAGGATCGGGTTTTCCAGTTGTGGAAAATCCAACACTAGTAACGAATGATAAAGTACTAACGAATGATAAAAGATTAAATAAATACATCGCTTTTAAAAACGATGATCATTCCTATATCAAAACGTATCTGAAATACTTCAGTCAGAAGAAAAACAAACAGCATATGAGGATAACGGAAGAGCAGCATCAGATGATCTATGGTCAGATTGAGGAGATCCAATCCGCAGGCATCACCCATGAAGAATGGGAAGCTGAGGTGAGAGATCATTTTGAGACTCTACCGAAGAGCAACAATGGGAATATCATAGCATTCCTGCATGCAGCTCCGAGGAGGTTTGACGTTAATCTGGACATAGGTCACTCATGAGAGTGGCTTTTTTAATTCCATGAGAGGAATGAGAAGAATGCACATCTTCCACAGATGGAAAACGGTGAAGAGATTCAGCATCCACAGGTACCAAGAATGCAGCAAGTGCGGCAAGCGCAGAGTGATCCAGACATTCAAAGGTGGTCATCAGCCGATTGATACGTCATGGCTTAAGGGAGGTACATGGAATGAGTAACCCGAGAAAAGCTAAAGCAGTCGCCCAGGCTGCCAAGGCCATTCACACTGAGCTGCTGAAAGAGTTTGATAAGGAGACAGCGCAGCAGCTGCTGATCGCCTCGATGCCAACGATTACTGAAGATGTGGTCAAGACTACCCCTATCCGCCTGTATGATGGTGGAATTGTTGATCCTAATGAAATGGTTGTATTTGGCGACAATGGACCGGAGAGGATTATTCCTGACTAAAGACAGTAAGGGTGAGTCGGGTCGGTATGCAAAGGAGTTTGAGAAGGCGGCGGCCGAGCTTAAACTTCGAGGTGGATTGAAGGTAAAGGTTAACGTCATCAGAACGAATATAAAGGGGCATACAGACGTTTGAGTTTCCGAACCACCAGACATTCATGAGATACGTTTAAAGAGCTGAGGCGGGCGCTCAGGAGTTCACGGGTCCTTCTGGAGGTTCAAAATGAGTGCGGGTGCGAATGACCCCGATTCTGGTGCAGTTTTATTTTCAAAATTTTGCTTTCGCTTTCGCTTGGCAGGCAGCCGATCGAGGGCGTTTTTATTTTTCGCTTCGAATAATGCCTGAAATATTCAAAACAGTACAATTCCATCTAAAGACGAAAGTGAGGCGGGTTGATTGACAAAATCAAAGGCGAAAGCAGATAAGCTGCAGGACAAAGAAATATTGACATCCGAATTGGCTGCGATCGTAGGGAAAACGCCCCAATGGTTGCGTCAATTAACCCGTGATGGAATCCTGCGGCAGGTCGGCCGGGGCAAATACAAACTCGGCGAATCGGTGCAGGCATACTGTGAGCATGTTTCAGGTGGTAAAGAGGAAGATGCGAAGCCGAGGTTGATTGATTATAAGACGGAGCACGAGAAAACAAAGGCAGAAAAGGCCCTGCTTGAGCTGGAGCAAATGAAAGGCAACCTGCATGCAGCGGCAGATGTGGAACGCCTCTTGTCCGACCTGATCCTTACCACTAAATCACGGCTGCTCGGGGTGCCCAGCAGGATTGCTACCGAATGCGAGAATGAGCCTGCGGATGTAGTAGAGTCAATTGTCCGCCGGGAGATCGAAACCGCGCTGTCATCCCTGGCAAAATACACCCCAGATAAGATTGGGGGCGAATTGGAACATGGCAGCCCGGAAGACGGTTGATTTATTTTCACAGGCCAACAAGCAGTGGGAGCCTAGACGTCGCCTGAGCGTCTCAGAATGGGCGGATATGAACCGGGTACTAACCACAGAGAGCAGCGCGGAAGCGGGGCCTTGGCGAACGTCTCGGGCGGAATATCAGCGGGAGATCATGGATTCCATAGAGCACTGGGAAGAGGTCGTTATCATGGCCTCAGCTCAGGTGGGAAAAACCGAATTTCTGCTGAATGTGACCGGTTCATACATCGATCAGGAGCCTTGCCCGATTATGCACGTGCTTCCAAACGAGGATCTGATCCAGGCCTACTCCAAAAAGCGGCTCACTCCTATGATTAATAACAGCGAAGTGCTGCGGAATAAGATCGGCGTCGCCAAGTCGAGGGACAGCAGCAACACCATCGAAGAGAAATCCTTCCCTGGCGGTTATGTGACGATCGTCGGAGCCAACGCGCCTTCGGGACTGTCTTCCCGGCCAGTGCAGATTGTTCTGTGCGATGAGGTGGACCGGTTCCCGGTATCTTCCGGCAAGGAGGGTGATCCGATTGCCCTAGCTACGGCCCGGACCAAGACATTCCGGCATAAGCGCCGGCATCTATTCGTCTCAACGCCAGTGGACAAGGAAACATCTCGCATCCATCAGCTGTACGAAGACAGCACGATGGAGCAATGGTGCCTGCCCTGCCCTCACTGTGGGGAGTTACAGCCCCTGCAATTCAAGCGGGGCGAAGACAACGGCATCGTATTCGAGCATTATGTCTCGGAGTCCGGTGAGATCGTTGTGACCAAAGCCGAGCATCGCTGCGCATACTGCGGCAATCTTGGCTCAGAAAAGGAATGGAAGCGGGGCGAGGGTGCCTGGGTTTCCAGGAAAGAGCACTCCACCCGCCGGGGATTTCATATCAATCAGCTTTCCAGCCCATGGTCAGATTGGCGCGAGGTTGCAAAGGCTTTTTTGGTGGCCAAGAGAGAGGGCGTCGACAAGCTGAAAGTATTCGTCAATACGGTTCTTGGAGAGCCGTGGGAGACGAAGGTCAAAGGCATGGACGACAAAACGCTTATGCAGCGTCGCGAGAGATATGAGTATGAGGTGCCTGAAGGCGTGAAGGTGCTCACGGCAGCCATTGATACCCAGGACGATCGCTTTGAAGTCGAGATTATTGGCTGGGGGGCTGGAAAAGAATCATGGCGTATCGAATACCAACGGATTTATGGAGACTTGAACAGGCCCGAAGTGTGGCAGGACCTGGACAGGTTTCTTTGTCGTTCTTGGATAGGTCCAGAGGGCCGGGAATTCCGCATCATTGGAGCTTGCATGGACTCTGGTGGTCACTACACCAAAGAAGTGTACGAATTCACCCGTGCTCGGGAGCATCGCCGGATTTACGCGATCAAAGGCCAGGGGATTAACCCCAAAACAGCGGAGCATGTACCGTTTATCGCCCGGCATTCCCGGACCCAGATGTACAATGCGATCCTTATCCACTTAGGTGTGGATGACGGCAAGGTGAAGGTATACGACAGCCTGAAGGTCGGGGAGCCAGGACCACTGTATTGTCACTTCCCTGATGATGAAGGCAAGGGATATACGCAAGAATATTTCCTCGGCCTGACTGCTGAGACTCACAGGACGATCAAGAAAGACGGCGTCAAGTATAAGGTCTGGGTGAAGACCCGTGATCGAAACGAGCCCTTTGACTTGGCGGTCTATAATCGGGCCGTGGTGGAGCTGCTCCGGCCGAATCTTTCCTTACCGATTGAACAGCAGCCCAATGGCCCGAAGGTGGATCCGGATACAGGTAGTCAGCAGCGCGCTAGGAAGAGCAAGAAAAGAGGCGTGGCAAGCAGCGTTTAACGCTTGAGAGGAGGTGAATAGGAAAATGCCATTGTACACAAAAGAAGTAGCTCAGCAACACTTGGATGCCTGGATGGCAGCGGAGCTGGCGCTCTCTACGGGGCAATCGTACAGCATCGCCGGCCGATCGCTCACCAGAGTGAACCTAACCGAGGTCATGCGGCAGATTCAGTATTGGCAAAAGCAGTTGAATGATGCCATTCGTTTTGAGCAGGGACTGGGCCCGCGTCGAAAAGTGCGCAGGTATGTTCCGATTGATCTATGAGCTGGCTGGATAAAACAGTGGCCGCTGTTGCTCCAGGGTTCGCTGCTAAGCGTGAAAGGGCCCGAACGGAGATTGCACGGCAGCGGGCCGTACAGGACGTGTTCAACCAGGGTTACGGTGATCACGGAGCCAGCCGCAGAAAGAAGTCGCTCACAACATGGACCCCGGCAGCTGGAAACGCCGATGAGGACATCCACGCGAATCTCGAAGCTCTCCGTCCTCGGGCGAGAGACCTTTTCATGGGCGGATCACTCGCGAATGGAGCGCTCAAGACGCTCAGAACCAATATAATCGGCACGGGGTTAAAGCTAAAGCCTTCCTTCGATGCCGATTTTTTGCGCCTGTCTGAGGAGAAGTCGGCACTGCTTCGCCGGCAGATTGAAAGGGAGTTTTCCTTGTGGGCCGACTCCAAAGACTGTGATGCCGGCGGGCTTCAAAATTTTTATGAGCTGCAGCAGCTGGCCTTCCTGTCGTGGGTCATGAGCGGTGACGCCTTTGTCCTACTGCCATTGCTTGAGCGAAAACATACCGTTTATGACCTCAGGGTCCGCATCCTGGAAGCCGATCGATGCAGTACACCGAAGAATGAACCACTTGAGTCTATCAAGCGGGTGCAGAGCGGTGTGGAAGTTGATGCTGATGGAATGGTGGCTGCCTATTGGTTCTCCAGTAAACATCCCGGTCACTTTGACCCGGGTATGAAGTGGCAGCGGGTTGCGGCCATCGGGGAAGAGAGTGGACGGCGGAATGTTCTTCATCTCATGGAGACAGAGCGGCCGGAGCAGCGCCGAGGCGTTCCAATCTTGGCGCCTGTTATCGAATCACTGAAACAGCTGGAGAGATACACTGAGGCCGAATTAATGGCGGCAGTAATTAGTGGGATGTTCACCGTCTTTATTGAGACGGAGAGCGAGGATACTGATGCCTTCGGTCTATCTCCTGAGGGTCCGATAGAGAACCCAACAGGAGAACCATTGCCTAGCGGCGATGAAGATTTACAGCTAGGGGTCGGGGCGGTCCAGTTCTTGAATCCTGGGGAGAAGGCGACGATCGCGAATCCGGGGCGTCCGAACAGCGGCTTCGATCCGTTCGTCACATCAATCCTCCGGCAGGTAGGCGCTTCGCTTGAGCTTCCGTATGAACTGCTGCTAAAACACTTCACAGCGTCCTACTCTGCGTCAAGAGCAGCCTTGTTGGAAGCTTGGAAGATGTTCCGGATGCGGCGGGCGTGGATGTCAGCAGATTTCTGTCAGCCGATCTATGAGGAATGGTTCGCTGAGGCAGTGATCAAAGGGCGGATCGATGCTCCAGGTATATTCGATGATCCTCTGCTGTTTAAGGCCTACACCAAAGCGGAGTGGCACGGACCTTCGCAGGGTCAGCTCGATCCGGTGAAGGAAGCAAATGCGGCTGTTATTCGGGTCGAGAATGGATTCAGTACCCGTGCTCGAGAAGCTGCAGAGCTGACAGGTACGGAATATGAGAGCAACGTCCGGCAGCTGGCATATGAGCAGCAGATTCGGGAACAAAACGGCTTAGTTTCAGGAAAGAGCGAACAAGGCCTGAAGGGGGGTGATGAAGAAGATGCCGAAGAAGATCAAACTTAACGGGCCGGTTATCGGTGATGGGAGCGCATGGCTGTATGACTGGTTAGGTATACCTTACATTGGTGCCTCCAAGCTTTCAAAGGAACTGGATGCAGCGGGCGGCGGAGATGTAGAGCTTTACATCAATTCTGGTGGAGGTTCTGTCTTCGCAGGATCAGAAGTGTACACTCTCTTGAAAGAGTACCCCGGCAAAGTTTCGGCTAAAATCACGGGTGTTGCAGCCAGCGCTGCCTCCTATATCGCATTAGCTGCAGATGATATCCGTATGGCTCCACTTGCCCAGTTCATGATTCATAATGCTGCCATTGTTACCGACGGTGACAAGAGGGCTCATACAGGCCGTACAAACCTGTTGGCAGGAGTCGATGAGTCTCTTATCAACGTTTACATGAAAAAAAGCGGGAAAACACGCGAGGAACTAGCCGACCTGATGGACAGTGAGACGTGGATGAACGCGCAGAAAGCTGTCGAGCTTGGGTTTGCAGACGGGATTCTTTTCGAAGAAGAAGAGCTGCTATCGACAGCGACAAATAGCTTCAATGGTGAAATATCTTCGGAAGCGATGAACCAAATACGGGACATCATGATCAATAACATGTTGAAGGACGGCACCGATCCAGAGAAGCTACTCGGAAGTGGGGGTCCGCTAGCGGGTTTGGATTTAAAGGCTTTTGCACCGGAAGCTTCGGATGATGTCAAACAGGTTGAAAATAGCGCTGAGACTGCTTCAGTGCCAAAAAATATTAAAGAGCAACCAAAGGAGGAAGAACAGCCCATGAAATTGGAAGAATTGAAAGCACAGCACCCTGACCTATACAACGAGGTTGTGAATCTTGGTGTAACACAAGAAAGGGGCCGCATCACTGAACTGAATGCTCTTGCCACAGCGCCAGGAGCCGCTGAGATCGTCGCCAAAGCCATTTCTGAAGGAAAAACAGCAGGCGAAACTGCGATGGAGATTGTTAAGGCCTCTGCTGAACGTGTAGCCAATGAAGGTACTCGTCGTAATAACGACGCCCAGAACAGCGGTGTAGGCAATGTCGATTCGGACGAAGCGCCTGGGAAGCCAGATCCAGAAGCTGTATCTAAAGCCGAAGCCGATGCCCTTACTGCAGAAATCAATAACATGATTGGAGGTCGAAAATAATGCCAGCATACGAAAGCGTACCCTATGATAACCTGATCGCCGGAATGGTCCAGCCGATCGTCACCCAATCCATCATCATCGAGCCAGCGACTGGTGCTGTATTTACCCGCGGTACCGTAATGGCCAGAACAGGATTCGCGACTGACGGAACGTGGATCTGCACGATTGTTGATTCAGCAGCTGCCGGTGCTGCTCAAAAGGTTCCTGTGGCTGTTCTTGCAGATGAAATCGTGGATGCATCGACTGTTCAGCAGCGTGCTACGGTTTACACACAAGGCGAGTTTAATCGCGAAGCTCTGATTTTCGGCGGAACCGATACAATCGCAAACCACGAAGCTGCGCTCAACAACGCAAAAATTTATACCAAACGGGTTGTAAACTAAGGAGGGCTCACAACGATGGCCATTAAAGATCTGTATTCATTTCCGACTCTGTTGAAAGTAATCGGTCAGCTGCCGCCGCCAAGCACTTATATCCTGGATACATTCTTCCAAGACGGCGAGTCATTTGAAACCGAGACTGTAGAAATTCAAACGATGAAAGGCAATAAGCCGATCGCACCTTATGTGTCCGAACTGCAGCCGGGCAAGGTCATCCAGCGGACAGGCTTCACGGCGAAACAATACAAGCCGGCCCTGATCAAACCAGCTCGCCCGATCACTGCTATTGACCTTAAGGTGAGAGCAGCCGGGGAGAACCTGATCAATCCGGATCAGCCAGAGGTGCGGGCCCGTAAACTGCTTGCAAAGGATATCATCGATCTCCGGGATACCATCACCCGGCGTCTTGTTCAGCAAGCAGCTGAACTGATGTTCACCGGCAAAGTAACCCAGGTCGGTGAAGGTGTGAGCCAGGTTATCGATTACGATTTCACGAATATCGTAACCCTGTCTGGAACGGACCTCTGGAGCGATCCGAATTCTGATCCAATTGGATTCCTCGCATCTCAGCGTAAAGTGGTCATGGATGGGAACGCTCCGACTCCGAATATCGTCCTGGCTGATTATGACGCTGCCGTAGCGCTGATGCGTCATCCGAAGATCCTTAAGCTGGCCGAAAACAGAGGCGTGGATGTCGGTACGATCGATACCACACTGCTTCCTGACGGTGTTACCTACCACGGCCGCCTGCGTGACGTTGGACTGGATGTATACAGCTACACTGGCACTTACACCAACGATGCTGGTCAAGAAGTTCCGTTCATTCCAGCCGGCACAATCGCGATCATGTCCACAAGAGACAAGTTCACGTTCCACTATGGAGCGAATGTGATCATGGATCCGCGCTCAGAGCAATTCGTTCGAGTTATGGGTAAAATCACGCCGCAATCCTGGGTAACTGTAGAACCGGCTCAGCGCTGGCTGCAGATGCTCTCCCGCCCGTTGCCTGTACCAGCAAACGTTGCTGGCTGGGTTGTCGCGAAAGTACTTTAACTTAGAGGAGGGAAAATACGATGATTCGAGCAATTAACAAGGTTATTCATAACGGAAAACTTTATCAGCACGGGAAGGAAATCCTCGGTTTGACCGAAAAAGAAGCTCAGCGATTACTTGAACTGGGGGCTGCAGAGGAAGAAGGGGATACATTCTACGAGCCTGAACCTGATAAGGATAATCCGCTTTTGAATGATCTGACTACACCTGAACAATTCACAAAATTGAAGGCGGAGGAGCAGAAGGAGTTCCTTGAATCACTATCGATCGATCCAGCTGGGAAAGCGGAGGATCGTGTCGCCCAATTTGAAGAATGGTACACCGAACAAGTGACAGCTGACGACCAAAACTAAGGCGGTGAGAGGCTATGAACCTTCGAGAGCAGATGGCGAAGGATGTCCAACTGACCTTCATGAACTCGAATGAATTCGCCGAGATCCACACGGTAACGACCTATACAAACGATGCTAAACAAACCGGCCAAAAAGACCGGCAGCTGGAGATGATCGTCGAGAAGTTTACTCTGGACGGCAAGCCGATTCAGAGCGCTGATGGGGTTTCCGCCCACAATGTCATTATCCATATCGATCCCGATGTACTGGTGTATACCCCAAGGGTTGACCAGTATTTTTATTTGGACTTTATGCGGTATACGGTCAAGGGCGTCTCCAACGACACGGGCATCCTGAAGATCGTCCTCGAGGCAAACGGTAAGCGGCCATGAGTAATTTTATCGATGTTAAGGACAACTTTCAGCAGGTCAATCGGTCACTGAAGCAAATGGACAAGGCTGTTCGCAAGGCGGTCTTGTCCAGCCTTAACCGGGCCACGCAGCGTTCAAAGACAGAAGCCGGGAGAAAGACCCGGGAACGGTATTTGGTCAAGCAGAAGGAAGTTGTCGAGACTATTCGAATCAAAAAGGCATTCGGAAACAACCTTCAAGCCACTTTGACTTCGCGAGGCCATAATATCCCCCTGATCAAATTCGGTGTAACTCCCAAGCGCAAGCTTAAGCGAGCACCGAAGTTCTTAAAGGCTGCGGTCTACCGGGGAGGAGCCAAGAAGCCGATCCCGGGTGCCTTTATTACGACAGCTGGAAGTCATACAGGAGTATTTGAGCGGGTAGGGAAGAAACGGCTACCAATCAAGGAACTGCGAGGACCAGCGGTACCTTCAATGGTGGGCAGTGAAGAGGTCCGGGAACACGTTCAGCAGGTGTTTGGTGAGGAAATGGAAAAGCGCCTGCCACATGAACTTTACCGTACTTTAGGGAGGCTGAATACGTGACACCGAGTTTGCTGATGAAACATCTGCAGCGGTACTTGCAGGAGATTACAAAGGATATGTTCCTTGGTCCACTACGGTTGCCTTTAAACATATATCTAGTTGATCTTCCTGCGCGGGCAACTCCGGAATACGAGGAAAATGACTACGGCACAGATATTCAACCAGCGGAAACCACATTACCGGAGGAACGAGACGAGCGATGGCCGTATATATCCGTCGTTTTTCTCGGGCCAGCTGAGGATAACGATGAAGGGTATCGCACGTTAAACATGGACTTTATATTTGGTTGCGAGGGATTGGGGCCGGATGGATACATGGATGTTCTGCATCTCATGGAATTTGTTCGAGCCTCTTTTTTACGCGAGACATATGAAGGGTGGCCGGCACGATTATCGCTTCCACTCTCCATGGGGTTTCATGAAGAACAAGCGGATCCCTACTGGACGGGCTATATGACCACTACATGGGAAATGCCATCAATCGAACAGGAGGTATGGAAGAATGGCTACTAAAAGAGAACGAGACAAGGAGCAACAAGAGCAGGAACAGCAAGACATTACGGCGGCATCTGCTCCAGAGGCTCCAGCAGCTGCTGATAAGCCGGTGCAGTTGATGTACATCGGGCCATCCATCCGCAAGAACGGGATTAGTCTTAGGACAAATCAGGTGTTCCTTGGCGGGCATCCGGCGTATCTCAAACCGTTGTACACAGATTATCCACATATCAGAGCGCTGTTTGTGCCGGTGGTTACCCTGCAGGAGTCCTTAAAACAAATCAGAAAGACGGGCACGGCATTGAATCATGCTGCCCTGTCGATGAAAGGAGTTTAACCATGGCTGAATTTCACGGTGTAAAAGCCAAAGAGGTGTTTCAACCGAAGGCAGCGGTCGTTCAGACGAACACGCTGCCTATTTATTTCGGCACGGCCCCGATCAACCAGGTCGCGAACCCTGCCGGAGCGGTGAATAAGGTCATTCTTGCTAAGAATCTGGACGATTTCCGCACCAAGCTGGGCTATTCCGATGATTGGGAGTCCTTCACGCTCTGCGAGGCTGCCCACGCTCATTTTGTTGACTCGGAGCAGGGACCAGTTGCCTTTGTGAATGTCCTGGATGTGACGGACGTAGAGGCAGTGCCAGCGGCTGCAGCAACGTTTAAGGATGGCATGCACACAATCGACACAGAGGGCGTGCTGAAGGACTCTGTGACGGTGGCAGACGGCTCCACGACGTTTGTACAAGGCACTGACTATACGCTGACCTTCAACGCTGCTGGTAAGCTGGTGATTGCCATCGTAAGCGGCGGCGCGATTCCGGCGGGGACCACATCCCTGCAGGTCGGATACAGCGCTCTGAAGCCATCCAATGTGACGGCCAGCCGGATCATCGGCGGCACGGACGCACTGACTGGTGACAGAACAGGGCTGGAGCTGATCGAGGACGTGTTCCTTGAGACATCATTCGTGCCAAACTTGATCGTTGCACCTGGCTGGTCGGATGATCCTGTAGTAGCTGCGGTCATGGTGGCCAAAGCTCAGGGGATTAACGGCCTGTTTGAGGCTCATGTGGTCACGGATATGGACGCAAGCCTGAAATACGTGGACGCTGCGTCGTGGAAAGAGGATAACGGATATATCAGCCACCTCCAAACCAATGCCTACCCGATGGCCTCATATAAGGGCCGCGTTTACCACATGTCCACGCTGGTCACAGCAGCTATGGTGGCAACGGATGCCCTGAACGAAGGCGTGCCTTATCAGACTCCATCGAATCAGCCTATCACTGCTGACGGCCTGCTGTACAAAGATGGAACAGCCGTCCGGATCCCGTACGACCAGGCTAATGCGCTGAACGCCAATGGCATTGTCACCGGCATCCGCTGGACGGATGGATTCAGGGCGTGGGGCAACTACACGGGAGCATATCCGGAGTACACGGATGCACAGCGTACATTCATCCCTGTGCGGCGGATGTTCTCTTTTATCAAAAACCAGCTCGTGTTGCGGCACTGGCAGCAGGTGGACAATCCGCTTAATCGCCGCCTGCTCGAATCGATCGCGGATGGAGCGAATGTCTGGCTTAATGGTCTGGTTGGTGCAGGGTATCTGCTCGGCGGCCGTGTGGAATTCCTCGCCGCTGATAACCCGGACGATCAGCTTGGTGCCGGAAAAATGGTCTATCGCATCTTTATTACTCCGCCTTCCATGGCTCAAGAAATCGAATTTGTCGTCGCTTACGACGTATCATATCTGGCTGCTTTGACAGCGGCTTAAGGAGGCTTAACTTCATGAAAACTATTCCGATCAAGGTCGAAGGTTTATCTGTTTTCCCGGAAGGGAGCAATAATAACTTCGCAACAGGTGATATCACCCTCCCGAATTTAACGCCTCTGACATCAACAGTGTCCGGGGCGTCTATTTTAGGAGAAGTCGATCTTCCTTCTCAAGGTCATTATGGATCGTTAGAGGTAGGGATCGCCTGGCGGACAATTAATAAAGAGGCATTTGACATGGTGAGTCCCGATTTTAAAGGGTTAGAGATCCGTGGTGCTTTCAGCGAATTCGATAACTCAAGAAGCAGCGTGGTAACCAGAGCGATTAAAGTGGTGGTTCGCGGCTTCAGCAAAAGCCTCGACCTTGGAACCCTTGCGCAAAATGCAACTACCGGCACAACAAATACAATCGAGGCGACATACCTCAAAATCTTCATCGATGGCCAAGCGGTTTTTGAGCTCGACAAATTCAATTACATTTGCCGGATCAATGGAAAAGATGCTCTGCTGGACGTAAGAAAAGCGCTGGGCTTGGCCTAAATAAGAAGGGAGAATTAATTATGAGTGATGTAGTCGCAAGGACAGAAAATCTGGAAGAAATCCAAACGGCCGGAACAGCGATTAAGCTGTCCCGGGCTATTACTTGGGAAGATACGGAATACAAAGAACTGACGCTTGATTTTGACGGTTTGTCCGGTGATGACATTATGGCCATTGAATCGGATTTTATGGATTTCATCGCGGGTCAGAAGAATGTTTTTGTGAAATATAAAACAGAGCATCCGGGCTATCACGCTGTCGTGGCTGCCAAAGCATCAGGTGTGAATCCGTTAATGCTCAAAAAACTCACTGCACGCGACTTCCTGAAAGTGACAGGTGCTGCAAAAGATTTTTTGAACGGTTTGGTTTAGCGGATAACCCTATTCGCAGTCTTATGAAAATCTCGATAGGGCTATCACGAGCCATGAAAGGCGATGTCTCATATTGGATGAGCACACCGATCTGGTTGCTTTTCGAATGGCATGCGGCTGCTAAAGAATTTTACGATGAAGAAAAAGCTCGAAAGGGAGGGGGATAGATATGCCGAAGAAATATCAAATGTCATTCGAGCTTAACGGCGAGATCGACCCCCGACTAAAGAGAGCCTTTAGCGATCTTGGAAGCGATGTGCTCGATCTCAAAAAAGACCTTAACTCCCTCCGTAAAGGCGGGAGCTTTGATGAGATTACACGCGATGCAGGCCGGGCATCTGGTGCCTTCGGTGAGCTGAAAGAGGATGTTCGTGAGTTTGGTCAAGTGTTCGAACGTACGCTACAATTTACCGGAGCCTACGCCATTATTGACAAATTAACCGATTCTATCGGTGGTATGATCACTACAATTGGGGATCTGGATGCACAGTCTGGTCAATTAGGTGCTGCCACCGGTGCAACAGCAGAGGAATTGGCAGAGCTGCAAGAAATTTCACAGTCAATGTACCGCGAAGGCCTCGGTGAAGGCGTCAATGACCTCACGGATGCCTTGATCACTGCCCGCAATGTCACCAAACAGCAGGGCGATGAACTCGCTCAGACGACGAGGAACGCTATTGTTTTGCAGGACGTGTTCAGGTTTGATATCCCTGAATCTGTAAAGACCTCTGACACCTTGATGAGGCAGTTTGGCATCACTTCTGAACAGTCCATGAACCTTCTCGCCCAGGGGGCGCAGCAGGGCCTGGATAAGTCCGGGGAGCTCTTAGACTCCGCAAATGAGTATGCACCTCAGTTTGCAGCACTTGGATACTCCGCAAATGAGATGTTTGATGTCTTTTCTGCCGGCTTGGAAGCAGGTGCCTTCAATCTCGATAAAGTAGGAGATGCGGTTAAAGAGTTTAACATCCGTCTCCAGGACGGCAGCGAAAAAACAAGCGATGCTATGGCTGCGCTGTTTGCTCCCGAAGGTATCGAGGATTTCACGGCTGCTTTAACCAAAGGTGGTACTAAATCTGCGCAATACTTGGAGCTGCTGAAGCATGTCTCCGCCGATACGGCCAAGGAAATGGTCAAGGATCTGCAGAAGGGCGGAAAGAGCGCCGAAGATACCCTAACCACGTTATCCGGTAGATTGGGTGAAGGATTCGGCATCCTAGACCAGTTGAGATCTGGAGCCATCAAAGGCAAGGATGCTATGCAGCGGGTCATCACTGAGCTCAACACCATTGAGGACACGGTTTACCGTAATCAGCTCGGCGTTGAGCTCTTTGGCTCCCAGTGGGAGGATCTGGAGAAGGATGTCGTCGGTGCTTTGGGATCAACCAACAAGCAGTTTGATATGACGAAACAAACTATGGAAGAGATGGCTGCTGTCAAATACGACAATCTGACGCAGGAGCTCAAGGTGCTCGGTCGTGAACTTATGGATGAGGTGATCATCCCGATCGGTGAGGACCTTATGCCGGTATTGAAAGACATGACAGCTTGGGCAAAAGATAATAAAGACGTCATTAAAGCTATCGGGCTCGCTGTTCCGGCTGCCATGCTTGCGAAAAATACCGTTGGGATCGCAAAGGATTTGGGTCAGGTCGGTAAAGCAGTGTTCGATACCACAAAGGGAGTCGGTAAATTCGGCGGAGTGCTGGGGCTGCTTTCGAATCCGATTGGGATAGCTGTTGGTGCGGTTGGCGCTCTGACGGCAGGGGTGATTGCATATAAAAATCACCAGGAAGAGGCGCGGCAGGAATTGCTCAACATGGGCGATGATCTGGAACATGTCTTTGATAATTATGAAGACATAGAACACCAGACAAAGAGGACTAGGAACCTGATTCGTGAGTACGATCGCTTGGAGGAGAAAATCAACGACACAGCTACGCCGGCTGCTATACTCGCTGAGGCGCGTAGGAAACAGAAAATTGTTGAGGAAGAGCTCATTGCGCTTAATCCTGAAATTCTCAAAGCCGAGGATGCAAAAAAGGAAAGCTTCCGGGACCAACTTGATCTAGCCAATCGCTTGAACACAACCGAGCTTGAACGAGAAAAGAGAAAGATTGACGCAGAGATTCTCGATAAGAAGTCTCAGCTGCCTGAACTCAAGGAAAATTACGATGAATTGACGTCGAATTTATCTGGCTTTGAACAGGCTTATGAGGATGCCCGCAGGTCGTATGTTCAGTATCAAGAATTTTTGACAGCTCAACAGAAAATTATTGATACAACTACCGGAGAAGAACAGGCTAGAAAGCTTTCTGAATTAGCCGATAGAATTGAAGCTGCAACTGGTAGATACTACGGCAATAACTGGGCCAATCTGGCTTTCGAAACACAGGACCTTAAAAAGGCTTTCGAATCAAACCTGATTAGTTTTGAGAACACAGAGAAAGACATCGCGAATGCCAAAGATAGCTTTCAAGAGCTGTATGATAAGCAGGTCGCATTGATCAATTTGAATCTTGGTGCACCTATTGATGAGCTGATGGGCAAGTATGGTGAACTGAGTGCAACAGAGAAACAACGTGTTGATGCAGCCAAAGAGCAGATCATGGAGCTTAATCAGATGATGGCCGACATGCCATTAGAGAAGACAATCAACATCGGCGTTCATTGGAAACAGTATGGCGATATGGCCGGACCGCGGCTGGGTGTGCAGTCCATGCAGATGTATGCTGAAGGCGGCCTGGCAAACAAACCTTCCATTTTCGGCGAGGCTGGGCCTGAGATGGCTATTCCAATCCGTAAAGATCAGCGCTCCCGTGATCTCCATGCTTTGACAGGCAAGATGATTGGAGTGGATCAGTCTGATTCAGGCGGAGGTCAATTTATCTACAGCCCATCAATAGTCATTAAGGGTAATGCTGATGAGCAAACGGTCCGCAGGGTAATCGGTGATGCGCAGAAAGAGTGGGAGTCGCATTTAGGCGCATATCAGCGCAATAGACAGAGGGTGAGCATGACACAATGAAAACTTACAGAACAATTCAGGGCGATACGTGGGACAGTATCGCCTTTTCTGTTGCCGGAAAAGAGTCATTTATGGTCCAGTTGATGAATGCTAATCCAGACTATGCCGAGGTGGTTATCTTTCCGGCAGGAGTCCTGCTGCAGGTGCCGGTTATCCCTGTCGAATCCGCCTCCACTTTACCACCCTGGCGGCAGGAGGACGGATCATGAAAACCGTGGTAGACGGCCGTTACGCCTATCTCATGCTCAAGTATAACGGCAAGGAAATCGGTACCGAGTATTTGAGCAAGTATTTGATGGATTTTACGTACTCGGACGGAGCGCCCGGGGATCAGGACAGCATATCAATCTCCTTGGATGATCGGGAAGCAAACTGGTTAAATGCCTGGAAGCCGGAATTCGGAGACAAGCTGATCGCTGAGATCACGGTTGTCAATTGGGATATTCCTGGTCAGAAGGCGAAGCTGCCCTGTGGCACTTTCGAGGTGGATGCCATCGACATAGACGGCCCTCCGGACAAGGTAATGTTGCAGGCTGTAGCTCTGCCCCTCGGGGGAGCTCAGGCGCAGCAGGAGCCCCGCACAAAGGCTTGGGAAAAGGTGAAGCTCAAGACCATCGCCCTAGATATCGCGGCCCGTGCGAAGCTCTCTTTGGTATACTCGGCCTCTGTAAATCCGACATATGACCGCCTGGATCAAACCAACCAGGCCGACCTCACGTTTCTGGTCGATATTGCAAAAGACGAGGGCATAGCAGCCAAGATATCAGGAGGTAAGCTCGTGCTTTTTGACGAGGCTGAATATGAGAAGAAGCCGGCTGTCGCCGATCTCGTCCGAGGTGAGAGCAACATTATCACTTATGGCTTTAGCGAGAGCAGCACGAACCGGGCGTACGGCTCATGTATAGTCACGTACAAACCTACAAAAGGGAAGCTTATTACGGGTAAGTACAGCCTGTCGAATGCAGCCGGCCTGCCAGTCCTTAAAATCAATGAGCGGGTTGAGACTGTGGCAGAAGCCAACCGTCTGGCCCGGAACAGACTGCGTGAGAAGAATAAACAGGCCGGCAAGGCACGATTTACCCTGGATGGGGATATACGGATTGCCTCCGGTGTAACGGTCAATGTAAAGGGATACGGAAGGTTTGACGGTAAGTACATCATTGAGAGTGCGCATCACAGTATTGGTATGAATCCTTATCAAACTGACATTGAAATTAGAAAGGTGCTGGGGTGGTAAATCATGAAGGTTTTTCGAACAGGAGTATGCTCCACATCCAGTCCGGCTGCCGGCACGATCACAGCTGTATTTGAAGACCTTGAAGATGCAGTCTCCGGCGATCTTCCAGTCATCTCTCGCGGTGGTTGGGCACGTAGCAACGACCTGCCGGAACCTGGTCAAGAGGTGGCCTGTTTGTTTTTTACGAATGGGATCTCAGATGGGATATGTCTTGGTGTGATCGATGATAATGACCCTCCGGGCGCTCCGGATCAGAGAGGGGTTTGGTTTGAGGACGGTTCATACGTCTATTACAACCGGTCCTCCAAACAGCTCATGGTTAAGGCTTCCGGCGGCGTATCCCTTGAGGGCGATGTGACCATAACCGGCAGTTTAACAGTTGAAGGCAGCATAACGCGAGGCGGTGAGACCATATGAAGTTAGGGCTTGGAGCACTGGGGGATGTGGTCTTCATATCGTCGTTCAAGACCCCGATTAAAGTGCGCACATTCCGGGATTTCCAGCGCGATTCCTCGGCCAGATGGGGGAGCAATGATATACACCTGCATAAGCCCCGCAGCCAGTTTCTCGGCCCGGGGCTTGATACGATATCGTTCTCCATGACACTGGATGCACGGCTTGGTATGAACCCCCGGAAAGAAATGGAGAAGCTTCTGGTCTATCAGCGCGATGGAAAAGTGCTCCTGCTGCAGGTAGGCGGGAAGCCGCTAGGGCAAGGAAAATGGAAGATCCTGAGCCTGTCCCAATCCTGGGCTGACATTGACCGGGAGGGCAACCTGATCAAGGCAGATTTATCGATCACATTGGAGGAATACGTATGATCGAACATACAGTAAACGTAACGCAGCCGGCAGCCATGAGATTTGGGCTGACAGGCATTGAATCCATCAAGCAAAACATACAGGTCATAGCAACGACATACGCAGGCACGGTCCCTCTGGATCGTGCCTTAGGTATATCTCCGGGAGTCGTTGACCAGCCCGAGGTTATAGCGCAGGCTCTCTTTGTGAATGAGCTCATGGCAGCCATCGAGGAGGGTGAGCCGCGGGCTCAAATCACTGACATAGACTATGAGCAGACCCCGGAAGAGGCGGCGCAGGGTAAATATCATGCTGTCATCAGGTTTGTTGAAAGAGAGGTGCTGTAATGGCGCAGCTAGTCGAATTACCCGATATCAAATTTGTCGAGGATGACGCTGACAAGGTCTTTTTAGACGTGGTCACCGTGTTCCAAGGATTTACCGGGCGGACCTTAAACCGTGCGGATCCGGAAATGCTAGCTTTGCGGGCCTTTGCTCAGCTGATCATCCAGCAAAGGGTGCTGATCAACAAGGTGGCAAAAGGAGAGTTGCTGAGGTATGCAAAAGGGATTGTCCTGGACTACTTGGGTGATCCGGAAACACCCCGGCTGCAGGCGGAGCCGGCAATCACCACAGAACGCTTTACACTCTCAATTCCTTTGGTCACTCCGCAAATTATCCCAGCTGGAACCCGCATTGCTCCCGAGGGGGCAGAAGGTTCTATTTTGTTTGCAACCAAAGCAGCGGCGACCATCCCTGCAGGGGTGACTACAGCAGACGTGCTGATCGAGTGTCTGACGCCTGGCGTCATCGGCAACGGCTTCTTGCCGGGTCAGCTGACCACGCTCATCGACCCCTTGCCGTTTGTGGCGTCTGTGACAAACCTTACGACTACAGCAGGCGGCGCAGATACCGAGGATGATGATTCGTACCGTGAGCGCATCAGAATGGCCCCTGAATCCTTTTCTACGGCCGGACCGGAAGAAGGATACGAATACTGGGCTAAGTCAGCGAGCGCCGCCATCGTGGACATAGCGGCTGTCTCCGAGTCGCCGGGAGAGGTTACGGTGGTACCTTTGCTGGAGGGTGGACAGATACCTATACAGGCTGTACTTGATGCTGTAGCTGCCAAAATCAACGGCAGACGGATACGACCTCTAACGGATCGAGTGACCGTCCAGGCTCCGGAGGTTGTGTCTTACGACATTGATTTGACCTATTACATCCACCGCGATCGTGCCGCAGAGTCGGCTGTTATTCAGGCTGCCGTAGACAATGCGGTAATGGCGTTCAGGTTGTGGCAAAAATCGAAGCTGGGGCGTCCGATTAACCAATCTGAATTGATCAGCAGGGTGATGAATGCCGGGGCTCAGCGCGTCGAGCTGATCAGTCCAATGTATACGCCGATCACAGAGCTGCAGGTCGCGCAGGAAACAAACGTTAATGTGGTATTTGGAGGGCTTGCAGATGATTAACATAGACCAGATCAGCGTGTATGACCTGCTGCCGCCGAATGCACAGGCAGATCCTACCGTCTCGGCTGCGGCCAGGGCGCTGGACAGTCATGTACAGCTGCTCAACAAAGAGGTAGAGGACTTGTCCTTTTATCGCAGGCTGATGCAGGGCCGGATCACGGATGCAGAGGCAGACGAGCGGGCTTGGCAGGATCACGTGGACTTTTGGGACACCACGCTGCCTCTGGAACAAAAGGTGCAGCTGCTCAAAAATGCGAAAGAGTTCCACCGGATCAAAGGGACGCCCGGCGCGATCGAGGACCTCATCACAATCCTCTTTGGTGAGGGTAAGGTCGAAGAGTGGTTTCAGTATGGTGGGGAGCCTGGATATTTTAGAGTCACCACCAATAATCCGGAGGTAACCCTGGACCGTGCACAGGAGTTCTACCGTGCGGTCGAATCGGTAAAACGTCTCACCGCTCACCTGGAAGAGGTGATCTTGTCACAAACCGAGAGCTTTAACCTATACCACGGCGCGGGCGTCCACGTTAGCGAGTACATCTTAATCAGGTAGGTGATCAAATGTCTTCATTTAGTGCAAAGGGATTAACAAACAAGGGCCGATCATTACAGGCCAAGGCCCAGGCAGGAGCGCAACTAAAATATACCAAGGTCGTAATCGGAGACGGTCAACTCGGGGGGCAGTCCATTACAGCACTTACAAACGTGATCAGCTCTAAAAAGACAATAGACGTCACGCGTTTAAAAATGACGCCGCCGAATCAGGCTACGGTGGGATTTGTACTGTCTAATCAGGACGTTACAACGGGCTTTTACTTTCGAGAAATCGGCGTTTTTGCCATGGACCCGGACGAGGGTGAAATTCTATATTATTATCTCAATGCGGGAGATACAGCAGACTATATTCCGCCTACCGGGACCGGGGATCTAATCAACAAAAATTTCGACGTGCTGGTTTATGTGGGCCAAGCCCAGAGCGTGACGCTTTCGGTCGATACAAATCTTGCTTATGTTACACACAAAGAACTCGATGAAGCATTGGAGGGTCTGGACCCTGATATCCCGGATGCCTCTCTAACCCAAAAAGGACTCGTGCAGCTTTCGAATGCAACGAATGGTACAAGAGAGAGCGTCGCAGCCACAGAAAAAGCGGTCAAGGCTGCATACGACGAAGCCCTCGCGGGAAAGCAGCTTGGAGTTGAGCGTAAAGCGGAAGTGGTTGCCGCGCTTAACTTCATTGGTGTAACGGCATCCACAAGCGAAACATGGGCTCAACTCATTCCTAAGATCGCGGCTGTAATCCGCGCGAGCGGCAATGCAACGGCAGCTGATCTCTTGGCTGGGAAGACGGCGAGTAACGCAAGCGGTCCGATAACGGGCAGTATGCCAAACCGGGGCGCACTCACGTTGACGCCTGGCCCATCAGCACTTTCTATCCCTGCAGGATATCACAATGGTTCTGGTGTTGTACCGGCGGTGGTGGTCCCAGCAGGTAATGTGCTTGCAGGCACGACGATCGCCGGGACACCCGGCACAATGCCAAACCGCGGCGCAGGCGGAACCGTCACACCGGGCACAATAAACCAAACCAAGGATGCCGGGTATTATTCTTCGCCAATAACGATCTTGGGTGATCCTGATTTAATCGAATCAAACATACGAGCAGGCGTGAATATTTTTGGGAAAAACGGGACGCTTCAAGAAGGAAAAAAATACATCGAGATCCAAGTGGGTGCTCTTGCCGGAAACCAATCTCAGCAGATCGATCTTGGTTTTGAACCTAAAGTGGCCGTTGTGTATGGCGTGAGTAATGCCTCCAGTTATCCTTATGGATCGTTGGAGGGTGAGGGCTTGGTGAAAACGCCGCCGATGCCGTCATCGGGGCAAAGTAACTATGTGACTATAATAACTTTCAAGGTTGGCGGTAGTTATTTGAAAATTTCGCCAAACCTACAGCGTGTGTTAACCGTTTCGAACACGCAAAGCGGATCTTATAGAGACGTAAAGGTCTGCGCGTGGGAATAATAAACTGAGGTGAGAAAATGACATTGTATACATTTGGGCGCTGGATCTATTACGACAAGATCACAGGCGAAATCTTGCATAATACAGGGATAAGTCATTCAACTGACCCGGAATATGAACTCAAGCGAAAACCGTTTGAGGCTGTATCGAAACTGCAAGAACGAGATGCATCAACGGTGGAGATTATAAAACTTGAACCAGAAGACTATGAGCAGGATTTCCGGGAGGGTGTGTTGGGTCGCGTCAATCCTGAAACGGGCACGTTAGAATTTGCATATCCGGACCCTGACGAACCCGAAACGCCGCCCGTTTATCAGCCTCCGTTGTCGGATCAGGTGAATGAGCTCAAACAGGAAAACGCGCTTCTTAAAGCTCAGAACGCGGCCTTATCCGAACGAGCCGACTTTATCGAGGACGTCATCGCAGAGATGGCCAATCAGGTGTACCAGTGATGCTCAACTTGCTTTATTGGCTTGTATGCCGCTTGAAGGGAGGTGAGGTCATGATGGCGATGTTTTTTGCTCAACGTGTGATTTTGGGTAAGACAGCATTTAGCGCTGTACCATCTACGCTGCAGCCGGGCGTGCGTGATATTCTGGTTGACAGCGGTCTGGAGTTTCTGATTGAAGAATAGTTTCACCAGCAGCGCCGCAAGGCGTATTTTTTATGCCCCTGGGTGGTCCGGGGGCTCTTTTATTTATAGAGAGGGAGACAGGGGGGAAGAAAGGTGGACATCACTGCCATGATTGCATTAATCGCTGCTATAAGCGGTATTGTGTTGGGTTGGATCGGCCGCACCAGATCATATCGTCAAGATCTGATCCAAGAGGCTGGAGCCGACGCGCTCCAACGCGCTGATGTGGATTACATCAAACGGGGAGTAGATGATATTAGGCTCGAGCAAAGGGTGCAAGGTCAGCGGATTGATGCTTTGTCTGAGCGCGTGACACGAGTCGAAGAATCGGCCAAGCAAGCTCACAAGCGCTTGGACCGAAAAGAAGAAATGGGAGGCGGAATTTGAAATGGAATGGAACATGATTTTTGAATTGGTTGATCCGCGGCTGTTGATCGTTGTGGCCGCATGCTGGGTGATTGGCTTCATCTTGAAACAGACACCCAAGGTGCCGGACTGGTCCATCATTTATGTTGTGCTGGCGGTGGCTATTCTCTTCACCGTTGGCGTCATCGGCTGGAGCATGGAATCCATAATCCAGGGCATCCTGGCCGGTGCCTTTGCCGTGTTTGGTCATCAGGTCGTTAAACAAACCAAGATTGGAGCTGATCAATATGAGTAAGAAGGTATGGATCGACGCAGGCCATGGCGGTAAAGATCCGGGTGCTACAGCGAATGGGCTGCAGGAGAAGGATATTGTACTGAAGTTGTCCCAAGGGATCAAGCAGCAGTTAGAAGCAGAGTATGAGGGTGTCGAGGTGTTGACATCCCGAAGTACGGACGTGTTTCTCGAACTGTCCGATCGGACCAGCAAGGCAAACAAAGCAGGGTCTGATATCCTTGTGTCCATCCATTGTAATGCTGCAGGCGGATCAGGCGGGTTTGAGACATTTCGATTTACAAATGCGTTACCTGCCTCCGTAGCTCTTCAAAATGCGCTGCACCGCGAGATCATGTCGGCGCTAAAACCCTACGGCGTTACGGATCGAGGACAGAAGTCCAAAAACCTGCACATGGTGCGGGAAAGTAAGATGCCGGCTGTGCTGACCGAAAACCTTTTTGTGGATGTTGCCAAGGATGCTGGCCTGCTGAAACGTCAGGAAGTGTTGGATGCTATTATTCAAGGGCATGTGACTGGGGTTGCTAAGCATCTAGGCCTGAAGAAAAGGGAGGGAGCAGGAGTGTCTAAGAATGAACGTGATATTAATGCTGTAAGCCCGTGGGCTGCATCAGCATGGAAGGCGATGACCGAACAAGGTTACGTGGATGGCAGCCGGCCGGGTGCGCCGATTACTCGGGAGGAAATGGCGGTTATGCTGAGTCGATTTATTAATAATCAACAGAAATAAGTATAGACCCTGCCGGCTTAATCGCTGGCAGGGTCTTTTTTTGCTTTGTACCATGCTAAAAAATCGCCATGCAGTTTTTCCTCGGCTTCTTCCCTGAGACGGATCGCATCCTTTTTGTCTGAGCGCCTGCCAAGTCGGTAACGTTTCCCTTGGAACATGATTTCCGCAGACCACTTATTCCGACTTGCATCATAAAATACGCCCTTTGTTCCGCTTTTGTTGCGGGAGCTGACTGTATTCGCTAATAGAGCAGCGACATTCGTACCTTCATCAAAAAAAGAATTAACGTGATCAGATACCAGGCAGCCACAGCTGCGGACATGGTTATGTTTCAGTTCGCTGGCTGCTACGGGTACCTGTTTGCCACAGTCACACTGGCATAACCACATAATAGACTTTTTGCCCTCAATTTTAATTTTGTGCAGAGCAATGAGCTTCCCAAACCGTTTGCCAGATAAATCAATATCGGTTTTAGCGTGTCTACTCGCGAGGTACTCTTGATGCAAACATCCGCAGCTTTTACAGTCTCCACGTTGTAAAACATTAGCGGCCGCTACTTTTGAGTTTCCACAATCACACAAGCATTGCCATAGTGAGGGTCCCCCATTCGGGGGCAGTTTATAGATTACTGTCAATCTTCCAAAACGCTGCCCGATCAGGTCAATCTTTTTAGGCATCTCCATCTACCTCAAAACGGCTTCTCAGCCACAGCGGCCGCCCCTCAAACAATGCATCCGGTTTGATCATAGAGCCCCGGTATTTTGGATTCAGCGCTCTCATGCCGGACTCAGTAACGTTTTGCTGCGAGGTGCCCTTGTGCCGGGCGACCCACGCAGCTCCAACGTATTCAAGGGGCGGTACTACTTTACCAGCATCAGGCCAGTAGGGTGATCCCAATCACACATTTCAGATTCGTCTTCGATGTTTTCCCAGCCTTCAACCGCTGCCCATGTCACAATATACTCGTTGCCCTCAGCGTCAGATGCTTGTGCTTTGTAAATCGGAGTTTCTCCGGCCGGTCCGTCGATATAAGGCTCTTGCTTCAGGGTGATTTCTTTGTTTTCAAATTGGATTTTCATTTAAAATCGCTCCTTTTATTTGGTTTATTATGCGATGTAAGAGTTGATCTCGTTTTGCGTTGCGCTGACCTTCACGCCGTTTTGAATCAAGAAGAACCCTCGGCGGTTACCGTTGTTAAACTCATACGCACCGTCTTTCAAGCGAAAAATTTTGTCACCAAACTCATCTGTGCCATCTTGGTTTAAGAATTTGCGATCCAGTTTGAAGGTTGGGTGTGTGCCGACGATTTGAGCCATCCACGTTCTGTGCTTGCGAGTATCGGCCTTCAATTCCACTTCTGTGTACTTAGGGGCTTTTGCTTCGGCCCACGCCATGGCAAGAGCCTGGGCAAAGTATTCTTTTACCTTACCTCCGAATTTCACAACAGCTGCCTTTGCGATCTCCCAAGCTCTCACCATAACGTTTTTCATTTTCATTCGCTCCTTTTCTTTAATGTCCTTTGCTCTGATATAAATATATCCCAATAACCTGTGTAATACAAGCGAACATAACAAGAACATAAAATTAAAATTTCGATTGCTTGAAATGTTAGTGTTTGGTTATAATACAAACAAACGTTCTTATTTTGGAGGCGAACATGATGGAGAAGTACATCGGAGGCGTCGTTGAGATCATCTACATAGACCGCAAAAACAACATCACACAGAGGCAGATTGAGGTGCTCGGGGTTAAAGATGGCCGAGTAAGAGCCCTGTGCTTGAAGACCGGAGCTCCGCGGGTGTTTCTTACTGATAACATTCTGGCCACAAAACGAGTGGGAGGTGGCCGGCATGCTGCCCGATCTGGAGCGTAAGCTGTTGCGGATCCTCGTTAATTATTCGATGCACCGGCGGACCATGCCTCCAGTTAAATTGATTGAGTATTTGACTGGCCGGGCTAAGGCTGAGATCACCCAAGGGCTGGAGAGCTTGGAGAACAGAGAGTTCATTACTTGGGCAGATAAGGGGACCACACAGGGGATTAAGATTCTGCGCGAAGAGGAGGACGAAGAGCCTCAGCTGCCGGCGCAGGATAGCAACAATCTGGATTACTGGACTTATTATTAAAAAAACAAACCTGTCAGCTATGTGAGCCGGCAGGTTTGTTTTTACATTTCTATTTTATTTTGCGCATATTATCATTCATTTGCTCTTCATTTGATTTCACAGATTCACTTTCCGGAGTTTCAGCGCCGCGATAAACGTATTTGCTGTTTTGGTAAAAATCATATGCGAATTGACTGGCTGGATGAGATTCTTGAAGTGAACGATTTAACACAACAGACCTAAAAATGTTACCTAACATATAGCCATCGTTGTCACTGTCCGCCAAGTATCTATTATTTTTAAATTCATAAACAATGTATTTTTGGAAGTCATCTAGTTCAGCATCACTCGGCTTGTAAGCTCTTGCTAACATTTCTGCAGCATCCGCTTTTTCAGTTTTCGAAGAATCCTCTGAAGCTATCTTCTTCAAATCCACTTCCCATGCATTATCGTTTGATTTCTCCTTAACAGGTTCCTTCACAGGTTCCTTAGCGGGTTGTTTCACTGGCTCTTTAGGTTTTTCTTCCTCGACGTCAGGTTTTTGATTCGATTCTGATTCCTCATCTGTTTTCTTCTCGTCCGGTTCACTTTCCGCTTCGTTTTTCGATTCATTGTTAACGTTAGATACGATGTTTGTGCTAGTAGGTTCTTTTGTCTCGGGCGTATCAGAGCAGGCCGTTGTTACAATTACCGCCAAAAATAAAGCAACACTCAGTTTCATAAAAGGCTTCAATGTCTTTATCCCCCTATAATAAAATTTCACAAGCACGAGTATAACAAATTTAGGAAATTATTTCTATCCCCAAAAACTCTTCTTGTCTATCTCCTTCCCGGATAATTTAGCAGCAGCCTTTACAAGAGCATCTTTTGTAATACTACGCATCTTAGGGTCAATTTCATTACACGCTTTTGAGATTGTGTCTTTATTAAGTTTGGTCAATTTTCGGATTTCTTCCTGTTCAATACCGTGCCTATCTAAAAACGCCCCGAATTTGCTTCTCTTCTTGCCCAGCCCAAACATACCGTTCACCTCATAAATAATGTTTTTACTGTCAGGATGGACAAATCTAGCGAAAAAGATACAAGCAGTATAAAAGAAAACGGATATAAATCGGAAACATGACCAGGCTCTGCCCATAGATATGTAACTAGATACGGCACAACGGGCTCCGGCGCGAGCCCAGTACCGTAACCAGCTATACAACAAGGCGGGATGCTTATGATATCGGCCATCGATGCGGGCAACTATCAAACCAAGTTTTATGATGGCAAACAGATGAGGTCGTTTCCCTCATTAATCGGCGAGTATAGGGATCGCAATCTTCGGCAGCAGCACGGTGATTATGATTTTGATTGGCAGTACGGCGGTCAGAGAGGTTTCGCTGGCACACTGGCCATGTATGAGAGCGAGTGCGCAGACAGCCGTAAGGGCGAGACCAAGGCACATCCTGATGCACGCCTCAGGGTGCTGCTGGCCCTGCACAGGTTTGCGGAAGGCACCGAGCATCAGATCATTGTGGGGCAGCCGATCAGCACGCACCAGGAGACGGAGAAAGCGGCCATAAAGGAAATGCTCTGCGGCCGGCATGAGCTCACGGTCAACGGTCAGCGAAAGCTCATTGTGATTCGGCGGTGTGAGGTGGCTGCTGAAGGGGTCGCTGCAGGCCTCTTGGTACCCGGTGGGGGAATCATCCGTATCATCGATGTCGGCAGCGGCACGGTTAATTTCGGCACCCTGATCGATCGCCGGTTTAACGATCGGGGCAGTTTTACACTCGGTACCGGCATGGAGACACTGCGGTCCGTCCAGCCATCAGACTTTGCTCGGCAGATCGCCCTCAGGGCGCTTGCTGGAGGCTGGTTGGGCACAGATAAGGTGTTTATATGCGGAGGAGGGGCAGAGGTCATCCTGGAGAGCCTGCGGGCGTACTTCCCAGGTGTCCTGATGATTGAGGGGGACGCCAGCTTTGCCAATGTAAAAGCATTTTATCTGATCGCGAGGAAGGTTTATGGCTAAAGAAATCAAGATCATACAGGTCGCCTTTAATATTTTGGATCCGGATCAGCTGCAGCTCTACGATCACGTCCAGGAACGGCCCAATAAATCCGGGTACCTTAAGAGGCTGATTCAGCGAGATGTGGATAGCGCCCTGCCACAACAGCAGCCGGCGGCAGCGATCCGGGAGACAGATGATTTTGCGGTAGAGGGTTTTATTTGAGGGGAGCGATTAAGATGGTGGACCTGACTCCAGTTTTTGAAGTGCTGGGCATTGGCGTGGTGGCTCATTTTAGCGGCAATGTGCTTGAACACATCGGGCACGGCGGAAAAGTGATGTACGTCCGGATCGGCTCGTATGTGGCCTGCGCTTATGTGGCGTTTAGCGCCTGGTGGGATTGTCTCAGAGAGGTTGCCCATACGTTTGGAGTACATTTGTAAATGTCTTTGTAGATACATCTCAATACATTTGCAGATAGCTTTGTAAGTGCAACAGTATCGTGACTTTTGTAATACAAGCAAAAACGTTGAAATGATGGTGAATTGTGAATTTGTTTTGAGCGAAAAGGGGCGAAGCGAATGATAATGAGCGGAGCAGGGGGGCTTATGGTTTTAAAGTTGGCGACGGCTGCCGGCTGCATTGGTGGAGCTTGGGGAGTTTGGCGCAGTGGCCCTGAATCGGTATATCGTGCCAAGATGCGGCGGTTGTTTATCACTGGGGAGATTTGTTATAAACGGAAGAAACGTAAAGGAGAGGAGGTCTGCAGGTACCCGCAGGTGAGCCGGGTGACTGTATACCATGACTGTGTGCAGGTGGTGTTTGTGCTGCCGGATGGGCTGGACCCAAAAGAGATCCACAAGCGAGCGTGGCTCTTTGAGCAGACCTTTGGCGATAACATTGATTTAAGCGGCACAGCTAAGACTTTCACGCTCAACGTGTACCAGCAGGATGTCCAGAGGTTTGATTACGATTCTGTTGCTGTCGAGCGGGCTGTGAGCGGGCTCAGGCTGCCGATCTATGTCGGACGCAGCCGGACAGGTGACGAGGTATACGATATGACGGAGCATCCACATCTGCTGGTGGCTGGAGAAACTGGTAGCGGCAAGTCCGTCGCACTGCGGTCCATACTTACCACCCTGATACGCACGGCCGGGGATCGTATGGAATTGTACTGCGCTGATCTCAAGCGGTCAGAGTTCCACCTCTTTAAAGGCATAGCCCGGCAAGTGGTGGTTGAAGCTCCCCGGCTGCACCAAATCGTGCTGCGGATCCGGAAGGATATGCGTAAGAGGGGGGATGTCTTGGACCGGGCCGGGATGGCCCATGTGGATGAGCTGCCAAGAAAAGAGCGGCCGCCGTATATCGTTCTGGCCATTGACGAGGTGGCGCTGCTAAAAAAAGAAAGGGATCTGATGGACGGCATCGAGGAGATCAGCGCGATCGGCAGAGCCTTGGGCGTGTTCTTAATCCTCTCCATGCAGCGGCCTGATAGCGATGTCCTGGACGGCAAGCTGAAAAACAACCTCACAGTCCGAATGGCCTTTAGGCACAGCGATGAGATCAACAGCCGCATCACTCTTGGCAGCGGGGAGGCAGCTGACATCCAGCAGAGCCAAAAGGGCCGCATGATGCTCAAGCTGGACGGCACAAAGACGGTGCAGGGGCCTTATCTGGACCTGCCAAAGGCAAAGACACTACTAGAGCCTTACAAGGCCGTAGAGGAGCCGACAGGGGCACAGGAGCCGCAGCCAGAGCCAGTAGAGGACGATGTGATAGAGATAGGGGTGTTGTAGGTGTGAATGCGCGTGATAAGGCTATTGTGGCCGACCTGGAGCGCTTCCGCTGCCTCACACGGGATGATGTGGCGGAGCTCCACTTTTCCAACGTTAAGAATCCAGTGACGCAAGCCAACATGGTCCTTAAGCGGCTGCGGCGGGATGAGATCATCTGTTGCTCTACGGAGCGCCGGAAATACATCTATTTTCCGGTACCCGGCATCAAAAAGGACAGTGCGAAGATCGGGCACTTCCTGGCGATCGTGGATTTTTATAAGGAGATCAGACAGATCGAGCTGCCGCGGGTATTTAATGTGGAGCCGAAATTAGGCGGGAAGGGACTACCTGAGCCGGATGTGTTTTGCATTTGGAAGGGAGCTCCGTGGTTTGTGGAGATCCAGCGGAGTCAGTTTTCGGACAGGGTCATGCAGGAAAAAATGAACAGGTATGAGAACTATTATTTAAGCGGCGAATGGGAGAAAGAGGCGTGGCAGCCGGCAGGAAAAAAGATATTCCCTTACGTATGGGTGGTCGGACTGGGAGCCGGCAAGTACAGCATAGAGGGGAGGTCGTTCAAAGTTTTTCAAGCTAATGTGGGGGAAATGAAACTCAAACTGGGATTAAAATAAAGATGATTGTTTGCATTTTGTGAACCTATACGTTCACAAAAACTCCAGGGGGCGGATTAATCCGCAACATGCCTGCTTAGTCGGCCGATAATCTCCACTGATATAAATCTTCCATGTGGATTTCAAGAATCATAGCAGCAGCATACATCGCCTCGACGCTCATTAAACGCTCGCCCTTGCACCAGTATGAAACCATACGAGTGGACCAGCCTGTCCGGCGGGCAAACTCTGCTTGTGTGATGTTGCGTTTATTGAGCCAGTACAATAGCAGGCACCTCCCACGGGAGTATGCCAAGACGCAATCCTCATCTCTATTCAAATTTTGTTCACTTCATGTTCGCTTAATGTTCGCATTTTTAAACGAGTGATGATATACTCAATTTAACATTTCAAAAACGGGAATATATTACATCTAAGGAGTGATGCACTATCGGCTCGAAAATTATTGATTTGGAGGCCTACTTGAACGCAATGAAGTTGAAAGGGTTGGAAGTGAAGGATGTTACCAGCTATTTGAATAAGCTTATTTCTTCCACCGTTTCAGCGCTGCCTCCAAAAGCTCAATGACGTCATCTGCCTCTTCTTGGCTCAGTGTGTGTCCTTTATAAGAGAGTGTGTATTGGTTCAGCTTTTCAATAGGAATATCCGCCAGCTCCGACTCTTCATGAAGATCGGAGTTTTTTTCATTTTCCATGAGCTCGGAGATTTTCACGTTCAGAGCTTTGGCAATAGCCTCCAGCGTCTCCACACTTGGGTTATAGCGCCCTCTTTCTACGTCAGCAACATATGATCTTGAGAGGTTAGTCTTCTCAGCTAACTGGTATTGAGTAAGTTGTCTTAGTTTTCTCCACGCTTTTATATTAGATCCAATCATTTTTGCGCTAACCTACCTCTACTATCAGTTTATTTTATTTTCATGATGATTATAAAGTTAAAATGTCGGCAATACAATTCACAAAAAGACGGAAAAACAAGTAATTAACAGGAAATAGACGGAAATACACGGTAATATATGCTTTTCTCGTTGATTTGCTCTTTTTTAAGAGAATTCCATGTTTTACAAAATAGACGGTTATACACTACATTATTAACACAGGAGGTGATGAAAATTATGGATAAAAAGTTGATTGGTAAAATCATTCAAAGCCAACGCAAAAGCAAAAAGCTCAGGCAGTATGAGGTGTCCGAGAAAACAGGCTTGTCCCGTAATTATATTTCGGATATCGAGAACGGTCGATATATGCCGAGTGTTGAAACTTTGTCCAAGTTGGCAAACTTCCTCGATCTGGATTTAAACTTGATCAAGATGACGGAAATACACGTCACTGATAATAGCATATGCAGGGAGTGAACAAGTTATGTTTTCCTTTTCAGAATGCATCAAATTAGCAATGAAAAAGGCTGATATCACCAAGCAACAACTGGCGGAGTCTACGGGCTACAGTTATCAGTACATTTACGATCTGCTTAATGGCCGGCGCCGCTGGAACGAGGAGTCATTGGAAAAGGTGTGTCATAGTATTGGACTTGAAGTGAATGTTGTTTCTTCGGTTAGTGCTCAAACCCCTAATCTTCCTGAACACACATCAGAAAGGTTGCGAGAAGTATTGGCTGAGAACAAGCGACTGTGTGAAGAGGTCGGTAATCTGAAGACAGCGATCAAGGCGCTGACGAAAGGGTGGTGAGCAGACCATGGCCGTTTTCATTCATCCGGCACACCGTAAGCTGGCTGCCATAACGCTAATGAACACCGATTCAAACGGCGTAATTCGGATGAGTCTTCTGGACCTGAGTATGATCCTGCCGCTACTAAGATTAAACCTTGAATTGGTACGCGAATCGGACGAGCTTAAGAACTTAGCTCTAGAAGCTCAAACCACCGGAGATATGGAATGGGTGCAAGAGATCACAATGAAACTCGACGAAATGGAGGCGAAATACTTATGAGTTTAGCATCAGCACTTAAAGCGCAGGGACTTACCCGCGGTCCGGTTTACGCTACTGGGATTATGAAAGGCTACGAGGCTGCCCGCATGATTGCAGACTTTAAAGCCCAGGAAACAATCAAGTCGATGACGGACCGGGTGCTGCAGGAAAACGGCTGCGAGCTGGACCGCGTTGAAAAGCTCGGGGTGTACTTTGAGCATCACAACGTCGGGAGCCGCTACGGGATCACATTTCAAGATTTTGTGGACCGAGTGGATCGGGGCACATGGGACCCGTATCTGGCATGATCGGGCTGCTCATCACCTTATGGCTTTTATCCATTGCATGGTTGGTCTGTCGCGTTTTGCTGGTGGCCGAACTGAACGAAAGGAGAAGCGAACTTGAACGAACAGAATTATCTGCGCATGAAAATGGTACAGGCCCTGCAAAACGAACCTCGGATGCTGGCCGAGGGAAATTACCTGAAGGCTCTCGATTCCCGTGGCGATTACCGTAAATACCGCCAGGAGCTGCTGAAGCTTTGGGGCGATCGCAAGCCAGCGCAAAACGCCGTATAAGCCGCACTCCTCTGAAGGGAGGTGAGAAAGAGGATGAGCGAGATGACCGAAATGATTTTGGAAGGTCTGATGTGCCAGGTATGCGGTTGCTACATGGATGATATGGAAGAGCCCGGCTATCCACGAACCTGTGAAGATTGCGAATAAATTAGGGGGTGAACAAGTCAATGCAAGTGATTCAGAAGCTGACGGTGGTCAGTAATCCAACGCGAGTGTTTGAAGTCGGGACAGAGGTAAATCGCAGAGAAGTCATTGAGATCAAGCAGGTTGGGGATGACAATATCTCGGAGTTTTGGGTGGTCGATGAGAACGCTCAAGTCATTGTAAGCATCGAGAACTGCCCGGTGATTGTGGAGTGGCAAGAAGTCGCTGAAGGCTAAGCTTATTATTTTTTTGCCAAAAACCCGATTTGAAGGAGGTTATAATGCGAAATTCGACGGGATTGCGATCTGAAAGCGAGTTATTCCAGCAGTTTAGAAACAGCCTGTCTCCTGATGTCCAGATGGATATTGACCGCTACCTATTTGCATATGAGATGTATCTTGATGAACAGGACCCTGCGGCAAGGCAAGTGCTCCGTGAAAGTATGAAAATGTTGGAGAAAAAATACAATCTGGAGGTAGATCATGACTCAAATTAAATTGATCGAGAGCACTGCTCATAACTTTAAATCCCACCGTGATCTTTGCGTTAAGTTTGGCGACCTGACCAAGATCACGGGGGACAACGCGGAGGGAAAGTCCAGCACACTGGAAATCCCTATATGGACATTGTACGGCACGGATACGTTTGGGAGCAAGATGGACCCGACTCCGACCAATTACAAATATGATCATGTGATGGCTGAGACGCTGTTGAAAGTGGACGGCAAGGAGATCAAATTCGGTCGGGGGATCGAGAAAGGCAAGACCACTTACTACGTCAACGACGTGCCCAGCAAGGCCGGAGACTTCGATGACATTGTAAAGTCACTGTTCGATAAGGATCTGTTTCTCGCCCTTTATAACCCGTCATATTTCTTCTCACTGCACTGGGAGAAGCAGCGTGAGCTGATGCTGAGATACACTGCTGCACCGACTCAGAAAGAAGTGTTTGCTGAAATGAGCCGGACGAGCTCGGACCAAAAACATAAGGACATCAAGTTGAATCCACAAGCCGAGAAACTGGCGGAGCTGGTCAAGAAACACACCATGCCGCAGCTGGTGGAGATCCATAAAAAGAATAAAAACGACAAGGATGCTGCTCATAAGCGGGCTCAAGGCCGCACCGAAGCACTGGAAGACCAGATTCATAAGCTGCCGGATATTCCAGCTGATATTGAAGCCATTAAGGCTGAGGACGCGGAGCTCGTAAAGAAGATCAAAGCAATACACGAAAAGATTGAACTGGCTGATGAGCCCAAGCGAAAGCAAGCCGTGCTCGAAGGGACTCTCGACAATCTTCGCCAGCAGGTAGCAGCTGCTCGGGATCGATATATGAGAGTCCACGGCGAGGATATTGCTGAGGAGTGCCCGACCTGTAAGCGCCCATTTGACGACGGGGCAAAGCAGGCTGCGGAAGCCAACAAGGAAAGTCGAAAGAAGCCGCTGCGTGAGGAGCATGACAAGCTAGTCGCTCGCAGGAAAGAGCTCGAGGCCGAGCTGGCTGCTGTGGAGCTGGTAGATGTATCAGAGCTCTGGCAGCAGATGAGAACACTTGAGCAACGGAGAGACGTTACGGCTGAAACCATCGGCTGGCACAAGCGGCGGGAGGCCCTCGTGGCCGACCTAGCCAAAGCCCGTGATGAAGAAGCAGCCACGCTTGAAAGCCGCAACGACTCCATCTTTATCCTGGATGCGATCAAGGCATTTGAAGCCAAGGAAGCTGAGGTGCAGGCAGCCAAGGTGCAGGGCCTGTTCCAGTCCCTGACGATCCGCCTGTTCAAGGAGCAAAAGAACGGCGAGATTAAAGCGGATTTTGTAATCGAGATGGATGGCAAGACGCCGGCACAGCTCTCGCTTTCCGAGGGAATCAGGGCGGGGCTAGAGGTCCGGGATGTGATCAGCACTCAAAGCGAGATGATCGCACCGTGCTTCGTGGACAATGCCGAGAGCATTACACGCTTCAAGTCACCTGCCGGCCAGCTTATTACCTGCAGAGTGGTGGCAGATCAAAAACTAAAAATCGAATCGGAGGAACTCACCCATGAAAACCAATAAAACCCGCTGGAAGTTAAAGCCTGAGCGCTGTAAGAAGGTGGCGTACAAGCCTGGTAGTATCGGTCCTTCCGTAATTGCAACGGCGATCAAAGACGCCTACAAAGACATTGTCCGGAAAGGGTACATCCCGAACCGACGTGAGCGGAAGGCTCTGGATCGAATGCCGGGCAGATCAAGCCAAAAATTCTACGCTCAGGGGTGATTGGATGAAAAACGGTAAGAACCCTACCCGCCGACAGAAGGCTGCCATCAAAGCAGCCGGGTTTAACCCTGACAATTGGCTGGTGTTCAAATCCGAAGCCAGCACGCTACACATCATCCACCGCAATACCGGTACCACAAAAATCATTCACATTTAGGAGGCGCTTATCCATATGGCAAACAAATCTACACAAATCCAAGAAGTACCTGAAGTCAATATTCATCAGCTTCAAGCAATTGGTGAGTTTGGTCTTCCAGAGATCATGACAATGAAGGAAACCCTGGGCAAGAAATTGACGATCCCGCAGTTCAACCTCTTCATGTACCAGATGAAACGTATGGGATTGGATCCATCCTTGAAGCATGCTTTTCCGATCCCCTACGGCGAAACGATTGATATCCGGATTGCTTATGAAGGGTATCACGCCAAAGCCCAGGAGTCTGAAGGATATGAAGGGGTGTACAACCAGGTCATATGCGAGAACGAGACTGATGATTTCGAAGCGGAAACTGACGACGAAGGAATTATCGTAAGTGTGAAGCACAAAATCAAATTCCCACGCGGTAAAGCGGTCGGAGCCTACTCCATTGCAAAACGTGAAGGTAAGAAAAATGTCATCATCCTGATGGACGCCAGCGAAGTACAGAAGTGGGTTAAGAAGAACCCGAACTTCTGGAAGCTTGACGATGGCTCAATAGATCCGGATATGTTCAAGAAGCATGTGGGCATCCGGGCTATAAAAGCTCAGTACGACATCGCGGCAGTGGTGGAGGAAAGTATGGAATCCATGAATGTGGGGTCATCTATTCCAGCATATGAGTCAACAGGGCGTAAGGATGTAACTCCTGCACCAGAGAAATTGAAGTCACCTGACACTGGCCAAGAGGATGAATCAGCTGCCCGCATCAAAGCACTCAAAGCTCAAGTGAAAACCAATTACAAAAAACTTGGTATTTCGAGTCCAGAGGCCATTGACGAACATGCCGGAGAGTTCTTCAAGGTTAGAGGAAACTCCCCGACCGAGGCCGAGATCAAAGCTTACCTGAAGATCATGGAAATGCAAATCCAAGAGAAACAGGCAGCCGATCAGGCAACAGACTCTCTGCCGGAGTAATTATGGAGGCGCGGGTCGAGATATTTGAACTTTGTCCGGACTGCGAGATATGCGGCCGCGAGATCAATCCCGGTCGAGAGGAAGATCATTACGGCACCCGAGTTTGCGGGATCTGCAAAGAGGCGTTGGAGGGGAGCAAGGATGAGCGCAAAAGACGAACCGGTTCAACTGGACCTATTCGGAGGCGGAGACCTTGACGTCTCTCCTCCGGACCCGGTCCGGATCCTGAATGGATTTTACTACGAGGCGTCCACGGATAAGTTTGTCTCGTTTTGCCTGGGGCGGCGGTGTTACGAAGAGCCTGCCAGGGGAAGCGGGCTGCCGAAAGAGTGGCGAGAACGAATAAAGAGGGAGCGTGCAATATGAGGCAAATTACTGCAAAGCATCTTACGTTTTTGCAAATAGCAATCAACGTTTTTGAAAGTGATGTACTCCGTGAGACTCACTGGAATAAAGATCGAGATTTGATTGCCCTTCGATATGGTGCAGATAGAGATTGTGTACAGATCTTCGAACTCGGCGAGGAAGTCGGTTTCTTTGCTCAAATGCTTCCAGCAACAGATAAGAATGAGCGCCTGGAGACCTTGAGAAAACGTTATGGTCTGGAAAACCAAACGGCTCGTCCTCAGGTGGCATATTTCTCTGGTGAGATGGAGAAGCAACTTCAGGCAAACGAGGATAAGGGTGGTTGGGAAACCGCAACGGATCAATTTTTGAAAAATCAACTTGAGAAGAACTTTCGCGCTCTTCGGCTTTGTCGCTCGCATGAGGAGTACCGCCGGCGCTGTGCAAACATTGCAAATTACGCAATGATGCTGGCTGACAATGACCGGCGTGAAGAGGATGAGCGGTCGGGGTTGTCAACATGAAGGTTGATATCCTCTCCTCCGGGAGCTCCGGGAACTGCGTCTCAATTACAACAGCAGAGAGAACGATCCTGATCGATGCCGGCGTGGCTCGAACCAAGATTGAAAAGCGGCTGCTTGAATCTGGTATCCGGCCGGACCGGATCGCAGCGATATTCGTGACCCATGCACATAACGATCACATAAAAGGGCTACCGCTGGCCAACAAATTTCGGATCCCGGTATGGGCAACGGAGGGCGAGTGGCAGAGAATCTCCGGCGTAGACGAGGAGCTGCGAAAGGTAGCGGAAACCCGTTGGAGTAAGTACGAGACGATCGAGCTGGGTGGCGTGCGTGTGTATCCCTTCGAGACTCACCATGACGCCAGGGAGCCGGTCGGATATGCCATAGAAGACGATGTAGGCAATCGCTGCTGCGTGGTCTTTGACACCGGGAAATGGACTGAGGAAATGCTCGAAATGATGGAGGGCAGCCATTACGTGCTGATCGAAGCGAATCACGAGCCAGACATGGTGGAGCTCTGCAGCAGGCCCGAGAGCGTCAAAGCCCGGATACTCTCTGACATTGGGCATCTGAGCAACGAGCAGACTGCAGCAGTGCTCAAGAGACTGATCCAGGGCCGCGGGGAGCGAATCTACCTGACGCACCTGTCTGGCGAAAACAACACACCGCAGCTGGCCGAGATGACGGTAAAGATGGCGCTTCGGCAGCGAGGATTCGAAGCAGGAAAACATTATCACTTGGAGGTGGTATAGTGCTTAACAAATTGACTGTATTTGACTTTGAAACTACTGGACTTGATCCAGTGAACGATAGAGTTATAGAAATGGCTGCTGTACGGGTTGTTAATGGTGAGATCGTGACTGGTTTTCACGCATTGATTAAATCAGAGGTGGAGGTTACGCCGAAGATCACGGAAATCACGGGTATTCAACCGGCAATGCTTCAAGGGGCTATGGAAGAAGAGCTTGCATTCCGGATCCTACGGAATATTATGGCCGACAGCTTGCTGGTCGCTCACAATGCAGCGTTTGATCTCCAGTTCTTGCACTATGCGCTTCAGAGAATGGCTGGTAAAACATTCACTAATCCATTCATCGACACACTCACGATCAGCCGAGAGCGTCACACATACCCTCACAAGCTGACAGACATGTGCGGTAAGTATGGGGTCGAGTTACAGGGAGCTCACAGAGCTCTGAACGATGTTGAAGGCTGCTGGAAGCTGCTTGAAGCGATGCACAATGAGGATCCGGTAGACAGATACATTAACCGGCTCGGATACCTCAGCAAATACGGACCGCCTAATTGGGCGCCGGCTCATGCAGATTTGTTTGGTACAAGCAACAGATACGAACCTCGGAATGTCGGATAAAAATGAACGGGTGAGGTGACATGGCAAATCCGCAACTTGAGGATGGTTTTACTCGAATTGCACATCAAATTCTGGAGGAAGTCGCAAAGCGCAAATTTAATGCCACACAATTTCGAATCATCATGGTCATATGGCGTTTCACCTACGGATTCAGGAGAAAGGATCATGATTTTGCCCTGAAATTCCTCCAGCAGACTACACATCTTCCCGAGAGTACCATCAAGCGTGAAACATCAGCACTAATCAGAGCAAAGGTCCTGCTTGTCACTCAAAGGGAAACCAGTTCAACACCACGGAAATTATCTTTCAACAAAAATTATGATCAATGGGATATCCAGAAAAGCGGTGAGGACATGAATGAAAATATGGATTTTCCTTCTACTTCCGGGGGTTCAGATTTGAGCCCCCAGAAAGAGGAGGGGGGTATCAGATTTGATACCTCGGGGGTATCAGATTTGAACCCTCAAGATGCAGTTTTGGGGTATCAGATCCGAACCCCATATAAAGATATATATCTTTTAAAGATAATTATTAAAGATAATATAGCGATGTTTGAACAATTCTATGATATCTATCCTCGCAAGATAGCAAAAGCCTATGCGAAAAAAGTATGGGAAAAGCTCTGCAAGGATAAATCATTCAATCCTGTTATCGTCATTCAAAATACAGCGAATTTTGCAGAGACTCAGAAGCTGCTTAAAACAGACAAACAGCACATTCCCCACCCGTCCACCTATTTAAACCAAAAACGGTATGAGGATTATGAAGTGGTTGATCCGGAAGGACTGCTACAAGCAACAGAAATTAAAAAGGGGGGCGGCAGCGCGCTGGATCGATTACTGCGAAAGGAGATGGAGGGCAGTGGATCGGAAAGACGTGATATCACTGATGAAGTACATCGCCGGGGCTTACCGGAGCTTCCGGACGGCAGATGATACACAAGTTGCAGAAGAGGTAGCGGTCTGGCATGACATTCTCCAGGACATCCCAACCGAAATAGCGATACAAAAGACCAGAGAACTTTGCCGGATCAACACCAAATTCGCCCCTACTCCAGCAGAAATATATCAGGCTTGCACCGAACCAGAGACATACTCCATCTATGAGCTCCAGCGAAGGGAACAAGAGCAGCAGCTGCTTGAGCTTAAGGAATACCACGAGAGGGAAGAAGTCAAACCCATGCCGGATCATATCGCGAACCGGCTTGAGAAACTCTTTGCTAGCATGCGGGTGAATAACGATGAATCTTGAAGCAGAACGCGCGGTGCTTGGGTCACTGCTAAAAGATCATGAGCTCATGGATGGATGTTACCTGACCGCAGAGGATTTCAGTGACTTCGAAGAAAATCGTACGTTGTTCAAAGTGCTCCAATATGCCAAGGAACACTTCGAAGGAGAGAAGGAACCGTTTGATCCTGTACTCTTGGTTACCAAGTGGGGGGAGCGGCTGCAGCGAGTGGGTGGCCTGAACAGGATCATGTCCCTGAGATCATCAATTCCGAGCACATCTAGCTTCAATCATTACCAAGAAAGTGTACGAGCCAGCAGGATTCAGCGAGAGCTGCAGGAGATGGGGCAGCAGATTGCCGCGGGAGGCGGAGGAGACCTATCTGAGCTCCGACTCAAAATGAACCAGCTCGCAGAACTGCAGCGAGGTCAGGAAGGGTCAGGGCCGGTCCACATGGCTTCACTCCTGGACGGTCATGGCTTAACCATCATGAAACGGGCACAATGCAGCGGCGTTACTGGTGCGAAGACGGCCAATGATGACATCAGTCAAATGAGTGGTGGCCATCAGCCGGGAGACCTTGAAATCATCGCCGCTCGGCCCAGCATGGGGAAGACGCAGTATGTATTGAACGACATGAATGCCGTTACTAAAGACGGATGGGCAGCAGTGATCTTCTCGCTGGAAATGAGTGCCCTGAAGATGGTGGAGAGACTGGTATCCATCATTGGAGGTGTGAAGAACAAAAGGATTAAGTCCGGCTTGATGTCGGATAACGACTGGGATTCATACAGCAAGGCCGTTGAGATCATCGCCAGCAGAAATCTATATATCGATGATACTCCGGGCTCCACCGTGGAGTATGTGCGGCAGCAGGTGAAGCAGCTGAAGAAGAAACACTCCAAGCTGGTTGTATATGTGGATTACCTTCAGTTCCTTAACACGGAGCGCAAGTTCACAAAAAACAACGAGAGGATTGGGCACATCACGAAAGTCCTCAAAGGTATTGCTCGGGAAATGGCTGTGTCTGTGGTCGCGATCTCTGCGGTCGGCAGGGATTGTGAAAAGAGGCCGGACAAGCGCCCTTTGATGTCCGACCTGCGTGAGTCTGGAGATATCGAGAGCGATGCAGACGTAGTAACCTTCCTTTACCGGGACGAGTACTACAATGCCGACACGATCAAGAAGAAGATCGTCGAGTTGATCGTAGCCAAGGGGCGGGACATCGGTACCGGAACATTTGAAATGGTGTTCGAGAACGAAACCGGCCGTTTTATCAATATGACCAAAGAACAAAAAGAAAAGCTCGCAGAGAAGGTGAGAGAGCGTGAAAGGGAAGCTCATTCAAAACGATGATCAATACAAGAAGGCTCTGGACGGACTTGTTAAATTGGCTATTGAGCTCGAGGATCCGCTTTTATCCGAAGGCATAAAAGAGAAGAAGCGGCTTATCTATGACCGTACGGCAAGCCTCATCCAATATTACCGCCGTGGCCTAATGGTACAGTCCTACCCAGGGTTGCGTGAGCAGTACCGAATACTCAAGTGGGAATGGCAGGATCTCGGAGAGCCAAAGGCTGTAGAAGATCCACCAAAGCAGAAGGAAGAGGCAAAGCCCGAACCGCCTCAGCAAGAACCACAGCAGCCGGTAGAAACGGCACCAGCACCATCAAAGAGAAACATGTCCAGCTGGCTGGATGATTAGAAAGCGAGGAGAAATGGATGCAGGAATTTATAGTGCTGGCCGTGCCGGTGATTGACTACCCGGTGAAAGGGTACCAGCCTGGGGACCTGCGGCTCAAGCTGCAGGAAGAAGTGAATGAGCTCATTGAAGAAGTCGAAGCCGCGGACTTTGATCAGCGCCGGATGCTCAGCGAGCTGATGGATGTGCCGCAGGTAACGATCGGGCTGATCCGGCAGCAGGCACGGGAGATGCTGCCGCCACAAGAAGCAACCAGGGTGGTCGATAACGTAATCCGACGGGCCAACACTGATCACTTGTATAAGATCAAGGAATATGCTCGGCAGCGGAATTGGGAGATCTCAAGATGACTCGCTTTGTCGGAATTGACCCGGCCACTAAAACCGGATTTGTCGCCCGGGACCTGGACGGCACGCTACTGAGAGCGAAGGAGATAACTGGGATCAAGGCAGACACCCCTCGGATGGTCCGGACGCTGCACGATGAGATTCTACGGCACCTGAAGCCAGGTGATGTGGTAGGCATTGAAGGATTTGCACTGGATGCTCAGGACACTAACAAAGTCAGCAGCGGATGCAACTGGGCGGCGCGGATGGCGGCAGACAGAGTAACAGGCGGATTCATCTCGCCGCGGCCGAACCAGTTGAAGAAATTTGTCCAGGTTTCAGAGTGGGTCGGGGAGCCGGGAAGTAAGAAGAGGCTTAAGGGCAAAGAAGCAAAACAGCTTGTCATTGACGCTGTATTCGATCACTGGGGATATAGAGCAGCATCGGACAACATCGCAGATGCCTACGTGCTCTCCATGATCGCAGAGGCTGTGTACCGGGTCAGAAACGGCCAGCAGCTCGAAGAATATCCGGTGTACCAGCAAGAGGTCATCATGGCCATCATTGATCCGGATACCGTCAAAAAGCCAAAAAAGCCAAAATCAAAAACGACCAAGCGCCGGGGGAAGCCTGCGGCGGGGGATAGTCACACCCAAAACGCGGAACAAACGATCTTATTTTGAGAAAGGAGTGGAAACAGTGTCCAGATTGGAGCCAGAGATTAAGGAACGTCTCGAACACTTTTTAGGTCAGGGATACATTTCCAAGGGATTATACAAAATCTTGAAAGCCTATTTCATGCACCGAGATTATACTGTGGCTGCTATAAAAGCCAATGTCTCTCGCGGCACGTTCGTGGCTCAGATGTCAGCATTGTACAAAAGAAATGTGCTGATACGAATTCAAAAAGGCGAATACGATCTCACCCATGACGAGGACTCGATTATCTTGCCTCCACAAAAGGTGGAGGAGCCTCCAGAGCCGCCTCTGCAGATGAGTGACACTGAGCGCGAGTGGATGATCAAGAATTATAAGGGTTACCGCAAGAACCGCTCGGCTGCTGCACAAATTTTGAAACGGAGCAAGTTTGATATCTGCAGGATGGCCATAGAACTGAAGCTCGATACGAGGAACTGAGGAGGGTGGGAAAGCATGGGGTGTAAACCAAATTGGACGCAAGAGGAACTTGTTTACCTTCAGGATCAGTGGGGGGCGACAAGTATCAAAGGCATCGCCAATCGCCTGGGTAAAAGCGTGAACGCCGTGAAACTCAAAGCGCAGCGAATCGGACTGCAAGATCCTAGGATGAACTTTGACGGCATCACCGTTTGTCAGCTTGGTAAGGCATTAGATCGTGAATACTGCATCATGAAAAATTGGATCACCCGTTACGGCATGCCGGCCAAAAAGAAGCTTTTTGCAGAGAGGGCTAGGGTACTCGTTATTGCATACGCCGACTTCTGGAAATGGGCTGAGCAGCATAAAGAACTTCTTAATCTAGCAAAGATGGAGCAGAACACCCTGGGCCCAGAACCCGATTGGGCGAAAATCAAACGGAAAGCAGATCAGCTTCGATCTCAAAAGACCGTCCAGTCTGTTGATTGGACTCCTGGTGAAGATCAGCAGCTTGCTCAAATTCTTAAAACCTCGATTACGTACCCTGAGCTGGCCGCCATGTTTAATCGTTCAGAATCAGCAGTTAAGCGTCGCATTCATGATTTGAAACTTAAGTACCGTCCTGTGAGGCTGAACAACCATATCAAGTACACGCCTGCCGAGGTAGAGACTCTGGTCAAGATGGCTCAAGAGGGATACAGCTATGAAACGATAGGGCAGACACTTGGAAAAAGTGCTTTGGGTGTTAGAGGCAAACTGGAACGTATGGGTTTCGATTTCAAGCGCCGAAAACTAGTAAATTGAACCGTGGAGGGTTTTGATATGACCATCAAAATACATGTTCGAACTGATAAAGCTGCAGGAAGCCTTGAAATTACCGAAGCATCCGAAGCCAGCCAGCATAAAGTGCTTCGAGGGTTCTTCAACCTAATGGGGCAGCACGAAGATATTCAAATCCCGGAAATTGAAATCAAAGGGTCGGCACCTGGGAAGCTGGAGCAGCATGAAACGATACTCCCCTTGGAAGACCTGCCTGTGAAACCTGAAAAGAGTTTTCTTAGCGGTGTGGTGAGGGACGTTTTTCAAAAGCCAGAGATCATGAAGCCTGAATTTATAAATTCAGCCAGAACACTCAGCTCTACGATCGGAGAGAGGCTGGGGACCATTCAGGAGGAAGAGCAAGGTAAACCGGAGTGGTACAAGACTGGCATTAAATACAAAGAAGGCGTGCCACATTACAGGCTCCGGTATTGGTGCAAAAACAGCTCATGTAAAGATAAATCGAATGACTACATCAAAGAGGATCAGACGACGGTCAGCTGCCGGAAGTGCGGGCAAAAGCTGAAGGTGAGGAAGGCGAATGGTGACCACTTGGAAAGAGATGAGTGGGGGAATTTCTTTATTGCCGATCAGATGGATGTGTAAGTTTTGAAGGAGGGATATGAACGATATGAGCCACTACTTTTACATCACACCTGATGAATACAATCAGGCTCAAAAGAACGGTGTAGATCCGGAAAACCTGAATCGCAGAGTTCGGCTGCTTGGATGGAAAAAGGACAAGGCCATCAACACTCCACTTCGAAAAATCACAGACCACAAGTATTGGGCTGATGTGGCTGAGAAAAACGGCATTACCTATTACACATTTACCAGCAGGATCAATGTATATGGTTGGAGTGAGGAACGGGCTGCCACCGAGCCACTACAAGATTTCGGCAGCATGCGCGAAGCAGGGACGGATGCGATCAGGAAAATCCCTCGGATCGTGCTTATGTTAGCCGAGCAGAACAAATTAAAGTATCACACGGTCAGAATGCGAATTAAGAAAGGCTGGGGCCTATACGAAGCTGCCACAGTTCCAGTCGCTACTCACAGTGAAGCCGGGAAGATCGGCAAACAAAAGACAATTGATCTTTACGGAGACTGGAACCGGTTCAGCTTTGGAGCGAAAAGAGCATGAGGGAGAGATGCAAGATGAAAGCCATAACGATCATCCAACCATGGGCGACACTGATCGCCCTCGGTGAGAAGCATTTCGAAACTCGCAGATGGCGCACGAATCACAGAGGGGAACTGGCGATCCATGCCGGCAAGAAGATCGATCGGAATGCATGCGAGGAGCCAGAAATCAAGGAGGCATTAGCGCGGCATGGATATACAGCGGACAACCTGCCAACCGGTGCGGTTATTGCGATCGCCAATGTGACAGAATGCTGGTCCATTGGAACGGATTATCTGAGTCGTATGCCGCTGCTGTATAACGGTACTGGCGGGGATGACAGGCTCGTCAGCCTGAAAGAGGATAAGTTCGGATATTATTCTCCTGGTCGGTATGCCTGGGAAATGGGCAATGTCCACTCGCTTCATGAGCCTGTGCCGGCGAAGGGGCAGCAGGGGTTCTGGAATTGGGAGGCGTTCAATGAAGAATAATCAAGTAAAGCCATCATTCGAAGAAATCAAAATTACTCTCGAACCGGATCAACGTTTCTTTTATCAGATGGAATCAGATGGAGCTATCGTACTGGTTGATCAAATTGAAATCTTTGCTTATGCCAAGCAAATGATCCTATCCGGGACACATTTTGCAGTAGATTACGAAGATAAAACCATCGAAAAGATTGAGGATAGAAGCCACATTGTCATGGAAACCAACATGCTTCATGAAGTAAATGATGGCGAGGTGTAACCCATGAATAACCAAGTAAAGCTAACGGATGCTGAAAAAATTGAATTGAGTTACTTACACTTAAAGGGGTTCCGGTACTTAGTCCGTAATGAGATCGGGAGCGTAAAAGTGTTTGTAAATAAACCTCATAGAGACAAGGAAACAAATTACGCTCCTTTCGGAAAGACGAGAGGTGGGTATGACCATTGGATCGAGACAAAAACGCCCGTATCCGTGGAAGAGCAGCTTAGATGTAGGGGCGTGGAACTTGGGAAGTATGATTTTATCAAATGGGCGGATGAACCCATGCTTATTGAAATGCTGATCGACACCCCACCAGTACCCACCATTAATCCAGTGAACAACCGACTGGAAAAGGATGTTTTCATCAGGCTTATTGATGCGGAACTCAGCCACTGGAACAGCGAAGATGCGTACGCACGGGGTAGAGCGCAAGGGCTACAATGGGTTATTGATCGTGTGAAAAGCGTTCCACCAGTACCCACCATTGCAGCCAAAGAAGAGATCGCCAGGCTGAACTGTGACTTCTACGCACTCAAGCAGCTGTTCCTAAAGCAGCGTAAAGAGCTGGCAGTGGCAGAAAGTCTGACAAATAAGAATTATCTGACTGCTACAATTGTGAATATGGAACATGAATTGTTCTTCAATGTAACCGGGGTTTATGGTCATTTTGATTGGACAGGATTAAACGAATTTATAAAAAATCACCAGGATAATAATGGTCCGCATGCATTGGTTCAAATTGCTGCTAAACATCCGGATACAGAGATTGAATTCAATTTTGAATTGGAGTATGTCCAGCCAGAGTACCAATACAACAATGCCGATTCACCGCCCTTCGTCTTACCAGGGTATTATCAACCTCATAACATAAGCATTGTTCAAATTAAGCCGCAAGGTCCAGCAATTAGTCTATCCACTAATCGAGAGGGGAAATAAACCATGTCAGTAACCGTGAGAGCTCATTTCAATAAGCAAACGAAGGATTCCAAGAAGGAGCTGGTCCAGTTCCATGTTAAGGGGGACGACGAGCAAAAGCCGGAGCTGAACAGCCTGACCCGGGAGGTTGTGATCCTGTCGATCGCCGGGCTGGATGATGTCGAGCTGACGGCAGAATTCAAGAAGTCGGCCAAGGATGCCAAGAAGACGGTCCTGGAGTTTGAGGTCAAGGGTGACTCTTCAGCTGCTCAGACATTTGAGTTCTACAAGATGGCCGGCTCCGATGTGGATCTGACCATCACCGAATCCCAGATGAGCCTGGACGAGTTCAGGGAAGAGCAGGAGGGATATAGGGAAGGTGTCCGCGGCAAGATCAACCATGACGGCACAGTAGAAGTGGACCAGAATCAGATGACGATTGATGAGGCTGCTACAGAGGAAGGACCACCGATGACGGACGAAGATGAGCTGCCGCAGTAATATGATGACTCCCCGGCTCCGGCCGGGGATCCCCCAAAAGATTGAGGTGATAAAGTGGGTCAGATGTCTTTTGAATTACCAGAGCTGGACAGGAAAAAGACGCAGGCGGCCGTCGAGTCGGCTTTAGAAAAATACAGAATCTTTAAATCTATAACATTTGAAGAGCGTGAAGCCAGCGTAACGGCAAGCAGCACAGAGAGGTTCCACGGTCCAACCAACGTGACAAGCGATCAAACGGCAGACATCGCTATACACAACGTCTACGTTCCACAGGCCAGGCAAAACTATTGCGAAAAGGTGGAACGGGCGGTCAACAAGCTGTATCCTCGGGAACGCCTCTTGATCCAAGAACGCTACATGAAGGACGAAACAATAACCGACATGAAAGTCTACTCCTTTGTTTTTAACCCGCCGATCAGCAAGGATTTATATGCAAAGATTAGATGGACTGCATTTTATCGATTGGCCTTTAATCTGGACTACTTCAAAATCATCGATATTAAAAAATTAATCACGCCACAAGACGAACATGATGAGGGTCAATCCTGAATAAACATAATCAAATGCGCAGAGGAGGGGGCAAAGCAAAGTGGATCCCATGAAGGCGTCTGTCCAAAACCCACCTGAACAAGAGGTCGATATAAAGGAGCGCGTCACAAAATACATCCAAGGAAAAAACGGACTCATCGGCATTGTCATTCCTCCATGTGACGAACCAACCAGCGCTCTGGATGATCTCTACAAAACGATTGCAGATATTGCAATCAAACAAGCCAAAAGGAAAGCCGCTCAGAATGACTGAGCGGCTTTCTGCTTTCTTATATCGAACACTGATTCTGTTCGTTTTCTAGTTTTCGATCGATATCATCAATCGCATCATCGATCAGTCTGTAATTGCGACCTGCGAAAAAACCGTTGTTTATGGTATACCCTAAATTATCACCACGTGAAGGGGTCGCTGTCTTTAGGGTCTGAATATCAAACCCTCTATGCTTAAACACGGTCACGTATTTCTTTTCCATCTAAACAACCCCTATCTTATTTTAGAATTATGAGTACACTAACTATGAGCTCATCATTGCCCATACGAACGAGTCCGAGTACAAGGCCTTTATTGCGAACAAAAAGAACGAGGCGCTGCAGTCCCGAATGATCGTGATGCCGATCCCGTACAATCTGCGCGTCACCGATGAGGAAAAAATATATGAGAAGCTGATCGGCCAAAGTGATATGCGCCATATCCATGTGGCTCCCCATGCACTGCGGTCGGCTGCGATTTTTACCATTTTGACAAGATTAAAGGAAACGAAGAAGCAGGGCATGGACCTCATCAAGAAAATGCGTATGTATGACGGCGAGGAAATTGAGGGCTACAAGGAAGCAGATTTGAAGGAAATGCAGAATGAGTTCCTGGAGGAGGGGATGTCAGGCGTCGATCCGCGATATGTCATCAACCGGATCTCAAGCGCACTGATCAAGCAGGACCTTCAATGCATCAATGCGCTGGATATGCTCAGAGCGATCAAGGACGGTCTGGACCAGCATCCTTCCATTACCAAGGAGGAGCGGGAGAGGTACCTCAACTTTATTTCGGCAGCCCGCAAGGAGTATGACGAATTGGCCAAAAAAGAAGTGCAGAAGGCGTTTGTGTACTCTTTTGAGGAGTCGGCCAAGACGCTGTTCGAGAACTATCTTGATAATATTGAAGCGTTCTGCAACTGGACTAAAATCCGCGATCCGCTGACCGATGAGGAGATGGATCCGGATGAGCGCCTGATGCGTTCCATCGAGGAACAGATCGGCGTGTCTGAAAATGCCAAGAAAGCATTCCGCGAGGAAATTATGATTCGAATCTCCGCGTATTCCCGCAAGGGCAAAAAATTCGACTATTCCAATCACGAGCGTCTGCGGGAAGCGATTGAGAAGAAGCTGTTCGCAGATCTGAAGGATATTGTCAAAATTACGACATCCACGAAAACTCCGGATGCCGTCCAGCTGAAGCGGATCAATGAGGTCAGTACTCGCCTGATTGATGAGCATGGCTACTGTCCGGTCTGTGCCAATGAGCTGCTGCGGTATGTCGGCAGTCTGCTGAACCGGTAAATTCATTTCCATAGCCATCTCCCTAACGGCCTCTCAAGAGGCCGTTTTTGGTATGTTCTGGTGCATATGTACGACCAATTAGGTCTTTAGGCTTGGGAAATTCAGGGTATCTTGGTCTATAATGAACCGGGGGACGAAGTAAGGAATGTAAGAGAAGGACTACCGGACTACAGCCTTAGGAGATGAGTGGATGATGATTAATGTTTCGCCGGAGAGACTTCAGCAATTAAGCTACATGGGTCTGAAGGAGAAGGAGCTCCAGCTTCTTACGGATCACAAGCAGGTATTTGAGAAGATTGTCAACGAGGTCGTGGACCGGCTGTATCAGCAGATGGCAAGCCGGCAGGAGCTGAAGGCGATTATTGAGCGCCACTCCAGCCTGGAGCGTCTCAAGGAAACGCAGCGTCAGTACTGGATGTCTCTGGCGGCAGGTGTGATTGATGAGGCCTATATTAACAACCGGATTTTTGTCGGTCAGATTCATTCACGGATCGGGCTGACGACGGACTATTATCTCGGTTCATATATGATATATCTGGATATTGCAGCGGAGCTGCTTCAGCGGGAAGCGCCCGGAAGCTGGATGCAGGTCGTGCATGCACTTAGTAAAATGTTTAACCTGGATTCCCAGCTGGTGCTGGAAGCTTATGAATTAAAGGAGAAGGAGCATATTCAGCAGCTGGCGGACGAGCAGCAGCATATGCTGGAAACCATTACGGCGGCAGTTCAGGAGCTCAGCGCGATGATTGTGGAGCTGGATCAGAGTGCAGCGGTCATGGCAGATAATGCAGCCCGGGCCGCTGAAGCGCAGGACAAAGCCTATGAGCTGACGGGAGAGCTGAACCAGGAGGTCCGCCAGATTGACGAAATGGGCAGCCTGATCCGGGAAATTGCTGATCAGAGTCATCTGGTGGGCTTGAATGCTGCGATTGAAGCGGCACATGCCGGGGAATTTGGACGAGGCTTTGAGGTGGTAGCCGGCGAGGTGCGCAAGCTGGCCAGTCACTCGCGCGGTGCGATGGAGCAGATCCAGGATAAGGTGAACAGCATTATCGCCAAGCTGGAGCAGGTGGAGCAGGACTCGGAGCAGTCGGCGATGAATGCACGCCATCAGGCGGCCAGCTCGCAGGAGCTGTCCTCATTCGTCAAGATGATGGAGAAGCTGGCGAATGATCTGGAGGCGCTGCAGCGTACCGGTCAGCCGGATGAAAGCGAAGTGCGGACAGCGGCAGCAGCCGAGCCTGCAGTCGGGATTCTTTAAGAAGCGCAAGAAGCAGGGCTGATCTGCGGCAGACTTTATTCTGACCGCGGATCAGCCCTGTTTCGTATAGATTTATAGAAATTTGCGGCTTACCTTTTTGCCATCGTATACCATGAGCAGCGGCTTCTCCTCGACCACCGTTTCCAGGTAAACGGTCTTTCCCCACAGCTGATACACATAGGGCAGTGTACGCTCTACATACTTCAAATCCAGCTCCTGTCCTTCGAACTGATGCAGCAGGTACAGCTCGCCATGGCCGAGGTAGTCTCCGTTCTTGACGACAAGGTAAGGAAAGCCGCCGTTAACGCGGGCGTAAACCAGCTGATCCCGGATGTTCTCCCAGGATTTATCGGTAATTTTCCACTCCGGGCCCTTTTTCTCAAACACATACAAATCCAGCTCCTTAACCAGATCCTTCGTCAAATAATTACGGATGAAGGAGATATCGGCATCATTCTCGCGGACCTCGAACATCTTTTCCCTGCCGCTGCCGGGTACCCGGCCGAAGCGTTCCCTTTCCTCCGGGGAGGGATGATCCCACCGCTTCTCAATATCCTCGAATATTTTCAGGCCCAGATAATACGGATTCAACGTATGCTTGGAAGGCTGAACGACGGAGGCATTCAGCTTGGCATATTCCACGGTTTCCTCCGCGGTCAGATCCAGCTCCCGCATGATTCGCTGGTGGAAGAAGCTGGCCCAGCCTTCATTCATAATCTTGGTTTCAATTTGTGCCCAGAAATAGAGCATTTCATCGCGCAGCATGGTCAAAATATCCCGCTGCCACGGCTCAAGAATGGATGAATACTCCTCAATAAACCATAGAAGATCCTTTTCCGGCCGGGGAGGGAATATCGGTGACGCTTTTTTCTTCTCCGGCTCTTTGGAGTTCTCCAGCGACCATAGGTCATCATAGGGTGAAGCGGCGGCAGCCTTACCTTTAGAAGAGGTGCGCTGCTGCATGGAAGAAACATAATCCTCCTTCGACATCCGGTAAGGCTTCACGATGGAAGGATCGACATGCTCCTGGATGGCGAGCACGGCATCAATAAACTGCTCCACGACCAAGGCTCCGTACTGCTTCTCGTAGTCACTGATTCGTTCTGCAGTCGCGGTCATGCTCTCGACCATATTGCGATTGGTCTTGGAGAAGCGGGCATTGTTCTTGAAGAAATCGCAATGGGCCAGCACGTGCGCCACAATGAGCTTGTTCTGAACGAGGGAGTTGCTGTCCAGCAGAAACGCATAGCAGGGGTTGGAATTGATAACGAGCTCGTAAATTTTACTTAGGCCCAGGTCGTACTGGAGCTTCATTTTGTTAAACGTCTTTCCAAAGCTCCAATGAGAAAAGCGGGTAGGCATACCATAAGCTCCGAACGTATAAATAATGTCCGACGGACAAATCTCATAGCGCATGGGATAGAAATCCAGGCCAAGGCTTGCGGCGACCTCGGTAATTTCGGCAATAGCATACTCCAGCTTTTTCAGGTCCGTGGATGGCATTGTGTGTTCCTCCATTTCTTCGCAGGGCTATTGATATGTATATTCCGCCGCCGCCGGGAATAGTAGAAGAAGCCGCATAAGTAATGCTTGACAGGTTAAACGTAATGAATTATGATTCATTTCGGGTAGCAAGTGATAATGATAATCATTTACATAAAAAAGGGAGTGTCGAGATTGAAATTTCGGAAGTTTGTAGCGCCTATGGTAAGTATTGTGATGGCAGCAGGCCTGCTGGCAGGCTGCGGTGCTGAGAAAGAAGCAGAGGAGAGCACCGGAGGCGCAGCCGGCACGGCTGCGGAAACCGAGAAAGTGGTTCATGTTTACTCCTCCCGCAGCTATGATGTAGACAAGCTGTTGTTCGAGAAGTTTAAAGAAGAAACGGGCATTGAGGTCAAGGTGATTGACGGCAAGGCGGAGGAATTAATTGAAAGATTGAAGCGCGAAGGTGAAAATACACAGGCAGATGTGTTCATGACCGTTGACGGCGGTGTGCTGAACACGGCCAAGCAGGCGGACATCCTGCAGCCAATTACGTCTGAAACCGTGAATCAGCAGGTGCCTCAAGAGCTGCGCGACCCTGAGAATCAATGGGTTGGCTTGTCCAGCCGTGCCCGTGTCATCGTCTATTCCAAGGATCGGGTGAAGCCGGAGCAGTTGTCCACTTATGAAGATCTCGCAGGTCCCGACTGGAAGGGAAAAGTGCTAGTTCGTCCATCCTCTAACCTGTACAATCAATCGCTGCTGGCTTCCTTTATCGAGTTGAACGGTGCGGAGCAGGCAGAGCAATGGTCCCAAGGTCTGGTGGCGAATATGGCCCGCACGCCGGAAGGCAATGACCGCGATCAGGCCAAAGCCGTTGTAGCAGGCGTTGGCGATGTAGCGATTATGAACACGTATTATATTGGCTTGCTGCTGAACTCTGCAGATCCGGAAGAAGTGAAGGTTGGGAATCAGGTTGGCGTATTCTTCCCGAACCAGGAGACGACCGGAACTCATATCAACGTCAGCGGTGCAGCCCTGACCAAGCATGCCAAGAACAAGGATTATGGAGTTCAGCTGATTGAATTCTTGACAGGCAAGGAAGCTCAAGGTATGATTTCGAAAGAGAATTACGAATTCCCAGTGAACCCGGAAGCTGAAGTTCCGGAGCTTCTCAAATCCTGGGGCAGCTTCAAGACTCAGGTGATTGAGCTTGGCAAGCTGGGTGAGCGTAACGCTGAAGCTGTAGAAATCATGAATAAGACAGGTTGGAAATAATACATGCTTTTTAGACAGATACGTTCGTATTTTATAAATAAGCTAAACGGCTGGTGGCTCATCAGCATGTTGGGGGCGGCAGTGATACTGCTGCCTATTTTGTTTGTATTTCTATCTATCTTTGAACCACCGAGTGAGCATTGGGCCCACATCAAGCAATACTTGATTAAGGATTACATGCTGGAGACGCTGATCCTGACTGGAATAACAGCGGTTACAACGATGCTGCTGGGCGTATCGCTGGCGTGGTTTGTGACCGTGTTTGATTTTCCGGGAAGATCCATTCTGCGCTGGGCGCTGGTGCTGCCTCTGGCGGTTCCGCCCTATATTGGGGCTTATACGTACAGTACGATGTTCAGCTACACCGGAGTGGTACAGGTTACGCTGCGGGATTTCGGACTTGAGCCCTCTCAGGAGTGGATCAGCCTGACCTCTATGCGCGGCGCCGTCGTCGTATTCACCTTATTTCTGTATCCCTATGTGTATCTCGTAACGCGAGCCTTTCTGGAGAGGCAAAGTGCGGCCTTTATTGAGAATGCAAGACTGCTGGGAAGAGGCAGCCTGTCGATTTTTTTTCGTGTCGTCATGCCGATTAGCCGCCCGGCGATTGTTGGGGGTTTGAGCCTGGTCGTCTTTGAAGTGCTTAGCGACTACGGGGTTACCCAGTACTTTGGACTTCAGACCGTTACAACAGCCATCTTCAAAACCTGGTTCGGGATGTATGATGTGAATTCAGCCATGAGGCTTGCCGCCTGGCTGATGGTCGTTCTGGCCGGCGTATTCCTGCTGGAGCGCCTGCTGCGCCGCAGCCGCCGATTCAGCTCCAGCACCAGCAAGTCTAAACCGCTGCAGCCAGCGAAGCTGAGCCGGGTCAAGGGAATGGGTATTCTGCTATACGGGGCTGCGGTACTGGCGGCAGCGTTTGCTGTACCGATCGTGCAGCTTTCTGTCTGGGCAGGCTGGACGTTCCGGGATGTGTGGAATGATCAGTTCATGTATTATGTAGGAAGAACCTTATATACAGCGGCTGCCGCAACGGCCATCATCATGATATTGTCGCTTGTGGTCGGCAATGCCACCCGCTCACGGACCTGGGGGGCTGCACTGCTGTCCCGGCTGGTTATTGCCGGCTACTCTATTCCCGGTGCTATTATCGCAATCGGTGTGCTGGGCGTCTTCCTCCGTCTCGACCAGGCTTATATTAAGCTGCATGCTGCACTGGGAGGAACAGGAACCCCTGTGATCCTGAGTCTGACAGCCGGGATGCTTATCTTCGGGTATGTGGTCCGATTTATGGCGACAGGCTATAATGCCGTGGAGGTTGGCTTCGAGAAGACAGGCACGCGCTATACGGAAGCCTCACGATTGCTTGGCAGAAGCAGACTGGCGACCTTTTGGAGGATCGAGCTTCCTTTGATTCGAGGAGCTGTCCTCAGCGGCTGCATACTGACCTTTGTTGAAATCTGCAAGGAGCTGCCGCTGGCGCTGCTGCTGCGTCCGTTTGATTTTGAAACGTTATCTACGAAGACGTATCAATATGCCAATAATGAGCAGATTCATGAGGCCTCGGTGCCGGCACTGCTTATTATTAGCATCAGCTTTATCTCGGTATATGTACTTCACAATCTGGATAAGAGGTGGGAAGCATGAGTATTGTTGAGATTGAGCAGCTGACCTTCAGCTATGCTCGAGCGATGAAGCCGGTCATTCAGGAGCTAAGCCTGGTGGTGGAGCAGGGAGAAATCGTCGGCATCGTCGGCAGCAGCGGGAATGGAAAAAGCACGCTGCTGCGCCTGATCGCCGGCCTGGAGGCGCCGGACTCCGGCGTCATCCGGATCAACGGGGTTCAGGTGAATGGCGCTCACACCTTTGTACAGCCGGAGCACCGCGGGGTCGGCATGGTCAGTCAGGACTACGCCTTGTTTCCGCATATGAATGTAAGAAGCAATATCGCTTTTGGACTGCATAAGCAATCCCGCAAAGAACGGGCACAGCGGGTCGCCGAGCTCCTGGAGCTGATCCGGATGGAGGGCTTTGAGGATCGTTATCCCCATGAGCTGAGCGGCGGACAGCAGCAGCGGGTTGCCCTGGCACGCACGATGGCCCCGCGGCCGAATGTGGTGCTTATGGATGAGCCGTTCAGCAGCCTGGATGCAGAGCTGAAGCACTCCATTCGGCGGGAGCTGCGGGACATCGTCAAAGCAGCCCAGATGACTTGCCTGTTTGTTACGCATGACCAGGCCGATGTGGAAGCGATGAGCGACCGCTACATCCGCTTGTGCAAGCCGCAGCTGGTAACTTTGTAACAGGTGATGCAGTCTTTTTTTCAAATATAGGATACGAGTTGGATACAAGCTCTCCAGGACTATGCGCTGGGGGGCTTTTGGCTTAGAAGAAATAGACGGGAACATTTTGGATATGGTATGCTTTACGAATATTGTCGAGGACAGGAAAAGTCAGTAAAAAGGAGCAATAGAATCCATGACAGGCAAGAAACCACAGCGAAGCACATTTCATAAACGGCTGGATCATATGATCGCCACGCTGAGAAATCAGATCGTAAGCGGTAATTATGCTCCGGGAGAGATGCTGCCGTCGATCGCCGAGCTTGGAGAGCAGTATGGACTGAGCAAGAATTCGGTCCGCAAGGGGCTGGAGCTGCTAAGCGAGGAAGAGCTGATTATGAAGCTGCCCAAGGTAGGAGCGCGGGTGCTGCACCCCGTCCCGGAGCGCCAGATCAAGATCAAGCTTGGCTGCTATAAGAATATAGCCAAGGAAGCGAAGCTGGATGCTCTGCTGCAGGCTTTTCACGCTAAATATCCCCAGGTTGAGGTGCAGAGCTTTCTTCTGCCGTATGATCCCTATCATACGACAGTGAAGGAGTTCATGGACAATGATTGGCTGGATGTCATGACGATGAATTACAGTGACTTCAAGCTGTTCAGCACAGATACCGAGTCGGAGTATCTGGAGGAGCTGGATTCCTTCCCGGGAACCTATAAATTCCTCTCTAAACTATTCACCTATAATGAACGGCTGTTGGCCGTTCCATGGATTTTCTCGCCGGTCATCCTGGCTTATAATCAATCTCATTTTACACAAAGCGGACTGACAGAGCCGAACAGCAGCTGGACCTGGGAGGATCTGAAAGCAGCGGCTGCCAAGCTGGCTGCCGATCATGGCGGCTTCGGATTCTATTATCATATGCCGTCGAGCAACCGATGGCCGATCATGCTGCTGCAGAACGGATTTGTAAACGGTGCGGAGAACGCAGAGGCAGAGAAGGCGAAGTTCATAGCCAGTATTGAGGAGTGCCGGGACCTGATTGTTAACCAGAGCTACTCACCGCTTCATTTCTCCGAGAGCAATGCCGATGTGGAAGAGCTATTTGCAAGAGGCAAAGCCTCCATGATTCTGTGTACCTATTACAGCCTCAATAAAATGCAATCGGCTGACGTCGATTATGACATTGCGCCGATCCCGAGAAGGGACACTCCCGCAACACTGCTGCTGACCACCGGGCTCGCGGTTAATGCAAGATCCAGGCACAAGCATGCAGCCAAGCTGCTGGTGGACTTTCTCCTCTCCGAGGAGGCGCAGCTCATGATCCGCAAGCAGACACTCTCGATTCCGAGTTTGGAGCGGGCTGCAGAATGGAAGGGCGTGGATGAGCTTCATCGGCCTTCCCGGTTTCATATGTATCGTGAAATTATCCCCACTTTCAAGCTGATGACAGATCTGGGTCTGCATCACCGCGATATTATTGCTATTCGGCGGGAGCTGATGCTATTCTGGGCTGGTATGGAGGAGGCGGAGGCCGTGTGGGAGCGGGTTCAGCAACTGCTGGAGTTGAGAAACCCGGTGAATTAAAAGCAAATAATGGTGCAGCTCCCTAACAGCACAGGCGAATGAGATAAGCCGGGGGCTCGCATTTAACGGCACAAAAGGGCAAAATAGAAATACCATCGACTGGTATTACTACGGTCCGAATGTCCCTCCAGCGACTAACCCAAGAACTTCTTCTTGGACTGGAGCGCATCAATTCCGGGAACATTTTGCTGTTATTAATGGCGTCGGTGGGAAAAAGGCATACAGAGCCACAAAATACACAGCAACCGAATTGGCTGCCAACTTCCAGCCAATATACAATGAACTTTATCGTGGCGACCTTGTCCAGCATGTGGACTCAACTGGTGACACGATCCATTCGCAAATTGTCAATGGTTACGGCCCCGGCAATGATCTTAAAGTTGCCCAACATTCTATAACCGGCGGCACATGGAATAAAAACATTTCATTGAAGTCGTACGTCGCATATGGCGATTGGATGGTATCAATCAAAATCAAATCCTAATACAACGTGAAGGAGTGGGAAAAGTTGAAAAAGAAAACATGGGTTGTACTCACGGTATGTTGTTCTATCGTCGTCGGCGGATTAGCATTGGCTAATCTCAAGTCCAACCATGCTGACGCGAATAGCCCGACATTGAAGGAGAAAGTTTCATATGCGGTCGAAAGCTACGAAGCACAGAAGAAAATTGCTGATGCACCCGGCGCAACCACAGAAGACGAGCAAAGACTGAAAGAGTTGGCAACCAGAGCTGCCGATTTGGAACTGGAACTTAATCCACAAACTGCACTGGAAGAATTTAATGAAGTTTTTGCGGGCTACAAAGACTTGTACCTTATTCACAGCGCACATTACGAAGACAAAAAAGATTCCACCGACCCTTTAGTTCAGCAAGTATTGCACCAGCTAGAGGAAAAGGGTAAGTTGATCGCCCAATTCGAAAAATTGCAAATGAGCAAGTCGGTAAACGGCGAATCCTTGTTGACAAAGTTCTACGAAGAAACTGACCAACTGAACCGGGAGCTTTACCCTGACAGATACAAGGAATAAAACCGTAAGAATAGAAAGTCCCTTCTGAATAGGAGGCCACTGAAGAACTACCATAATTAAGTTTCAAGGATGTGGCCACATCCTACCCGTGTCTGTGCTTGAGTTCGCTGTTCTTCGCTTCAATTTTGTAGCGCTCTTTGGCTTTTTCTTTGAAAGCCTCACTTTCCTGAAACGCCATTTGTTCGGCGTGCACCCCGGATATAATGGTGACGGAGTACGTTTTGCCTTGACGCGCTTTGCGAATCGCCATGTGACCTGCCTTGCAAACATACATGCCCGCATCTTTGTTAAACTCAAACTCGTTTTCCTTCTTGCGTCCCCCTTGCTTAATCTGCGGGTTTAAAGGACATGTCGTAACGTGAGCGCTACACCATGTTCACGTCGGAGAGAAAATGGCTTTTAACAGGAGATATTTAAACATCCGTACAGGGTCGATGATGTTACGCCCATGATCCAGACAGTAGTTCGCTCGCAGTTCCTCGTACACAAACGAAAAATCCACCTGTTTGTTCAACTGGCGGAGCAGCTTGTCTTTAGGCACGATCAGGTTATACAAGGACGTGTACGGGCTGAATGAAAAAGAAGGTTGATTCTGGAACAGAGGGCTTCCGTTCTATCTTAACGGTTTTGCAGTAGATGACGAAGGAGCGGAGGGAAGAGGGAGGCTGGAGAAGCGGAGCGCTCGCCTTTGTCCCCGGATTTCATCCGCCAAGCGGTATGAACAAGAAATCTGGGGACAACAGCGATCGGAAGCCCCCTCTTCCTGCAGCGACCACGCCTTCGTTGGCGGATACACCATCTTTTGCGTGAACCTTATTTTACAACAAAAAAAGGTACTGCTCCCTTAATTATTTCGGGTGCAGTACCTTCTTCAATTCAGTCAGGACTTTTTCAGTGGCCCCCTCCGCTGCGGGAGCTTTTTTGTATGCCGAAATTGAAATACCAGAAGAGTCTATGCTCTGGTGCAAATATTTATGGTCATATTTTGGTCATTGTAAATACATTACATCAAGGTTGTGCAATCAAAAAACGGCTGTTATGATCATCATATGATCCAGTTGAGGGGACTGCAGCTCTCACGTACATACCTGGATCTGGGGATCCGGCGGTGCCTAAAGGCAGTCAGCACGGTCTAAGGATCTACCTTTGTAAGCGGATTCAAAGCTGGTGAACCCAAATACGAAGCGAGGAGATGAAGGAAGATGACGTTGCACAGAGCACTCCGCAGAAGCATGGCCGTCTTACTGACGGTCGCATTGACTCTGACTCTGGTTCCATGGAACATGCCGGACAAGCAGGTGTATGGAGATTCCAGTCCACAGCTGCTTCCAGTGGGCTTGGAGAATGGAGACTTTGAGGGCGAGCCGAACGATAAAGGGCTTCCGATGGATTGGAGATATTGGATCAGCGGGGTTTCAGCTGGCGTTACGGTCAGTGACTCCGTGTATGCCACGGGGAATCAAAGCATTCATTTTGACGTTAATCAGCAGAATGTAGGTGTTGAAAGTAAGGCATTTGCTGTTCAAGAGGGCGAGATTCTGAATGTTACAGCCAGTGTATATGCAGAGCAGTTCAGCACGACGGGATCAGATGGCGGTATCGATATGTGGGTTCGCTATTTCAACTCCGATGTCATTACCAATGCCAACCGAATTCAATACCAGGACGTCAAATTTAAAATTCCGGCAGCCGAGGTTGTTCAGGGGCAATGGGTGCAGCTAGGCGGAGATACACCGCCGGTTCCGGAAGGGGCTCAGTACGCGATTGTGTTCCTGTACTCCCATCGGGACAATACGTTCAAAGGCTATTACGATCATGTTCAGGCGTATAGATACCAGGTGAGCGAGGAGGAAACCACACCTCCCAATGCCGGGTTCGAGCAGCCGGTGAATGACGGTGTCATCCCGGGCTGGACAACGAGCCCGAATCCATTGAAGGCAAATACGATGGTAGAGGTGAGTCAGGTGCAGGCAGCCAGTGGCAGCCACAGCCTTAGAATTACCGATGATAACAGTGAATCTGCGGTCTTAGTTTACAGTGACTATATGGATGTCGAGGCGGGCAAGTCGTACGGGGCTTCTACCAATCTGTACATTGCCGAGGGCTCTGGGCGAATCTATATCAAATATTACGATGCATCAAACGATGAGGTCGGCTCCATGTCTCAGGGCGCAGAGGCCCCTGTTCAATCCTGGAACCGGGTTACCGTGGAAGGCAAGGCCCCTGCCGGAGCGGTAAAAGCACGCATTCTGCTATATTCGGGATACAGCACGATTGATGTTGATGCTTATTATGATGACGTCACTTTTGAGGAAGTGACCGTGCTTACGATGACCACCGAGTTTGGCGAGCCTGTTTCTTTGGGAGATGCAACGGTCGTCGCAAAGACGAACGGCGGCGCGATCGGTAACGGTGAAATTTATTTTGGTGCAAGCGGCTCCCCTGCACAGTTCTACGCACTTGACGCTATGACGGGGGATGTGAAATTCACAGCGGAGATTCCGTCTACTGACGTGATCTGGGCCGTTACGGTAGGGTCGGACGGAAACCCTTATGTTGCGGGGACGCAGTCCGGTATTATGTATCGTTATAATCGAGCGACGCAGGAGCTGGAAAGCCTGGGAGAAAATCCGTCGAACAAATGGATCTGGGATCTGGACGCCAGCGCAGACGGTAAAATTTACGGCTCCACGTATCCGGATTCCAAAGCATTCAAGTATGACATTCAGACCGGACAGTATAGTGACTACGGCACCTTGTATCCCGGACAAGAGTATGTGCGCGGCTCCGGTGTGACGGACAAATATTTCTATGCCGGCATTACGACAGAGGGCCATCTTATCCGGATTGACCGCCAAACCGGTGACAGGATCGAGATCAATACACCGATTACCGGAATCCGGGCAGGGATCTCCAGCATTGAGGTATATGATCAAAAGCTGTACCTCACTCATGGCACCTCTCTGCTCATTATGAATGAAGATGAGAACAATTATGACGCTGGCGGAGAGACTATTACCTATACTACAGTTAAACGTCTTCTTTACGAGGATCCGGAGGCATCCGATGGCAAAATCTCCCCGCCATCTCCTCACAACAGCGACCTGATGTATTATCGCAATCAGCATACGTCTGAATTGTGGACCTATAACCGGGCCACTAATGAAGCGGCAGCGGTCACGCCTCAAGTGATTCTGCCAGACAAGCGATTGAAGGCGATGAATTGGGTGGAGCTGACTGAGGGTCCGAATGCAGGACGCAAGGTGCTGTCCATGCTTTCCGATGAAGTGGACCTGGCTATATTCGACCCTGTAAGCCATACGCTGGAAACGAAGGTTCCGGATGTAGCGAAGAGCGGGATTGAGATCAATTCCTTTGAGCTGGGACCGGATAACAAGTTCTATATGGGCGGGTATCAGGGTGCTATGAGCATCTATGATACGAATAAAGGCTATTTTGAAAGACAAGAAAAGGAGCCGCATCAGATCTCCAGCACGGGCTTCCTGAATAACAAGGTGTATTTCGGACTCTACGGAGGGGCCAAGATCTGGCGCTATGATCTATCTCAGCCGTACAATCTGGGGGTAAACCCTGGCTTCTATCACGATATACCGGCAATGCAGAGCCGGACGATGACCTTTACAAGCGGAGATGACCGCCTGTTTATCGGCTCCGTGGCGGATTACGGACAGCTTGGAGGAGCACTGACGGTATACCACGAGCCAACCGATGAATGGAATACGTATCAGAATGTCATTCAGAATCAGAGCATTATTGGTCTTGCGTATCATAACGGGAAGCTGTATGGAGGCTCTTCCATCTGGGGCGGGCTTGGTATTGATCCAAGTGAAACCTCCGCAAAAATGTTTGAATGGGACGCGGCCACAGCGAGCAAAACAGCGGAGTTTATCCCGAATGTGCCTGGCTTTGAGCCTAAAATGATCGGAGAGCTCAGCATCGGTCCGGACGGCAATCTGTACGGGATCATGTGGGGCACGTCCTTGGCGTCGGAAAATTCTTCAGCCCTGTTTGTGATGGATCCGGAAAATAAGGATATCCTGCGTTACCGGATCTTAACGACCGGACAGAAGGCGAGCAACTGGCGTCCGTTCTTCCTGTACTGGGCTCCGGATGGTCTGCTGTATACAACCATTGGCAGACAGCTGATGGTGTTTGATCCGCAGACGCTGGCTTACAACAAGCTGATTACGCCGGATGTGCATGTGATGGCTTTGGGTCCGGACGGCAGCGTGTATTACAAAAAAGGCTCCGAGCTAATGAGGCTTCCGGTGCGGATGACCGGAGCATCGCTCAGCGCTGAATCGGCTTCTGTTCCGGTAGGACAGTCTACGGAGCTGCCGGTCACCTTACAGCTGATGAACGGCCTTAATGGCAACTCCGATGGAACGGACATTGCGTACCAGATTAGTGATGCTTCGATTGCTTCAATAGAAGACGGTGTATTGACCGGATTGAAGGAGGGCACGGTTACCATTTCTGCGTCTGTGCTGCAGGATACCGCTGCTGCTACTACGAATACGATTGAAATTACGGTCACCGCAGCGGAGGAGCCGGCTCCTCCGGGGTCACCGAATGCTCCTGTAACTCAAAATCCGGCATCGCCTGCACCTGTAAGTCCGCAGACTCCGCAACCCCCGGTTAGAGAAGGGGAGCAGAGCTTTGGCTCTGCGGAGCTGCAGAAAAAGGATGCTGATCAAGGAGGCGTATCCATCTCTCTCAAGCAAGGAATGGATGCAGCAGTCTTGCCATATCAGGCCGATGAATGGCTGGATGGGAGTCATCTTCAAGTCCAATCGGAACATGGAACGTTACATGTACCCTTTTCTACATTTCAAGAGCTGAAGAAACTGTATCCGTCGGTAACAGACGCACAGATGATTGTCTCTTTGCAAGAGCCTGATGAGGAAGCACCGCGAACAGACAGTGACGTCTTGAAGGCAGGCTCTGAAGTATTGGAGGTTCATATGTACCTTCGGAGCTCAGCGGGAGAGGAGCTGCATATGAATACCTTTAGCGAACCGCTGAAATTGGAAATGCCGTACCTGAGTACTCAGGTAGATGAGGAATTGATCGGTATGTATAGGTATAACGATTCAAGCAGCACCTGGGTGTTTGTCGGTGGCGAGATCATGGAGGGACGCAGTGAGGCAGCGGCCGAGCTGGATCGTCCGGGAACCTACGCGATTCTTGAATATAACAAAACCTTCGTGGATGTGCCAATGACGCATTGGGCTCACAGGACTCTGCAAATCTTGTCCGCCAAGCATATTGTAGAGGGCATGACCGAGGAGCGGTTCTTTCCCCGGGCAGTAACAACGCGAGCAGAATTTACCGCGCTGCTGGTCAGAGCCTTGGGACTGGCTACGTCTGCAGGGGATACAGACTTTACAGACGTGCCGGACAACGCCTGGTATGCAGATGACATTGCGGCCGCAGTACAGGCAGGGCTGGTGCAAGGGATAACCGACAGCAGCTTTGCACCTTCTGAGCCGGTTACTCGGGAGCAAATCGCGGTATTGCTGGTAAGAGCCTATGAGTGGCTGTCTCATGAGGAAATGGCAGGGGGGAATCTCCTTTCTAACTATATGGACAGCACTCAGGTGTCTCCTTGGGCTGGGGAGGACGTGAACAAAGCGATCTTATTGGGCCTGATGTCCGGACGGGGAGAATCCGTCTTCGATCCGGCATCGGCAGCCAATCGGGCAGAAACCGCTCAGTCGGTTCTGAACCTGCTAAAGCGCATGAAATAAACCCGGCAGAGCCCAAACCCAGTCAAGCACTCCCGCATACTGTGTATCAGCCTACTTTGACAAGGAGTGTTTGAAATGGGAATGTTCTTACCCTTTAGCCTGCCAGGGTTTCCGCCTGGACCGCAAGGACCCGGATTTGGACCTGGGCCTGGAGGGCCCTTCGGTCCTCCCGGATTTGGACCCGGCCCCGGAGCAACCGGCCAGCCGCCAACCGCGCCGCCGCCAGCCGCTGTACCCCAGCAGTCTTCACCTTCGCTGATGGCGGTCGATCCGGGCGGGATCCGCGGCTGTCTTTACCGGAATACTTATATCTGGTTGAATAACGGCGAAAGCTTCTGGTATTACCCTACGTTTGTAGGCCGTAATTCAGCTGCCGGCTTCCGCTGGTCAGGCCGCTTCTGGTATTATTTCGGGATTGATTTACGCAGGATCAGCTCATATTCTTGTTTCTATTAATCCATCGGTTAATAGACAGAGAGACATTGATCAAGAAGGCTCCGGTGCATGACTGCCGGAGTTTTTTTGATTGTAAAAGGGATCTCAGCGACTTATAATAATGAAAAACTTGTACAAAAAAAGTTGAACTATTAAGGGGGTTTATGGATGCTGCAGTTTCCCAAGCCTGACGTGGAGCAGTTCTTCCAGACTTATATTATTCGCCATTTCGGTTTAAGCAGGGATGAGAAGCGATTGCTGTTCAGCAGTAATCTGAACGGGGCATTCAATCTTTGGGCGATGGATCTGGATGGAGAAGGCTCCTATCCGTATCCGCTTACATACAATGGTCAGCAATGCCAATTTATTAAAGCCGATCCGCTGGAAATGCATATTCTGACTTCATTTGACCGAGACGGCGATGAAAATTACCAGCTGTATGCCCTGCCTTGGAATGGTGGTGAGCCCCTGCCTTTGTTTGATGATGTGTCACCGGAGGATAAGCATTATTTCGTTCATCTCTCAGAGGACGGGACAAGGCTGTACTACAACACGTCGAAAGACAATCCATCCTGCCTGAACACTCGCAGATTTCACCTGGACACGGGTCATGATGAGCTGCTCCTGGAAGGAAAGGATGTCACGACAGAGCTATCGGCTGTAAGCCCGGATGAAAGCAGCCTGGTATATACCCAATCCTATGCGAACACTTATTATGTCAGTTACTTGCTAAAGGATGGGCAGAGCACCTGCCTGACTCCGGACCCAGAGCAGGTACATATGTCCGGGGATGCGATTTACCTTGACCAAGAACGCTTGGTGTTTGTGACAGATTATGATGCAGAATATGCTTATGTTGCGGAATATAACATACAGGAGGAGCAGTTCCGTCCTCTGGTTCAGCTGGAGCGGGAGGCTGTCAGCCGAATAAAGTATGACAAGGGCTCCGGTATGCTGTACATTCTTACCGACAAGGGTGTTGAGGATCGGCTCTACAGCTATCAGCTCCGTACCGGCAGGCTTGCTGCTATAGCACTTCCTGGAGATATCGTGGACCAGATCGTCGCGGCGCGTTCCGGTGCACTGTACGTGCTGGCCAGAGGTGCAGCAAAGCCTCATAATATTTATCGCTATCAAGATGAAGCCTGGACTATGCTGACCAAAAATGTTATTACCGGTCTGACGGATCATGAGCTCTCCTCTCCGGAAACCGTCACCTATTCTTCTTTTGATGGCATGCAAATCGAAGCCTTGCTCTACCGGGCGAAGGAAGAGAACAAGAATGGCAGGACCATTTTCTGGCCGCACGGGGGACCGCAGGCTGCAGAGCGGAAGCAGTTTCGTGCCATGTTTCAATATCTTTTAGCGAGAGGATATCATATTTTTTGCCCTAATTTCCGTGGCAGCACCGGGTATGGCAGCTCTTTCGTCAAGCTGGTTGAGCAGGATTGGGGCGAAGGTCCTCGAAAGGATTGCCTTGCTGGAATGGAGTGGCTGTTTGAACAGGGGATCTCTGATCGCGAGAAGCTCTTTGTTATGGGAGGCAGCTATGGCGGATACATGACACTGCTGCTTGCCGGGCGCAATCCGGAATATTTCCGGGCTGCCGTGGATATCGTGGGCGTAAGCAATCTATTGACCTTCTATAATTCTGTGCCGGAGCACTGGAAGCCGATGATGGAACGCTGGATCGGAAATCCTGAACGTGACCGGGAACGATTTATCAAGGATTCCCCGATCACTTATTTGGATCAGATGACAAATCCTCTGCTCATTATCCAAGGGGCCAATGATCCCCGGGTCGTGAAGGAGGAGTCGGATCAGATCGTGGAAGCGCTGCGTGAGAAGGGAAGAGATGTAGAATACCTCGTCTTTGAAGACGAAGGTCACGGCATTGCAAAAAAAGATAACGAAAAAATAGCATACGCCAGAATCGCAGATTTTCTCGACCGGCACAGCATCTCTTAACCTTGGTATACCATCAAAACAGGCTGTCTCCTCCTGCCCGCTTGGGCAAGGGAGACAGCCTGATATGTTACTCCAGATCATATTTGGGATTCCACAATCGGACGCCATCATCCTCCAGAATGCCCAGCACAACGTCTGATACGTCGTGATCTGCCGTTAATTTTGCAGCAATGCGGGTCTTGGTTTGTGTGGCTTCACTCAGGGTCATGCCGGATCTGAGCTCAATATAAGCCTCCACATGATAGGTGCGGCCTTCCTGAATGATGCGCAGCCGGCGAATGTCAGTGACATCGGGATTTCCAAGAATAAGGTTTGAAATTTTCTCTTCTACGTCCCGGGGAGCTGATACTCCGATCAATCCGACCATATTATCGTAGCCTACCTTGAACGCAACGCCGATCATCAGGAAGCCGATCAGAATAGTGGCGATGCCATCCAGCAGGCTGAAGCTGAAGAATTCCGCAAATACGATCGCAACAAGAGCGAATAAGGCGCCCAATGTAGCAACAATATCCTCGTAAAAAACAAGACGGGTCGGCGGTGCTGCACGTCCCACATTCTGAAAAGCAGACCTGACAAGACCGTCAGCACTAATATCGGCTTTGGTCTCCTTCACAATCTCCTTCATGGCCTTGAGTAAAATAGAGCCGTCGATGACGACTGCAATAAGCAGTACGATCAGATTCAGCAGAAAATTGCTTGATTCCTCCGGGTATTGCAGCAGCTTGAAGCCTTTCAGAATGGTCTCATAAGCCATTACCGTAACGACAATGACGGCGACCATACATACGAGATTGATGACCCGGCCAAAGCCGGCGGGAAATTTCTTCGTCGGTTTTTTCTCAGCGAGCACGCTTCCGACAAAGACGAAGCCCTGATTCACCGCGTCGGCGATGGAATGCATGGCAGACGCGAACATCGTTCCGCTGCCGCTAATCCCGGCGGCAATCGCTTTGATAATAGCCAGGCAGGTGTTGCCTAGTGCAGCAATGCCTGATGAGGTGTTGCCCTGTTTAATCATTTGACCAAGCTGGCTCAAGGTGATTCCTCCAATATATGTATTTTAGATGTCATGCTCCATTATACTTCAGGATCACGGCTTCCGTTGCATAATAAATCACGCATAACATCTTTTACACCAAAATACAATAAGGTAAGCAAACCAAGAACAGTCCCGGAGCATGAGCCTTGCCGGCTGTCCATCGGGAGCAGGGAGGAAACTTATGAAAACGCTCGCAGGCATGGGCGCACCACAGCGACAAAATGAGTGCAGTAAGGATTGGGGGCTGGTCATTTGTACCCGATGTGGAGAAATGATCGATACGCTGCCGACAGATGGGGTAAAAATCTTTCACAGCTATTGTGGACGGGATGAGTGCAGGAAACATAGTTCAACGTAAAGGCTTCAAGCTTCCCAATACAGCTCAATAGAATGGAATGACCGTATGGCTGATAGAGCTGTGCGGTTTTTTTGCGGTCCCGATGATTATGCCGGAAAAAAATAGGTTAAAATATGTTGCATAATAAATATATATGACGTATTATATAATCAAATCAACAAACAGGATGATTAATTCAAATTTGAGGAGGAGCAATCATGAAAACAATGCTTAACGAGGGTACAGGGTCGCTGCAAGGGCAGCGCAATCAGGATTTAGGGTTAGTGATCTGCTCCAAATGCGGAGAAATGGTGGATACCTTACCGACAAATGGAGTGAAAATCATCCACGGACTGTGCCAATCCCCGTCCTGCAGTCCTCAAACCGAGGCGTAATCAAGTCTCTGATAAAAAAGATGTATCAGGATGATTAATAATTTTCAGCTTTCAATATATTGCACATTACTTATATATGACGTAATATATCGTTAATTATGAAATATGAAATGCATATTGGTGACTGTAAGGCGCAGCTGCATTTCACGTGTTGAATGTTGAGGTCCGGTCCGGCTCATGGAGCCAGAGGGTCGGGTGCAGGAGGGATAGGACATCGAACTGACAGCGAGGCAAATGGAAATTGTGAATGTTGTGAAGAAGCATGCTCCCATTACAGGAGAGCAGATTGCAGAAATGCTCAATGTCAGCCGCGCGACGCTGCGAACGGATTTATCCAAGCTGGTTATTCTGGATTATATTGATGCGAAGCCGAAGGTCGGATATTTTCTCGGCAACCGGGGAGCAGCAGAGCGGGAGCAGAAGCTGAGCCTGCTGAAGATGAAGGTCGGAGACCTGCACAGTGTTCCCATTATTATTCGGGAGACGACAACGATACAGGAAGCGGTTGTGTCCCTGTTCCTTGAAAATGTAGGCAACCTGATCGTGACGGACGCGGAGGGCCATCTCGCCGGGATCGTCTCCCGGAAGGATCTGCTCAAGGTTACTCTGGGCAATCCATCCGCCTCGTCCATGCCGGTCAGTCTCATTATGACGCGCAGGGCAAATGTGACCACGGTTGAGCCGGAGGACACCGTACTGGATGCGGCCCGCAAGATTATTGCCCAGCAGATTGACAGCCTTCCCGTGGTTGTCAAATCCGAAAGTGACAATCCGGATGCCTGGAAAGTAGTGGGCCGGATCACCAAGACGAATATCATAAAAATGTTGCTCGACATGGTTTCAGAAGAGTAGTGGGAGGAATGGGATGTATCAGTCACCGGCTCATTTTATTGCAATATGCTCGGACTCCATCGGAGAGACGGCAGAAGCCGTCGTTCAGGCGGCGCTAAGGCAGTTTGAACTGAAGGGTGCCGAGATCAAGCGTTATATGAATGTACGTGAAGAAGATGAAATTGTTCAGCTGATGAATGAAGTTTCCGCCAGAAATGGCGTTGTAGCTTATACGCTCGTGCAGCCGGAGCTGCGCGAGGTCATTCGGGAGGAAGCGGTACGGCTGAATGTCAGAGCTGTCGATATTATGGGACCGATGGTTCAGGCCATTGCCGATACCTTCAATGATTACCCGAAACGGATGCCAGGATTGCTGCACCGGCTGGATGAAGGCTATTTCCGCCGGGTGGAAGCGATGGAATTTGCGGTTCAATATGATGACGGCAAGGATGTTGGGGCTATTTTGAAAGCAGATGTTATCTTGCTTGGCGTTTCCCGCATTTCCAAGACCCCCTTGTCCATGTTCTTGGCTCATAAAGGCTACAAGACCGTGAACTATCCCGTTGTACCAGAATTGTCCACCCCTTCACAGCTGAAGGAGGTTAGCCCGGGCAAGATCTTCGGACTGACGATGGATGCGCGGCATCTGCTCAAGATCCGCACCGAACGGCTCAAGGTCATGGGGCTGCCCAATGAGGTACAGTATACGGCGCTGGAGCGTATTGAGGAAGAGCTTCAATATGCGCATAATTTGTTTCAACAGCTGAATTGTCCGGTCATTGATGTTACTGATAAAGCTATTGAGGAAACCGCAGGACTCATTATTCAATCATTATCGCAAGAAGGCAGCATGCCGAGCATATAAACAATTCTCCGGGAGGGATTTACGATGGAAAGTCCATTGGCATTGGATCTGGTAAGAGTGGCAGAGGAGGCGGCGCTGGCTTCAGCCCGCTGGACAGGCAGAGGGGACAAGAACAGCGCGGATGGCGCTGCTACGGCAGCCATGAGAACCCACTTTGACAAAGTGGCGATGGATGGAACCGTGGTTATTGGTGAAGGAGAAATGGATGAAGCCCCGATGCTGTTCATCGGAGAACGCATCGGGAGCGGGAAAGGGCCGCAGATGGACATTGCGGTCGATCCTTTGGAAGGCACCGAGACGGTGGCCAACGGCCTCAATAATGCGATATCGGTGATTGCCGCCGCGCCGAAAGGCAGCCTGCTTCATGCACCGGATATCTACATGCATAAGCTGGCGGTAGGACCTGCGCTGGCGGGTAAGCTCAGCCTGGAGGACCCGATCGAGGTGACACTGGCCAAGGCATCCCAGATCTTGAACAGATCTCTTGCAGACATTACCGTGTCCATCCTGGACCGGGAACGCCATCAGGAGATGATTGCTGCGCTGCGTCAATCGGGTGTGAGAATCAAGCTTTTGAGTCATGGAGATGTCATGGGAGCTATCGAAACCTGCACAGACAGCGGAGTAGATCTATATGTGGGATCTGGCGGAGCTCCGGAAGGGGTACTCGCAGCGGCAGCGTTAAGCTGTCTGGGAGGAGAGATTCAAGGGAAGTTAATTCCTGAAACAACGGAAGATCACATCCGCTGCCGGAGTATGGGGCTTCAAGATCCGAGACAGCTGCTTGGCATGGAGGATATGGTTGGCGGAAGCGGGGTACTGTTTACGGCAACCGGCGTGACCTCCGGAGACTTCTTGCCTGGTGTCAAGTTTCTGCCGGGCGGACGCGCGGAAACGCATTCTGTGATGATGTACTCTCGTACCCGGACCGTTCGCTACATCCGAAGCGTGCACACGCTGGAGTCATTGAACAGCCCGCTCTATGCTGCCGTTTCGTTCTAGCATCGTTAAGAAGGCTGCTGTCTGCGGATCATTCTGCAGGGAGCAGCCTTTTTGTGATGAGGTTTTGGCCAAAGATTGAAATTCACATCCACAACCTAAAAAAAGCCCGTAGCATGTGAGAATTCGTATCTCAAAGCAAGGGTTATCCAGATCTGGAAGATTTCATTTTGAAGGAATCCAAAATATTTGGCATTATACCAAATCATTTGGTTGTATTATAGTTTAAAAGCGTTACAATAGATAAGAGAAGCTGTTTATATGTATTCTGTTTGGTAGGAGTGAAATTTTGGTTACCCAGTCCCTAATAAACCAGATTGCCAGCTACACGGGGAAGCTGCTCAGAGACCGCTTTGGTAAAGGTCCTGAATCTGTGCATGTTTCCATCGGAGATGGCTGCATATCGCTGCACATCCGCAATTTTATCGGTCCCGTGGAGAAGTTCCTGCTCAGTAAGGAGGAAGAACAGGCATTTCGCTACACGCGAGAGCTCTTAATGAAATCTCTTCTACCTGAATTAACGCAATATCTGAAGAATGAAACAGGTATTGATGTAAAAGAGATGTATTATGACTGGGGCCTTCAAAATGCAACCGGAATTATTGTGGGTTTGTTTGAAAGCTCATCTCTAACCGAGTACACCTATGACGAGCAAGCCGAGGTTCACGAGCAAGTCGCAATCCTGACAGCAAGGGTGCAGAAGCTGCCGGAACGAATCCGTTCCTGGTGGGTTAATCCCAAGACATTGATTATCGTCCGTGAAGGCATTCTGATTCTGCTGGAGAAGGAGCTGCTGGAGCTCGGGTACGGGAACGTCCTGAGAACGACCAAGCGCAAGCTGGAGAAGAGAATGTTCGGTCAGGATATTCAGGTGAGCGAAATACTCGGGAAAGAACTATCGGATGTTTATGTGGATTGGGATTTTGACAAGGATAAAGGTATTGCGGCTTACGTTTTTAACTAACCTATTTAGATAACATAGAAAAATATTTGGTGGTAATGAATCGGACATGTACCGTACCATGAGCCGGACACAAGCCAAAAAAGGGCCAGACTGTGGTTTCTTTTTGGTTTTTTTGTGTTTAGGAGGAGGGTGAAGATTTGACACGAAGCGTGCTGTGTGTGGAGGATAACCGGCTGAACATGCAAGTGATGCGCCATGTTATCAAGAGGCTGCACGGGGTCATACTTCGAGAAGCAGTAACGGCGGAGCAGGGCATCGAGATCGCTCAGTCAGAGAGGATCGATTTGATTATCATGGATATCCAGCTGCCGGGAATGGACGGGTTTGAAGCGCTGGAGCGCCTGAAGGAGCATGAGAAGACCCGGGACATTCCGGTCATTGCCTTAAGCTCGTTTGCGGAGGCAAGAGACATTGAACGAGGGCTTGAAGCCGGCTTTGTGGAGTATGTAACCAAGCCGATTCGCGCAGTCCAGTTTATGAAGCTTCTGGAAGAGCTGCTGGGCGTGAAGGAAGCCGGGCTGAGCTAACCTGTGAATGAATTGATTCTGCATAATATATAGATATAAATATGGCGATATCGGGAAGAATGCTCCTGGTGTCGCCTTTATTTATGCCAGGATTTCTTCATGCTTAAGGACTCTGGTGTCTTTAAATCAGGGTTAAATCAGCATGTCACACAAATTTGAGGTTTTATTACGCATTTATGCCGTATTTAGATATCATCTGTCAAGAAATGTGGTATATTCTCTGTGGTACTACTTCTGAGAGGATGAGGCTGCTTTGATTCAAAATAATCAAGTACTGGAGCAATTGATTTCTGAGGGCAGTGCTTACCGTTCACTATATATGAATCATCCCGATGCGATCTATATTATGGATACGAAGGGCGCTTATCTGGATGCGAATCCGTCCACGGAGAAGCTCACGGGATATTCAAGAGAAGAGTTTCTTCAATCATCTCCGAAGGACTTTCTCGCCGAGACGGCCCAGGATCACCGATCCAGCAAGATGAGGGAAGCATTGAAGGGGTCTCCACAAGATTATGAGACCGTGTTTACACATAGAGACGGCAGCATCCGCGAGGTGCATGTCACTTATGTACCGATTATCGTTCAGCAGGAAACGATCGGCGTTTACGGCATTGCCCGGGATGTGACCGAGGAGAAGCGAGCGCAGCTCCGACTGTGGGAAAGCGAGAACAAATTTAAGATTATTGCGGAGCACTCCATGGATTTTATATCCCTGCATGAACCGAGCGCGGAGGCGAGATATACATATGCTTCACCCGCTTCGCTTAAGCTGCTTGGATATGAGCCGGAGGAGCTGATCGGGACGAGTGCGTATGATTACCAGCATCCGGATGACCGGATTCTGGTCGTACAATATTTGAAAAAGATTTTGGACCGGGATGGCATGTATACGGTTTCTTATCGCCTGAAGCATAAAGAGGGACATTATGTATGGATGGAGAGCACAGGACGCTTTATCTATGATCAGACCGGTCAAGTGAAGCAGATTGTGGCTGTGACCAGAGATATTACAGAGCAGCGGGAGGCCCGGTTAAAGCTGGAGGAAAGTGAGCAGCGATATAAATCCTTAGTAGAGTTTAATCCCTCCAGCGTATATTCTTTTGATTTGGATGGAAATTATCAGTCCGCGAACAAGCAGCTGGAGGCTTTAACAGGCTATACTCATGCGGAGCTGGTATCTATGAGCTTTCACAAGCAGATTAAGGAAAGCGACCTGCCGCACACGCTCAAACATTTTAATCTGGCGAGAGATGGACATCCCCAATACTATGAATGCACCATTATTCGTAAAGATGGAGAAGAGCGCCGAATCCATGTCACAAATGTTCCGATTATTATCAACGGCAATATTGTCGGGGTCTACGGAATTGCGATGGATATTACAGAGCGGATTCACTATTTAAGGCAGCTGGAAGAGCTGAGCAGCCGTCACAGTCTTATTTTGAATTCGGTGATGGAAGGAATTTACGGTCTCGACAAGGAGGGTCAAGCGATCTTTGTCAATCCTGCCGGTTCCCGGATGCTCGGTTTTACGCCGGAGGAGTTCATGGGATCAGCTCAGCACGATGTGATCCATCATACCCGCGCCGACGGACTTCATCATGACATTGAGGATTGTCCAATTCATCAGACATTGAGAGACGGGCTGCCGCGCCTCATTCATGAGGATGTATTCTGGCGCAAGGACGGCTCGAGCTTCCTCGTCAGCTATCATACCAATCCGATTTATGATCAGGGTGAGTTGAAGGGTGCGGTAGTCGTGTTCAACGACATTACCACAGAGCGGGAAATTCTGAAGGCGAAGGAATCGGCGGAACAGACGGCACGGGCCAAATCGGAGTTTATGGCGGTGATGAGCCATGAAATCCGCACCCCGATGAACGGAATGATCGGCATGGCAGATCTGTTAATGGACAGCGGCTTGACAGAGGAGCAGCAGCAGTATGCAGAGGTGCTGAAGAGCAGCTCGGAATCGCTGCTGAGCATTTTGAATGATATTTTGGACTTCAGCAAGATTGAGGCTGGCAAAATGCAGCTGGCCCCATCCGTATTCGAATTGAGTCCACTCGTTCACGACGTCGTCAGTCTGTTTCAAAGTCAGGCAAGCGACAAGGGATTGGCGCTGGATATGGCAATGAAAGAGAATGTTCCTCAGATCATTCATGCAGATGCTCAGCGGGTGAAGCAAATCCTCGTCAATCTGGTCGGGAATGCGGTGAAGTTTACAGAACAAGGAAGAATCAGTATTCACGTCGAGACGGTTTCCCGCCGAACAGATGGAATGGCGGTCCTGAAGTTTATGGTGTCAGATACCGGGGTGGGCGTGCCGGAAGGCAAGCTGGATGAGCTCTTTAAATCCTTCTCCCAGCTGCATCCGGTCATGAACCGTAAATATGGAGGCACCGGTCTGGGCCTGGCCATCTGCAAGCAGTTGGTGGAATTGATGGGCGGATCTATCTTTGTGGACAGTAAGGAAGGGGAGGGCAGCACCTTTGAGTTTCTGCTGCCGGTTGAAACTGTAGAAGCATAAAGAAGAGAGCAGCCTGTGAAGATCATCTTCACAGGCTGCTCTTATTATATCAGGCTCTAGATTTTCTTAGTATACATCAATCCGACGGTCTGCGGTCCACAGTGGCTGCTGATGACACAGCCTGCGGTGGATAAGGCTACCTGGCGCGCGCCTGTCTTCTCTTGGAGAGCCTGCTGGAGGTATTTAGCCTCAGACTCTGCCATTGTATGTACGACAATGATCAAATCATTATCCATGTCCCCGGCTTTAGCCAAGGCATTCGTGAGCATCTGCTCCAGCGCCTTCTCCTTCTTGCCTCTCACCTTATAGGCTGGTGTCATGACGCCGTCATCGACCTTGATCACCGGCCTGATCTTGAGCAGGCTTCCAATGAGGTTCTGCATGCCGGAGCAGCGTCCGCCCTTATACAAGTACTCCAGAGTATCGATCACAAACTCACTTTCGACCTGGTTGATGGTGCTTGTCAGCATGTCCACAATCTGCGGCATGTCGGAACCATTCTTCACAGCCTGTACAGCTTTCATCACCAGCAGCCCGATGCCGCAGGAAAGGTTGCGGGAGTCAATGACGGTGACCTGACCGGCTGGAAGCTCTTCAGCCGCTACCAATGCATTCTGGTAGGTGGAGGACAGCTCCGAGGAAAGGCTGATATACAGAATCTGATCTCCTTGCTCAATATAAGGAGTGAACGCAGCCATAAAATCTGAAGGAGACGGGGCTGCGGTCTTCGGGAGTGCACCGGTCTGATCCACCTTGGCATACAGCTCAATCGGAGTGATGTCAATACCATCGCGCAAGGAATCCTCTCCGAAAACTACATATAAAGGTACAATTCCAATCTGATGCTCACTAATCCATTCCGGCGGCAGATCACAGGTGCTGTCGGCGAATATTTTAATTTGTCCAGACATTAATAATCTCCTCTTTTTAGCACTCTTAGCACTCTCAAATTCATTCTTTATATTATAGCATTATAGCAAGATCACGCTGTCATGCCTAGATAAAAACAGAGGCTATCCTAAAAGAGTAAACAAGAATCTACTACTATTGGGACAGCCCCCGGGAGGGCGAGCAGTCGTTTATTGACTTGGCACAGCTTCCAGGTAGGCCTGGATAAAGGCGAAGGCCTTTTGTTCATTCTCTGCGACAGGGCTGATGCCGGCATACATTTCATTCTTGGCTACGGGCAGCCCCTCTACCAGCGAGCTGTCTGTAATGTTGACCGCATACACCCTTTCCGCAGGATCTTCATCCAGCTGGCCTTTAATGTGCAGTCCGGGATCAGCGATGTCCTTCCAGTCCTGATTGATCTTCTCATCCAGCGGCTGGAAGATTCCCTGGTTGCCAACCCACTCATAGGAATTCTGGTCTACGATGTACAGGTCCGGGCGCTCGGAGCTAATCATGAGCAGCGCTTTCTGCAGCAGCGCGGCGTCGGAGGGGTTAGAGGAATTCAGTGGCGGAACGTAGGTCATATTGACCTCCACCCGCTTCCATTCCGGGAACTGCTCCAGTATGGCCTGCTCCAGCGGCTCGGTCTCTGTGCCGCCGTCCGGCATCATATACGTGCCGAGCAGCATGATGGAAAGATCGACCGGAGGCAGCTGGGCGAGACGCTCCTGCTCCGCGCGGTAGTTCACAATGCTGATTACAATGTAAATGGCAAGCCCGAGCAAAGCTAAGGCGCCCAGCACATGATAGCGGTAGTAACGGAAAAAGTGCTCGGTTTTCTCAGCCGGTCCGGCGAGACCTCTGAACTTGCCGTATTTCTGGCGGCTGATTTCTTCCAGTGATTTACGATCGTCTTCCTCGGTAATATATCGGTAGGCCCGGGTCGCTTCCGAGAACCTGGCTTCTACCGCCTCGGCTTTCTCCGGGCTTCTGCGCTGCTCGGAACGGGCCTGGCGCATGAGAAGGGTATAGCGCTCTTCGACTTCCTCCCGGCTAGCGGTTTCCGGAAGCCCAAGCTTCTCATAGGCTTCTTTCATCTGATCCATAACAGGTCACCTCTTCTGTACTGTGAACGTTTTCTTCTATTAGTATAAGTTTAAAACCGGTGGAGCACAAACGGAGAATGGCATCTAGCAGGGCTATATAAAAATCAGTCCACGATCAATATTTGCCAAAAGACAAGCATATACATAGGTATTCCTGAAATGAAAGGCTGTGCAAGATGCAAATGTCTTGGGTCAAATATTGCATAATGGTATTGGGCAGCCTGTTCATCGCCATGGGAACCAATGCTTTTCTCGTGCCCAGCCATGTGCTGGATGGCGGCGTGATCGGCATTGCGCTGATCGTTAACTATTTGAGCGGCTTGCCAATCGGCTTTGTCATTATTGTGTGCAGTGTGCCGATGTTTCTCGCGGCCTGGCTTTTGAATCGGGATATTTTCTATAACAGCCTGACAGGGATGCTCATCTCTTCGCTCATGATTGATCTGCTGGCTCCGCTGCAGGCTTGGGCACCCTCCTATATTGGCGGCAGCATTGCTTTCAATGCGGCGGCGGGGGGAGCCTTCATCGGTGCCGGACTCGGCCTGATGCTTCGATTTGAGACAAGCACGGGCGGGACAGACCTGCTGGCACACTTTCTGACGCGATATGTGCCGCTGAATGTCGGGATCATTATTCTGATTATGGATCTGGCTATAATAGGTGCCGGCGGGGTGCTGTTAAGCGGCGGTACCTTTGTCCAGTCGCTGGTTACGATTGTGGCGGGTGCACTGGCTACGGGTCTGTGTACGCTTCGTAAGCAGGTCTATAAATAAAGAAGCAGCGATCCGGCCCGATGAGCCGGAAATCGCCGCTTCTTCTAAAACAGAAAGCTATACGTATATGAAGCCGGAACGCCGTGCAGCTTACGCTTGCTTGGTTTTTTGGAAAGCTTCAATATAGGCTCTCGCTTTGTCCGAGATCAAGGAGAAGTCACCCGTTTTGACGGCATCCTTCGTTAAATCGGAGCCGATGCCTACCGCAAACGCCCCGGCCTTGAACCATTCTCCCAGATTGTCCAGGTTGACGCCGCCGGTTGGCATGATGTTGGCCTGTGGCAGTGGACCCCGCAGGGATGGGATGACCGAAGGAGAGTAGAGGTTGCCCGGGAACAGCTTCAATACGTCAACGCCAAGCTCCAGAGCCACAGTAATATCCGATACAGTTACGGCACCCGGCATCACCGGCACCCGGTAGCGGTTGCACAGCAGAATCGTCTCGCGGTGAACGCCTGGAGCCACGACGAACTCCGAGCCAGCCAGAATGGCTGCACGCGCGGTTTCAGGATCCAGGACGGTGCCGGCACCGATGATTGCGTAATTGTCTGCCGCAGGGTCAGCAGAGGAATAGGTCTTCGCCAGCTCGGTTATGGCTTCCAGAGCGAAAGGCACCGTCAATGTAATCTCGATCACCTTGATGCCGCCTTCAATGGCATGCTTGGCCATAGAAACGACTTCTTCCGGTGAATCGGCACGAAGAACGGCGACCACGCCGGCTTCGTGAATTTGCTGAATCAATTTTAGCTTTTTCATTAAGAGATACACTCCATTCTTCAATTTAGGTCATTCTTCAATTTAAGTAAGCGGATGCAATGAAATGGGTTCCATGCGTTCTATCGCTCGATGTGAGCGGTAATGCCCTGTTCCTGCTCCACTTCTTCCCAGGTCGGAAGCGCTTCCCAGTCACCCACAGCTTCTACAACCATAGAGCCTGTCAGGGCAGCCAGCTGAAGTGCTTCTTCAGGGGATTGTCCTTTCGAGATGCCTGCGAGGAAGCCGGCACAGAAGCCGTCTCCGGCGCCTACGGTATCTACCACGTGCTTAACCTTGCGGAAAGGAACTGTATTAAGGCGGTCTGGCTCGACGATCACATTACTGTCGTTATAGCTCTTCACGACCGTTACGGCGTTCAGCTTGCGCAGCTGTTCGAAGATTTCCTGCTCGCTATCCGTCTGATACAAAAGCTTGCACTCATCGTAGCCGGGCAGGAAGTAGTCGCAGTGATTCGCCAGCTCCAGCAGCACGGGTCTTGCCTGCTGAATGCTCCACAGCTTGAGGCGCAGGTTCGGATCGAAGCTGATCTTCGTGCCGTGCTCCTTGCAGAGTGCGATGACGCGGCGGACTGTGTCCAGGCAGCTCTGGCTCAGTGCGGGCGTAATGCCGGTAATATGGACGATACGGCTGTCGGCAATATAAGCGGGGTCCACAAGCTCCGGTGTCATTCTGCTTGCGGCAGAGCCGGCGCGGTAATAATAAACCGAAGACTTGCCCCGGACTTGCTCCCGCAGCATTAGGCCGGTCGGTGCATCTGTCGTATAGTGGACCCTGGAGACGTCAACGCCTTCTCCGCGAAGCGTTTTCACAATACCTTTACCTAAAGGATCGCGGCCCAGCTGGCTGAACCAGCCTACCTGACAGCCCAGTCTTGCGAGGCCAATTGCAAGATTGCTTTCGGCTCCTCCGAAGGACTGGCTCATAGTGCCGCCTTGGCCGATTCCCCGAGGTCCTTCTGGATAAAGCATCCCCATCGACTCACCGAACGTGATGACATCGAAGCGGCGTTCATTAAATGTCATGAATGCAAGCTCCTCTCCAATATGTATTTTTTCTTTTAACTTTACCTGTCTGAGGCCAATAACTCAATAAAAAAACGCTTTCTCCATAAGAAAAAGTTATAAATATTATTTTTTGGTGAAGCTTTTTCGCCGGGCAGAATAGATGCAGACTGTTTTCCTTATACTACAGGTTATGACTGACATGGAAAGGAGCTTCTTTGGCATGCCGATGTGGCTGGAAGTATCTGTACGCACATTAAGCTCGCTGGTGATTTTATTTCTGCTTACCAAGCTGCTGGGCAAGCGGCAGGCATCGCAGCTGTCTTTTTTTGAATATATTACAGGCATTACGATTGGCAGCTTGGCGGCCTACATTTCGCTCGACCTTGAAGGAAACTGGTATCTGGGTATTGTGGCCCTGGTGGTATGGGTTATTCTCTCTTTAGGCATCGAAATGCTTCAGATCAAGAGCAAGCGAATCCGGGATTTTATTGATTTTAAAGCGCGTGTGCTCGTTCGAAACGGAAAAATTCAGGAGGCTGCACTCAAGAAAGAAAAAATGAGCTCGGATGAGCTGATGGAGCAGCTCCGGAATAAAAGTGTGTTCGACCTGGCAGACGTTGAATTCGCGATTATGGAATCCAGCGGTGAAGTGAATGTGATGCTCGCTCCGGACAAGCAGCCTCTGACACCCGGCGACCTCCATTTACGCACAAGTCAGCTGAAGGAGCCCCAGATTGTGATTATGGACGGGAAGCTGATGACGGAGCCGCTGCAGGCAGCGGGCCGCAGCGAGCAGTGGCTTCAGTCTCAGCTGGAGCCTGCCCAATTGAAATATAAGGACGTATATCTGGGGCAGATCGGAAGTAATGGGTGTTTGCATCTGGATCTATACAATGACGCTCGGCCCTTGCCGGCGCCAAGCCGATCCCGGACGCTGTATGCAGCGCTGAAGCAATGCGAGGCTGATCTGGAATTGATGAGTCTTTCCGCTGAGTCTGAGCACGAGAAGAACCAGTTTCATGACCTGACCGGACGCTTGAATCAGCTGCTTACTGAGGCGAGGCCGTTGCTAAAATCCAGAAAGCAGGGATAGATCGGCATTGGACTGGCTTGACGATCCGGCAGGTGAAGAAAATCAGGGGACAGGTCTCTTTTTCGTGTGGTATAGTAAATATCAGTGATATACGTGATATACGAAAAAAGGCAGGATAACCATGAACAAAAAAACAGGAAAGTTATTTGAGCAGGTGAAGGAGCAGGTCATTGGCATCATTCTGGAGCAGGGCTTAAAGCCACATGATCTCATTCCGTCCGAGGGTGAGCTTGCGGCAAAATTCGGGGTCAGCCGTATGACCGGTAAGCTGGCTTTGCAGGCGCTGCAGGACGAGGGGCTGGTCTACCGTATGCCAAGGCGGGGGACCTTCCTCGCGGATGTAGACCGGTCTCAGCTGGAGCAGGCAGCAGGGAGCACAGAGGGGGCTTATAATCAGGAGGAGCTCGCGGCAGGAAGGCAGATCGCGCTGATCGTTCCAGGCATGGATGATTATATTGGCAGGCTCGTGGTGTCTATTGACCGCGCAGCTCACCGGCAAGGGATTGCTATCGTGCTTCGTATCGCAGGTACGGAGGAAGAGGAGATGGCAGCCGTAAAGGCATTTGCCGCCCGGAAGGACATCATGGGCATTCTGCTCTTTCCGGTGGACCGGAAAATCTGCGGTGACCATCTGCTTCGGCTGAAGCTGCAAAGATATCCCGTCGTCATCATGGATCGTCAATTTAATGAAGTTGATTTTGATAGTGTGAGCCATGACCATTACCAGGGCTCTTATGATATGACAGCGCATCTGCTCTCTCTCGGTCACCGGGAAATCGGATTTATCGCGGGTCAACTGCATCAGGTGCGGAGTCGGGAAGAGCGGTATCAGGGCTATCTGGATGCACTCCTGGCCGGCAAGGTCGACATTCAGCAGGAGCGGATCTTGATCCGGGAGGAGCCTGGCATCCTTTATGAGGGGGATCTGGAGCGGGTGAAGCTCATTGGCGATTTTCTAAAAAGGGCGAGCGGCCTCACCGCACTGGTATGCTGTGATGATTACCTGGCCATGTCTGCGATGAATGCGGCGCTCCGGCTCGGTTATCGGGTTCCGGAGGACCTGTCGGTCACCGGCTTCTCCGACCACAGCATGCTGGAGTATGCGCCGGTGCCGATGACGACCGTGGCCCAGCCGCTGGATGACTTTGGTGCCGAAGCGCTGAAGCTGCTGCTCCATAGGCGGCAGGAGCCGGAAGCCAAAGCTCAGTCCATCCGGCTGCAGACGAATCTGGTGCTCAGAGACTCTGTAAGTCGACCTCATTAGAGCACATAGTGCAGTATTTCTTAAGGATTAGGCATTTATATCTTCTAGCCAGCGAACGGTGAAATGTTGCCGGGCGTTGGCTTTTTTATTTTTATGATGATCTTTTATTTCAATATCACGTAATATCTGATATATTTATACCTGTGATATTAAACTGATATATAATCTGATTTTATTGATATAAAAAAGGAGATCTTAACATGCCATACGAACCGTTTAATCTGGATCGACTCCGGGAAATGAAGGATATGATTGAGCAGCACATTTATGTTGAAAGAGCGCCGTTGACCGTTAATGCTTGGGTGACGAAGGAGCCGGTTGCTTTTGAGGACCGTATGAGCGGTAAGCCGGTTCAGGATTTAAAGCCGGGCTCCAAGTGGGGAGAGCTGTGGGATTGTGCATGGTTTCATTTTGAGGGGACTGTTCCCGCCGAGTCTGCCGGTCAAAAGGTCGTTCTGCTGATTGACGTTAACGGTGAGCTGTGCCTGGTGGATGAGGAAGGAACGCCGAGACAGGGCCTGACCAATGTGAACTCTGAGTTTGAAACTGCGCTGGGCAAGCCCGGCAAACGCGTAGTGCTGATCGCAGAGCAGGCTCAAGGCGGTGAGGCTATTGATGTATGGGGCGACGCAGGCTGTAATGATTTGTTCGGGCGGTATCATAGCGGGACGCTGAAGGAAGCAGTTATTGCAACATGCCGGGAGCAGGTGCGCGGGCTGTATTATGACGTCGAGGTGCTGCTGGAGCTGGGCAGGCTGCTGCCGGAGGACTCCTCGCGCCGGGCTCAGATTTTGCAGGCGCTCTACGAGGCTTCACTGATCTTCTCCGAGCATTTCACCGATGAAGAGGTAGCCCGTGCCCGGGCCCTGCTGGCTCCGCAGCTGGCGAAGAAAGGCGGAGACCCGACGCTTACGGTCAGCGCGGTGGGCCATGCGCATATGGATTTGGCTTGGCTATGGCCCATCCGGGAGACGATCCGCAAGGGGGCAAGAACGTTTGCTACCGTGCTGAGAATGATGGAGCGCTATCCCGATTATGTATTTGGAGCGAGCCAGCCGCAGCTCTATCAATGGATTAAAGAGCATTATCCGAAGCTGTATGAAGAGATTAAAGAACGAATTCAGGAAGGCCGCTGGGAGCTTCAGGGTGCGATGTGGGTTGAGCCCGACTCTAATGTTTCAGGCGGAGAAGCCTTGATTCGTCAGATATTGTACGGACAGCGTTTCTACCAGGAAGAGTTCGGACAGACGGTTAAATCGCTGTGGGTGCCGGATATTTTCGGATATACGGCCAGCTTGCCGCAGCTGCTTAAGAAATCGGGCATTCAGTATATGGTTACGCAGAAGCTGTCCTGGAACCAATATAATGACTATCCGCATCATACCTTTTTCTGGGAGGGCATTGACGGCAGCAAGGTGCTGACGCATCTTCCTCCGGAGGATACTTACAACTCTCCGGCCGCGCCGCGTTCCTTGATCAAGATCGATAAAGAGTATCACGACAAAAATGTATCGGACCGGGCGCTCATGCTGTTTGGCATTGGAGACGGCGGCGGCGGACCGGGTGAAGAGCATCTGGAGCGCCTGGAGCGGGAGCGGAATCTGCTGGGGCTGCCTCCGGTTGTGCAGGAGCCGTCTGCAGTCTTTCTGGAGCGATTGAATGAGCAAAGAGATCGTTACAAGACCTGGCGCGGGGAGCTGTACCTGGAAAAGCATCAGGGAACGCTGACGACGCAGGGGAAGAACAAGCGGTATAACCGCTTGATGGAGAAGGCGCTACGGGAGCTGGAGTTCGCCGCCGTGCTTGCGAAGCAGCTATGCGGAATTCCTTATCCGCAGCAGGAGCTGGAGCAGATCTGGAAAGAAACCTTGCTATACCAGTTCCATGACATTCTTCCCGGCTCCTCGATCAAGAGAGTGTACGATGAGTCTGTCGCCAGATACGAAGTGCTGCTGGATCAGACCGAGTCGCTGATTGCAGAGCGCTACGAAGCCATTGCTGCACATGCTTCCGGCGGTGCTATGGGAAAAGTGGTGTTATTTAACTCCTTGCCATGGGAGCGGAAGGAATGGCTGAGCATTGGCGGGAAGTGGCAGCACGTTCAAGTGCCGCCGATGGGATACAGTGTGGTTGCCCCTTCAGAGGATGCGCCTCAAACGGCACTGTCCGCATCCACTCAGGCACTGGAGAATGAACTGCTGAAGGCAGAGTTCTCTGCTGACGGCACGATCGTCTCCATCCTTGACAAGCGCCATGGACGCGAGCTGCTTCGGGCCGGAGAGCCGGCTAACGTGCTGACGCTCTATGACGACCGGGGCGGAGATGCATGGGATTTCCGGGGCGACTATCGCAGCCGTCCGAGCAGCCAGCTGCGTGTCACCTCGGTTCAAGCTGGTGTAGACGGGGCTAAAGCTTATCTAGAGCAGACTTACGTATTCGGGAGCTCCCAGCTGATTCAGACGATTTCTCTGACGGCCGGAAGCGAGCGTCTGGATTTTGACACCAAGGTGCATTGGCAGGAGAATCAAAAAATGCTGCGCGCTGCTTTCCCGCTCGATGTACGCGCCGGAGAGGTGACCAGTGAGATTCAGTTCGGCTACTTGAAGCGTCCGCTGCATCGCAACACCTCCTGGGATTTTGCCCGGGATGAAATTTGTGCGCATCACTGGATCGATCTGTCGGAAAGTGGCTACGGTGTTTCTATACTCAATGACAGCAAATACGGCTACCGCGCCGATGAATACGGACTGGATATCAACCTGCTGCGGAGTCCAGGCTATCCGGATGAAACTGCGGACCGCGGGGAGCATGAATTCACATATGCGTTGTTCCCGCATGAAGGGGATGCTGCCGCTGCTGCCGTATATAAGGCGGGCTATGAGCTGAATGTTCCGCTCCGTGCCGTGTCTGCTGCAGCACAAATACAGCAAGTCCCGGAGGGTGCGCCGGCTTCCTTCTCTGTCTTTGAGGTCAATCACAGTCAGGTGATGATTGAGGCTGTAAAGCAGGCAGAGGACAGCGAAGCTGTCATAGTGAGACTGTACGAGACCTCGGGCAGCCGGGCGGTCGGCAAGCTGAAGCTCCACCTCCCAGCCGTCTCGGCGGCAGAAGTGAATCTTATGGAGCAGAAGCTGGCTGAGGCAGCCATAACAGAGGGTAGCGTGGACTTCACGATGAAGCCGTTTGAGATCAAAACGTATCAATTTGATTTGAAATAATGTCCACATTTTTACCCTTTTTCCTGCGAAGTCCGGTATGATAGACATATGAATCGGGTTACAGGAAGGATATGTGTGACAATGAATAAACTGATCGGCTCCTTGATGGCCTCAATCCTGCTCTCGACCGTTATTCATTCGGGAGGAAGCGTGAATGGAGCGGCTCATAGAGAGCAGCCCCACACGATGGATTATTATATAGATCACCAGATGGTAAGCGTAGAGGTTGCACCTGCAGTTCAGCAGGGGGAGCTTTATGTTCCTGTTTATTTAATGAAGGACTGGCGGGGGATCTCTCTGAAGTGGAACCACAATGCCAAGGAATTGAGCATGACAGCAGACGGTCAGCGCTATGCAGTGAAGAGCGGCAGCGCAAGAGTTTCCCTTCCGGATGGCAGCTACTTCACCTTAAAGTCTCCGGTATATATTGAACACAATCGAATGATGGTTCCACTATCTTTGTTTGAACAGATTTCCGGCGGAAAGGCGAGTGTCAGCGAGGATCCTAAAGCGCTTGTCATTGACAGCCGCGGCAAGCGTCCTCTTGCTTACGGGGAAGCAGACAAGAGCATTGCAATATACGGAGAGTGGGAGCAGGAAGGCCGCTATCAAGCGCTGACCCTGGACATGAACGGGAACCAGCATACGTATCCTTGGGCAACGCCCGTCTCCTGGAAATCATCACCGCAGCTGCTGGATATGGATGTGAACGGAGATGGAAGCTCCGAGATCGTTGTGCTGCTGAATCAGGGCTCGGGTACGGGTGTGTATGCCCAGGACGTTCACGTCATCCGGGCGGATTTTTCAGAGGTGTCCGTGGAGTCCTTCCACGACATCCTGAAAGAGCGGGTGGTTTCCAGTATTCAGCATCAGGAGGGAGTCCTGCTGTTGTCTGTGCAGGTGGATGGCGAGGAAACCCGGCTTGCCCTTCCGGATGAGGAAGGAAGCCGTACGAACTTTACTCATGTTGGATTCGGGTCGGTGGTATACCATGCTGTAGAGGACGGCAGGCTGGTGCTGCGCCTTGCGGGAAGTATTTCCCCGAGTGAGTTCATTGGGGAGTTGGCAGTGGTCTATGGCTGGTCGGAAGGCAGGCTGGCTGCAGAACAAATTTCCTTTACGCCATACGATGAATATATGCAATATATGAAATAATGGACGCTTAACCTTAAGAGGCTATCCCAGCACCATGGGCAGATAAAGTTAATCCATGGTGTAGTGAATGTACAAATGAAACCGCTCCTTTTTAGATGGTTGCTAGACACTTCCATTCTATTAAAGAGCGGTTTATTTGTGTTACCTGTTTTTTTGGGGGATGGATATGCACGAAGCAGCGGAGAGGACGAAACGATTCCGGACCAGCGGTAGCGGTCGCCTTTGCCCCCAAATTTCTCCCTTGCTAGAATAAATTCAAAGAAATTTGGGGCAGCAGCGAGGGGAGGAATGTTTCGTACGCGGAGCATCTCACAACAACAAACGAGGCCATCCCGCAAGACCCTAGATCTTTTGGGACAGCCCCTTTTTAATCCAGCTTATGCTTGCTCAGCAGGCAGACTGGCGCCAGTCGAGGGACTTTCGCCGGAGGAAGGGCTCTGCTGGCTAGAGTTATTTCCGGAATCAGAATCGGATGCTGCGCTGGAAGAGCCGGGCTTGGATATTCCTCCCCGAAGCTTTAACACGATCCAGTAAATGACAGGAATGCAGTCTACGAGCAGCCAGAAAACAACGGCGACCATGGAATCGAAATTTTCCTGATACAATGCCGGGTTCTGTGCGAATTGATAAGCGGCCACGCTGGCGGTGCCGCCCAGCAGGGTGATAAACGGTTTTTCCATTTCAGAGTCATGGATGGACAGCAGCCTTGTCATGATCCGGGCCCCAACCTGCAGCAGAAAGGCGCTGTGAATAAACATGGAGGTTGCCCACAGTCCAATAATGAGCGGGTCGGCATTGCCGAGGACGCCGGTAATGGAGCTGCGCATGAGCTCAATCAAGGGATACTGGATCTCGCTAGACAGCTTCAGCCCCAGGTTCAGCAGAATCAGCACCCATTCCAGCAGCACGGACAAGGTTAGCAGCAGAATGGCACAGCTCAGATTGCGAAACGCTCGCCGGTCCATCTGGATTAATGGGGCCAGAACCAGGAACACGAACCATTCCCCGATAAAGGATAAGGTGATAAAAATCCCTTTGGCTGCATCGCCGTAATGGGTATGTGTAATCAGTCCGGGCAGCCAGTTAAAGTGGGCGTCACCAGCGAACGTGGAGAGCACCAGCACCAGCGTCGCGAGTGTAAGGAAAAACAGTCCATCCGCCATATAAATCAGCGGCACGAGACCCCAGCGGGCTGTGATGATAATAACGGGGCCGAGAATGAGCTGGATGACCCATTGTGGTGTGGCTCGCATATAGTTCGTGCCGTAGAATAGCGTGTAGCTTTCAATGTCAATGGCTACGTAGATGATGACCCATAATATAATGATTACCAGAAACAGGCGGTGAGGCCACTTCCCGACAATCTGCTCGCCGAAATTCAGCCAGGAATCCTGGGGAGAAGCTTTTCCTACGGCCATGGTGCACCACAGGATCAGGAGGCTCAGTATCAGTGCGCCAAGCACGGAGATCCAGCCCAGATAGCCGGCCACGGTCAGCAGGGTTGGCAGCAAATAAGCCGTCGGCTGGGTGTTCAGGTATATGAAGGCGAACCGAAATAGCTGCCAGGGAGTTTGGCGCATCAATGCTTCATCCTTTCCTGCTACATGAGATCGGTCCATCCCAGCACCAGATTGAGCAGGTCGAAGGGATTGGGCCACCATTCAAGCTGGGAGGCTGCGGCATTCCAGCCGAACAGCGGAATCATAAACCACAGCATTTTAGTAACATTTCGTTTTTTCTGCGGGCTGCCAGAGCTTCTTCGGAGCAAATACCAGTCCAGCAGCGCGAGTGAGCAAAAGATCATACAGTACATGCCGCAGTCCCTCTCCTTCAGGTGATGGCCGATCTAGCTGCATTCTGGCTTGATTTCTTCATTGCAAATCTTCAAATTGGTTATCAAAAGAAGGCTGCGGCTACATATCGGTATTCCGAATTTTAATATGCAGCTTGACCTGAAACTCAATATCATTTTTATAGTGGTTTCCCCAATCCTCTCTCCATTTATCCCAAAGGTGGGGATATTTAGCCTCAAGTAGCTGGCCTACGCCGAGCACATCAGCCCCGGCTTCCTGGGATACCCGCAGAGAGGCTGTCAAATCCTCATGAAGCTGATCCTTCAGCTCCTGGATGATCAGTTTGTTCGTCTCTGTAGCTTCTCTTTGCTGGTCGTCCTCCAGAGAGAGCACATCTCCCGTACCATCGAGCTTCAGCTGAACGACAGGGCCTGACGGGGTCATCGTGATCTGCTGGCGGGATTTGCTGTTCGTCATCAGTACGCTGGCCTTGCTCTTGCCTCCATCCCAGGTTACATAATAAACCGGCCTGTAAATCGGTGTATTGCGCCGGCCAATTGCCCAGGAGGTGACCTTGGACTGTTCTTCATTGAGAGTAGCTTTGGCTTGAAGATCATTAAACAGTTGAATATTACCGACACTGACCCAATTGCTTGTTCCCTTGGCATCTTTAACATTCAGCTGGCTCAGCGCGAAGCCGGTGCCTTCCAGATAGGCGGATAGGCATTCCTTCAAGGTCGTGCCCAGCAGATTATTCTGGACCGCAAAGCGCATCAGCACGGTAGACGGCAGCGATTCAAAAACGGGCTCCAGCTCTGCCACATCTTTGGCCTGCTTGGTGGAGGACATAATAAAGGTGCTGAAATCCAGCGTACGTTCCCGCAGTACCCAGTTGAACAGCTCCTCCATACCTGCTTCGGCCATCGTGCTGCCTACGACGATAACGCGCGTATGGCTGAAATCAAGTTTACGTGTCATTTGGCGCTGTAATTTACCGACGGCAAGAGGGAGGCTCGTTCCGGAGCTGTCTGCCAGCGAGAAAGGCTCTCCTTGTCCCCCCGAGCTGCCCGCCTGCTCGCCAGAACTGAGACGGTTAGGCAACGGGCTCGCGATCGTGACCTTGTATTCCCCGGTATCTTTGTCCATATCGACGAATAAGGACAGCACAAACACCTGGTCATTGATCTCAATCTTGGCCATACAGCCACACAGAGGCAGGAGGCAGAAGAGCAGCAGCCATGCTCTGAGGATGCGCTTCATTTAGACGTCTGCCTCCTTTTATCCTGGGCATGGTAAGCGTCGGGGCGCTTTTTCTTCTGAGATGACGGAGCGCGGTAGATCATATCCTTCCAATCCGAGAACACGAGCGGCGCCAGCGGCTGCAGGTACGGTGTACCGAAGGTGTTCAGGGAGCACATTCTGGAGTAAATCACGAAGCTGGCTGCAAGAACGCCTAGCAGCCCCAGCGTACCACCAAGAATGAGCAGCACGAAGCGCAGGAGCCGCAGTGAGATGCCGAGCTCATAATGCGGCACGATAAACGTCGCGATCCCGGTAATTGAGACGACAATGACCATCGGTGCCGACACCACGCCGGCGGCTACTGCGGCCTGGCCGATGACGATGGCTCCGATAATCGAAATCGTCTGTCCGACCGGCTTGGGAATGCGGGCGCCGGCCTCCCGCAGGGCCTCAAACGTCAGCTCCATCAGCAAGGCCTCGATTAACGCCGGGAACGGGATGTTCTCCCGGGCGGATGCTATGGTCAGCAGAAGCTCGGTCGGTATGATCTCGGTTTGAAAGGTCGTGATCGACACATACAAGGAGGGCAGCACGACAGAAATGACGGCAAACAGCAGCCGGACCAGCCGAATCCAGCTGGCATAAATAAAGCTTAAATAATAATCCTCCGAGGATTGAAGCAGGCTGAAGAAGGTGACGGGCACGATCTGCGCGGAAGGCGTCCCTTCCAGCAGAATGCCGGCCCTGCCTTCGAGAATAGCGGATGCAACAGAATCCGGGCGCTCAGTATACTGAAATTGGGGAAAGCTTGTCTTCCGGCTGATTTGAAAATACTCTGACACATTGCTGATCCCGAACACCCCGTCGGTATCAATCTGCTGGAATTGCGCCTCCAGTGTCTGGAGCACCTTGGGATCGCATAAGCCCTCGATATAGACGACGTACAGCGGCGTCTTCGTATAACGTCCGAGCTGAAATTGAACGATTTTCAGATCGGGGTGGCGGATTTTATGGCGAATGAGAGAAAGATTGACGTCCACATCCTCGATAAAAGATTCCCGCGGCCCAATGACGACCTGCTCATTCTGGGATTCCTGGACGGCACGCTTTTGATATTTGGGAATGCTGAACAGAAACGCCTCGGATAGCCCCTCCACCACGAGCACGGCATGGCCGGAGGCCACGGCTTCGGCGGCGCTGGCCGGATCGCTGTTTTTGCTGGCAGGCCAGGAGAAAAAAGAGCTGTCCTTCAGGCAATCCTGCAGAGGCAGGGCATCGCCCTGGTTGAGACGCAGGAGAGGCTGGACGATGCTGTCCTGCAGCAATGCTACGTTAACGATAGAGCGGACATAAATAAAGGTGCACTGCACCTGCTGAATCTGGACCGGGAAATAGGTGACATCATCATTATTGTGAAGACAGGAGCGGAGGTCAGAGAGCAGGCTGCTGGATGACATAAATAATCATTCCCCCTTGAAAACCTCAATATGGAAAGCTTAGGTTTTTATAGGATGCCGGGAAGCGGCGGGGGTTATGCATGGCGTGATAGGCTGTTGATGCAGCCTCTCGGCAGATCAGGGTTGCCCGGGGCAGTCTACTAGGGTACAATACGGGGATAAAACGATGGACTGGCTCTGAGGTCCATTCAACGTATACAAGGAGGGTGCCGTTCATGATGAGCAAGAAACCCATTGGCTGCCCGTCCACCTACAAAAGCTTCAGTCTGGCCCTGCAGGCGCTCACGACCTTGGCCGTTCATGCAGGAACTTGCTCCAGCAGCGATCTTGCAGCGAGCCTCAAAGCAGATCCTACCTTGTTAAGGCGGATTCTTAAAGCATTATCCCTGGAGGGGATGATTGAATCCCGGGAGGGACGGGACGGAGGCTACCGTTTCGTACGAAGTGCGGATCACATTACCCTCGCCGAGGTATACAGCTGCCTGCATATCCACCGCGCCGTAACCGACAGCATGCTGGATGCCGCGAAGGAGCATTGCGGAGGTGCAGCGCTGAAGGCGGTATTTTCCGAGGTGCTGGACGAGATTGAACAGAGCACGATGAAGGTGCTAAGCTCGTATACCGTAGGGGACATGGTGCGTAAAGCAGAGACAGGTTGACAACAAATTTCATCATGGTATATACTGTGCAAAAAAGAACACAGATAAGCACGTCTTAAACTGTGCATAATCATACACAATTAGAGGAGTGGAGAATATGTCTACTGCAACATCCCAGGATTTCTTCAAGGTGATCAAGGAACGTCATTCGGTACGCAAATACGACCCGAGCGTTAAAATTTCCCGAGAGGAAATGACTGAAATTTTGGCCGATGCATCCCTGGCACCGTCTTCCAGCAATCTGCAGCCTTGGCGCTTTCTCATTATTGACGACCAGGAGCTGAAGGAGAAGCTGCACCCGATTGCTTTTAACCAGGAGCATGTCCTGACCTCTTCGGCGGTGATCGCTGTGCTGGGCGACATGAAATGGTATGAGCAGGGCGAGAAGATTTATACGATGGCACAGGAAGCAGGCCTGATGACCGCAGAGGTGAAGGAGCGCTTTGTGAACAACGCCCTTAACCTGTACTCCGGCCTGAGCGAGGAGATGAAGAGCAGCATTGTGGATGTGGATTCCGGTCTGATTTCGATGCAGCTGATGCTGTCTGCCCGCGCACGCGGCTATGACACGGTTCCTATGGGAGGATATAATAAGCAGCAATTCGTTGAAGCCTTCGGCATTCCGGCCCAATATCGCAGCGTTATGCTGATTGCGATCGGCAAGGCTGCAGAGCCGGCACGGGCAACGAATCGTCTGCCGTTGAATGACATGGTGTCCTGGAATTCCTTCGATCTGTAATCATAGATTCCCAGCTAATAACCCAAAAAGCTGTCCCCAAAGATCATGAGATCTAGAGGGGCAGCTTTTTTTTCGTAATTCTTTATTTTGTACATGCTTCAGGAGGCTCCATCCACTTGTCTCATATGCTGCACGTAACGAACCAGCTCCAGCTTTTGCCGCTCAATGTCCTGAATGCGCCGGGCAAGCTCGGAGAAGAACACTTCAATCTGGTCCCGCAGCACGTTCGCAGATTGTCCCTTCCAGTCGCTCAGCGAATTGTACAGCACCCGGGCTTCCTGCTCATCTCGATGGAGCCGGCCGATCAGCGCCGATAATTCCCGTTCGGCCTGAAGCAGCTCGTTCAGCTCTAGCCGTATTTCATGATTCATTTCAAGATCCCTCCTCAGGCGCGGTGAGGCGGCTGACGCGCAATGATGAATGAATGGCGTCAACCGCTCCGGTCCGTCTGCTCGAACATATCTGCTTTATGCTTGATGTAGCTTACGATGTCTCCTGTATGCTGCACATGCCACTGGCTCATAGAAACGACAGACTGATCCAGCTGCTGCACAATCGGGGTGAGCCGGGTACTATGGCTTGTGAACATATAGCGGTTCATCCGCTGGCGGATGCCCTGCAGCTCGTGCTGGCATTGCAGTGCATTGCTGTTCCAGCGCTCTGCCACACTTCTCAGCTCTGCCGGAGTGACTTGTATGCTTCCGGCTCTGGCGCCTGCTGCAAGCCCTGCCAATGAGCCCCCGGCCAGCCCGGCCAATGCGGACAGGGAGCCGCCGAGACTATGAGCCGTGTCGGCAAGCCTGTCAAAGATGCTGCCACCGGGAGCCAAGCGGGGCGGTGACACCTCTTCGCCGGTCACGGGATCAAAAATTTGGTTGGCAAGGGTACCGTTCTCATCAAACTGATATCGGTCCAGCTGATGATAGTTCGGTCCGCTGAAGGAATTCTTGGCCTTGTCAATCAGACTTACGCCGTCGTTCGCGGCCTCATAGCTGGAGTCAATGTAATAAGTGGAGCCGACATGCCGGTCATAGCCGCCCAAGGCTCCGCTTCCTACGACGTCACCAGGATGCACATAGTTAATAATCTGACCGTCAAAATGACCGTTCTCCGCTTTACTCCGCATATCACCGGTCAGGTTCGGAACGACCGACGGGGCACTGAACGTGACCGCATTCATGCCGGTATATGCCGCAGCGTATTGCGCGTTCCCGCCGCCAAGGGAATGACCGGTCAAAGTAAAGTGGTAATCACCGTATTTGTTCTTCATCTCCTTGGCGTAATCCTCGGCCTGATAGAACTGGTTGCTCTCCGGCAGCACATTGACATTCTTGTCGACAAACTTGACGACGTTATCCTTAAGATGATCGATATGATCGAGCCCCGTAAATTCCTTGAAGCTGTTAATCGGTCCGTTCAGAGGATTGGCGGCCTCTATACGGCTGCCGATTTCTCCGGCTCCGATGACGCCATCCTGTATCAAATCCGGTACGAGATGCTGTGCGGACGCGCTGCCCTCAGTTCCGCGATAAGCGATGACGGCCTCGCCCGAGCCCTTATGAATGAACGTAACGGCATCAAAGCCGGAGCGGGAATAGCTTTTGAAATCCTCGGCGACCTCCCAGCCGGGGAGATCCTCCAGCGTCTCGCCTTTCTTCAAATCAAGGTAGGCGGCCTCGGACATTTTGCGGTACGTTTCGTCATCGACATGTGAGCTCATGACATCTCCCTCCTTACTTATAAAATATGCCTGTACGGGGCGACTTTATCTTGTTGCCTGCTTTTCGCGCAGGAGTTATTTGCCTTCTACGGCCTTTTTCAGCTCCGGGCTCAGCACGAAATTGGAGGTTTCCTGCGTGTTATAGTTCACGGAAATCTTAAAGCTTTGCTCCGGCTTCCCGGTGACATGTCCTTCCAGATTCACTTTATCAGCGACGGTGGAGGGCATGAGCTTGGCATCGGTAATTTCAACATCGAGGTTGTATTGATCCTTGAGATAGCGAATGGCGGAGCTTTCGGCTTGCTGTCTGGTTTCGCTGCTGATTTCTTCAGCAGACATTTCATTGCCGCTCTGTGGAGCGGAAGCTGGTCTCTCCATGTCCTGGCACCCTCCAAGCAGTAAAATAAGCAGCAGTGACCCTGCTGCGTAATGCAATGACTTCTTCATCATTCTTGTCCTCCACTCCTTAATATAGGTTGGCTTTGAGGCAGCCTCTTGCTGATCGCGCTACAGATCGCAGCCATTCAAGCAGTAAACAAGACATGAATTCGCTATTATCATAATCCAGGATTTGGGACGATTCAACTGTTTGCGAGGTTTCGGGATCAACTTTGGTGCCTGAGAGGCAGGGAGCTTGGGTCTTTAGCCTTGATGGATTTGGATCTGGGTCTGGGTCTAGGTTCTAGGTTTCCCTCAATATAGATGACAGTCATATTACTTTGACAGACATAGTTCTCTGTGTTACATTACACTGCGAGAAGAGGAGGTAGGTGTGATTGAGCGTCCCCATACATAACAGCGATCTGATCCGAGGCAGCATTGATATGTTGATCCTGAACCTGCTTTCGGAAAAAGATAACTACGGTTATCAGATTATTAAGGAAATGCTGGTGCGCAGTCATCACCAGTTTGAATTAAAGGAACCGACGTTATATTCCAGCCTGAAAAGACTGGAGAAGCAGTCCTTGATTATCTCCTATTGGGGAGAGGAATCTCAGGGAGGACGACGCAAGTATTATCGCCTGACCGGAGATGGGGAGAAGAGGCTGAGTCAGAGCCGGGAAGAGTGGGTGGCGGCCAGGGACGTTATTGATTTGTTAATCGAAAAGCCGAGGAGAGAAGGGGGAAGCGGTTTATGAATAAGTCCAAGGAGCTGGAGCGCTTTGTAGAGCAGCTGTTTGCAGGTCGGCGCAGCACGCCAGCGGTGGAGGAACTGAAATATGAAATTCTGACCAATCTGGAGGACAAGGTACGTGATTACGTTGAGCAGGGCGTGAGTGATGCTGAGGCGATCGCGGCTGCGACACGGGATTTGGACTCTATTGAGCCTTTCCTGGAGGAGGATGGACGTCAGCCTACAAATCTCAGCTCCTTGGCTCGTGATCTGCTGCAGCATGGACTTCTATTGCTGCTGCTGGCATGCATTGTGACCTTGCCGGCCCGGTTAAGCTACTCCGGAAGCATGCTTCACAACGTCCTGCTTCTGCTGGCGGGAATACTTGGGGCGGGGTATGTCGTGTACGCCATTGTGGAGCCGAGAAGGAGCGCAATCATTGTAAACATACCGGTTAAGCTGCTGTCTGCCATCAGCCGGTGGACCTGGCTGCTGTGGGGAGCGTGGCTGGCGGTCGTAACAGGCTTTGCCCTGCTGCTGCGGTTTGGCAGTGACCTGTGGTTTGGGCGAGGGCTTTTCTTCAGCGGTCCTTATGAGCTGTACGCACTGGCAATGGAGCTGCTGGCGCCGCTGGCCGCCATCTGCATTCCGCTCCTGGTGGGCAGAGCCCGGCGGCGGGTTTCCTTGTATGAGGTGAGCAGACCATGAGGAGGAAGGATTACTGGATTGCAGCCCTGTTTGTTATCGCCTTAGCAGGTTTTTTTTACATGGAAGGAGAAGTAAAGCCATCGAGGGCGCTTGATGCTGCACGGTATGAGCAGGCTCAGCAGGATCCGCTTACGCACGACATTCATGCTGCCTTGCAGCAGCGGGGGAAGTATATGGGGAGCGTTTCTACCCTTACCGGCCTGAATCAGGAGCTGCCTTACCGGGATCTGGAGTATACCTATCAGCTGTATCCGGAGAAATTGACCGCCCAGCTTCACTTCAAGCGTCCCTCTGACGAGGTAGAGCAAGGTTTCTTTCGAAGAATGATCATGTACAATGCTACCGCCAATCTCGGACTGGTCGATAACATGGAGGCGATGGATTTTCATTTCCCGGATGCCGTCTATAGCGTACAGCGAAGCCAGCTCATGTCCTGGTACGGCCTGCATTCACATGCCGAGCTGACGGAGATTGAGGTGTGGAAGGCTATTGTGCAGGAGCAGGTGCGGCGTCCGGACAGGGTGGATGCTTTTTACGAGCAAGTGGTAGAGATATCCGTTCCATAGGGGAGAATGGCTGATTGGATTATTTTTGTGCAAAAGGTTTAGCCGGGCCTGAAAAATTGATAGAATGAAATAGACTCGCTTAAGATCAGGTCCTAATTCATGCTGGATCACGAACGACCATTACGAGGTAAAGAGGGGAAATGAAGGATGATCATTAAACCGAGAACGCGCGGTTTTATTTGCACCACGGCACATCCTGCGGGATGTGCGCGTCAGGTCGAGGAGCAGGTGAAATACATTCAGGCCCAGCCGAAATGGGAAGGACCAGTCAATGTGCTGGTGATCGGCGCCTCTACCGGCTACGGACTGGCTGCGCGGATTACAGCGGCTTTTGGTGCCGGTGCGAGCACAATCGGAGTATACCGTCCAAGCCAGGGAACCGAGAAGCGCACCGCATCGGCAGGCTGGTACAATTCGGCTGCGTTTGAAGCTATGGCGAAGGAAGCCGGGCTGAAATCGCTCAGTGTAACGGGGGATGCCTTCACGGATGAGACGAAGCAGAAGACGGTTCAGGCTATTGCGAGTGAATTGGGCCAGGTCGATCTCGTGGTGTACAGTGTCGCTTCGGCGCGCCGTACGGATCCCGTGACGGGAGAAACGGCGAATTCCGTGCTGAAGCCGATCGGCAAGCCGTTCACGAACAAAACAGTGAATTTCCATACCGGAGAAGTGAGTGAAATTACGCTGGAGCCAGCTAGCGATCAGGAAATTCAGGATACCGTAACGGTGATGGGCGGCAGTGACTGGGAGCTGTGGATCAAGGCGTTGCGTGACGGCGGCGTGCTGGCCGACCATGCCACAACCATCGCCTACTCCTACATCGGATCAGAGATTACCATGGCGGTGTATCGTGACGGCTCGATCGGGCAGGCAAAGGATCATCTGGAGGAAACGGCGCATCGGCTGAACGAGGAGCTGTCCAGCGGCGGCGGCCGTGCCTTTGTATCGGTCAGCAAAGCGCTGGTAACGCAGTCCAGCTCTGCGATCCCGATTGTACCGCTATACGTATCAGCACTGTATAAGGTGATGAAAGAGAAAGGGATTCACGAGAACTGCATTGAGCAGAGCTACCGCTTGTTTGCAGAACGGCTGTACAGCGGCAAAGAGGTGCCGGTCGATGAGAAGGGCCGCATCCGGATTGACGACTGGGAGCTTCGTGACGACGTCCAGCAGGAGGTTGCACAGCTGTGGGAAGCTGTGACCAGCGAGAATGTGGAGGACATTACCGATCTTGCGGGCTACCGCAAGGAGTTCTTCCAGCTGTTTGGCTTTGAAAGTGACGGTGTGGACTATGACGGAGATACCAATCCTGTGGTGCCTATCGAGAACGTGCGCTAGACAACCATAGAGCATGATCAGAAAGCGGGTTTCTTCATGAGAGGCCCGCTTTCTGTTTAATCTGGCTTTGGAGCTAAAGGGAGAGGGAATGCGCAATGAAACAGTTAAGCCTTGGACTGGACATTGGCGGTACCAATACCGTCATCGGCTTATTTAATGAGAGCGATGAGTTAATATCCAAATCAGCGATGAGAACAGAGCATCAGCAGGGTATATCGGATTATGTGAAGCGGCTGAATCAGGAGATTTGGAGCCTGCTGGAGCAGCAGAAGCCGTATACACTTGCCGGCATCGGTGCAGGGGTCCCGGGGCATCTGCACGCGGAGACAGGAACCGTGCTGCGGGCGCCAAATCTGGGATGGTATGATGTCAAGCTGGGATCGCTCCTGGAAGAGCACTGGAGAGTGCCGGTGGCCATCGACAATGATGTGCGGATGTACGCCTGGGGAGAATACGCTGCGGGTGCAGCGCGCGGCTGTCAGAACTTCATCTGCGTAACGCTCGGCACGGGCCTGGCCGCAGGAGTAGTGATGAACGGAGGACTGATTCGGGGCGCACACGGCTATGCCGGAGAGATCGGACATGACCCGGTGGAAGGAAACGATCTGCCGTGCAAATGCGGGAAGACCGGCTGCCTGGAGACGATGGCATCGGCAACCGGGATTGCGCGTCTTGCTGAAGCGGCCATGAAACGTGGGCAGAGAAGCATACTGCAGGATCAGGCAGCTGCCATCTCGGCCAAGGACGTATGTATTGCCGCTGAGCAGGGGGATGCTCTCGCTCTGGAGGTGTTTGAGAACATCGGGTCGGTGCTGGGAAGAAAGCTGGCCACGATGACCTATCTGCTGGACCCGGAGCTCATCGTGGTCGGCGGTGGTGCCGCCAACGCCGGTGAGATGCTGCTGGCTCCGATACGCCGCACGCTGCATAGTCTTTATCCTAAAGCCCATCAGCCGGACGTGGTTCAAGGACAGCTGGGCGATTCGGCCGGGCTGTACGGAGCGGCACTGAGCCTGGCAAGCGTGCGGGGGGAGGGAAACCAGGCATGAAGACGCTATGGAAAAATGCAGATATCATACGGCCTGGCCAAAGACTGTCCGGGGGACAGCTGCTTATTGACAGCAATGGGGTCATTGAGGCCATCGGAGCCCGGATAGAATGTCCATCGGAGCCGCTGCAAGTCCGGGACGGAGAAGGCTTAACGCTTGTGCCCGGCTTTATTGATGTGCATGTTCACGGCGGCGACGGCTGCAATGTGATGGATGCGCAGGAGGTGAGCCTGGAGAGAATGAGCGTCTTTCATGCGGCTCACGGTACGACAGGCTTTCTGGCCACGACGAATACCTCCAGCCAGGAGCACATCGTGTCGGCTCTGTCCTGCGCCGCAGGTGTTATCCAAAAGGGCACGGGCGGTGCTGACATTCTTGGAATTCATCTGGAAGGGCCCTTCATCAGCCTGAAGCGCAAGGGAGCCCAACTGGCTGACGATGTGCGCAATCCTTCACCGGAGCAGATTGAAGAGCTGCTTCAGGCAGCCGAGAATCGGATCAAGCTTGTCACGCTGGCGCCAGAGCTGGAGGGAGGCATGGACGCCGTGGAGCAGTTCCTGGCTGCAGGAGTTACGGTCTCCGCCGGCCATTCCGACGCTACCTTCAAGCAGATGGAGGCAGCCGTCGCGCTGGGCGTCAATCACACGACGCATCACTTTAACGGGATGAGCCCGCTGCATCACCGCGAACCGGGACTCGCCGGAGCAGGACTGCTGCTGCCGCAGCTTACCGTCGAGCTCATTGCGGACGGGTATCATGTTCATCCGGCAGTCGTGAAGATGATGTATGATCTCAAGTCCTCTGACGGCATCTGTGCCATCACAGACGCGGTAACCAGCTGCGGCCTCCCGGACGGGGATTACGGGCATAAGGTGATGAAAGATGGACTAGTCTATTTAAAAGGGACGGATACGTTGGCCGGAAGCTCGCTCACCATGATCCAGGCCGTGCGAAATGTGCTGGCGTTTACCGGTCTTGCACTAGAGGACATCATCTCTTCCTTTACTTCGGTGCCGGCAAGGCAGATCGGCGTCGATGGCTTCAAGGGCTCGCTAGCGCCCGGAAAGGATGCCGATTTCGTGGTGCTGGATGCCGGGCTGAATGTGGTCTCCACCTGGGTCCGGGGAAAAGCGGTGTATGAGGCGGGAATGTAATTTTTTCCATTGTCATTCGTGACGGGGTTGACTATAATCAACTTGATTAGTTTAATTCCTATCCGGAAAGTTGGTTTATAGATGAAAGAGATTCCCGTTCCATATGTAAGAAGCAATCAGGCAGGAATTGTGCTTATGGTTTCCATCTTTCTCGTTACGCAGTCTGCGACGGTGATTGCCGCTTTGCTGGCGATTCAGGCGGCAGGTCTGATCTTTGGTGTCCGGGGTAATCTGTTTGTCCGGCTGACCCGCACGTTTCTGTCCGGGCGGGTTCGCCGCTCCGGAACAGAGGCTGCCGAGCTCCAGCGCTTTAACAATACGATTGCGGTCAGCCTGCTGGGGCTATCCTTACTGAGCCTTCTGCTAGGCTGGACCTGGGCAGGGAACGTGCTGGCCGGCATGACAGGAGCGGCAGCGCTGGCTGCGCTGCTGGGATATTGCATCGGCTGCACCGTCTATTTCCAGTACAAGCAGTTTCGGGCACGCCGGCTTCAGCGGGGATAAGGTTCTGCTGGGCTTATAAGGCAGACGGCTCGCTCACCTGCAGCAAAGCTCAAAAGGCTGTCCCGCCGGATCACAGATCCAGCAGGACAGCCCTTTTTTACATGCTCTCATGCTCCGGGACACCTCGATAATCTCCGGGGGAGGAAATTACTTCGTGGATGCCGCGGCGTTTCTCAGCTGCTCATTCAGCTTCATTGCATCGACAATGCGGCCAAAGCCGCTGCCTTTTGTTACATCTTTCATACCATAAATTGGTGGAACCATTCTGCTCACCTCCCTTCCTGTACGGATATGGTGTCACCTCAGTAAACCCTTAAATCATGCAGCAGCCCCTGTAGATCTGCAGCATATACATTTTCTGTGCGTCCACGGCGCTGTGTCACATCAACCAGCCTGGCAAATTTGCGGTATAGTCGGTTTACATATAAATTGTCCGCAGCTGCGAAGAAATACATAGACTTAACTTCCTTGTTATTCTCTAGGATGTACTTGATCAAATCCTGAAGTCCGTAATAGAACACGCTGGTACTGCGATACTTCTCTTCCAAAATGGCCGCATCCACAAACACGGTCCCTTTCTCTTCCTCCGTACGGTACTGTACAAAGCCGATCAGATGCTCCTGAGCATTGTGATAGGTTATAAACTGAAAATCATTCAGCGTCGTTAAGATGTGGAATAGCCCGTCCTGGAGAGAATAGCTTCTGTCAAAATCCCGGGTATGGTTGATATAAAACCGCGTTAAACCCGCATAATCCCGGTCCGTAGAGCAATGTCTTACTACAGCTCTCATCCTTGCCTTGCGCCTCCTTTTCTCTCTTGAAGCCGAAAATTCACTAGACGGTAAAGCCTTGCTGCCTGTCCCGGAGGATCGCCGTACCCAGTAGATAGTCAAAAAGTTCTTCGACCGTAACCCGGTACCCTTCCATATCACCGCTTGGTGCTCCTTCGACCTTCAATGGGACCGCAAACTTGGAGAACAGTCTCTGGCTTCTGGCATCTCCGGGCGCCCAGAATTGAATGTCTGTTACCTCTTCCTCCTGATCATGCAGATGCTCCGCCAGAAACCGGAGGCCCTCCACAAACCAGCGGCTGACACGATAGGCTTTATCCAAATAGGCGGCTTGAATCTGGATCATATGACGGTCCTGATAATCGTGCTCCCCGGTTCCGTGAATATAACTGAATGCTCCGCATATCTGATCCTCCTCGTCATAGCACAGCATGGCTGTACCTGCCATCAGAAGGGGACTGGCGAGGTAGCCCAGGGCTGCGGAGAAGCTATATTTTAAATTCAGATCCTCATAGCGGCTTAGCAGAAAGTCGATATAATGGTGCTGGGATCTTTCGGTACAGCAGACCGTGAAATAACCATTCATGATGGAACCCCCTACTATTTTCCTAGCTTTTCGTTCTTTATGCCCGGTTGTAGCTTTCCTGTAATCCATAGTACCTATAGATGTTTAAGTTTTGTTTAAGTAATGGCAAAAAATGATGCTTTCTGTCAGCATCGATGAGAGTCCCCTGATATAATATAACTAATTTAGTTTCTGTAACCGGAGGTTACCTGCTATGAGGCTTGTCCAGTTCGAGCGAAAGGACAGACGGCGGCTTGTCATGTACGGCCTCGCTGCTGTAATGTTGGGCGCTATTATCATTCTTGCCGCACAATTAAATCCAAAGTTCAAAGACATGGAAAGCCCGGACACTTCAACGATCATCGTGGCACCAAAGCAGGGCTATGCCGACTTGTCGGCATGGAACCCCGGCAGTCAAGGGACTCTTTTGCTGGATGGGGAATGGGAATTTTATTGGGATCAGCTGCTGGAGCCGGCGGACTTTGCTTCGAATGAGCCTTCCAATCTGGATCCGCTATGGGTTCAGGTGCCAATGCCGTGGACGGAATACATCATGAATGGACAACCTCTGCCTCACGAAGGCTATGCTACATACCGACTGCAAGTGCTGCTGCCTAAAGCCTGGACCGCCCCCCGCCAGACGCTCGGCATTTACCCGAAGAGCATTGCTTCGGCATATGAGATCTGGATTAATGGCTCGCTGAGGGGCGGCAACGGAACGGTGGGAACCGAGCGGGAGGACACCCATCCCAAAAGCTATCCCGATACGATTTATTTCGAACCTGTAACGGGCTGGAATGATATTGTGATTCAGGTTGCGAACTTTCATCAGCGCAACAGCGGAATCTGGCAGGGAATGGAGCTCGGTACCTCGGAGTCGATCTCCAGGCTGCGGACGTCCCGGGTGGCGGCCCAAATTTTTGTGATCGGGATTTTTTTCATGATGTCAATGTATTATTTCTTTGTGTATTTCAACCGGAGAAAAGAGGTTTCTGTGCTCCTGTTTGGCGGTCTCTGTCTATCCGTGGGTATCCGGACCATCGTATTGGGTGAATCCACAGCACTCTACTTTCTGCCGGGACTGTCTTGGGAGTGGGCGGTCAAGGCGGAGTACATCTCGATATCAATGGTTGCGCTCACGCTTATTTTCTTCGTGAACCGGGAGTATCCGCAGGAGTCAGTGTCCTGGGCGCCTCGTACAGCGGGGATTGTGCTTGCCGGCTTTATCCTGTTCTTTCTGCTGACCCCTGCCCGGATCTACACCCACTATTTGTCGCTGTTTATTTGGGGTCTGCTGTTTCCGGTTCTGATGTACACGCTGTTTGTTTATATCCTCTCTGCCGTGAGGCGCAGAAGAGGCTCACTCACGACGGCGCTCGGATTTCTGTTCTTCACGCTATTTGCACTCAATGACATGCTGTTTTACACCGGCCTGCTGGCAACCGATGATCTGCTGTCCATCGGTCTGCTAGGCTTTCTGATCACGCAGGCGTTGAATTTATCCGCGCGCTTCTCCCGGGCGATTGCGGAGAAGGAGCAGCTGGCCGAGCAGCTTTGGCAAAGTAACCGTTCCCTGGAGCGGACGGTGGCAGAGAGGACGTATTCTCTGCAGCAGAGTAATGCCAGTCTTCAAGAGGCCAATCACAAGATGGCAGATTTGGAGAAATTCCGCGTCCGGCTGCTGTCCAACATCTCGCATGAGCTTGGCACACCGATTACGTCGATCAAGGGCTTTGCCAAGGCGCTGCGGGATGGAATCATAACGGCTGATGCGCCTAAATATGCCAACCGGATCTATGAGCGCTCTATTCTAATGGAGCGGATGATCCATGATCTCATCGAGCTGAGCAAGCTGGAGACAAATCAGATCACGTTCCAGATGGAGGAGCTTGCCCCCGTTGTTTTTTTCAAGGAGCTGTTTCAGAAGTATGAGTGGGAGATCGAAGACAAAGGCATTCAATGCGTTATCCTCGTTCCGGCAGAGCCTGCGCTGCCCTGGGTTCTTTCGGGTGATCCGCTCCGCCTGGAGCAGGTGCTGTCTAATCTGATTTCCAATGCACTCAGGTTTACCGAGCCGGGGGGCTGTATTACACTGCGTCTTGTGCTGGGTGGCATCGAAGGAAACAGACCTGCGGCGCTGGTGACTGTAGAGGATACCGGGATCGGAATTGAGCCCGAGCTTCATCAGCACATTTTTGAACGGTTCGCCCAGGCGAGACAGCCTTCATCCAAAGCTCAAGGCTCCGGATTGGGGCTGGCGATCTGCAAAGAGATTGTTCATTACCATCATGGAGAGATCAAGGTCAGGAGCGATCCGGGAAAAGGCAGTGCTTTTTGCTTGGAGCTGCCATTGAAGCTTGCACAACAAGGGGAGGTGCACAGTAAATAATGAGCTATGAGGAGCAGAAGCAGATCCTCATTGTGGAGGATGACGCGGACATATCCGACCTGGTGTCTATTTACTTACGCAATCAGCAATTCAGCACCAGGATCGCATCCACAGTTACCGAAGCATCCATTTGGCTGCAATCTTCAAGCTTTCATCTCATCATTTGCGATATTATGCTGCCAGATGGCAATGGGACGGAATGGGTCAGGGAGTGGAAGAGCAGCCGAGACATTCCAGTAATATTTCTAAGCAGCCGTAACGAGACCGAGGATATTGTTGAAGGGCTGGAGCTGAGTGAGGACTATATTACTAAACCGTTTGATCCGGATGTTATGGTAGCGAGAGTGAGGGCACGATTAAGAAGGCCCGGCATTCCGCAAGGGAATACAGAGCCAACTGAAAAAGTATGGAGTGATGGACGCCTGCAGATTTTCTTCGAACGCTGGGAGGTACGGCTGCAGGGGGAGGTATTGAATCTGCCGAGTAAAGAGCTGCAGCTTCTGCTGCAGCTGGCGGCTCATCCCGGAAGGGTGTTCAGTGTCGAGCAGCTGTTCGATTCCATCTGGGGGCTTGAAAGCGGCAGCGATCACCGAACCGTGATGGTGCATATCCATCATCTTCGCCGCAGAATTGAAGAGAGCGAAGTCCGATACATTGAAACGGTAAGGGGGATCGGCTACCGATTTCTGAAGCGCTGAGCCGCCTGGGCTTACGTTGCGATGATCTCGTCCGCCGTGTGCGATTTTAGCTCCTCGTAGGCAGCAAGCAGCTGCTTGTGCACAGGGTGATCCGGATGGATGCCCATATGCTCATGGATCACCTTCGAGACGCCATGCTCTGCAATCCGCTGCTGCAGCGCTACCGCTTCCTTATCGGCAGGGTCATGGAACATCAGGGCTGCTGCAATCGCAGCTTGAAGTCCCGGCGTTTCAATACCGGCATCATAGGCCTGCAGAAGAGGTCGAACGAGACGATCGTTCGGTGAGAGCTTGCGCAGCGGTGAACGTCCGACGCGAGTCACCTTATCACTGAGATGCGGATTGGCGAAACGCGCCAGAATGGCATCTATATATTGCTGATGCTGCTTCGCGTTGAAGCCGTGCTTGGTCGTAATCAGCTGTCCGGTTTCGTTCATCACCTGGCGGACCTGTGACACAAGCTGGGGATCTTTCATGGCCTGGCGGATCGTGGTGAAGCCCTGAAGAGAGCCCAGATACGCGGCGCAGCAATGCCCGGTGTTCACGGTAAACATTTTTCGCTCGATGTAGGGCTCCAGCGAGTCCACATAATGCACGCCCTTGATCTCCCGGAAGCCCTCCAGCAGGGCCGGACGGTGAATTACCCATTCAAAGAAGGGCTCAACCGTAACCTGCAGCGGGTCCTGATGCTTCTGCAGCGGGACAATCCGGTCAACAGCAGCGTTAGGAAAAGAGATGCATGTATCGGCTTGCTGGCGTTCTGCTTCACTTAATAGCGGATACACATGCTTCTTCAGCCGGGTACTTCCGGCGATCGCATTCTCACAGGCGATAATGTGCAGAGGCTGAGACACTTTCTGCTGCAGCCGCAGCGAGATGCCTTGCGCTATGGAACGGGCGATATCCTTCAGGGCATTGACGCCCACAGCGGTTGTAATGATTGCGGCCGAAGCGATCTCGGCAGCGACATGCTCTTCTTCATGAATGCTAATCGCGGTAACATTGCTGACCAGTGTAGTATCCTGCTCGTCGTTGGCCAGCGTGATCGGGTACTCCTGCCGCTTCTGCAGCAGGGCAATCTGTTTCTGATTTCTGGCGACAAAACAAACCTCATAATCCGAGGCGGACAACATATGGCCGATAAACCCGCGGCCGATATTGCCCGCACCAAAGTGTACGGCTTTCATCTATGAATTCCCCCTTGAATGATCAGATCTGTTGGATGTCAGTTTCATTTATACGGTGTTAGCGAGCGGCTTGGTTAGCAAATCGTTGAATTCCAGCTCAGTCAGGCAAGAGAGGCGCTGGTGCGGCATATCAAACTCCAGTGTACCGGTAATCGTGTTCGGGATGACGACACAATGTATGCCGGCCGCTGCCGCCGCCCGGGCTCCATTAGGTGAATCCTCAATAGCCACAGCTTCATCAGCAGTCACACCCAAGCCTTCAAGAGCTTGCGTATACAGCTCAGGATCCGGCTTTACATTTGCGACATCGTCCGCCGTGCGGATCACCTCGAAATAGTCAAGCAGGCCCAGCTGCTCCAGATGCTGCTCTACCCAAGAGCGGGTCGAGCTTGTCGCGAGTCCGATTTTCAGTCCCTGCTCCTTGGCCTGCTCTAAATAATGAAGAATGCCGGGACGTACCTGCTCCTGATTCATCAGGGCGGCATGCTTCAGCTGAATGGCTTCGCGGAAAGCCTCCTTATCGAGCGGCAGGTTCAGCTCCGTCATTAAATATTCGTAAGGATTAAAGGTCTTAAGGCTGGTGCCGATGCATTGGGAATACATTTCCAATGTCAGCTCCACACCATGCTTCTGGTAGGCATCGCGAAATGCGCTGTACCACGCTGTCTCCGTATCAATAATCGTTCCGTCAAAGTCAAAAATCATCGCTTTAATCATCCGATAACCCTCCTGTTCAAATTTCGTATCTGTTTGTTCCCTCGTACTCATTTGTCTCTGTTAGATTAGGTGACGTATTCGATGTGAAAAATCATGTAAAAGTGATGAAAACGCTCCGTGCAACTACTAAAACCGTAACATAGGACAAAGAAAAGGGTCAACCGTGTGACAAATCATAACACAAGAAAACAAGCTATATAAAGCGCTTACAATATAAATGGATGAAAACCGCAGACTCCCTAGTACTTCTAAGGATGTAAGCGGTTATATTCTTCCAAATGGAAGTCCTTCTCAAAAAAAATGAAAAAAATTACGCTCTCCCTTGCTTGCCGGCATGAATCGTGCCGGGATGAGGGGATTCGACATGGAGAAGACAGGGAGAATCATCCTCATTCAATTGGGCCCATTGAAGCGTTGCTACTTCGGCCGCGATGGTGGTACACTGAGTGCCAAAAGCATGAGCTAAAGACAGGGTGTGGTCATCATCTGGAAGCTTCGCCGTTTTTATTCTAATCATTTAAAGAGGAAGATGTTTAACAAAATCGTCGTGCTGTACTCTACTGTAATGATCGTGCTGTTCGGGGTGGCGGCAGTGCTGGTGTATCAGTATCAGACCCAGCGTATTTTACAGGAGCATACGGAGGCCAACCTGAAATCGGCACAAGTGCTCAGCGTGTATCTGACCCGTCAGTACGAAGGCGTCCTTGGTATGTTTCAGCAGATTTACGGAGATGCGACGCTAAGTGATGAATTGATCTATTTCCTGAACAACGAATACGAGAATTATTTAAATTACCGGCTCGATCTCTATTACAAGAACGGCGAGCAGCGGCTCCGTTCCTTTACAACTTTGCTCAAAAATTACCTGGAGCAGGATCATGGTATCCGCGAGGTGTCCATATCCAGCAGCGTGAACCACTTCGTCATGAACTTCAGCCGCAAAAATCAGGAGCTCATGAATGAAAACGCTTCCGGTGAATCTCGGACCAGTCATCAGCAGCGTAATCCGCAGGGCTGGAGCTTTAACCGGGAAGAGGATGTCTATGTGTACTCACGGGAGCTTCGGGATCCATGGACATTGAAGCAGGCAGGGGGCATCAGCGTGAAGTTTGACCACCGGCATATTGAGGCATGGCTCGATAGCCAGGCCTCGGTAAAAGGCAGGCTGCTGGTAATGACCTCGCAGGGTGGCGTTTTGTATGATTCGAAAGGCGTGTATGGTGGTCAGGTGTATCCGTACGGGCTGAGCCGAAGCCCCGGGGACGAATGGGTGATGCTGGATGAGCCGTCGAAGGCGAGAGTGCTACAGCTTGGCAGCTCGGGGCTGTCCGTGGTGGGGCTCGTTTCGAGATCCTCCATTGAGTCGGGCACGAAGAATCTGAGAGACGGCTTGCTGATCATCACACTGGCTTTTATCATGGCGAGCTTTGCCATTACGTTCACGATCATTTCTAAATATTCGAAAAAGGTCCAGCGGATCATCCGGTCCATGAACCGGATCGGGGAGGGAGATTTATCCACCCGTATTCAGATGCCGGGGGAGGATGAGCTGCAGCAGATTTCAACCCGGTTTAATGACATGGGCGATCGGCTGGAGCAATATATTGACAAGATCTATACCACAGAGCTCAAGCAGAAGCAGGCGGAGCTGGTGGCGCTGCAAGCACAGATTAACCCGCATTTTTTATACAATACGCTGGAGTCGATTCGCATGAAGGCTTACGTTCAGGGAGCGCGGGAGGTGGGGGATATGATTTACAGTCTTTCTGTCATGTTCAAGAGCATGGCTAAGAAAAGCACTGTGGTTACCCTCTCCGAAGAGCTGGAGCTCTGTAAGGTGTATCTGAATTTGTTCGAAAAGCGTTATGAAGGTCAGCTGCGCCACACACTGGAGGCCGACCCGCAGCTGCTTGGCTGCTCCATCATCAAACTGCTGCTCCAGCCGATCGTGGAGAATTACTTCGTCCATGGCTTCCGCCCGGCGGAAGACGAGAACTGGATCGGAATCAGCGTGGAGCAAGACGGGAGCTATATTCTTCTTACGGTAGAGGATAACGGCACCGGCATCCCTATGGAGCGTCTGGAGGAGATTACTCATTCGCTGGAAGGTCCTGTTGCTCCTATGGACAAGGACTATGCCTCTATCGGGCTGAAAAATGTTCATGACCGGATTCAGATCAACTATGGCTCGGCATGCGGGGTCAGCATTCACAGCACAGAAGGTCAGGGCACCAGGGTCATATTAAAAATACCGATGATGGCAAGAGGGGAGACAGCATGAGAAAGGTATATTTTGCAGATGATGAGCCGCTCATTGTTCAAGGCCTGAAGGCAATTCTGGATTGGGGGAAATACGGGCTGGAGGTCGCGGGAACAGCGCGAAATGGCGAAGAAGCTCTGACGGAGCTGCTGGAGCAGCCGGTGGATCTGCTGATCACAGACATTATGATGCCAAGGTTGAACGGCCTGGAACTGATCCGGCGTGTCAAGGAGCGGCACCCCGGCACCAAATGTATTGTGTTAAGCGGCTACGAGGAGTTTGAGTACGTAAAGACCGGTATTACGCTTGGCATTCATAATTATATCCTGAAGCCGATCAATCTGGAGGAGCTGGAATCTACGGTAAGCCATATCGTGCAGGAGTGGGAGCGCGAGGGTGAGCGCCGTTTCCAGCTGGAGGAAGACTGGAAGGTGCTGCAAAGCCATGTGCTGCAGCGCTGGGTGCACGGCAGTATAGATCTGGCCGAGCTGCGTCAGCGAGCCGAGCTGCTCGCCCTGCCGCTCGAAGGCAGCTGCTATCAGGTCCAGGTCATCCGGACGTGGGTCGAAGAGGGGGAGGCCTGTCCGATCTCCCGGCTTGCGGATGAACTTCAGGCCATGCTGCTGGAGCGGGCGGACGAAGGCAGGCAGGCGATTGCTTTTTCCGACCATGAAGACCTCGTCGTGATTCATATCTGGCAGCAATGCCGACACGAGGAGAGCAGGTGCCAGTCGCTGCTGCCGGAGCTTCACGTGCTGCAGCAGCAGCACGGGCTGAGACTGTGGTGCACGCTGGGCAGGAGGGTCTGCAGGGAAGGATTGTCCGAGGTGGCTGCAAGCTATGAAGAGGGTAAGCGTCAGCTGGAGCAGGCACTGCTTGCGGCAGAGGCACCGTCACAGTGCACTGGGCTTCAGGAACTGCCGCCTGCGCCGGAAGGAGGGCTGGAGCTTTTTAAGAAGGTCATTATTGAGGGCGACCTGGAGGTCATTCAAGATCATATTCGGGAGGCGCTGCGGGTGGAGGCAGGTGTGTCCTTGGTATCCCGGGAGAGCTACTGGAATGCCGCAGTCCAGCTGATGCTTGCTGTCAAGGAACTGGAGAAGAACCCGGATTACAGTGAGGTGTTCATTCCGCTGCAGGACATTCACACCTTGAAGCAGCTTCAGGAGCATGTGCGGTGCATTGTGGAGAGCACCCTTTTGAAGCAGCAGGAGCAGGAAGAGGGGTACAGTCCTCACGTTTCCTTCCTGACGGCCCAGGTGCAGCATCACTATGGAGAGGAGCTTTCACTCAAGACCTTGAGCCATAGGATGGGGCTGCATCCCAATTATTTGGGCCATCTGTTTCAGCAGGAGGTGGGCGTCACCTTCTCGGATTATCTTAATCAGTTTCGGATTGAAAAAGCGACACAGCTGCTGCTGTACACGGATCAGAAGACCTCGGACATCGCGCTTCGTGTAGGCTATCTCGACAGCTCCTATTTCTATCGGCAGTTCAAAAAATACACCGGCGTTTCTCCGACGGAAATGCGAACGCGCTTCGCCCGGGTGTAACATCGTGCATGGAGCCGCGGCAGCGAACCGCGGCTTTTTCGTGCCCTGCAAGGCTCTCTTTGGTGAGCCGGCAGGTACATCTTTGCATTTTACGAAAGCGTTTTCGGAATAATCTTTAATTTGTACAGCTGATTCTTGGTTTTTTCAACTTGAGCGAGATAGCGCTTTCTTGACACAATAAGAGTACAAAAAGCACGTGCTGCAAGGCTATGGACCATCGGGACAGCCTCCTGCTTGCCAATAGGTCTTGAGGCAGCCTGATTAACATTCGTGCGCTCAGTAAGGGGGACTGCCTATGTCGGCATTCATCAAGAAGATAATCCGCAACCGGTTTATGCTGCTGATGATTTTGCCAGGAACCATCTGGTTTTTGATTTTTGCGTACCTGCCGATGTTTGGCACCGTGTTGGCTTTTAAGGATTTCAGAATTAGTCCTGACGGATTTTTTGCCAGCGTTTTCAACAGCGAATGGGTCAGCTTCAAGAACTTTGAGTATCTGTTTACGACGAATGATGCGTACATCATTACGCGAAATACCATCCTGTACAATATGGCTTTTATCATTCTCGGTCTGGTGGTTGCGGTAGGGTTCGCGATGCTGCTGAATGAGCTGCTGAACAAGCGGCTGGCCAAGATCTATCAGACCGGCATGTTTCTTCCGCATTTTCTCTCCTGGATTATTATCAGCTACTTCGCATTCACCTTTTTGAGTGTGGATAAGGGGACGCTGAACCAGATCATTACCTTTTTCGGAGGGGATCCGGTCAGCTGGTATTCCGAAGGAAAGTATTGGCCGTACATCCTCGTTTTCGTCGGGATCTGGAAGGGCGTCGGGTATAACAGTGTGATCTATCTGGCGGCGATCACGGGAATTGATAAATCCTATTATGAGGCCGCTGTCATTGACGGGGCGAGCAAATGGAAGCAGGCGCGCTACATTACCCTGCCGCTGCTGAAGCCGTTGATGATTATCCTGACCATCCTGGCTATTGGCGGAATTTTCCGCTCGGACTTTGGTCTGTTCTATCAGCTGCCGAAGGATTCCGGTGCATTGTACCCGGTTACGAACGTTATTGACACCTTTGTATACAGAGGCCTGGTCAATATGGGAGACATCGGGATGAGCACCGCTGCAGGGCTGTATCAGTCGATGGTTGGTCTGGTCCTGATCCTGCTGTCCAATTACATTGTCCGGAAAATTGAAAAAGACCACGCTCTTTTCTAAGCATGGAGGTGAACAAGATGCCGCAGTACCCAACAGCCGGACATGATCCGGCGCCGCAAGCCCGGAGTAAAAGAGACTATAATGCGATCTCGCCATTTTGGAATGTGATCTTCAATATTATTATTGGGGTGTTCGCCTTCTCTTGTATTTTCCCGTTCTTGTTTGTTATTATGATCTCTTTGACAGATGAGCAGACACTGGCCATGGAGGGCTTCAGCCTGTGGCCCAGCCAGTTCAGCACCGCGGCGTACTCGTATATTTTTCAAACCGGGGGAGAATTGCTGTCCTCCTTCAGTCTGACGCTGCTCATTACGGTGCTGGGCACGCTGATTAACCTGACGCTGGTCACAACCTACGCTTATGCGTTGTCGCGCCGCAGCTTTGAATTCCGGGGATTTTTCAGCTTCGTTGCGTTCTTCACCATGCTGTTCTCAGGTGGAATGGTTCCCGGCTACATCGTCATGACCCAGTTCCTGCACCTGCAAAATACGATCTGGTCTCTGATTCTTCCGCTCTCACTCAGCGCTTTCTCAATCATTGTGATGCGGACATTTTTCCAGACGACGGTGCCGGATGAAATTATCGAATCTGCCCGTATTGACGGAGCCGGCGAATTTACGACCTTTGTGCGGATTGTGCTTCCGGTCTCGCTGCCGGGCATTGCAACAATTGGCTTGTTCAGCTCGCTAGGCTACTGGAATGACTGGTTTAATGCGCTGCTGTACTACAACGATCCGCAAAAAACACCGCCGCTGCAATATCTGCTGATGCAGATTGAGAAAAACATGGATTTTCTGACGCAGAATGCCCAGAATCTCGGCTCATTCGATGCGGCAGCCGGAATCCCGACGGAAACGGTTCGTATGGCGATGGTGGTGCTGGCTACACTGCCGATTATTATGGCGTATCCGTTCTTCCAGCGGTATTTTGTCCAGGGCCTAACCGTAGGCTCCGTGAAAGGATAACAGACAAGGTAAGATTGACCCCGTGAACAAAATACGTTCTTAGATGAAGAGGCAGGTGCTCCTGCTTCTTTCGGGAACGGGTTGTAAGCGGTATCAATAGATAGCAAGCTCATTAAATACCTTAAGGGGGCAAACACATGTTTAAGAAAAAGCTTTCACTATTATCGCTATCCCTCATCATGGTGCTGTCGGTGTTCCTGGCCGCATGCGGCAGCAAGGACAGCGGTACCGGAGCGGCTGGCACTTCATCCGAGGGCGCAGCTGTACAGAGCGATGGCACGGTAGATTCATCCAAGCTGGAGCCCGTTAAGCTGAAAATGTTCATGATCGGACCGAACCAAAAGGACTTACCGCTGGTGCAGGAAGAGATCAATAAATATTTGACGGAGAAGATCAATGCGACGCTGGAGCTGAGCATGATTGACTGGGGCGATTACAGCCAAAGAATGCAGGTAATCACCAGCTCCGGTGAAAACTACGATATTGCATTCACCAGCTCCTGGGCATTTGATTACTTGCCGAATGCAGCAAAGGGGGCCTTCAAGCCGCTGAATGAGCTGCTGGAGCAGTACGGTCAAGGTATCATTGACGTGCTGGATCCTCGCTTCCTGGAAGGAACGAAGGTCAACGGCGTGAACTACGGAATCCCTGCGAACAAAGAACTGGCACAGCAATTTGTATGGCGTTTTAACAAGAAATATTTGGACAAATACAATCTGGACATTTCCAACGTGACCACACTTGAAGATCTGGAGCCGCTGCTGAAGACGATTAAAGAGAACGAGCCGGCAGATGTTACGCCATTAGCGGTGGCGAAGGGCTTCAAGCCATACATGCCATTTGATTTCGTGCTGGGTGATGAAATTCCAATCGGGATGTACATCGACACCAAGGATTTCAAATTCGTTAACATCCTGGAGTCCCCGGAGCTGAAGAGCGCTCTGGATACGATGCGCAAATACTACAAGGCAGGATATGTTCGGGAGGATATTGCTACCCTGGACGGCATTGACAATATGAAGACAGGCAAATGGCTCGTAGACCGTGAAATTACACAGCCTTATGCGGAGCTCGGCTGGTCCCGCAGTGCTGGCTACGACATTGTCACGCGTCCAATGCAGGATCCGATCATTTACACAGGCTCTGCAGCAGGCTCTATGATGGCGATCTCCTCGTACTCCAAAAATCCGGAGCGGGCCATGATGTTCCTGAACCTGCTGAACACCGATGAAAAGCTTCGCAACATGATCCAATACGGCATTGAAGACACGCATTACACGAAGCTGGATGCGCCATATATCGAGGATCTGCCAGCGATGAAGGACAACTACTCCATGCCTGGATTTGCCTTGGGTAACATGTACCTGACTTATCTGCATGAAGGTGAGCCGGCAGACAAGTGGGAAGCGTTCGATGAGTTTAACAGCTCGGCTACTACCGCACCCACCTTCGGCTTTAACTTTGATACGTCTCCTGTAAAAACCGAGGTAGCTGCCATTTCCAACGTGTCAAAAGAATTTATTTCGGCTCTGTACACGGGCTCTGTGGACGCAGCGGTATACTTGCCAAAGGCACAGCAGAAATTCAAAGACGCTGGCATGGACAGAGTCATTGCTGAAGCCCAGAAGCAATTCGATGAGTGGAAAGCTAACAATCAGTAAGGCGGATGAAACATGAGGGAGTACAGCGATTCTGCTGTACTCCCTTTGTTTAGTGGCGTGGATGCACGCCGCACGAACGTGAAGAACTGGACTCGATGCGGACGTATGCTGTTTTGGCGCAGAACGAATGCGAAAAACCAAACTCGATGCAGCCGCAAGTCGCCTTGGCGCCAAACGAGTGCGAAAAGCCGAGCTCGTTGCGTCCGCAAGCCGCCCCCACGCCAAACGAGTGCGAAAAACCGAACTCGTTGCGCTCGCAAGCTGTCTTGGCGCCAAACGAACACCATAAATCGAACACGATGCGTCCGCAAGCCGCCCTCGCGCCAAACGAGTGCGAAAAACCGAACTCGATGCGCTCGCAAGCCGCCTTGGCGCCAAACGAGTGCGAAAAACCGAACTCGTTGCGCTCGCAAGTCGCCCCCGCGCCAAACGAGTGCGAAAAACCGAACTCGATGCGCTCGCAAGCCGCCCCCGCGCCAAATGAACACCATAAATCGAACTCGTTGCGCCCGCAAGCCGCCCCCGTGCCAAACGAGTGCGAAAAACCGAACTCGATGCGCTCGAATGCTGCCCCCGCGCCAAACGAGTGCAAAAAACCGAACACGATGCGCTCGCAATTCGCCTTGGCGCCAAATGAACACCAAAAACCGAACACGATGCGCTCGCAAGCCGCCCTCGCGCCTAACGAACACCAAAAACCGAACTCGATGCGCTCGCAAGTCGCCCTCGCGCCAAACGAGTGCGAAAAACCGAACACGATGCGCTCGCAAGTCGCCCTCGCGCCAAACGAGTGCGAAAAACCGAACACGATGCGCTCGCAAGCCGCCCCCGCGCCAAACGAGTGCGAAAAACCGAACTCGTTGCGCTCGCAAGCCGCCCCCGCGCCCAACGAACGCGAAAAACCGAACTCGATGCGCCCGCCAGCCGCCCCCGCGCCAAACGAACATTAAAAACCGAACACGATGCGTCCGCAAGTCGCCCTCGCGCCAAATGAACACCATAAATCGAACTCGTTGCGCTCGCAAGTCGCCCCCGCGCCTAACGAACACCAAAAACCGAACTCGTTGCGCCCGCACGCTGCCCCGCGCCAAACGAGTGCGGAAAACCGATCTCGTTGCGCTCGCAAGTCGCCCTCGCGCCAAACGAGTGCGAAAAACCGAACTCGATGCGCTCGCAAGCCGCCCCCGCGCCAAACGAGTGCGAAAAACCGAACTCGTTGCGCTCGCAAGCCGCCCTCGCGCCTAACGAACACCAAAAACCGAACTCGATGCGCTCGCAAGCCGCCTTTGCGCCAAACGAGTGCGAAAAACCGAACTCGATGCGCTCGCAAGCCGCCCCCGCGCCTAACGAACATCAAAAACCGAACTCGATGCGCTCGCATGCTGCCCCCGCGCCAAATGAACACCAAAAACCGAACTCGTTGCGCCGATTTGGCGATTCATGATCAACATAATAAATCACATAGTAATAACGCTATATGTCATATTTAGTTATCTTAAACTCTCTATAGAGTTACTAAATCCGCTCTAAAATCTACTAAACTCCTACTAATCCTCTCGATATCACCTATATCTGATATTTATATGTTATAAAATATAACATCAATTTAGTAAATTACTTGACGTATGCAAATTATTGGTGATAGAATCACTTCAAAACCGCTAGAAGGAGTTGGAGGACCATGTTTAACATCCAGAATACGTCAGTGTCCGAGAAGAAACAGTCCGCTAAAGATCCGTTAGACCCCAGAAGGAGGAAGAGAAGCAAGAGCAAGAAGTCAGCTTTTGCCGCAACTCTAGCACTCAGTATGGTTTTTGCAGGAGTTGTACCGTTCAACAGCGTCAATGCGTTAACTAAGGTTACATCAACAAGCGGTACAGAGTGGGAGGTTCACGATTCCTACGCACCTAACCTTGACACAGGCAGCATTCGCAGAGCGGTCAATACGCCGATTCAGGGCTTCGGCAATATTTTTGTTCAGGTTTCGACTTCACCGGAGCCTCGGATGAATGGTCAAATGATGAGAGGCTTTGGGCTGGTATATGACGGTGAGGATGAATTTGCAACAACTCAAGCGGTAAATCTGGGGGATGTACATATTACACGTGATATTTACTTCAACAGTGCAAACAACCGTGTGCGTTATTTTGATACTTTTACGAATACAACAAGCTCTCCGGTAACCGTTGATGTCTCGTTCGGGGGCTCGCTGGGTTATGGAACGGGCAACTACCAAGGCGTGGTGAAAATGACTTCCAGTGGAGATGCGTCCATCGAATCCGATGATGCATGGGCTTTAATTGCAAATTCCAGGTCATCTGATCGACCGATTGGCGTAGTCCTGGGATCCGCCGCTCCGTTTGCAGGAGCACTGCAGGGGACGGGGAATCAGCAGCAGGATCCGTTTACGGTTCCTTTGGCCACATACGGCAATGATTCCAACTTCTACGGCTTCATCCACAGCTTGACGATCGAGCCCGGCGAGACTCAGTCGCTTGCACGATTTGTCGTGGCAGGGGAGACGGGAACAGACGGGTTAACTCAAGCTGCGGATTCACTGAATCAACTGGTGATGAATCCGGATCTGACTGAGTTGACCGCTGAAGAGGTATGTACCATCAGTAACTGGGACCTGTCGAGCTTGGACCAGTTTGATGCTTCAGCCTGTGCAGCGCCTACACGACTAAACATTCCTGCCGCGCCGGCCTCAGCACCGCTGGTGACAACCTCCAACTACGATGTGTTCAACAAAAGCATTGTTCAAATGCAGCGAGACATGGAACTTGGCGTCACCACCTCGGAGGCTATAACTCGTGCATATCTAGACCGCATTGCGGCCTATGACATGGGTCAGCTCGGCTTCCATTCCTTCCTCCATGTGTCGGAAACGGCAATTCAGCAGGCCATTGAAGCAGATCAGGCTCGCCGTGGGGGTCAGCGGGGAGGACTGCTAGGCATACCGATTGCGATCAAGGACATTTATGACACGAAGGATATGCCGACTACCGGCGGGTCCAGAGCACTGGAAGGCTGGCAGCCAAGCTCTGATGCCTATCAGGTTCAAAAGCTGAGAGAAGCGGGAGCTGTAATCATTGGTAAGACGAATACATCCGAATTTGCAAATAGTGGCAGCTTTAGTGAAAGCGGCTGGATGCAAACCTGGAATGCACTTTATCCTTCCAAAACCTCATTCGGTTCTAGCGGTGGTTCTGCAGTAGCTGTCGGAGCAGGTTTTGCAGCCGCTGCAATGGGCACACAAACTGGCGTTTCCTTGTACGCGCCTACGGTTGGAGCAAGCTTGACCACATTCCGCGGGACAGATGGAATGGCAAGCGTGAGTGGCGTGATGCCGCTGACTTGGGGACAGGATTATGCAGGTCCGATGGCCCGTACAGTTACAGATCTTGCTTATTTGCTTAATGCCACAACAGGCACGGATCCCTCAGATATACTGACTGTAGAAGCAGATGCCAAAAGACCGGCAGACTGGACTGCAGCCCTGAATACCAATGCCCTTCAAGGGAAACGAATTGGCTATATTCCATCATCGTTTAACTCTTCTTTTGCAGATGATGGCACAGGTCAGGCAATCATAGATCAATTCAAGCATTTGGAAGATGCAGGAGCTATTATGGTTGAGATGGCCACCCCACCTGGAGGAGGGGAAAAAACTGAGGGCAATCCAGGTGCAGAAGGCTGGGCAAGGTACCTAGAGCCTCATGCCAACTTCCCTTATGCTTCAGCGAATGAACTGCTCGCTTCCGAGAAAGTACTGCTGTATAACCAAAGAGCCAACCAAAATAGAACTCGAATGTCAGAGGAAGAAGTACAGAAATATATTGATTACAGAACGAACTACAAAAATATTATCGCAGGCTGGATGGACGAATATGAAGTAGACAGTGTGGTTTACGCCGGTTTTATTAGCGATATGTACAACAATGATGCTCAAGCGGCGCAGTTGAGTTCTGACCGAGGAACCGGAGTGTTGACCTCTAGCGTCGGTTTGCCGACGGTAGTAGTTCCTGTAGGCACAAGTCCTAATGGATACTCCATCTCCATGCAGCTGGTTGGTAAAGCATGGGATGATGCGAATGTGCTCGCTATGGGATATGCGCTGGAGCAGCAAAGCATGGCTCAAAGTGTAACCACGTTTGCCCCTGCTTTGAGCTACGTGCCGCCAACGACAACACCAGGAAATGGCGGAGATGAGACGCCAACCACGCCACCAGGAAACGGTAGTGGCGGTGACGCACCAACTACACCGGCACCGACTACACCACCTGTAAATGGAGGTGGTACGGAGACTCCGACAACTCCGGAATTACCAGGAGGAGAACCAGAAGTGCCGGTTACGCCGACACCGGAGCTGAAAACTTTTGCAGACACACAAGGACACTGGGCAAACAGCAGCATTCAGTTCCTGATCCAAAGAGGGCTGATCTCCGGCTATCCGGATGAAACTTTCCGGCCAAACCTCAGCATTACCCGTGCCGAAGCATTAAAAGTGTTGGTTATGGAGCTGGGACTGAATCAGCAAGGGGGCAGCTTTAAGGACGTGCCGAGCACTCACTGGGCCGCCGGTTATATCGGTGCAGCTCAGCAAGCTGGCCTGATGACGGGGTATACAGACGGCAAATTCCGTCCGAATGATCAATTGAACCGTGCAGAAATGGCGGCGTTGGTAGTTAGAGCCTTCCAGCTTGGCGGTAATAGTTCGACGTCCTTCCCGGACGTACAAGCCGACTCCTGGTCAGCTGGTTACATTCATGCACTTTCTGCCAACAACATTGTAACAGGCTACACAGACGGCACCTTCCGCCCTACAAAAGCAATTACTAGAGCCGAATTTGCCACCATGGTCACTAGAGTCTTACAGCGCTAACCTATGTAACCGGTACTTGGAGCTTTCCAGGTGCCGGTTTTTGGTGTGTTGTAATCGACGCTGTGGGCGGATGCGGAGCAAACGAACGCGAAAAACTGAGCTCGTTGCAGCCACAGGCTGCGCACGCGCCCAACGAACGCGAAAAACCGAACTGGATGCGCCCGCAGGCCGCCCCCGCGCCAAACGAACGCGAAAAACCGAACTGGATGCGCCCGCAGGCCGCCCCTGCGCCGAACGAACGCGAAAAACCGAACTGGATGCGCCCGTAGGCCGCCCCTGCGCCGAACGAACGCGAAAAACCGAACTGGATGCGCCCGCAAGCCGCCCCCGCGCCAAACGAGTACGAAAAACTGAACACGATGCGTCCGCAAGCCGCCCCCGCGCCCAACGAACGCGAAAAACCGAGCTCGTTGCAGCCACAGACACCACGTCGTGGATTCAAAAAAATAATACCCATTTACAAGTTGGCTCAGTTGTATTAAGCTCTAAATACGCTAATGTTAATTCATGTGTGATGGATGCTGCGAGCATAGATACAACGAGGCAAAGCATGCCCCGTCTTTTTTCTCGAGAGAGAGAAAGGGCGGGGCTTTTTACATGTTTATGGGCATAACCAATAAAGCGAGGGATGAAGTGTGGGATATGAGGCGGAGCATGATGAGTGGTTGAACGATCATCTCAAACGTAGAAAGGGGGAGCGGCTAGACGCCCTAAAAAGAGGGCATGGCTACGGGAATCGTCTGTTTGTCGAACGGGTTTGGTGGCCGCTTGCGGGGCATTTTGACGGACTTCATCCCGAGTATGAGGTTCGGGACTGGCGCGGCAGGTCCTATTATGTAGATCTGTTATGGGAAATTGGCGGCTCGCGAATTGCTATAGAGATCATGGACTACGGATCACACGGCACGGATTGTACAAAATATAGAATGGATTTAAATCGTGGACTGTTTCTTCAATCTCAAGACTGCACGGTGCTTTATGTCTCGCTGGATCAGTTAAAGGAAGATGCATCGTTTTTGCAGACAACCCTTCGAGCGATTTTGTTTCCCTACCTGTTTGCTTGGCAGCCCGCCAAAGCATTGCCAGAGCAACGGATGTATTCCAAAATAGAGCGCGATCTCATGCGAGCAGCCATTCGTCACGACCGGGTGCTTCGTCCGTACGTTGCCGCGAGAGAACTGGAGCTGCACACCACCACCGTGATCAAATATTGCAAATTGCTGGTGGATAAAGGTAGATTGAGATCATTAGGCAAAGGGATATCCGGGAGGGTAACCTCCTATGAATATATCGGTGTGATTCAGCATCCGGATCTCGTTTAAGCCTCAACCCACACAGCAAAATCATTAAAAAACCCCCTCAACGGCAATTTCTTGCAGAAGAGAGGGAGGGGGATTAGTTGACGCTTCCCTTATACATGTTGCCGGAAGGGCTGCGGGTATTGTTTGAAGCTGTTGCGGTAGCGCCGGTGTCAGTATTGACCACGTAAGGTGTAGCATTATCCAGATACAAGGTGTTCCCGGTGAAGCTCGCATTTTGTCCCCATCCGCTGACGCGCTCGTGCACCTGGAAGGCGTCTACAATCTTGCTGTTGCCGTTTCGGTAGCCGACGTTATTTTTGATAACATCATTATTGCCCTTTACATCAATAAAGCTGTCTGCATAATTGGCACCGGCGATGCCTGTCCCGTTAAAAGTACAGTTCTCAACCGTAGTTCCAGAAGATCCTTCCTTGATATCAACATGCTCAGCCCGGACATTAGGCCCGAAAGTAACGGATGAAATCCGGTTGTTTTTCGTTTCTTTAATGTAGCTGCCCCACTTGCCAACGTCCGAACCGACATAAACGCCTTCACCATACTCAGGGTTCAGCTTTCCGGTATCGGATACAGTCGAATTCTTAATGGTATTATTAGAGCTGCCGTCCCGGTAATGCACGCCTTCCTCGCCAATGCTGTACACATCCACATATTCCATCCAGGTGTAGTTGGCATGATCGAGCATGATGCCTTTTTTGGCATTGGTCACCTTCACATTGCGGATATCGTAATGATCTCCGGTAATATACAGCGCATAACCGCTGGAGGTCGTGCCGCCGTTAAGGATGGGTTTGTTGGTGGAGCTGGCGCCTTTAATGGTGATTTTGGCAGAGGCTGTGCCGTTCTTCGCGGCGACGAAGTTACCTGTAAACGTGACTCCTGCAGCAAGAGTGATCACATCGCCAGGCTGTGCATTCGCAAGGGCTGAGGTGAGGCATGATGCCGTACTGCATGTGACCGATGCGGCCTGAGAGACCGTTGGAGCGGTAAACAAGGTGAGCGAGAGCATCACTGCATAGAGTACAGACTTTCGTAATGGGGGTAAAGCGCGTTGAAGATTAAACATGACATCACTTCCCTTTCTGAGTAAAATAATGTGGTGCGGTTACCCAATCCGTGAATGCAACCCTCCTAATCCTCTTGAATTAAAGCGCTTACAATTATGAATTATAAGGAATACGTTCGTTACTTCTTGTATAAATTTTATGTCTTCTTGTTCATTTTCTATATGGGGGACCCAATTTCCCATCTCCTTATTGCACGTATAAACAGAGGTCGTTATAATAAAACTAAAGAAGGAGCCGTGCGCGAACACGACTCCTTGGCACGATAGACCGCTTCAAAGGCGGTCGGCTTCGGTGAAACGATCAGTAATAGACCGCTACCTTGCAGGGGGGCGGTCTATTTCTTTTGGTTCAATGCAGTGACAATGGCGACGACCAGCGTAAGCAGCGCTACAATGAGCGCACCAAAACTAATCATCAATGTCAGTGCATCCTTAACCTCCATGAGCATCCCTCCCTTCTATAGAGAGGTAGCCGACCACCCTTGCAAGTCGTTCCACATGCCTAGTTAATTATAGCATAATATGTAAGAGTAGGAACGTGTATTTGTATCTAAATCTTTGACAAATGTAGAAGCTAACATTAGCTCAAGCTATTATGGAAGATCGGTAGCTGGTCATACTGAATGAGTGGAATCACGGGGCTGGCCCCATCATGGTTCCGGTAACAAGCACAAAGAAGTACAACGCCACATGAGCGATGTACTTCGAAATCAATGCTACATTCCAGCTTACGCTTCAAACTATTCCTCTCCCGTAGCCACCGCATTCCCCTCATAGCTAATCCAGTCGCTCCAGCTGTCGATTCTGCCCTGAAATTGTTTAAGGCAGAATGCCTTGCTGCTACAAGAATCATTAAAAAACGGTTAAGCTTTTGCTCAACCGCTTCACGTTTCCGTATTATTTATTCATCATCGTCTTCCACTCCAGCGGCAAGTTCGTTGAGAGTGTCGTTCAACTTGGATAGCTGCTCGAGCAGGAAGTATCGCTCCAGCCCATCCCGGTTTTTTTCCATCTCCCGAATGAAATCTTCAACCTTATCCATTGGCAAATCCAGCCGCTTACTCATATAATTCTCCACAATTTCAAAAGAGGAATTATGTCTGTAGAAGGAATTTAAGATGAACCGGATAACGGCATACGCCCGCTTACATTCTTCCGGTTGGTCCGTCGTGTACTCCTGAATCAACCTCTTGGGGGTGATATACTTTCGGTCTACATATACGTCCGTAATGACGGTTCGGATGAACCTTCGGTATTCAGACACCTCCAGACTACGCAGATAGCTTGCATCCTTGTAGGGCTTCAAAAGGATACCAGTCATTTCTAACAACTTGTTGAGAAACAGTCGTTCCTGAAAACCCTCTTTCTCCAATTCCTCTGCTAACTCCAAGGAATTTTTATGTTTAGAGCGAGACTCCAGATCTGACAAAACCGTCCGGAGTGGCTCCAGAATATCTGGAAACTTACTCTCTACATAGTTCAAAATCGATTCTTTGCCAGAACCGATCTTCGCAATCACTAGCTCTTGAAGCGGCATTTCCAATGATCTGAACCATTGGTTTACCTTTTCCATGCATTCTTGGTTTGACATAATTCCTTCCCTCCCCTCCCCATGTATTCATTAACACGACTGAGTCTTGATAAGTTCCTTGCTCCCTGAAATACGACTTTTCCTCTTCATACAACATCATCTGCTCTGGTCGGATTACCTCGTGCGCATTGTCATCTTCGGCTATTATCTCCACTTTTTTTCGCTGTTGACGCTGCTGTTCTTCATCCAACTTACGGGCTACATTCTCACCGATCGGCGTCAAGGAGTACCATCGTTCTTTGCCGGAGGGTCTGACGAATACAAAATCTAGCTTGCGTAACTTGGCCAATACATTGCTAGTATGATTAGGCTCCATATAGAATAGTTTGGATAATTCGGAATTGGTCATTTCCTTGTGTTGGTGAAGACTGCTGATAAAAGCTTGCTCCTTCGGCGCCAACACGGAAGCATCGCTCATAAGTCGATGATCCGCTGTAATCCCCCAGATTACCTCAGTCAACGCGGAGATTCTCCCCAGACGGAAGTTCAGTAGATCCTTATGATTCAATTCTTGAACAAGCTCTAGCAAGCTCTCCCGAATCTCCACCAACCGATCATAATCGCGGGCGTTCACATAATGGCAAATATAATCTTGTACTGTCGTTAACCTTCTATCCAATAGGGGATTATCCGCTGATAAATCCGTATTCAAATCACGCAGTGCATGCTCCAGTAACTTCACTTTCCAACACCCCCACTTCACTATTATTACATGTTACCCTTTATTCATTACACCGATACTTCACTTCTCCTTTATTCTATGCAATAAATTACGTTTTATCAACCGTTTCTGTACATTTCACCGACATCGATGATAAAATCCCGTCTCTCATCAGTATAGACCTTATTTGGTAACGGGAAGTACACTACAACAGTATGACTTTTGCCGGTAAGCTGAAGCCCCAGTGGGTTATTACATACAACAGTCACCGCTTGGTTGCACTTGCCCAACCGCTTCATTTTCTCCTCAAAGTGGCTTCCTCCAGGGTTACCAGTCATGGCCATTACGAACACCAATGCAACATGGTAATCCTTTAAAATTTGCTCCACCTGATCCACGATGGCATCCACACAGATAAGTACCGCCACAAGCCCCATAGGTGTCTCTATCAATTGAAGGGTCCTGTGCGTATAATCAATTTGTTCCACACCTTTGCTTTTTAAGTATGGCTTCAGGGATTCGCAGCAAGGCTCTTTAGCGGTGAATTCAAACCGATTCATCTTGTAGACGCCTACCAACTTACGCCCATTTTTAGACCATACCTGCGAGTAATTGTAGACCCTTCCAGGTTCATGTCCATCTCCTAGTTCTTCTCCGGAGACATGGAAACTTCCAGGCATCACTAACCCGTCCGCTTTGCCGGAAGAGAATAGTTGTCCTATTTGGTCTTGTAACCCAAAGGGCGTCGTTAGTTCTGGCAGCATTATAAAATGGGGCATCCGCTCCGCAAGAGCTTGAACTGCCTGCAGTACAGATTCCCGGTAGGACTCCCGCTGAACCTCTTTAAAATGAAACAGAGTCTCTCCGTGGCCGCGGTCTTCCGAATGCCAATCATACTCATCGAAGCTCTCCAGTAGCCCAGGAAAAAAACCGAACCGGACATGGTCCCAATCCTTAGTTAAATTGACCATCTGGATGTGCTGGGCGTCACTCACGGAAACCGGCTTGACCTTGTAGCTATCTGACGTTCGGGGAATGAGAAACACCGAGCTAATATCATTCCGCAAGTCCAAGTAGTTGGGATCGGTTAATGATTTATGCGTCTGTTCCTGCACATGAAGACCTAAGGTGTTTCGATATTTTTTTATTAACCGGCCCCGACTGACCTCATAAGGAAAAAGTCCTTGCGTGGCTGTAGAGCGGTAATCCATGTAACCCAAAAATAAATCCAGACGCCTCACCCATACATAAAGCAGCAGTAAAAGCTGCTCCCGCGTTGAAGCATCCTGGAAATCCCCCTGGATCAAGCTTAATGACTCTGGATGGAAATCTTCGACTGAAATATAGGCGTATTCTGTCAGATGCCTTATCCACTTGCGCTCCACGCTTGACTCACACTCAACCCGACGCTTTCGCAAGTCCTCCTGAAAGTTCAATGCAGTTCCAAGAATGTGCAGATTGGCCTCCATTATGCTATAGAAGTGGGCATATAGCTCCAACAACGAATCGAATGTCTCCTGAGTATCCGATTTACAAATTTCTTCATCTTTATGCAATCCTCGGATTCTACAGGAAAGATCTTCGAAGTTCATCACTTCAAGATTTCTATGGAATAAACACTTCTTGAATTGGTCTAACGTTACCTTCATCACTATCGCTCCGCTCCCAAACCATTCCTTACTGCTTCCAGCAGCACTTCTAAATTTTATCTTCGACAATGATCATCAAAATCCTCTAAATCTACCAAATGGAATCAACAAGAAAAATTCTATATTGGGATATTAATTCTAGTCATCTTTTAAAGAAACCTGCTAAATACCTAAGCTTTAACTTATACTACTTTTAAGTATTAAGTTGAACCGTAACTGACAAATAAAATTAGGCTCTTCGCTGGATTGAGTGGCTAACACCGAATTCTGTAGATTCATAGGATCGCTTAGATCTGAGAGTTTCTTTAAAATCTGGTATAAAGGGAAAGAGGGAACTGACGAGTTCAGCTCCTTCGTGCAGCGAGGGCTGGAAGTCGTGTTTTGTTAGCAGTCATGTAAACCATAGCAATCAAATTATTCACGTTTCGGTATCCGCGAGCTTTGCGTTTAGAAGCTTGAACAAGTCCATTAATACCCTCAAGCAATCCGTTTGTCATCTTACTATGAAACCATCGAAGTATGCCTTCTTCATGCGTTTTAATGGTTTTAGCAAGTTTCATCATGGGCTCCAGTTGAGATCGTCTCGCCCAGCCGACCCATTCACGAAGATACACATCAGCAAGTAGATGAGGCGTCGTCCATAAGTCCTGCATCGCGAGCTTTAAGCGATATGCTCTGCCCGTCTTCAAGTTGCTGTCTTTGAGACTTTGCAGTTCTTCCTTCTGCTCCGTCTTTAGATTGGCTTCATTCTTTAACCAGAGATACTTTGTTTTCTTGAGTTGCGGAGCTTCTTTTTGTTCCGATTTACGCACATCGTCAACGGCTTCATTGACCAACTTCATCACATGAAATTTATCGAAAGTCAATGCTGCTGTGGGAAACTGCTCTTCAATCCCGCTTATAAAAGAGACCGACATGTCGCTGCAAAACTCCTGTATCTGCGCGGGTTCTACGCCTTGATCCAGCAAATGGTTGTGAAAGCGTACAAGGGTAACTTTCCCTTTGCCTTCCGTCGCGTACAGCACTAACTTGGTATCGACATCTACAAACAACGTAATATAACGATGGCCACGGCGTGCAGAAGTCTCATCCACGGCAACTCGCTTCACTTTCGACAAATCCAATGCTGTCATCGCTGTATTCACGTAGTAACGAAAGATCCGCCACATGCGGGTATCATGCTCTCGAAGCTCACGGGCGGCAGCATTCACAGGCATTTCTGCCATGAGACGCATGGCCCAGGCTTCAAAATACAGCGTAAAGTGTGACTTCGGACGTGACCATGCAACAGGGAGAAGCAATATTTTACCGCAATTCGCGCACTCTGTTCTTGGTACTCTGGCATGGATATAGGTTTTCCAATTCCAGAAATCAAGATGCCGCCAATGTTTCTGGGCAGTATCATGAACCTTGCTTGATGCCCCGCAGTTGGGACAAGCGAACTCAGCGCCTTTCTCGAAATCGACAAACAAATGCCAGGCTTCATCCTGATCATCATATTCAATGTGCGTGAGTTCCCATGGTTTCTCAAGCGCCATTGCAACTCGAAACATTTCGTATCTCGAAAATCAATGGATCATGCCAGGCGATTTCTTTCTCCCTTTCGGAGGGAAACTGAACGAAGAAAATCGCTGGGTTCAGTTGGCGCGGTTGGTGCCTTGGGTGGAAGCCGAGAAAAAGTACGGACAGTTTTTCAAAGACACGCTCCGCGGTCAACAAACGATCCGTTTGCGGATGGGGCTTGGTGCATTAATCATTCAAGAGCGTATGCAGTTGACGGACAGAGAAACCCTGGAATCGATTCGTGAAAATCCCTATATGCAATACTTCATCGGTCTGCCCGGATTCGCGATGAAGCAGCCGTTCCATCATTCCATGATGACGCATTTCCGAAAGCGCTTGACGGAAGTGCTGGCTGAACTGAACGAGCTCGTCGCCTCCACGGGCGCGAAGGAAACAAAAGACGATGAAGACAGCAATGACGCAAGCGGCGGTGCTCAAGGAAAAGTAAAGCGCTCGAAGAAGGAAGTCCTTGCCGTTCAAGCCGAACAGCAGACGATGTTTGTGGAGGCGGCGGATGAATCGTCAAAAGCAGGACCACCCCAGACGGCCGCAATGCCAGAGAGTCCTGAAGCGACAACGTTTGTTTCTGAAGCGCATCTGGTATCGACAGCATCAGAAGCGACAGCTTTGCAAAATCAAGGGACCATGCTGGTAGATGCCACTTGCGCGCCAGCGGATGTATCATATCCCACAGATCTGAACCTGCTGAATGAAGCGCGGGAGAAGCTCGAAGCGATCATCGATACGTTGCATGAACCGTTCATCGGACAAACGGCGAAACCACGTACGTACCGGGAAAAGGCGCGCAAACCATTTCTTGCCGTCTCCAAGCAACGAAGGCCGGGACCAAAAGTGATTCGCAAAGCCATCAGACTTCAACTCGGTTACGTTGGACGGAACCTTGCCATCATCGCCGAACAAGCCGAGGTGCAGGAGCTCACGCTGCTTAGCCGCAAAGCCTACCGAGACTTGCTGGTCATTCATGAACTTTACCGTCAGCAGTTACACATGTACAATGCACGTTCTCACCAGATGGAAGATCGGATCGTCAGCATTCATCAGCCGCATATCCGGCCGATTGTACGAGGGAAAGCCAAGGCACGCGTCGAGTTCGGAGCCAAGATCGCAGTAAGCATGACCAAAGGCTATGCGTTCCTGGATCGGTTGTCCTGGGATAACTTCAACGAGAGCACGACGCTTATTGACGTGATCGAGAAGTACCGCAAGCGTATGGGATTCTATCCGGCTGTCGTCCAAGCCGATCAAATCTATCGCACGCGCGAAAACCGGAGCTTCTGCAAGCAACATGGAATCCGACTCCGTGGACCAGCATTGGGGCGCAAGCCGAAAAATGGACCGACAAGCGAAGAAAAGCAAGTTCTCAAACAGGACACCGGCGAACGAAACGCGATTGAAGGCAAGTTTGGAGAAGGCAAGCGCAAGTATGGACTTGGCTGTATTCGCGCACGCCTTGCAAAGACAAGTGAATCGGTGATTACGCTACAGCTTCTGGTGATGAACTTGGAACGTAGGCTCCGCGTTCTTTTTTTCCTCATTTTCACGATGCAGTCTCGTGGACGCCTAGCTCTGAAGGCTGGATAAAGAATCGTTCAGCAAGCCCTATTTAGACTTGGACAGTACACCCCTTACATAGATACAATGAAATCAAGTGGAGGGGAACGAGAGATGAAAAAGAAACAATACGACTTAAACTTCAAGAAAATGGTGGTAGCCAAGGGAAAAGAGATTGGTAATATGACGGCGGTAGCTCGTCAACATGAGCTCGATCCTAAGATGGTTCTCAGATGGGCCAGAGAGCTAACCGTAAGGATCTGGGGATCTGGATCAGTTAGACGGGAACAGTGTTAAGCAAGCGAAATTCATTCCTACTGCTGAAGATTATGCACAGTTGGAATAAGAAAATGAAAAACTGAAGAAGCTCTTTGCGGAGCAAGCCTTAGAGAGGGATATTCTCAAAGACCTACTAAAAAAAACGAACCCGCACTTGCGGATAAAATAGAGATTGCCCAGAAATACATTGGACAAGGGCATAACATCAACTTTGTACTGCGTGTATTAGAGGTCGAACGTTCTACGTATTATGCACATGTGAATAGAATCCAGCAAGAAGCCAAATCGATCCACAGGGTCGGTCGCCCCGCACCTGGTTACTCATACACACAAGACGGCAAGCACGTTAGCGATGAACAGATCAGTGAATGGATTACGGAGTTCTTGGCAGGAGAAGGCGCAGCGTATGGTTATCGTAAGCTTACGGTGCTTCTTCGAAGACGCTACAAGCTGAGGATTAACAAAAAGAAAGTATACCGCCTTTGCAAGCTCATGGATGTACTTCGCCCACAGCGCAAAATCATCCTCAAATACCCCAAGCGACTTGCGAACAATCGCGTAATAACCGCCTCAAATCAGTTGTGGGAAGTCGATATTAAATATGGATGGATTCATGGAGAGCAGCGATTTTTCTTTCTACTTATGAGTATCATAGATGTGTTTGATCGTGCCATTGTCACCTATCATATCGGACTGACCTGTGAGGCCAAGCATCTCGTTCAAATCACGCAAGAAGCGCTTATGAAGCGCCAGCTCTTTGATCAAGCAGATAAACCTGTCATACGTTCCGATAAGGGTCCGCAGTTTATCAGCAACCGGTTTGCAGAGGTCTGTACGGAGTTTGGTATGGTCCACGAGCGTATTCCACCTAAAACGCCGAACAAAAATGCTCACATCGAGTCCTATCATGCCATCATCGAACTAGAATGCTATCGTCGCAATGAATTCGATACCTATCCGCAGGCTTATGAAATGGTTATTCAGTTTATTCAAGATTACAACCAAATTCGTCTACATGGCAGCATCTACGACTTCTCTCCATATGAATATATGAAGGCGGTCAAGGATGGGACAGTAAAACCAAAGCAAGTTAAAGTCTAACGCGGCTCAAAGTGCGCATTTATGAGTAAATGGAAGAGTTTTAAAGCAATACTTTGGTCTAGATCGAATAAGAGGTGCAGTGTCCATAATAAGGGTGTTTAACCGCAATCACTGTCTTACAATCATACACACGGGGGAGTAAGGGCATATTATTCAAGAGCCTAATACGAAAGCCATCATCCGGACAATAAAACTGACTTGGATCACAATCAATGCACTTAGCGAGAAAAATCCTCATTGCGCAGGACAAACTCGCTGCTGGTGCCAGGTCAGTTACACCGATCATGTTTTGGTTATATTAGCCAAACTCGGTTGCCCTGTAAGCACCTACTACTTTGAAACACTTTGGCTAGACTTGCTTCGCAAGTCAGAGCTTCCTACAATTCGGTTTCATGATCTCCGCCATACACATGCCAGTTTGCTGCTCCAACAGAAGCGTACATCCAAAGGTTGAATCGGAGTGATTGGGACATTCAAGTGTTGTTATCACTTTGGATCGCTACAGCCATACGTACGGGATAGACTAATAGACTACAAAGTCGGTGAAGAAACAGATCCTTGTAGAAGTACCATGATTATACTAATTCGCTATTTGCGAACTATTGACTTTAATCGTGAACAATAGTATTCTACTAATACAGCGAGTCGTTGACTATTTTTAATAGAGTCAACAGGTCATTTCCCACCAACTGGAGTGTTTACACTCGAGGAATACTTTTAAAGTATTCTACCAAAATAGGGCAGGCGTGTGGTGACACCCGTTCTTCCCCACCGCGCGCTGGGAGCTGCGCGCGGTGCAGAATGAATTAGGTAGGCGTCCTGTGTGCACCATCTTCTTTTTAGGGAGAGAACTAAGCCAAAAATCTTCTTAGTTCTTAAAAGGAGAATGCACATGTGCAAAAAATCGTTGTTCACGCAGGACATCCCGAAGGTACTTAAAGTTTTTAAAAGAGTTCTCTCAAAGATACGTGCTTTTATGCGCCGTAAAACATTCCGCTTTGTTATGAAGGCGTTGGAACTCATTCTTGTTTTACTCAAGATTGCGCACATTATCCTTGAATTCTTTAAGAAATGATAAGTACTGGCGTGCGGGAAGCCTACCTAATTTACTTTAGTTTCACCCGAAAGGATGTAATAAAAATGATTGGAGAAGTGCTCAAACGGACGCGAACAATATATGGATACAACGCAACTGAGATGAGTCTAAAATTGGGTATTTCCAAAAGTTATTTATCTGAAATTGAAAATAATAAAAAACAACCTTCTCTTGAAATACTTCAAAAATATTCAGATATTTATGGAATAAAACTTTCTTCTCTCATACTCTTAAGTGAAGATTATAATGATGCATCAAAAACCAGTAATTCTCAAGAATTTGTCAAAAAACTTATGATGCGTTTTATTAACTTTATGTCTAAAGAGAGGGATGACGATGACACAAATAAGGAAGAAACATGAACTTGACCAATGTGCTTTATACAAATGTAAAAGTAAACGAAAGTTAGCATATTATTTAAAGATTGATTATGAAAAACTGAAAACCATCTCTAACATCACCCTATATCATTCATTCTCTCTACAAAAAAACGATGGTGATCCAAGATTAATAACAGCACCAAAAGCGGAACTTAAAAAGCTTCAAAAAAGAATTCTTAGGCTCCTAGAAAAAGTAAAGCGTCCTGACTATCTCATCTCTGGAGAAAAAGGAAAAAGTTATTTAAATAACGCCTTGACCCACCAACACTCCGATTACTTTCTAACAATCGATATTCGAAAGTTTTATGATAACTGCAAAAGAGAGTATGTATACAATTTTTTCATAAAAATGCTACAGACCTCAAAAGATGTTGCTTGTATACTAACTGATATTATCACTTTCGATAACAAAATCCCCACTGGTTGCCCCACTAGCCAAATGCTTGCCTATTACGCCTATTTTGATATGTTTACGGAACTCAAAGAAATTTCCCAACGATTTAACTCTATATTTACTTTGTATGTAGATGATATGACTTTTTCCAGCAAAACATCCTTTAATCCAAAAGCATTAGCTAATGAAGTCGATATTGTGTTAAGAAAATATGGTCACAGACCAAAATATAAAAAAGTTAAATATTTTTCCAAAGAAGACTTCAAGTTAGTTACAGGTGTAGTCATAACAAAAGAACACGCATTAACTGTTCCTAACAGGCTTCGAGAAAAAATATATACAGGATCTATGGCTGAGAAAGAAAGATTATATACATACAATCCGCGTGAAATAAGTAAGAGGATAAAAAAGCTTCGATCTATAAAAGGACAAGTTCAAGCAGCCAAAAACATTCAGAAAACCATATTCCCTGAAATTGATCGATTGATTGACGATAAATTGCTAGATATATCTTCTCATACACGTTGATGGGCATTTGTTGATTTCATGTTAGATTAATATCTTAACCGTTTGAAATGCTGACTTTTCAAGTTTGACTCTGCGCAAAATTAAGGGCCGGCCACAGCACTCTCAAGAGGAAGGCTGATCGGCCTTCTTTGTGTGCGTACAGCGTCAAGGATCTTGGTGCACGTTGGGGTTGTACGATGTATCGAGCAAAGCCGAGCAGAAGGTTGGTCCGCGCCGGGTCCGAAGACAGCGCGCAAACGTTTACAGAGCGCGAGAGTTGACTCCGTGTTGGCTCAAGAGCCTCTGAGCCCAGCACAAAGAAGTACATCGTCACATGAGCGATGTACTTCGAAATCAATGCTACATTCCAGCTTACGCTTCAAACTATTCCTCTCCCGTAGCCACCGTATTCCCCGCATAGCTAATCCAGTCGCTCCAGCTTCCCGGATACAGCTTCACGTGGGTGAAGCCGGATTCCAGGAGGGCCAGGACGTTGGGGCAGGCGGATACGCCGGAGCCGCAGTAGATGATAAGCTCCTGGTCCTTCGGGAGCTCCTGGAAGTGGTTGGACCACTCCTCCGGGCTCTTCCAGGAGCCCTGCTGCGTGAGCAGGTCTTTCCAGAAGTAGTTGACGGCTCCTGGAATGTGGCCGGCTGCTGCATCAATGGGCTCTTCCAGGCCGAGATAGCGGCTCGGCTCGCGGGAATCGATCAGGGTGGCGCTGCCGGTGAGGGAGGCCTTACGGACCTGCTCCACGTCAGCCACCATCTCACCCTGAAGCTCCACGTCATAGGTCGCCGGTATGACGACCGGCAGATCGGCCGTGACCGGGTACCCAGCCTGACTCCAGGCGGTAAAGCCTTCCTCCAGCACATAGGTCTGTTGATGACCTGTGAATCGCAGCATCCACCAAAGGCGGCTTGCGACCATGCCGTTCTGGTCATCGTAAATGACGACGCGGCTGTCACGACTTATTCCGGCCTGGCCGAATACCTTCGCCATGTGCTCCGCATCTGGCAGAGGGTGTCTGCCGCCGTGGTCTGTCACCGGAGCAGACAAATTCCTTTCCAGATCCAAATAAACGGCCCGTGGAATATGGGACTCCTCGTAAGCATGCCGGCCAGCATCGGCCTTCCCCAATGCAAATCGACAATCCACAATGACAAGATCCGGCTCATACAGCCGGGCAAGGAGCCATTGCTTCTTCACTCTGAAGCTCATTAGGAGCACCACCCTTCACTTTGATATGGAAGCATGTATGTTAACCCGCTTGTCCAAGCTGTCCCATGAATTGCTGCAGCTGAGTCGAGCATTTGGCAAGCGTTGTGGCCGCTACATCATGCTTGGCTGCGAGCTCATTCTGCGTTGCCGGGATATCGAGCGCCTTCGTGCACAGCTGGTCCAGCGCGGCCTTGAAGCCGCCCGCTTTGCGGAACTTCGGAGCTTCCTTGCGGCAAAAGCCGTTCCAGATGATCAGCGCGTTATAAAGATAGAACAGCTTCTCCGGCTCATTATATTCGTAATCGTGGAACAGCTGAGGGAACAATTCTTCAGCCAGCTCCCGATAGGAATTCTGGTCCCACTTCATCTGGCCGATCCGGGCTGTTAGCTCATCCAGGCTGGAAGGAGCGTTGAGCATGGCCAGCTTCTCTTCCTGTGAAGGTTCGACATGACGCCGGGGTCCACCTGAACGGCGATCTTTCTCCATACAGCATTTTTTATATTTTTTGCCGCTGCCGCAGTGACAGGCATCATTTCTACCTATCTTTTCCAAAAACATTCACTCCTCGGATTGGGGTTAAGAGTTAGTTAGTAAATCTATATGTCTATCATAAAAGATTATGCGAGGTTTGACCACATGTTTAAGGGAGCTGGCAGTAAAATATACCTACTTACGGGCTGAATCCTGTCACCCTTTTTCGCATAAATACCTGATTCCTCAAGGATTTTTTTGATAGAGGAGGGGAGAGAGGCGGAGGAATGCCAGGCCTAGGAAACTATGATAAAATGGTAGACATTGGTCGTTTGAGCATTCGCCACTGGTGAATTGAATACAATTGGATTGGAGCGGTGAAGATGGATTTCGAGATGAACAGCATACAAAAGAGCCTGCAGCAGATGCAAGCCCCGGATGCGGAGCAGCTGGAGCAAAGAGCGAAAGAGCTCGAAAGCAACCGGAGTGTGCCGATTGAGCAAATTCTGAATCCGGCCTTCATGGGCCGGCATACACGGTTTGCTTCTATTGAAGCCTTTTTCGAAGATGGAGGGTTTGTCGTCGAGAAGGATGAGGACTTTGAGGCTCTGCCGCAAACAGCGCTGGATCAGCATGCAAGGATGGTGACGCCGTTCGATTCCTTTCAGGAGATGGTGGACAAGGCCGTAGGAGAATACATCATGCGCAGCCTGGGCTTTTGAGCAGCGGGCTTTGCCGCTTGGCATAAAGCTTGTGATTTTTATAGATATTCGTGAAGATATTCATACCTCCCCTTCCTGGACACGCCTTATATTCAAGACATTATCCTCTTCAACGGCATCTCATTTCACCAGTGAAGCTAAGTGTTTAGCGCCTGACTGAAGCACTTGGCTTCTCTGGAAAAAGGTGCTCTTTTCCGTTTCTACTTCAGCCTTTACAATGGACATTATAAAGTGCTTCGCAACGGGCACCATGGGACAGATCGACAGGAAGGGGGCAGGGATGTGCGAGGCTTCATGTCTTCGGTGAGCCGTTATATCGGCAAATCGCTTTATCGCAAAATTTTACTGTCTTACCTGCTTATTGTCCTGTGTATCGTATTCGTACTCGTATTTGATTTCTACTTCCGGACCGCAGAGGACTTGAGGACCCAGGCCGTGGATCATCAGGTTCGCATGACACAGCAGGCCGCTTCGACGCTGAATGCCAATCTGACGAACGTCAAAAGCTTTGCCTGGAACTATTTCGGGGATTTTGACTTTCATCAGTTTGTGATGGGTATGGGGACCGATCCGGAAGGGCAAAGCTCGTATCGCGGCAAAATCTCCAACTTTGTGTACAATCATCCCATTGTGACCAATGTCGTGATCCTGCAGCAGGATGGCTTCTCTCTCCGGGTGGGTGGACTGGTATCGACGACCATTGCCCAGAATGAGATGCAGCGTCTGACTGACGCCGCGATAGAGGCGGAAGGCAAAGGGCTGTGGCTGCCTACCGATATGTACAATCCGAATACAGCAGGGGAGCCGCCGGGCTATACGCTGTCCTATGTGCAAGCGATCCGCAACATTTCCTTAACTTCCCCGGGCCGGGTCATCGGGGTGATGGTGTTCACGCTATCTCCGGAAGCGCTTGCGCAGTGGCTCAGTGAGAGTGAGTCGTCCGTAGGCAGCCGCACATATCTCGTGGATAAGCAGCAGGGGACTATTGTCTATTCGCGGGAGATGGAGGAGCGCGGCGCAGTGATTGTGCCGGCGGAGGAAATCGCGCTGCAGCAAGGCCAGCTGAAGGGACACTATTTCAGAGAGCAGAACTCCGGCGGCCAGCTGATTGTCTTTGAGAATCTGGGCCAGACGGGCTGGGCGGTCGTCTCGGAAATTCCGTCCCGGCAGCTGACGCTGTCCATTGATGATTTTACGACGAGGACGATCTGGATCGGGGCCTTTACGCTGCTCATCTCTATGCTGCTGGCGGGATTCATATCCTCTCGCACGATTAATCCGCTCAAGCTGCTCAGCAAGGGAATGAAATCCATCGAGAAGGGAAATTACTCCGTGGAGCTTCCGGTTCGTACCGAGGACGAGGTTGGATATTTAAGCGCTTCCTTTAACCGGATGACCCGGGAAATTAATCGCTTGATCAGCAAGGTGTACGAGGCTGAAATTGTGAAAAAGAATGCGGAGATCAAATCGCTGCAATCTCAGATCAACCCTCATTTTTTGTACAACACCTTGGGTGTCATTGACAGCATTGCCTCCATGCAGGGAGATGACCGGGTTTCCTTTATTAGCAGGTCGCTCGCCAAGATGTTTCGCTATAACATCAGCGGGGATGATATTTCAAGCCTGGATGCCGAATTCGAGCAGATTCGACTGTACCTGGCCATTCAGAAGATCCGCTTTGACCACCGCCTGGATTATTCCATCTATCTGGAGCCCGGTCTGGAGCAGGTGCCGATCCCGAAGCTGCTGTTTCAGCCGCTGGTGGAAAACAGTGTGAATCATGGCATCAGCCGCAGCCTGGAAGGGGGCATCGTCCGTCTGGAAGCTATTTCCGGCGAAGAGGACGAGGTGCAGGTAAAAATATGGAACAATGGTCTTCCCATTGACGCCGAGCGGCAGGAGTGGCTGAGCGGTCTTTTGCAGGACGCCAGCCAGGAGGATGGCGGGGCACCAAGAGGTGCCTCCTCCTCCATAGGTTTAAGCAATGTGCAGTCCCGCATTCAGATGCTGTACGGTCGTCAATGCGGCATTACGTTTAGCAGTGATGCGGAATACGGGACAACGTTTACCTTGAGGATCAAGACCTGTTTGCCGGATCAGGAGGGATGAGAGCATGAACATCATGGTATTGGATGACGAGCCGATCATACGCCAGGGCATTATTCACAAGATTACCCAGACCGGTCTGCCGGTCACGGTGATTGCGGAAGCGGGAGACGGTGTACAGGGGCTTCAGCTGATGAAAAGTGTCAAGCCGGACCTGATCCTGACAGATATTCACATGCCGGGCATCGACGGACTGGAATTTATTCGGCAGGCCCGGCTGCTCGACAGCGAGGTCCAGGTCGTCATTATTACGGGCTTCGATAACTTTGACTATGCGAAGCAGGCGATCAAGTACGGGGTAGCCAATTACATGGTGAAGCCGCTGGAGGAAGAGGAGCTGTACGCCACGCTGTCGAGTCTGCTGGAGCGCAAGGAAGCGGAACACCAGACGGTGCAGATGATCCAGGAGCTTCGAAGCGTAGCGGAGACCAGCCAGGAGGCGTTCCGGCAACAGGCGCTGACGCAGTTTCTGCAGGAGGAGGATTTCGTGACAGCCACCGCGGAGCTGGAGGAGCTTGCGAGGCATGGAGCCTATTTTACAGCCGTTGTCATTCAGCTGGAGTCGTTCAAGGTGCCGCATCAGTCCTTCGGGTCCCAGGAGGAGAGTCTGCTCTGGTTTGCAATCAAGAATATTGTCACAGAGCGGTTTCTTTCCAACAGCATCCAGGGCATTCTGGTGCATCACTCGCTGCGGCGCTTTGAGCTGGTTTACGTTCTGGGTCTGCGAAAAGGACAGGATAAGGCGGGCGTAACCTCTGCGCTGGAATCCATCTCTTTCGGCATTCGCAAGTATTTGCGCCTTGAAGCGACCATTGGTGTAGGGCCTTATCAGGAGCAGATTACGCGCGTGCAGGAAAGCTACCGGGAGGCGAAGCAGATCGCTCGTAATTCGATTTTGCACGGAAGCAGCCGAATCTATCAGACCCCGACGATCACCTCTACCGGGAAGGAGGCTCAGCGCAAATCCTTTATCAGTCAAGAGGATATCAGGCTGCTGGAGGACTGGCTGGGCAAATGGGAAAGAGACAAAATCCATAAATGGATTGAACGCCGCCTGGGCGCCATTGTGCAGGAGCCGTCCTCCAGCTATGTCATGGTCGAGTGGTTCTGTGTTGATCTGTACCTGTTCCTGAACAAATACTGGCTGGTCCATGCCGACAACTCCAAGTGGGCGATTGGGGAGCTGACGGATCTGCAGCGCGAGCTGGAGCAGACGACGGCGTGGCAGGACATTGTAGATATGATGAACAAGCTCGTTACGAATATGATCGGGCTGCTCTCCCACACCAGCAATTTGGATGGCAAGGAGATTATGGAGGCAGTGCGTGTGTATTTGGAGCAGCATTATGCCGAGCCGATTCAGCTTTCGGTCATTGCAGAGCGTTTTTTCATCCATCCGAATTATTTCTCCAAGCGGTTTAAGGAGAAGTACGGTGAATCCTTTGTCGATTACTTGAATGGATTGCGGATGAAGGAGGCCGCCCGGCTGCTGGTGGAAACAGACCTCAAAATCCGGGAAATCAGCGAGCGGGTGGGATTTGAGGATGCTGCCTACTTCGGCAGTGTGTTCCGCAAGCGGTTCAAGATGACACCGGGACAATACCGGGAGCAGAGCTCCGATCAGACCTAAGGGGGGAACGGCATGAAGAAGGGCTCCGTTTTGAAAAAAATGCTGCTCCTAACGCTCGCTCTTCCTCTGCTTGCCTCCTGTACAGGCAGCAAGCCCTTGAAGCTGGAGGGCGGCGTGACAGAGCAAGTGGTCGAGATTGTCGTCTGGGATAAGCCATTTGCAGGCTCGGCGGACAAGCCGTACTATGATTTGATGTTTCATGAGTTCGAGAGGCTGTATCCCCATATTCGGGTCATTCACATGGAAGCTGCCTACCAAAAGGAACGTGAGCAGTTTATGACGGCAGTGGCCGGCGGTGAGCAGCCGGATTTGTATAATGCTGCCTTTCCGGATATGGAAACGTATATCGACCAGGGCATTCCAGCAGATATCACAGAGCTGTGGGAGGCGTATCCGGACCGTATTCATTACTCGCCGATTGCTATGGATACGGCATCCCAGCGGGGCAGGGTGTACGGCATTCCGAACCTGATGTATGTGACTGCTCTTGCCTATAACAAGCGGATCTTTCAGGAGCAGCAGCTTCAGCCGGAGGAGGTGCTGCAGGACTGGGATACCTTCGCCAAGGCGGCCCGGGACCTGAAGGATGCTTCAAAGGATCGTTACGGCTATGCCATTCTGGGCACAGAGTGGGCCGACTGGTTCTATGAGTATTATGTGTGGCAGGCCGGAGGCGATCTGACCCGGCGGCATGCGGACGGAAGTGTGGAGCTAACGTTTAATTCCGAGGCGGCGGTCAGAGCACTGGAATACTACCAGGATCTGAGATTTCAATATGATGCGATACAGCCCGATGTGCTTCAGAGCTTGGATGACAGCAAAAAGGATTTCTACTTCGGTCGTGCTGCGACAATGATTGTGGCCTCGAACTGGTTTGGAGAGATGCGGGAGTCGGGGGTACATCTGGAGGATATCGGAATTGCTATGTTTCCTGCGGGGCCTGCCGGCGTATCGCTGTCCCAGGTTGGCGGGGGCATCTGGATCTTTAATCCGAAGGCTTCCAGTGAGAAGCAGCAGGCCGCCTTCACGTATGCGACCTTCATGACCTCCAAGTATGCCCACGAGGAAATGCTGCGCTTTCAGCAGGAGCAGGGGAAGCTGCCTAATCTGCTGTCCTACCGGGATGATGTGAACCCGGCGATCTATGCTGAGGGTATGCCGGGGGAGTTGGTCCGAAGCATTCAGCAGGCGGCTGAGCAGAGCAGGCTGGAGTATTTTTTGAAATCAAGATTGAGCCCATATGTCTCAAAGGCCGTGCAGGAAGCATTGCTGCACGAGGAGGCAGACCCTTACGAGCTGCTCACAAGAGCGCAGGAACAGGCGGAGAAGGAAGTGGTTCAGCAGTATAATGAAGACATCCGGTGAGCGTGAGCGCCGCCCGAACAGGAGAAGGAGCCTGTTTCGGGCGGCGCTTTTTGGATTTCACTATTTCAAAGGAAGGAATGATTAAGATTTTCGTAGCCGCTGCTTAATATATTCGTACGTGCCTCCTTAAGGTGTTCTTTACAATTGAAAGAGTAAAGACATCTCATGAATGGGGGATTCAACGATGAAGAGAAAGATCAGATCTAAAGCGCTTCTTACCCTGACGCTGCTGACATCCATGTTCGTATCGGCATGCTCCGGCAATGGCACGGGCACTACTGGAAGCGATTCCAGCAGCGGGGCGGATGGTCAAGAGGCAACGCCGCAGGCATCGGGCGAGGTTGTAGAGATTGTAGCATGGGATATGCCGCAGGACGGTGATCCTGCCAAGCCATACTGGGAGCAGGTATTCAAGGATTTTGCCGAGAAGCATCCGAACATTAAGGTAGAGCATGTTATGCAGACGCTGACCAAGGAAAGAGAGCAGTTCATGACAGCCGTGGTTGGCGGGAAGCAGCCGGATTTGTACGCGAACGCGTTCCCGGATATGGAGTCCTATATTGATCAAGGCATTGCTGCAGATATTACAGAACTGTGGAATAACTACGCAGAGAAGGACCAAATTTTGCCTTCAGCTATGCAGGCCGCAACCCGCGATGGCAAAATTTACGGCATTCCGAACCTCATGTACGTGACCGGTCTTGCCTATAACAAGCAGATGTTTGCGGATGCAGGCCTGGATCCGAAGGAAGCATTAAAGGATTGGGAATCGTTTGGTGAAGCGGCTCAGAAGCTGTCTGATCCTTCCAAGAATCAATATGGATATGCACTGCTTGGAATGGACTGGGCGGACTGGTTCTTTGAATACTATGTCTGGCAGGCCGGCGGAGATTTGACAGAGCGGCAGGAGGATGGAAGTGTCAAGCTGACCTTTACCTCCGAGCCGGCGGTGCAGGCACTGCAGTATTATCAGGATCTAAAATTCAAGTATAATGCAACTCAGAAAAATGTCGTGCAAAGCCTGGACGAAAACTCCGATGATTTCTATCAGAATCGTGCGGCTTCCATGATTGCGGCATCCAACTGGTTCGGCGGTATGGTATCTGCCGGTATGGATATCGAGAACATTGGCTTCTCTGCGCTTCCGCCGGGACCTGGAGGTTCTTCCCCTGCACAGGTTGGCGGTGCAGTCATGATCTTTAACCCGAAAGCGACTCCGGAGAAGCAGCAAGCGGCGTTCACGTACGCGACTTACATCGTATCGAAGGAAGTTCAGGACGGTTTGCTGCAGTATCAGATGGATAACGGTATTTTCCCGAACCTGCTGAATGTACGCAGTGATGTGGACGCTTCCCAGTTCGTTGAAGGGATGCCGGAAGAGCTGATCCAGAATGTCCAGAATGCTGCTCAGGAAGGGCGTCTGGAGTACTTCCTGAAGGCTCGCTTGAGCCCTTATGTGGTCAAGGCTGTACAGCAAGTGCTGATGGATGAGAGTGCTGACCCGATGAAGGTTATGCAGGAGGCTCAGGATTTGGCTCAACGCGAAGTCGTCGACAAGTACAACAAAGAAATCAAAAAATAATAGCGCCAGGGATTCCCCCTTTCGGGGGAATCCTGAACGCCGTTTTGGGGATGAGGGAGACTTATGCTGCGTAAATTAAACATTCGCTGGGTGCCTGTACTGTTCTTGCTGCCTTCCATCATATGCTATGTGCTGTTTAAATATTATCCGCTGGTAAACATGGCGTACTTGAGCTTGTTTGACTATAACATCGTAAACCCGCCGGGCAAATTTGTGGGGCTCGCTAACTATGCCGAGTTCTTGAAATCCACGACCTTCTGGCAGGCGATGTCGAACACCTTCGTGTTCTTCGTGCTGTACCTGGGGCTTACGTTCTGGATTCCGATTGTTCAGGCTTTGTTTCTGATGGATATTCGCAAAGGGAATGCGTTCTTCCGGTTTATGTATCAGCTGCCGGTTATTATGCCGCTTGTCGGCGGAGTGCTGGTCTGGAAATGGATGTACAATCCGGATTTCGGATTGCTGAATTACTGGCTTGAATTCTTCGGACTGGGTCCTTATCTATGGCTGAATGATGCCAGCATGACCAAGCTTGCTATTGTACTGCCTGCGGTGTTTGCGGGCAACGGGATTTCACTGCTGCTGTATTACTCGGCCTTGAAATCGGTTCCTACGGAAATTCTGGAAGCGGCCAAAATGGACGGCGCCGGGCCCTGGAGAAGAATGTGGACGATGCTGCTGCCAAGCATCCGGTTCATTATTATCATCCAGTTCATTGCGTTCATGTCCAGTGTACTGCTTGCTTACGATAATATTTATATTATGACACAGGGCGGGCCGGCCGGAAGCACAACGGTCGTATCCATGCTCGTCGTCAATTCCGCCTTTCAGCAGTCCCGGTTTGGCATCTCCGGTGCCATTTCCGTATTTATGTTCTTCGTGATTGCGCTGCTGACCATTGTACAGAATAAAATTTCTGCAGAAAAGGATTGATCTTATGGAACCGACCACAATCAAGGAAAAAGGAGGGCGGTCGCTGAAAATTACGGCGTATGTCGTCACGATCACCTTCGTCATCTTCGCACTGATTCCGACGCTGTGGATGTTTGCCTCCTCTCTGAAAACGGAGAAGGATATTAACTCCTATCCACCCAAATGGCTGCCGAGTATTCCTCAGTCAATCGACGTCACCATTGACTATACCGGCACGACTGAAAGTGATCCGGAGTTCTATGAGAAGGATGCCATGCGGGCCATGTGGTATCCGTGGATGAAGAACATCCGCGAGAGCATCGGGGATGTTCAGGTCACGGGCATTAAGGACGGCAAGGTTATCTATACTGCTGAGACGGTATCCTCCATGTTTCTTGTCGGTCAGCCGAAGGTTGTGCCGACCACGATTTTTAATGAGACGATGATGGACCGGAAGCTGCCTGTGATTCGCGAGCAGAAGCTGTCAGAGTTTCAATGGAAGGGGGAAGAGGGGGGAGCGGTGAAAGCTACGGCGGCCATCGCGGAAACCGATCTGGCGAGCCGCTTCTCAACCTTTTATCAGTCCAATGAGCTGGTGAAGGGACAAGTGGTGTCGATTCAAGAGGACGACAGCTGGATTTCCGTATTCAGCAGCTATCTGGCCTTGAACAAAGTCGCACAGGATACAGCAGGGCCTCTCGGATTTGCACAGTATTTCCTGAACAGCACGATTATTACGGTGTCCAGCGTGCTTGTCCAGCTTGTGCTCGGTGGATTGGCCGGATATGCACTGGCTCACCTGATCGAGAGCAAGCGGTGGAAGTTCTTCTGGGTGATGTTCTTTCTCGCGACAATTATGATTCCGGATATCTCACTCCTGCTGCCGCTGTACCTGCTTATGAAGGATTTGGGCCTGGTTAACTCCCTGCTTGCCGTCATTTTGCCGCATACAGCCTGGGGGATTGTCATTTTCCTGTTCAAAGGATTTTTCGAGCAGATCTCGAAGGAGCTGCTGCAGGCTGCCAGAGTCGATGGAGCCACAGAGTGGAGAACCTTTATTCAGATTGTAACGCCGCTTTCAATTCCAATCTTCACTACGGTGGCGGTGATGACCTTCATTCCTGTGTGGAACGAATTTCTGTGGCCGCTCGTCGTGAATAGCTCTCCGAAATACTGGACGTTTACCGTTGCGCTGAATGATCTTCAGAACCAGCCTAGCGTGCTGCAGAACATGCTGATGGCGAGCGCTCTGGTGTCCATGATTCCGCTGCTGCTGATCTTTCTGTTCGCGCAGAAATACATTGAGAAGGGAGTTTCCTTCTCGGGGGTGAAAGGCTGATCGCCTAAGCATAAAGGACGTTTCTCAAGGTCGAAGGATCGTTTGGGGAACGTCCTTTTGTTGGTTGAATAGGAGCATCCGGTGAACCGGGATCACATGTCACGGAGCCAGACGCTGTACGAAAGCCTTCGGGGAATGAAAGAACTCCTCCTCCGCTGTAGGCATGGCTATAGCAGGCGGCAGAATTTACGATACTCTCCAGGAGGCATGCCCTCCCATTTATGAAAAATACGTACGAAATAATGAACATCCTTATAGCCCACGGCATAGCCGACGGCTTCAATCGTGTCGCTGGTTTCCCGCAGCAGGCGCTTGGCTTCAGCGTGGCGGATTTGCTGGACGAATTTATTGGGGCTAAGTCCCGTGCACTTCTTAAATAACCGTCCCATATAATCCACATTAATATTCAGCAGGTCGGCCATCTTCTCGTTACACCAGTGTTCGGCGACATTCTGTTCGATGGCTGCGGCCAGACGCGTGATCGCCAGCTGCATGCCGGCGCTGGCTCCTGTCCGATGATGCTGGTGAATAGCTCTCGACATCTGAGCGAACAGCTGCAGCAGCAGGCCCTGGCAGCACATCATATAGCCGGCTGGTCGCTGGGTGAATTCATGGATAATCGTGCTCAGCAGGCTATACATCTCAGGAGTCGCATGCAGGCTGCCGGGGGAGAGCCACTCCTGAAACTCAGGGCTCTGCGGCATGCTGCAGTAGTGAACCGGTTCATCGGGATCTCCGTACACGATAATGTCTTCATCCTTGGCGATCAGCAGCTCATTGTAGAAATCAAAATGGACTCCAAGAAACAGGGCGTCAGGCTGGGAGAGAACCTGTACCCGGTGCTTGAGCTCTGCGGGCAGCAGGAAGAATTGACCGGATTGAACGAGAAAGGGCTCTCTTCCTTGTATTTCAACCTCCACCTCTCCGTGCTCCAGCAGCAATATTTCAAAATCGCGGATTCGCCGCTGTATGACTCGTTCCTTGGCTTGACGATGCTGCTGTGCCCAGTGCACAACAGGATTCAACGGGGGTAACATGGGCGCTTGCAAATGAGATCGCCTCCTAAGATGTATAAGTCGGTAATGTCCAATATCTAGCCTCGATTGTTCAAATACAGTGGTTTAAAACCATGATAACATAAGGATTATCAAGAGTTAAATCATTTATGAAGGAGATGAGAAGGATGTCGGATTTGAGTAATCTTCCAGAGCTGTCCAGCGAATATTCCCTGAGTCAAGAACAAATTAAGCAATTTCAAGAGAAGGGACATCTGAAGCTGACGGGTGTGGCAAGCCAAGAGGAAGTCGCTGTATATAGAGAGTTGATTGGTGAAAAAGTGAAGGAGCTGAACTACCACGACAAGCCCGTGGAAGAGCGGGATACGTACGGCAAAGCCTTCATTCAGATTTCGAATATTTGGGAGAAATCAGCGGAGATTCAGCGCTTTGTGTTTGCCCGCCGGTTTGCGAAGATCGCAGCCGACCTGCTCGGTGTGGATGGCGTACGGATATATCATGACCAGGCCCTGTTCAAGGAGCCGGGCGGGGGCATTACACCTTGGCATCAGGACCAGATATACTGGCCGGTGGATACCGATAATTTTGTGACCATGTGGATGCCGCTTGTACCGGTATCTCAGGATGTAGGCTCCATGAATTTTGCCAGCGGCTCTCATAAGTATGGATATATTAGCAAGCTTGCTATTTCTGATGAGTCCCAGAAGACACTGGGTCAGTACATTGAGGCAAAAGGGCTGGAGGTCGAGAACTACGGCGCACTGGAAGCAGGAGATGCGACCTGGCATTATGGCTGGACACTGCACAGCGCACCGGGTAATCCGACAAGCACGATGAGAGAAGTGATGACGATCATTTACTATGCCGATGATGCCAAGGTACTGGAGCCGGATTCCAATGCCCGTAAGTCTGATCTGAAGCGCTGGCTGCCAGAGCTGTCGCCAGGGGATCTGGCGGCAAGCAAGCTGAACCCGATTGTATATAAGAAAGGCATGTAATGAACAAATGAAACCGCTCTTGATTAGATGGTGGCTTAGTGACTTCCGTTCTAAGGAAGAGCGGTTTTTTATGTGGCTTGTTTCTTGGGGATGGAATAGATCGCGATTGACGGCGAAGGGCTCTCAGAGTATAATTTACTTAACTATAAAAACGAAACTAATTCCAATAAAATTGATTTTAATAAATTTTATTGGTAAAACGTTTCGTTAATAAGCAGAGGAGCCAGAAATCATGAAAAAAGAAAGCGCTGCAACGATTAGAGCCCGGCAATATACCAAAAATGCGGACTGGTTTTGTGATTTTGCGTATGAGCCTATCACCGGTCTGGAATACGAGGAAGGAGTTCACCGGAGAGACCCCAGCAGTGTAATCAAGGTTCAGGATCAGTACTATGTCTGGTATACCAGATCCGTAGGCGAAGCGGTCGGCTTCGGGACCGGAGATCCGGAGGCGAAGGTGTTTCCATGGGATCAGTCTGAGGTCTGGTATGCTGTCTCCCCGGACGGAACCCATTGGAAGGAACAGGGACTGGCCGTTGGACGCGGACCGAAGGGCTCCTTTGATGACCGCAGCGTGTTTACGCCGGAAATTTTGCATCACGGGGACAAATTCTATCTCGTGTATCAAGTAATCGAGGGTCAGTATTTGCTCCGCAAATACGAGAATATCGCAATGGCGGTGGCAGAGTCGCCGGAAGGACCATGGCGGAAGCTGGATGCGCCGATCCTGCGCCCGGCCATGAACGGTGAATGGTTCGGAGATGACGACAATCGTCTGACGGTGAAGCATAAGGGCGATTTCGACAGTTTGAAGGTGCATGACCCGGTGCTGTTCCATTACAACCATCAGTTCTGGCTGTACTACAAGGGGGAGCAGAAGGGGGAAGAAATGACCTTCGGCGGACGCACGACCAAGTGGGGTGTCGCGATTGCAGACCATCCGGAGGGGCCTTATGTGAAATCAGAGTACAACCCGGTAACGAACAGCGGCCATGAAACCCTGCTCTGGCATTACCGGGGAGGTATGGCTGGCCTGCTCTCTACAGATGGACCGGAGAAGAACACGATTCAATATGCGCATGACGGCATTAACTTCGAGATTGAGGCCGTAATCAAGAATCCGCCGGAGGCAGCAGGACCTTACCGCACAGACGAAACGGACCGGGGGCCGCTGGAGGGAATCCGTTGGGGCTTGTGTCATAACGTGCATTCCAAGTGGAATTATATTTTGAAATTCCGTACGGTGGAGGATTATAAGCATCACTATGCCAACAAGGTAAACCCTGAAGTGCTGTGGTTAGGCAAAAAAGCAAAGCATCAGGACTAAGACAAGCAAGGCCGGGCGCTCACGCAAGCTCGGCCTTTGCTTTTGTCCTAAGATCACGATCCGCCCGGCATGAAAAAACCGGCGCCCATAAGGACGCCGGTATGCATGCAGGCTTCAGGAGAGGTATACGGAGCGCATAGCCGGGACGAAGCCGAGCCGTTTGGAAATGAGCGAGGACTTCTCCTTGACGAGCGCCTCGAGCTGCTCCTGCTTGTCAAAAATTCTGGCCGTTGGGCCTGCAACGCTGATTGCCGCGATGACCTTGCCGGTATAGTTGAACACCGGGCCAGCAATGGAGCTAAGGCCATCATCATATTCCTCCCGGTTCACCGAGATGCCGCTCTGACGAATTCGGCTGAGTTCCTCCAGGAATTGCTGACGATCGGTAATCGTCGTTGGTGTGTATTGACGCAGTCCTTTGTCACTGACGATGTTATCGACCGTCTCCAGCGAGAAGTAAGCCATAATGGCTTTCCCCAGACCCGTGCAGTGCACCGGATTTCTGGAGCCGAGAATGGCATTCATAATGACGGATGCGCTGCCATCCACCTTATAAATGTAGATGACTTCACCCTCGTTATATACAGCCAGGAAGGCGGTTTGGCCGGTCTGGGTTGCAAGATCCTGCAAATGGGGAATTGCGGCCTCCACCAGGTCAATATTATGCAGTCCGGCCATTCCAATTTCAATCGACTTCAACCCGACAAAATACTTCTCCGTGGACGGCTCCTGCATAACGAAGCCTGCTTTCATTAACGTCTCCAATATACGATGGGTAGTGCTCTTAGGAAGCTGTGTCGCCTCGGCCAGCTCACCAATTCCAGCGCCGCCCTTGTTCAGGGCAAGCTGCTCCAGAAGAAATAATGCGCGTTCTAATGTGGAGTTCGTTTTATTCCCGTCCATCATCAATAGTGCACCTGCTTTCGAAGTTCTCTTATTCCATTATTTTAAATAACGTTTCGAAAGTAGTCAATCTCATAATTAAATTGATATAGTGTTCCGTTTTAGTATTGACCATCTCAAATATTTGTAATAGTATTTGATTAATTGGAACGAGTGATTTGGAATATGAGCGTTTCGATGAATGATCATAGAGGGTGAAGATATGGCTAATGGAAAACAGATTACTGATATTCAAACACAATATTTTCATGTTCCCTTATCGGAACAGCTCGGCGATGCCAGACACGGCATTCATTCACATTTTGAACTGGTAACGGTCACGATTGTTCAGCAGAACGGTCAGCAGGGGGTTGGCTACACGTACACGGGCGGGATTGGCGGCCGGGCAATCTGTCATATGATTGAGCATGATCTGAAGCCTTGTCTGCTGGGAAAGGAAGCCAGCTGTATCGAGAAGCTGTGGGAGGATATGGTCTGGAAGATTCATTATGTGGGCCGGGGTGGAATCGCTTCCTTTGCAATTTCGGCGATTGACATTGCCCTTTGGGATCTGCGGGGCCGGAGCTTTGATGAGCCGCTGTGGAAGCTGCTCGGCGGAAATGCCTCCTCGACCAAGGCTTACGCTGGGGGAATTGACTTAAATTTCTCGGAAGAGAAGCTGCTCAGAAACGTCCAGGGCTATTTGGACAAAGGATTTCATGCGGTCAAGATCAAGCTTGGTCAAGAGCGGCTTGCCGAGGACATTGAACGCGTAGCGGCAGTCCGGGAGCTGATCGGACCTGAATGCGTATTCATGGTGGATGCGAACATGAAATGGACCGTTGAGACGGCCGTCAAGGCTGCAAGGCTAATGCAACCCTATAACATCTATTGGCTGGAGGAGCCGACCATTCCGGATGACTATGACGGCTTTCGCCGAATTGGCAGCGAAGGCGGGCTCCCGCTTGCGGCGGGGGAAAATTTTCACACGGTCTATGAATTCGTCAATATGATTACCCGCGGACAGATTGATTTCCCGCAGCCGGACGCCTCCAATATCGGCGGAATTACCGGGTGGCTGAAGGTGGCTAACCTCGCCTATGCCTATAACCTGCCAGTGTGTACCCATGGCATGCAGGAGCTTCATGTCAGTCTGATGGCTGCGATGCCAAATGCCTCGTATCTGGAGGTTCACAGCTTTCCGATTGATCAATATACGAAGCGGCCGCTGGTCATTCGTGACGGGCGGGCGATCGCGCCGGATAAGCCTGGTACGGGCGTCGAATTTGACTGGGAATTGCTAAAGCCTTATCAGGAGACATTCTAAGTTCGAAATTTAATATTCATGAGAGGAGTCAATGAAGATGGATATTCAAGCAGCATTTTATAAAGGGAACAAGAGCATCACTGTAGGCACCATTGCACGCCGGGAGCCGGGACCACAGGAGGTTGAGATTCGGGTCGGTTATGCTGGCATCTGCGGTACTGACCTTCATATATACCATGGGCACATGGATCATCGCGTCACCATGCCGCAGGTGATTGGACATGAAATGTCGGGCGTCGTCGAGCGGATCGGGGCTCAGGTTACGGCATTCAAGCCGGGTGACAAGGTGACGGTGATGCCGCTTGACTCCTGCGGAGAATGCCCTGCTTGCCAAGACGGCTGCAGCCATATATGTCACAATTTGAAGTTTATGGGGATTGAGACAGATGGCGCTTTTCAATCGTTCTGGACCGTTCCCGCCAAGACGCTGCATCGCCTCCCGGAGGAGCTGAGCTTGAAGTACGGCGCACTAATTGAGCCGCTCGCGGTAGCATGCCATGATGTCAGGCTGGGCAATGTGACCGCGGGGGATCAGGTTGTCGTAATCGGCGGGGGACCGATCGGGACCTTAATCGCCATGGTTGCGAAAGCCGCCGGCGCTATTGTCACCGTCGCTGAAATTAATCCTTACCGCCTGACGCTGCTGCAGCAGCTGGGCCTTAATACATGCAACTCCAAGGAAGTGGATCTGGCCGAATACGTTCAGAAAGTGACAGGCGGTCGTGGCGCCGATGTGGTGTTTGAAGTGACCTCCTCTCTTGCAGGAGCAGAGGTAATGACCAAGCTGCCCAAGGCTCGCGGTACGATTGTGATCGTTGGCATATTCAGCAAGCCGGTACCGGTAGATCTGCACCGCTTCTTCTGGAGAGAGCTGAAGCTGGTAGGCGCGCGTGTGTACGAGCATGAGGATTTTGAGAAAGCGATCGCACTGGTGGCGGGCGGAGAGCTGGCTCTGGACCAGATTATTAGTGAGGTCTATCCGCTGAATGAAATTCAAGCGGGCTTTGAACAAATGGAATCCGGCAGCGGAGCGATGAAGGTGCTGATCCGCTGCAATGAAGGGATGCAGTAATATGAGTATTCAGCAATGGTTCGGACTGGAAGGGAAGAAGGCACTTGTGACAGGCTGCAAGCGCGGGATTGGCAAATCTATGGCGCTCGCACTGGCACAGGCCGGGGCCGATGTGATCGGAGTCAGTGCGACACTGGAGGAATCGGGAAGCGAGATTGAGCAGGAGGTTCTTCGCACCGGTCGTTCTTTTTCCGGCTATGCCTGTGATTTCAGTGACCGTGCAGCTTTGGTTGCCTTTGCAGCCAGGGTGAAGGAAGAGCATGGGCAGGTGGACATTCTGGTAAACAATGCTGGAACCATCATGCGCAAGCCCGCTGCAGAGCATCCGGATGACTATTGGGATCATGTGATCGAGGTCAATTTGAACTCACAGTTTATACTGGCCAGAGAAATCGGGCAGGGCATGCTGGAGCAAGGCAGCGGCAAAATTATCTTTACGGCCTCATTGCTCACATTCCAGGGGGGCATTAGCGTTCCGGGCTATGCCGCCAGTAAAGGCGGAATCGGGCAGCTGACGAAGGCATTGGCGAATGAATGGTCTTCCCGGGGTGTTCAGGTCAATGCGATTGCACCGGGGTATATCGAAACAGACAATACCGAGCAGCTTCGCAATGACAAGGACCGGTATGAAGCAATTCTGAGCCGAATTCCTGCCGGCCGCTGGGGCAGACCGGAGGACCTCAACGGAGCCGTGATCTATCTGGCCTCGCCAGCCTCAAATTATGTAACCGGCACCATTGTAACGGTAGACGGCGGCTGGATGGGTCGATAATAGAAGCTGAAGATGTGCCGAGGAGAGCACTCGAATTCCACAGGGAACGAGTGCTCTTCTTGTCAAAGAATAAGGAGTGAAGGTGAATGTTGAATCTGGAAAAGTATTGGGAAAAACCTGGGATTGTTGAAGTGAACCGGGAGTTACCGAGGGCCTATTACATCCCCTACTCAAGCAGGGAAGAGGCCGCTTCGTTAAAAAGAGGCCGTTCTCCGTACTATCAGACCCTGAACGGGGAATGGAAATTTCAATATCATCACAGCGTAGAGCAGGTTGAAGAGCGATTCTATGAAGCAGAGTATCCGGCAGAGGGCTGGGATTCGCTGCTGGTGCCTTCCTGCTGGCAAACCCATGGCTACGACCAGATGCATTACTCTAATGTCAATTACACGATTCCCTGTGACCCGCCTTTTGTTCCGGATGACAATCCGGCAGGCTTGTATATCCGGGATTTTCAGGTTTCGAAGGCGTGGCAGGATAAGGAAGGCTATGTTGTTTTTGAAGGCGTGAACGCCTGCTTCTACGTATGGGTGAATGGCCAGCTGGTCGGCTACAGTCAGGGCAGCCGGGTACCGGCTGAATTCTGCCTGACGCCATATCTGGTTCCGGGTAGAAATCGGATGGCTGTGATGGTGCTGAAATATTGCGATGGTACCTATTTAGAGGATCAGGATTTGTGGAGATATTCCGGCATTTTTCGGGATGTCTATTTGCTTGCTCGAGACCGCAATCATGTGAGGGATGTGTTTGTGCAGACTACCCTACAGGCAGATGATCAAGAAGCGCTGCTTGACATCAGGCTGGAAACCACGGGTGCCGTAAAGGTTTCAGCGGTGCTGTCATCCCCTGATGGACTGGAGCTTGCTGTGGTGCAAGACTTCATAGACTCTAGCGGCGTCCTCGCCATGAAGGTAGAGAATCCCATGCTGTGGAGTGCGGAGTCACCGGTGCTGTATGAGCTGCTGCTCTATTGCGGGGATGAGGTTCTACGGTTTACAGTCGGCTTCCGGCGGGTGGAAATCTCTGAGGGCGTCTTCCAGATTAACGGCGTGCCGGTAAAGCTGAAGGGTGTGAACCGCCATGATTCTCATCCCAAGCTCGGGCAGACCATTCCGCTGCAGCATATGATTGAAGACTTGAAGCTGATGAAACAACATAATGTGAATACGATTCGTGCCTCTCACTACCCGAATGACCCCCGGTTTCTGGAGCTGTGCAGCCAATATGGCTTCTATGTGATTGACGAAGCAGATCTGGAGTGCCATGGCCTGGCGATTGCAGATAACTGGAGAAACATGGAGAAGGGCGAAGGAATGCAGTCCTATGACGACTTCCACCAGCTGTCCAATGATACCGCTTGGGAGCATGCTTTTATAGACCGGGCGAAGCGGATGGTGGAACGTGACAAGAATCAGCCTTGCGTCGTCATTTGGTCGATGGGGAATGAGTCCGGCTATGGGGTGAATCATATCGCCATGGCGCAATGGACCCGTCAGCGTGATCCTTCCCGTCCCGTGCATTATGAAGGCGCTGCCCCGCAGTACAGGGGGAATGCCGACACCGAAGCGCTGGATATGGAAAGCCGGATGTACGCATCCGTATCTCAGATTGAAGCCTATGCCAAGGATGCAGGCAGCAAGAAGCCGCTGTTTCTGTGCGAATACAGCCATGCCATGGGCAATGGGCCGGGTGACCTGATGGACTACTGGAACGTCATTTATGCCTATCCGAAGCTGATGGGCGGCTGTGTATGGGAGTGGTGCGATCACGGGATAGAGAGGAGAACAGAGCAGGGCGAGCGCTACTATGCCTATGGCGGCGATTTTGGCGACAAGCCGAATGATGGAAACTTCTGCATTGACGGTCTGGTTTCCCCGGATCGAAAGCCGCACAAGGGATTGCTGGAGCTGAAGCAGATCATTGCGCCGGTACGGATCGAGGCGGTAAAGCTGCAAGAGGGCCGGCTGAGAATTCATAATCTGTATGATTTCAATGACTTGTCTCACCTGATCTTTTATTGGAAGCTGGAGTGCGAAGGAGAGGTCATTCAGCAGGGTGAATTCCAGCATGTGCCTGCACCCCCTCATGCTCATGCAGAGGTGAAGCTTGAAGTGGATTTTAATGCTGCGATCCCGGGGGAGCTGGTGCTAACGATTACCTGCTGCCTGAAGGAACAAAGCGGCTGGGCTGAACGCGGACATGAAATCATGTTTAGCCAGTTCATCGTGAAACCGGAAAGTGCAAGAAGTCTTCAGCCTGCAGCGGACAGCCCTTGGAGGATGCTGACGGCGACAGAGCAGCGGGGCATGCTGAGCCTTGAGGGCCTGGATTTCCGGCATGTGTTTGATCTAAAGAAGGGCATGCCCGTGGAGTTATCGAAACATGGGGTGCCGCTGATTCAAGAGCCGCCTTCATTTAATATGTGGCGCGCACCGATTGATAATGATATGAATTTGACCCGGCGCTGGGCTTACGAAGGGCTGGAGCATGCCGGCATGAAGGTATACGCCTGTGAATGGAGTCAATCTCCGGAGCAGGAGGTTCGGGTGAAGGTGAAATTCTCGCTCGGCGTATATACCAGAAAGCCGATTGTACGAGGTGAAGCCGAGTGGTGCTTCACGCCTGGCGGGGGCGTCTGGGTTAAGGTCACGGCACAGGTGAAGGAAGAGATTGATTTCCTGCCCCGTTTCGGACTGCAGCTTGTGCTGCCGGAAGGATTGGACCAAGTGGAATATTACGGTTACGGTCCGCATGAAAGCTACATTGATAAACGCTATAGTGTCCGCAAGGGCAAATACAGGCATACGGCAGACGAAATGGCCGAGACATACATTATGCCGCAGGAGACAGGCTCCCGGTGGGGTACGGAATGGGCCAGGGTCACTAATGAGCTGGGGATGGGTCTTCGCTGTGAAGCCGGTCAGCCTTTTTCGTTTAACGTCTCGCATTTCCTACCTGGTGACCTGACAAAAGCAAAGCATGCCCATGAGCTTCAGAAACGCAAGGAAACCATTCTTCAGCTGGATTACAAGATGAGTGGTGTAGGCTCTCATGCGTGCGGACCGATGCTGGCGGAAGAGTATCAAATGAATGAGAAGCAGTTTACGTTTGAGTTTCATCTGCTCCCGGTTTTCGCGGAGGATGAATAACTGACTGTACTTCGGCCCCGGTTTACTTTGTAAAATAAGGTTGCCACTCACATTCATCAACTGTATAATCATTTATAAATTGGAACTATATATCGAAAATATAAATCATTATTTTATTAATGGTATTTGTTCTGTTATTTTAAACTTACTGATTGACGCATATTGAACGCCAAAGGAGATGTGTAGGAAATGATGAAAGCAGAACATAATGGTCAAGAATACTACCGCTTGTACATTGACGGTCAGTGGGTAGACTCCTCATCCGCCAAGCTGATCGAGGTGCAGAATCCCGCTAATGAGGAAGTTATCGGGCGGGTCAGCGACGCTGCGGCATCAGATGTACAGAAGGCGCTGGAATCCTCGGAGAAAGCACAGCTGCAGTGGCAGCGGCTTCCAGCTGTCAAACGTGCTGCCTATCTCGTCAAGCTGGTAGAGAAGGTGAAGGAGAAGCGGGATTTTCTCGCCAGGCTGCTGGTGCTGGAGCAGGGCAAGACCTATGGCGAGGCGCTGGGCGAGGTGGACGACACCATGGCCTACATGATGTATGCTGCCGAGTCTGCGAACAAGATCAAAGGCGACATTCTGCCTTCGAACCGGGAAGGAGAGATCCTCCAAATCCGCAAGGTTCCTTACGGCGTGACGATTGGCTTGTGTGCCTGGAACTATCCGCTTGCCTTGCTTGGCAGAAAGCTTGGACCAGCGCTCGTCACTGGCAATACGATGATCATTAAGCCGCACGAATTGACGCCGATTGCCTCAGCTGAATTTTTCAATTTAATTCACGAAGCAGGGTTTCCGCCTGGCGTTGCCAATTTCGTGACCGGCACCGGCGCCGAGGTGGGACAGCTGCTGGTCAGCAGCCCGATCACCAAGCTGGTTACGGTTACCGGCAGCGTCCGTGCAGGGCAGCAGATTTATAAGGCCGCTTCCGACAATATTACCGCATTATCTCTGGAGCTGGGAGGCAAGGCTCCGTTCATCGTGCTGGAGGATGCAGATATTGATAAAGCAGCGGAAGCGGCGGTATCTGCACGATTCGCGAACTGCGGTCAGGTTTGCGTGTGCAGTGAGATGGTGCTGGTCCATGAGAAGGTGGCCGATGAATTTACCGCGAAGCTGCTGGAGCATATGAAATCCATCAAGGTCGGGGATCCGTTTGATCCGTCGGTCACGATGGGACCGAAAGCGAACGGCAATGACCTGATCAAGATTGACGACATTGTGCAGGAAACGGTAGCCCAGGGCGCTTCCATCGCGTGGGGCGGCAAACGCCCGAGCGGCGGTATTTTTGACAAAGGTTACTGGTATGAGCCGACCATTCTGGTGGATGTGAAGCCGGATATGGCTGCAGCGCAAAAAGAAATCTTTGGACCGGTGCTTCCGATCGTTCGGATCTCCAGCTTCGAAGAGGCAATTGACATCGTCAATGCCAGCGAGCTGGGCTTGTCGGCTTACCTGTTCACGAATGATATGAAGAAAATGATGCACGGTACGGATGTGCTTCAGGTCGGAACCGTATTCCTGAATCAGGGCATGTCCGGCTGCATGCAGGGCTACCATAGCGGTCACAAGCTGAGCGGACTCGGTGGAGAAGACGGCGAGTATGGTCTTGAAGGGTACCTGCAGAAGCGGACCATTTACATGAATTATTTATAGTACACCTTCATCGGCCTGTGATTATTTCATCACAGGCCGATGATTTACCTGAAGTAGGGTCTAAACAGTGAGTATTCAGGCTGCAATCAAAGAAAGGAGATCAATGAATGAGAGGCATACCTTGGAATGAGGATTGGCGTTTTACACTGGAGGAGCCCGAGGCTCCGCATCTTTTACATACTGATGATTCTACCTGGCGTACGGTGCAGCTGCCGCATGACTGGAGCGTGGAATTTCCGTTTGATCCGGAACTTGAGGCGTCTACAGGTTATCTTCCGGGCGGTACCGGCTGGTATAGAAAGCGCTTTATAACTTCGCCGGAGATGACGGGACAGAAGGTGTTTCTTAACTTTGATGGCATCTATAACCGGGCAAGCATCTATTGCAATGGCAGCCTTGTTCGCTTTCATCCCTTCGGCTACTCCCCATGCCTGATTGAAATTACCGATCAGTTGAACGGAGCCGGCGAGGAGAATGTTATTGCCGTCAAGGTAGACCGGACCCGGTATGCCGACAGCCGCTGGTACACAGGCTCGGGCATTTACCGGAAAGTGGCGCTTCACCTTCTGCCACAGCTTCATATTCCGGTATGGGGCACCTATCATACGACGCCCCGGCTGGATGACGAAAAAGGCACGCTGCTAAGCCGGATTCAGCTAAACAATGATTCCGATGATCAGAAGATACCGGAGATCAGAATAACCGTTTACCGTCCTGATGGACAGCAAGCAGCTTTTCAAACCAGAGTGATAGCCATCCCTTCAGGGGAAGGGGTGAAGCTTGAATTTGAGCTGGAAATTTCCCAGCCGCAGCGGTGGGAGATTGAAGATGCCAGACTGTATAAAGTTGTAACCGTAATCATAGATAACGGGAAGGTTCTTCAAGAGGTAGAAGAACGTATCGGTTTCCGGGATTTTCGTTTTGATTCAGACAAGGGCTTCTTCTTTAATGGAAGAAGCATGAAGATCAAGGGGGTCAATCTTCATCATGATGGAGGGATGGTCGGCGCTGCGGTACCTCTGGATGTTTGGCGGCGGAGACTTCAGAAGCTGAAGGCGTGCGGCTGCAACGCCATCCGGACTGCACACAATCCGGCCTCCGAAGATTTTTTGGATCTGTGCGATGAGATGGGATTTCTCGTGCAGGAAGAGTTTTTTGACGAGTGGGATTATCCGAAGGATAAACGCTATAACGGAAATGAGCAGAGCGTGGATGACATCACGCAGGGTCATGCAGAGTTTTTCCGAGAGTATGCACAAGCTGATTTGCAGGATACGATGCGCAGAGATCGCAATCACCCGTGTATTTTTCAATGGAGCATCGGCAATGAAATTGAATGGACCTATCCGAAATATAACGCGGCGACCGGATATTTCGGCATGAGTGCCTCGGGCAATTATTTCTGGACATTGCCTCCGAACAGTAAGGAGACGATATCCGAGCTAATCTCTCGTATGCCCCGTGACCGGTATGACATTGATACCACAGCAGGCATGCTGGTGCGCTGGACGAAGGAGCTTGATACCACAAGGCCCGTCACCGCCAATTGTATTCTGCCCAGCGCCAGCTATGAATCCGGCTATATTGATCAGCTTGATCTGGCTGGCTACAGCTACAGAAGGGTCATCTATGACTACGGGAAGCGGTATTACCCGGACAAGCCGATTATGGGCACGGAGAATGTAGCCCAGTGGCATGAATGGAAGGCGGTTTTGGAGCGGGAGCATGTTGCCGGAATCTTTTTGTGGACGGGGATTGATCATATGGGGGAAGCGAGACGAAAGCCGTTTCCACTTAAGGGCTCTGAGGCAGGGCTGCTGGACCTGGCCGGGTTCGACAAGCCCTCTTATCACATGTTCAAAAGTCTGTGGAGTGAGGAGCCTCATCTGTACATTGCTACCCAAACACTGGAGAAATCATTATATCAAATGAGCGCATCTGGAGAGCTGGTAGAGCGCATTGAAGGCGGGTGGCAGGAGCGCGTATGGTTCTGGCATGATGTGTTTGCCCATTGGAATTACTGTGATGAGGAACAGGTTGTCGTCGAAATGTATTCCAACTGTGAAGAAATTTGTCTGTATCACAATGACAGGCTTATTTCCGTACAGCGTCTTAGAGACTTTGAGGACCATATTTACAAGTGGGTGCTGCCGTTTGCTGCCGGAGAACTGAAGGCGGTCGGCCGGTGCGGAGACCAGGAAATTGTTGAAAGGCTTCGCACGGTCGGCCCGGTACACCGTATTCAAATTGAAGTGGATCAGGAGCAGGTGAAGGTGGACGCTGATTCAGTCGTTCATGTGACAGCGAACCTGCTGGATGCGAACGGAACAATCATCCGAAATCAAAATCTCTGTCTTCACTTTCAGGTGGAGGGAGAGGCCCGGATTCTGGGTGTGGATAACGGCAGTGCAGACAATGTCCAGCCCTTTCAGAGCACACGCCTGGTAACCGACCAGGGGCGGGGGCTGATGATTGTTCAGGGCTTGAGGCCGGGCACGCTGATGGTCCGCGCAAGCTGCGCCGATCATCACCTGGTGTCTAATACCTGCATCGTGAAAGTCAACGCTTAACAGGATGGGGGAATCCGAATGAGACCGAATTTTGTCGTATTTGTCGTAGATCAGATGCAAGCCCGCAGCCTGTCTCTGCATGGCCATCCCGATGTAAAGACGCCGAATCTGGATCAACTGGGCCGGGAAGGGATTTCTTTTGCCAGAGCCTACTGCAACAATCCGGTATGTATGCCCTCGCGGGCGACGCTGCTGACAGGGCTCACTCCTCGGCAGCACGGGTGCCTCACCAATGGAAATAAAGTGCCGGAATGGCTTCCTACCCTGCCTGCCATACTCAAACAGCACGGGTATGTGACCCATGCGGTCGGTAAGCTGCATCATCAGCCGGTTGGCTCGGTAAGTAAGGGCGGAGAGATGGAATTCTCTTGGGAGAGCCGGGAACGGTGGGAGCGTGGAGAGATTACGTCTCTTCCTCAAGGATACTATGGCTATGAAGCAACTGAGCTTGTCGGCGGCCATGTGGACTGCTATGGCGATTATTTAAGTTGGCTGGAGCAGGAGCTGCCGGGAGGCGGCCGGGCGCTGCTGAGAGAGGGATCGTACGCCAAGAATGAACAGTATGACCAGAATTGGAAAATAGACCTGCCGGAGCGGCTTCACTACAACCGGTGGATCGCACGCCGCTCCTCGGCATTCCTGGAGAGCCTTCGCTCCGATCAGCCATTCTACCTTTGGTGCTCCTTCCCGGACCCGCATCATCCGTTCGCAGCCTGCCGACCATATAGTGAAATGTACCCTCCGGAAGAGTTGACGCTGCCGGAGCACTGGGACACAGAGGCGGACTCGATCGATTTTCTAAAAGGGCTGAGAGACGTGCATCCCGGACACTCTGATTTTGATGAGCCGGTGCTGAGAGAGATTTTGTCTCAAACCTATGGCATGATTTCGCATGTGGACAGCTGCATTGGGGAGGTGCTGGGGAAGCTGAAGCAGCTTGGGCTGTATGAGAATACGGTGATTACCTTCATGGCAGATCATGGAGAATATTTGGGGTCGCACCGATTGCTGACGAAAGCAGAATGGCCGTGGGAGGAGCTGTTCAATGTTCCTTTCCTGTGGAAATCTCCGGGGAGCACCGCCCAGGGCGTGCAGCCAGAAGCAGTCGTCAGCCTGCTTGACTTTGTGCCGACCGTTCTGGATTTTGCGGGAATAGCTCCCTCTTGTCTCGATACTCGCGGGGTATATAGCGCCAAGCCTTGGGGACTTCCCGGGCGAAGCCTGCGTGCTGCCGTGGAATCCGGCGCAGCACTGGAGCCTCGGCCGGCGCTGATTGAATATGATGAGGATTGGTATGCCCCGGAGACGACCCGTCTGCGTTCCCTCGTGATGGAGCAGTATAAGCTGACGCTGTTTACAAACACAGAGGAGGGGCTGCTGTTTGATTTGGCCGCAGATCCTTATGAGCAACGGAATGTATGGTCAGAGCCGCAGTATCAGCAGCTGCGCTTGGAGATGACCGAGCGGCTATTGCGAGAGCTGATCCGCACCGATCGCCTGGATACCTATCGCATAACGGGGGCGTAGGCAAGGAGACGCTGAACGGAGTAAAGGTGGAATTTGGCGTTTAGCTGCTTGATACCCATGTGTCTAAAAAGCTGTTAAGAGCAGTTAGCACTTCGCTGACTGTTATTAACAGCTTTTCTTATATTCCTTTTAATTGGGGATTGACGTAAAATGATAGCGGTTTTATAATAAAAACGAAACAAGTTTCGATTAATTAAATATTACGTGTAATTATGGTTATTTGTTTCAAAAACTATCAAATAGTTGAAATCGCTTTCAAGAAGAGAGAGGTGAGCTTTCGGATCCAGATTATTTCAGAAGGAGTGCTAGAGATGCAAAAAGTGAATGAAGTCCAGAAGCTTCCTGCTCCGCTGCACAGGCAGACAACCCCGCTAAAGCAGAAAGCCGGACGCCTGCTAAAAAGCTATCAGCTATACCTGTTCGTACTTCCGGCTTTGCTGTATTACGTCGTTTTTCATTATGTCCCGATGTACGGTGTTCAGATCGCGTTCAAGAATTTCATGGCCTTTAAGGGCATTTCGGAAAGTCCCTGGGTCGGTTTTGAGCATTTTGAGCGCTTTTTTAATTCCTTTGAGTTTACCAAGATCATCCTGAATACGATTCAGCTCAGTCTAATGCAGCTGATCCTCGGCTTCCCGGCACCGATCATACTGGCACTGATGCTGAACCAGCTGATGCACAAGCGATTCAAGAAATTCGTTCAGACGATCATCTATGCGCCGCATTTTATTTCCACAGTCGTTATTGCGGGCATGCTCTTCCTGTTCTTGTCCCCCCAAACCGGCTTCATAAACAAGCTGATTGAAGGGCTCGGCGGAGAAGCGGTATTCTTCATGGGCGATCCGGGCTGGTTCCGAAGTGTCTATGTCTTGTCCGAGATCTGGCAGAACACCGGATGGGGCACCATTATCTATCTGGCTGCACTGACGTCCATCAGTCCCGAGCTTCATGAATCGGCCGTGGTGGACGGAGCGAATAAATTTCAGCGTATTGTGCATATCGACATCCCGGGCATTATGCCTACCGCAGTAATTCTGCTTATCCTGAGCACCGGGAACATCATGAGCCTCGGCTTTGAAAAGGTGTACCTGATGCAAACACCGCTCAACCTGCCCACCTCAGAGATCATTTCTACATACGTGTACAAAACTGGCCTGGTAGGAGCGCAATATAGCTTCTCAACAGCAGTAGGGCTGTTCAACTCCATCATCAATTTCGTAATTCTGCTCAGTGTCAATCAAATCGCCAAGAAAACATCGAACACGTCGTTATGGTAAGGACGAAGGAGGGATGACATTGTTCAAGCGCAGTCAGGCGGACATCTGGTTCGACCGAATCAATTTACTTGTCATTTTTACCGGGCTTATCATCATTATTTATCCGCTGTACTTTGTGGTGATAGCTTCCGTTACGGATCCCGGTGCGGTTCAGACAACACTGCTCTGGCCGGAAAAGTTCAGTCTGGATGGCTACAAGAAAATTCTGGAGAGCGAGAATCTCTGGATCGGCTACAAGAACTCATTTATCTACGCCATTCTGGGGACGGTCATTAATCTTGGCCTGACGCTGCCCGCAGCATACGCACTGTCCCGCAAGGATATGCCAGGCCGCAACACGATCATGCTGATCATTACATTCACCATGTTCTTCAGCGGGGGGCTCATTCCAACCTATCTGACCGTGAAGGAGCTTGGCATGCTGGATTCTGTATGGGCGATGGTTATTCCTAACGCTGTAGGCGCATGGAATCTGATTATCGCACGGACGTTCTTTCAATCCACCATTCCGGATGAGCTTCTGGAGGCGGCCAAAATGGATGGCTGCTCGGATGCCATGTTCTTCTGGCGGATGGTGCTTCCACTGTCTCAGGCCTTGATCGCGATCATGATTCTGTTCTATGGCGTAGCCCACTGGAACTCCTACTTTAATGCCTTAATCTACTTGCGAGACCAGGAATTGTATCCGTTGCAGCTCGTGCTTCGCTCGATCCTGATCGAGAACCAGATCCAGAATGACATGATGACAGATTTATCCTCCATGGGCGATCAGCTGAGAGCAGCAGAGCTGATTAAATACGGCATGATCATCATTGCGGCACTGCCGCTGCTGATTCTGTATCCGTTCCTGCAAAATTATTTCGTTAAGGGAGTCATGATCGGCAGCATCAAAGGCTAATGACATGTCGCTTCTAAAGCTGGTTAGGAGGTGAGTGCCCGGCGTCAACGACTCCTCTCTGTAAGCGCATAGAAACACCATTTTAGGAGGTCATGAATTTGAGAAATTGGAAACAATGGTTCATTTTGTTTATGGTCATGGTGATGAGTCTTTCCCTGTTAGCCGGCTGCTCGGGAGACGGCAGCGGATCCGATTCGAAGACATCCGAGAGCACCAGCAACACAGACACTTCCAAAGACCCGGAGGCACCGAATGGAGACAATGAGGGCGTATTTCCACTTAGCGAGAAAGTCACGCTGAAGATGGCAACCTGTAAGCATCCGAATAACGGGCCATTCGAGGAAATGGATTTCTTCAAGCAATATGAAGAGAAAACGAATGTGCAGATTGAATGGACAGATCTGGAGTTTGCGCAATGCGAGGAGCAGCGGAATCTTATTCTGGCCAGCGGAGATTTGCCGGATGCGTTCTATGGCACACTGGCCTTGTCTGGCAATGATGTGATCAATTACGGCGGCCAAGGCATGCTGGTACCGCTGGAGGAGTATATCAACAAGGAAACCATGCCGAATCTGACGGCTCTGATTGAAGCAAATCCGGAATTCAAGAGCATTATGACGGCACCGGATGGCCACATATACTCGCTTCCAAGCATCCGGGAGCTGATGCTGTGGCTCTCTCCGGATATGATGTACTTGAACAAGGAATGGCTGGATCAGCTCGGATTGGAAGTGCCGAAGACTACGGATGAGCTGAAGACGGTGCTGGAAGCATTCAAGACACAGGATCCGAACGGCAATGGCAAGAACGATGAGGTTCCGTTCTCTTTCCTATGGGATTTTGCCAACTATAATGTGAATGGAATCGGTTCCCTGTTCGGCGCCTTTGGACGCGCGGATTCTGCGAACCATATGTTTGTCGAAGATGGTAAAGTTGTTTTCTCGGCGATGGAAGAGGAATATAAAGAAGGCATCGCTTACTTCCATACGTATTTCAAGGACGGTCTGTTTGACAAGGAAAGTCTGGCTCAGGACCGCAATCAGCTCGTGGGCAAGGGCAGTGGTACCGAGCAGCGTCTGGGCGGCTTCTTTTCTTGGAACGCCTTCTCCATCGTAGGTGCGGAAAATGATCCTAAATATGTCGTAGTACCGGCCTTAAAGGGCCCGAACGGCGACCAGGTATGGAGAAAGTCACTGGGCAATAACCAGGGTGTCAATCCATTTGCCTTCTCGATGACAGCGGTGAACGAGCATCCGGAATTGACCATGCAGTGGATGGACCTCGCTTACGCTACAGATACGTCTATTGAAGCAGGCTGGGGGCCGATCGGCGTAACGCTGGAGGATAAAGACGGTCAGCTGACACTGAAAGAAGCGCCGGCCGGAATGACAACAGATCAGTATGTTTTCAAGACGGCACCGGTTGAAGCGCCTTATGCCATTCTTGAAGAAACGTATGGCACCCGCCTGGCTCTGGCAGAGAAGGATAAAATTAAGATTGACGGCATCAAAGAACATTATCTTCCTTACATGACTTCGGAAACGTTCCCGGGTGTGATGTTCACGGCGGAGGAATCCCAGAAGATTAAGACGCTGGATACCGATCTGAACAGCTATATTAGCCAGACCAGTGCAAAATGGCTGCTTGAAGGCGGTGTAGAGAAGGAATGGGACAGCTATATGGCCAACCTGAAAAAAATGAAGGTGGATGAGCTGGTTGCCATTTACCAAACGGCGTACGACCGCTTTATGAGCGCACAATAATCAAGTTACCCCGGGAACAGAGCAAGCTGCGCTGTTTCCGGGAGTTCTTCTAATAGAAGGGAGCCACTGATTTTGAACAGAAAAAAATGGAAGGGAATCCTTTCAGGGCTGCTCTGCTCGGCACTGCTCATTACTTCATTCTTTGCTTCAACTGCCCCGGCGGGCTATGCCGCGCCGAATATGGATGAGCTGCCGGAGAATATTCGTACAGACAAAGCAGACTTTGATACGATTCCGGAAGTCGCGGAGTTCTATAAGGCTAAGTTCGGGGAGGATGCAGTAGCGTATTTTAACAGCATCAATGGCGAAAGCCGGATTCAGCGGATGAATTTCCTGCAATATCCGGAGGGTCAATATTTAGAAATTAATGGAGAAGAGGTCATCGACATTCCAGACCAGGATGCCAGAATATGGCGTCTGTTCAGTGACGTCCGGTTCGAGGGCTCGGCAGCTCAGACGATGGAGCTGTACATTATCGATCCGAATGGTGTGGAAACCGAGTGGACAGTATTCAAGAACGGAGGCTGGAAAGACAAGCTCACGGGACTGTATACCAACTATACCAAAATGGGCTTTCAGGAATCGAACCCTTCCGAAGCGATTACCCATCCTTGGCTGATCAAGGACAACGGTGAGAATGTGTATGAAGGCTATAAGATGAAGATTAAAGGCAATGGTACGCTTCGCAGTGTGTATCACTGGGAAGAAGAAGGGGTACCCCTGGAGTTCGACATTTCCGCGTGGACCGTCCTTGGTGAAGATAAGGACATTCTTGACGTTTCCGTCGAAGTGGATGCGCTTACAAATCTGAGCATGAACGGTGTGAACAAGCTGCCGGAGGACGTGTTCAAGCGTTATCACATCAACAGCGGTCCGATCGGCATCGAGCAGGCGGGCGGAGAATTCACGGTACTGGATGAAGCCTATCACAAGACCACCAAAGATTGGGGCTTTATCCCGGGACGCGGGGCTTTCCATTATAAGCTGCTGACGGACTGGGCCGGGCTGAAGGAAGATCCGGCGCGTCCAGGCTATGCAGATTTCACAGAGGTCAACAAGATCTATACCAAAAGCCAGCCGGCCATTCATAAATTCGAAAGTCTTTATCCTTCGATCGGGAAAGATTACGTGCTTACGATGGATGGGTGGCCGAAATGGATGTGGGAAAATCCGGAATCCGGACAATCCGAGCATTTTGGTACCCCGGGATACGAGCATTTTGATGCTGCTGCTGAGGCTTCGGCCCAGCTGATCAAGAGCATTGATACTCGATTGGATGGCCTGGGGCCGAAATATGTTGAAGTGAAGAATGAATCCACAATTCCGCAGGAGTGGTGGTTCCTTCAATCCGAGCCGGACAAGGCATGGGGCTATTTGTCTGAGTTCCACAACAAGGTAGCAGCAGCGGTTAAAGCAAAGAATCCTGATGTTCTCGTAGGCGGACCGAGCAGTGCCTTTATGTACCTGGAGAAAAATGACTTCGATGAGGCTCGCGCTCAGTTGAAGTTTATGGATGAAACCAAGGATTCACTGGATTGGTACTCCCACCATTTCTACGAGAATGCCAACCTGTTCATTCATGACCGGGAAAACAACTCGGACGGCTTCCTGAGCGGACGGCTGGAAGCGGTACTGGATCTGCTGAACGCGCATATGGTGAACACCGATAACGTGAAGCCGATTTACATTACCGAGGAAGGCACGTACAACACCGCTGGAAGCGATGCAGACTATTTTCAAAAGCTGGTTGCCTTTAATGGTTACATGCTTCGCTTCATGAACTATTCCGATTCGATCGGCATGCTGGTGCCTTACCTGTATCCGATTATTAACTGGAAACCGGACTCTACCGGCACGTTCTACAAATATAACGAGAACAAGAATGGCCTGCTGGAAGAGATGACGCCGATGGAAGCATATCTGGATATGTGGAAGGACTACCGGGGCGCCTATCTGCCTTCGCAGTCCGATCATGAACGCGTCCACACGAATGCGGTGCGGTATAACGACAAGCTGTATGTCGCCGTGCATAATCTGAATGCCCAGCGGGTCCATCTTGACCTGGATGTGCTGGCAGGGAATGCCAACATTGATAGCGTAACAAGAAAGCATTTCTTCCTCGAAAAAGGAGAACTGACCTATGAGGAGGACACGGTTACAGACCTGGAGGACGTGTATATGCGCGTCCAGGAAATGAGTATTTTTGAAATTACGCTGGACTCCAATCCTGACTTTACCGGAACATGGAACCGGGAATTTGCTTATGCCTCCGAGGAACTGATTCCGCTGAGTGATCAAGCGCCTGCTGTGGTGACGATCCAGCAAGATGCAGCACAGCTTGCCAAATCCACACTGCGGATCGGCTTTGGCAAAACAGGCAGCGGCTTCGCCGGGGATATGACGGTTGTGGTCAATCCGGGTGAGCCCGAAGAGCAAACCTTCATTAAGGATCTAAACTACACGAATAAGCCTGGAAACCTGTTGACGTATGCGGAGTTTGAGCTGGAGCCTTCAAAGGTGCTGGCCCAGAACACAATTGAGATTAGGGTGCCGGATCGCGGCGGCTATGTGACGAGTGTCCAGCTCATTCAGTATGATGAGCAAGCTGCTCCTTCGGGTGTGGACACGGAGGCACTTCGCCAGCCGATCGCCGAAGCGAAATCGACGCTGTCTGAAACCGTAATCTCCGCTACCGGTAATGAAGTGCAGCCGGGAGCAGTCTGGATTAAGCAGCATATTCACGATACACTTTCGATCGAAGTAACCAAGGCTGAGATTGTAGCAGAGGATGTCCTGGCAACGGCGGAAGAGGTAGAATCTGCGGTGATGAACCTGAATAAGGCTATGGCGATTTTTGAGCAGTACGCCACCGTTAAATCAGAGCCGACCGGAAGCCGCGGAGCACGGTTTTCTTTTGAAGACGGCGAATCTGCAGCCTACACATACGATGCAGATTCTGTAACGGCCACCGTCGTGTCGCAGAACGCAACGGAGGGTTCCCAAGCGCTGAAGGTTGATTTTGACAAGCTCACTTCTTATGCATGGGATTCTACCGGTAAATATTCCGGCCGTCTGACGTTTACTGCGCCGGAGGAAGGGTGGAGCCTGGGCGGCAAGCCATTCACCTTCGATGTGGCCAATCTGAACAATCAGGCTGCACAGCTGCGCGTCGAGATTACAGACCAATCAGATCACAAGGGAATCTATTATTATGCTCTGGCGGCAGGAGCGTCACGTAAAATTAGTATTTCTGAATTTCAAAAAGCATCAGGAACCTGGTTAGCAGATGGCAATTTCCCGAGAACGGCGGATATTGACACTGAGAATGTGAAGTCCATTCAATGGTATGTTTTCAGTCCAACGCAGGCACCGATTGATCGGTCATCCCTGGTCTTTGATCATGTGGTGATCGGAGTTGCAGCGACAGCACCGGAGCCTGAGCCGGAGCCTGGGGAACCGCCGGTAGATCCGGAGGAACCGCCGGTCACGCCAGGAGTGCCGCCGGTAGATCCAGAGGAACCGCCGGTCACGCCAGGAGTGCCGCCGGTAGATCCGGAGGAACCGCCGGTCACGCCAGGAGTGCCGCCAGTAACGCCTGCACCACCTGCCGCTCCTGCTCCGCCTGTTGTCCCTCCGGGCTCCGGCAGCACCGTCAAGGAATCGGAGATTACGATTCTGATCAACGGCAAGCCATCCCGTAGTCTGGCTAGCCAGGTTGTGGAGAACAGGGACAGCAGATCCGTTACGACAGTAACCTTGAATGCTTCCTCGTTGAAGGAAAGTCTGTCGCAGGCTGCGAACGGCTCAACACTCCGTATTCCGGTCAGCGGAAGCTCTCACGAGGTTGCCGGTGTGTTCAGCGGCGAGGTACTGGAAGAGCTGGGAAATAAAGAGGTGACGATCGAGCTGGTGTCGGAGCAATTCGCTTATATGCTGCCCGTGCAGCTTCTTCAGACCGAGCGGGAAGCGGCCGCAGCGAAAGAGAAGCTTCCTTTAAAAGAGATCGGAATGGACATCCGGATGAGTCAGCTGGAGGAAGCTGACATGGCGCCAGTGAAGCGGTCGGCTTCGGCAAAAGGCTACACCTTGGCAGCTCCGGCCTTCCATTTTGAGATCAGCCTTAGCTATAACGAGAAGACGACAGCCGTGAACGCGTTGAACGGGTTCGTGGAAAGAGCGATTGCTCTGCCAGACGGTATTGCCCGGGATGATGTTTCCACTGGGGTAAGGTACATGGATCATGGAGCGTTCACGCATGTGCCAACAGCCTTCAGCACGATTAACGGCCGGGATTATGCCGTGATGAACAGCATGTCCAACAGCATCTATACGCTGCTCTATCATACTGCCGGCTTCACAGATGTACAGAATCACTGGGCCGAGGCAATCATTCAGAACCTGGGCTCGCGACTGATTGTGGAGGGCGTAGGAGCAGGCGATTTTGAGCCCAATCGAAGTGTAACACGGGCTGAATTTGCAGCCATGGTTGTCAAAGCGCTGGGACTGCATACCCTCGAGGGAGGCACTGTATTCCCTGATGTGGAGGCAGGCAGCTGGTACAGTCCTTATGTAAATGCGGCAGCACAGCTGCAGCTGATTGCCGGCTATGATCATGGCCAGTTCAAGCCGCTGGACAGCATCACGCGGGAACAGGCTATGACGATTCTCCAGCGAGGCATGCATGTAGCGGGTATGGAGGCAGAAGTGGAGGCTTTGGAAGCCGAAGCGCTGCTTCGCAGCTTTACGGACGCAGGCACAGCATCTTCTTATGCCAAGAGCAGCCTGGCTGCAGGCATCAAGTCCGGCCTGCTTCTTGGACGCGATGGCAGCAAGCTGGCACCGAAGGCCTATGTGACCCGCGCCGAAACCGCCGCCATGCTGGAACGGATGCTGAAGAAGGCGGGCTTAATTTAAAAAGACCTGTAATCGTAAAAAGACTTTTCTCTACTGCTGAGAAAAGTCTTTTTGTTGATAAACAATAATTAACATATATGTATTTTAATAGAATAAAGTTAAGATTTTCATATTCTTTTGAAGTGAGGATTAAGTAATCTGATGAAGCAGGAATTATATTCCTGGACACAGTCCATGGAAGGGAGGAGACCGATTATTCGTTGTTATTGAGGCAATAAAACCCATATGAGGAGGCAAGGTTAATGAAAAAAATGCTTGCAGGCGTGATGGCTCTGATTCTGACAGGGTCTTTACTGAGCAGTCCCGGTACTGTAGAAGCAGCGGTCCCGTTCCCCACCTTGAATTTCGATAATGGCGCGGTCCCTGCGTACGTGACCGGCAGTAATGCCACACTCCAGGTGGTCACGAATACGACGGGCTCCAAGGCGCTGCGGATTAATTATGCGGCAGGGGATTTCCCGTCGGTTCAGTTCTCCCCGTCTACGCCGTGGAATGTAGGCTCCGGCAATGCCATTGCGTTTGAGCTGACGAATCCAACAGATAAGGATATTACATTCTATTTACGTGTGGACGACAGTGCACAGGCGGATGGCGTGAAGGACTCGATCGTCACGCAAGCGGTGGCGAAGGCCAAGAGTACTAAAAATTATTTCCTGAGCCTTAGCCCGAACGTGCTGGATCTGGGGATGCGGTTCCTTCCACCGAATCCGGCGGGCGCCCAAATGGGATACGCCTGGGGCGATAAGACGATAAACAGCAGCAATATCGTTTCCATGCAATTCTTTCAATTATACCCTTCTGCCAGCTCGGCGCTCGTGCTGGACAATTTGAAGGTCATTAAGGATCCCAATACCGACCCCAGCTATTTGAACGGCATCGCAGATAAGTACGGACAGTATACAGCCGTGAACTGGGGCGACAAAGTGACCAAGGATCAGGACCTTTTGGATGACAAGGCACAAGAGGCAGCAGCTCTCAACGGAGCTCCGCCTGCCGTTCTCAGTCAGTACGGTGGCTGGAAGAATGGTCCCAAGCTGCAGGCTACCGGCCATTTCAGAGTGACACAGCATGCCGGGAAGTGGACGCTTGTGGATCCGGAAGGCTATTTATTCTTCTCTACCGGCCTTGATGTAGTCCGTCTCGATGATATGCACACCTGGATCTCTGGAAGAGACAGCATGTTCAAGGATCTTCCGGCGAAGAACAGCTCGCTCGGGAAGCATTTCCGCTATACGACCTCCGTGGGCAGTCCGCCTTTGGGACAAACCGAGGGCTGGCTCTTTAACCATTACTCTGCCAACCTGGAGCGCAAGTATGGAAATGATTATGTGAACCAGTGGAAGAATATCTCTGTAGCCCGCTTTAAGAACTGGGGCTTCAATTCTCTGGGCAACTGGTCGGAGCCGTCACTGTATTTTGGCAAAGGCTCACAGCATAAAATGGCGTATGTCGCTAATGGCTGGACCAATGTGGGCACACATGCCACGATTCCGAGCGGCGAATGGGGAACGGTTGCGGACCCGTACGATCCGCAGTTTACGACCAGCGTCAAAAATATGGTTCAGAACCAGATTCTCGCCTATGGCGTGGCCCAGGACCCTTGGGTCATCGGCGTGTATATCGACAATGAAATTCCTTGGGGCAGCCCGGCGACGACGGATAGTAAATATTTGCTGATCAGCAACATTCTCGCCATGAATGCATCTGATGCCAAAAGCCATGCCAAACGCGCTATGATTGCACATCTGCAAACGAAATACAACAATAATATCGGCGCCTTGAATACGAAATGGGGAACCTCCTTTGCCTCCTTCACGGCAATGAATGCACCGTTCAAGCCGGCACAGATTTCAAATGGGATGGTACCGGATTATTCCGCAATGCTGAAGCTGCTTGCCCGCAAATACTTCTCAATTGTCGATGCTGAATTAACCCAGAAGCTGCCGAACAAGCTGTACCTGGGAGCGAGATTTGCCGAGTGGGGCATCAGTAAGGAGGTTCAGGAAGCAGCAGCGGAGTATGTCGATGTCGTGAGCTACAACGTGTATAAAGAATCGGTTAACGGCCATAGCTGGATGGACATCAGCAGCTTGAACAAGCCGGCCATCGTCGGTGAATTTGCATTCGGAGCCAATGACCGCGGCATATTCGGAACCGGCCCGAATTCGGAATCGGCCGCATCCAGCCAGCAGAACCGGGCCGAGAAGTTTACCAACTACGTCAATGCAGCGCTGAAGAATCCATATTTTGTTGGAACACACTGGTTCCAGTATGTGGATGAGCCATTGCTGGGCCGCCATTGGGACGGCGAGAATTACAACCTAGGCTTTGTGGACGTCGCTGACGTGCCGTATGCAGCGATGGTGAACGCTGCCAAGAACGTACACGCTAAGGCGTATGCGACCAGATTTGGCGGGTCTTTATAGATTTAAAGACCTATGGAACATCTTGTCAGCCCTTTTTCCAGCTACTATACTACAATAGATGAATTTAGCAGTGGCTGGGGAAGGGTGAAGGACAGCAGATGCTGTTCCTTACGGTTCAGCCCTTGGAGAGGAAGATGTGGTGTGGATCGTTATGAGATTGTATTTGCTGAGCAGGACGGCTGCTCTGTCGTGGAGCTTCGAGACTCTCAGCTAGGAGACCGGGCCCGGCTTGTTCCGGAGCTCGGCGGTAACCTGATTTCGTTAAACCTTAACGGGCGCGAGATCCTGGCGGCACCGGATTCCGTAGCGCAGCTAAAAGAGGGTCAGACCATGTACGGAACTCCGATTCTTTTTCCACCTAATCGTGTACAGGACGGCAGATTCACATTCAAGGGCCGAACTTATCAGCTGCCGATTAATGAGGAGCCCGACCGACATCTCCATGGTGAGCTGTCGCGCCGGGAGTGGAAGGTCGTGGAGCGGGGGAGCTCTGATGATAAAGGAGCCTATATTGTGCTTTCCTTTCGCTATGCCGATCATGAGGATATGCTGACCTATTTCCCGCATCCGTTAAGCTTCAGGATGACCTTCTCACTGCGGGAGGGGCAGCTGCACATGGGCGGTACGATTCATAATGAGGGAAAGGATGAGGCTGCATTTGCCTTCGGGCTTCACCCTTACTTCTATACTCCAAGGCTGGAGCAAGGAGACGGGGTGCTGCAAGCTCCGGCAGCGAGAGAGTGGCCGATCACCCGCTTTACTTTTGTGACCGGACCTCCAGAGGATACAGCACTTGCAGCGCAGCTGCGTCAGGGGATGCCGCTGCATCAGATAACCCCGCTCGGCTCCGCAATGCTGGAGCTTCAGCAGCTTCCAGAGCGGGTATGCCGCCTTCAGCTTAAGGAGCAGGGGTACACCATCGCTTACCAGTTCGGAGAGACCTTTCCGTATCTGCTGATCTTCCGTCCTAACTGGTCGGAGTCGATCTGCCTGGAGCCTTACTCCTGCCTTACCGATGCGTTTAACCTTCCCTATCCTGCGGACATGACAGGAGCTCGGGGCATTGGACCAGGCGAGCAGCTTGCGTTTGAAACTTCAATGTGGGTAGAGGATATTTAGCGGTCAATGTGGACGTGTTACCGGAAAGATGGAAAGATGGGAGTGCAGAATACAAAGACGCAGGGTGCTTATGCAGCCCTGCGTTTTTGTGTTGGAGCAATAAATTTACCTTTGGAAATTCATATGTGTTATTAGGTTAGGTAGCCTCAATAAGTTTATGTAAGGCGGTAAGGATATCCATCGGGACGATGGAAATGAGTGATGTCTGAATGTTGAGACCGTGTTGTTCGTGGGGGACAAAGCCCAACGTTTGTGCGGTCGTTACTGGTTACTCAAAGGTAGCGGATAGCGTTCATCTAACATCTCAGCAAGCTTCTTTTTGACCTCTGTCATCCCGAATCCAGGTGTGACGCGTTCTGCATACGTATCGTTGTACTCAATGCATTGTAAGTAGACGACTTTCTCGGCCGCATCCATATTCGTTAAACTGTTCATTGGCTTGAGCCGCTTACGAAACTCCTTGTTCATACGCTCGATGGGGTTCGACGTATAGATGGCCTTCTTCAGTACTTCGGGGTACTTGTAGAACGTCAACAGCGTCGACAGTTGGCTCTCCCATGACTGCCAGATCTGAATGTCTTCAAGCACAGTTGCCGTAATATTGCTTACCTTCGTCGGAGAATAGTGGCTGCCGAACATGCTCTCGATGAAGCGAACGACGTCACGGGTGCCCATGCCGCTTTTGTACATTTGGATGACGGCTTCCTCCAACCAACCGTCACGACGTGATACGGTTCGAACACTTGCGTCTGGAACTCGCCGTTACGATCTCGCGGAACCGACAGGTCCTTGATGTTGCCGTATTTCGTGTGAAGGGAGCGCTTGTAGTAGCCATTGCGGCTATTGTGTCTGCAGGACTCGTCCGATTCCATAAAGGCTGTAATTTCAGCGCGCATTATGCGCTCGAGGTTATCCTGTACAAATTGCATGACAAGATTTTCAAATAGATTATTCATCGTGTTTTCGGTTATATTAGTCATCGATAGGGTCCTTTCTCTGGTGGCATCGCAACCCCGAGAATACCCTGCTTTTTTTGTGTTTGGCTAGACCACAAATTCTGGTACACAACTTATTTTACGCCAACTTGGGTTACCTTAAGCACGTATACTTAGATCTCTGTTATAGCCGAATTCTGAAACATTATATATTTAGCATGAAAGCATTCGAATGCATTCTCTGGAATACGGAGTAGATCCTTCGTTTCTGCCATATGTTTGCGAAGAGTCTCTAGCATTTGTTCAAGAATAACTCTATATTGAGGATTAAATGCTAAGTTACACTGCTCTTGTTCATCCTCTGCTGCATACAGCTCTATAAACAGCTCATCTTTGAAGAGATCAACGATCAATTTGAATTCTTTGGTTACTATACATCTTTGATAATTCCCTCGAGAACCGTTTCCGTCATATTGAATAACTACTTCTTCTCTAATGTCTGCCTGATGACCTTCAATAATGGACATTAATGAATGTCCTGACAAGTCGTCAGGGGTATTCAAACCTAGAAACTCACATAGTGTTGGCAGAACGTCAACCGAGCTAACCAGCGCATCCGAGGATTTAATTCCAGGCTGATAGGATGTAGGGAATTTTATGAACAACGGAGTGCGAACGGATTCCTCATACATGCACATTTTTTGCCATAATCCATGGGAGCCCAACATTTCTCCATGATCGCTAGTAAATAAAATTAAAGTGTTATCGTATAAATTTTGTCTTTTTAATTCTGCAATAATCGTCCCCACACAATCATCTAATAGTGAAACCAGACCTGTGTACACGGGCCAGATTTCACTCCAGTCTTCTCTTGTATAGCGAGAACCTAGCACCCCGGTTAAATTGTACATCTGCAGAGGGGATTGGTTCGCAGACCAGCGCCCCACGTTATATGGAAGCTCTACATTTTGAAATTTGGAGTACCATGGGTCCGGGATCTCTAGTGGTGGATGTGGAGCCAAAAACATAGCGTTTAACAAAAAAGGCCTTGTGCGATCTCTATTTTGTAACGCTTCCAAACTGCACTTTGTAATAAAACCATCATAGAAATAATCAAAACCTTCTTCATAACAGCCTACCGTGGGTATAGAGTATCGTCTTAATTTGGTTGTTGTTCCTCCCACCATCTCTGGGATAAGGGCCGTAAACTTTTTTCCACCAGGTTTTCTCTTGCCATGCTCTTTTAGGTATTGATCATAACGTCGCTCTAGAGACTCCCATTTGGTTTGAGATTCAGGTTTGAGGTCAAATTGGTCCTTCGTATGAAGATGCTGCTTACCTGTATGCCAGCTGTCCCAGACCTCTTCCATTAATGTATATAAATTTTCTATGCCTTCCTGAACTTGACCATGTTGCCTTTCAAGCGGCTCCCACCCGTTGATTAAACAGCCTGTTTCGTTTGGATACTTCCCTGTAAAAAACGCACCCCGGGCCGGGACACAAATAGGTGAAGCACAATAGGCTCTGTTAAAAACAACACTTTCCGAAGCTATTTGATTGATGTTTGGTGTGTGTTCTCCGAGTAAATCATAACGAAGCTGGTCAGCCATTATTATAACAACATTGGGTTTAATCAAGTGAATTCCTCCAACTATAAATGAATGTTTTTTCGCGTTTACTCACTCATCCCTTGTGGTCGGTCATACCAATACCCCTTATGCCCATTATCAAGGCGCATTAAGGCTTCGAGGTAATAATAGTCCCCCCAAATCACGAAATCGTCTGGTGAATTCCCTGACCTGACGCTGTAAGAACCGCGTTTTATTAAGCCTTGTGCGTCTGGTTCACTTATTGTGGAATAGCTTTTAACTAAGCCATGCATGGATTTTTCCATACCTTCTTGTAGAAATGCTTTTTCCGGGTGATTCTCAGGCAGGTATTTTAGTAATTCGTGCAGTCCACATACGGTAATTGCAGATGCTGAACTGTCTCGCTTTGTGTCCGGTGTGACTGGCGCATCAAAGTCCCAATACACCACGTGATCCTTTGGCAGTCTTTCAATAAAGTATTTAGCCATTCTAACAGAGGTTTCTAAGTACAATGGGTTCTTGGTATAGTAATAGGATAGAACAAAACCGTAAATTCCCCAAGCCTGACCGCGTGTCCAAGTAGAACCATCCTCGTAGCCTTGATGTGTTCCTCCTCGAATTGCCTCTCCTGTCGTTTGATTAAAATAAAATGTATGATAAGACGAGTCATCGCCTCTTACAATAAAACGTCTAGTTTTATCCGCTTGCGATATTGCTGCTTCCAAATACTGCTGGTTACCTGTTACCTCATAGGCCCAGTAAAGCAAAGGAAGATTCAGTAAACAATCAATAATAATACGTCCTCCATTTTGCTCATTACCTTCGGGACCCCATGCTTGAAGAATTTCCATCTCTGGTCTCCAGCGCTTCATAAACACATCAGCAGCTGCGAGGGTAAGCTCTTTAGCCTTTGGATCCCTCTCAATCATCCATTGTGCTTTTGAGGATAAGGAGTAGAGAAACCCAATGTCATGATGATCAAGATTAATATGGTGATCTAGTCTATTTCTGAAGCTATCCACTGTTTTTCTTGCTGCATTTCTGAATATCTCATCACCGCTATACTCATAACACAGCCATAAAATACCGGACCAGAAGCCATTCGTCCAATCTGTGTTGGGATTTAAAAGATACTTATCCTCTTTACTCACATGAGGAAACTGATCTCCAAATCGTTCTATGTTCCTTCTCGTCTTGGCTATAGCGTTTTCAAGTGCTTTTTGCCACATTATTTTACACTCCCTTGCATCGGTTTCATTTAATACTATCAAAGGAAATGAAAAATCTGTTAAGGCTGATTGTGATAATATATAGATATATTGCGATTCTGAAGGGGACATTATAATGAACGGTCATCATGTCATGAATTTTTTAGACAGACCCTTCCATGGGAACTTTAAAGTCCAGGCTGACCATACTTATACAGGTTTTTTTCACTACCACCCAGGCTTGGAATTTCTTTATGTTCACCAAGGAGATGGTACTGTTGTATTAGAGCAACAGGTATATAAAATCGAACAAGGCGCTTTATTCATATTCCAGCCTTTTCAATTGCATCATGTCAAAGCACAATTGAGTAAGGAAACCCCATATATACGCTCCACTATTCATTTCGATCCGGAAGTATTTAATCGCTACTTTCAATCGTTTTATGAGATAGACCGCTTTTTTCAATATATTTGGAAAGGTTCATTAACTAAACAAGTGTTTCCTTCATTTTCTGAGCAATTGCCGATCGAGCCGCTCATTAGCTACTACAAAGAAAAGATTACCGAATCGGTCGGTAATCTTAAGCTTGAATATCAAGCCTTACTGTTACAGCAGCTAATGGTGTTTCTTTATGATGGGCTGAACCAATCAGAATCACTTAATTCTTATTCCTTGAGAACGACTACACATACTGAGGACATTCTTCAATGGGTCGAACAACATTTCTCAGAACCGTTCAAACTTGAAGCAATTGCTGAAGAATTACATTTATCTAAATATCATATTTCACATTTATTCAAACGAGATACCGGCAGTACGATTACCAATTACATCCTGGCTCGCCGGATTAAAGAAGCCTGCATGTTACTATCCACTACTCAGCTTTCGATATCTGAAATTGGTTTATCAGTAGGTTGGCCTATCCCTTCCCATTTTGTCCATCAATTCAAAATGATTACAGGAATGACTCCGCTGCAATTCCGAAAAGATAGGGCCTCTAACGCCAGAATGTAATGTGCAGGCAGCCGACCTCTACAACTGTCTGCGAAGCTCGTGAAAAATTGTAGTTTTGAGTTTGAGAACTTAAAAGTAAGGGTTGCTATATATTTTTCTGAAATGAATAGGTGAAACCCCTGTTTTTTTCTTAAATAAGAAACCGAAGTAGGCACTGCTACCAAATCCACATCGCATGGCAATATCCAATATACTTGCATCTGTAGTAAGAAGCATTTTTTTTGCTTTCTCCAACCTCAACTCATTGATGTATTGATTAGGGGTTTGCTGCATCACTTTAGTAAAAACGGAATGAAAATAAGAAGTACTCATTCCTGAAATCTGAGCTAGTTTAGCCAAATTCCAAGACTCTTCCAAGTTAGCTTGGATACAAGTTACTGTATTCTTAATCATTTTTGAATGCGCTGAGGAGGGAACATCCTTACTTGATTGGTGGACAATATGATCCTCATGCAATTGATGAATGATTTGAAGAATAATAGACTTTATCAACAAGTGTGAGCCGGCATTTTGTTTGATAAATTCATTAAAAATCCGTTGAAACCAATATTCATACTTTTCCGCAAATGGAGGGCTGAGTATAGTTGGGATCGCATTCAGTATGGGATTCATATAATAGGGCTGAGATACTTCTTGAATTGTTCCAACAGTATACTCACAGTCCTCTTTACCTGTATTGTTCAGCATGTCAAAAACAACCAAGTGGCAAGAATAAGGCATGATAGATTGGTTGAGATCGCCTGGCCTTCTGAATACCACGTCATTTTTTTTGACAGGGTAAAGAGTGCCATTTAAATCAATTGCTCCTTCGCTTTCAGTATAAAACTCTAACTCATAATCGTAGACTAGGCGATTCTTCAGACGAGAAGCTTTTTCACGCTGAGTTCCATTGAAATAAACGGATGTGAGTATTCGAGGATTTACTTGTTCATTCGTAACGTGCAGAGTTTCAAGACTGATAGACATTTTTTTCCTCCCATATTAAAGAGTTCATGCATATGACAACATAATTATAATAATATTTCTATAATTATCACAGAATATCAAATGAAAAGTTCGCATATATAAGCTAAATTTTAAACAGATATCCAAATAAGATTTATATTATGGGAGGATAAACACTTGGAAGCGTATAAAAATCAAGCATTATCTGTTGAGGAGCGGGTTCAGGATTTGTTGTCTAGAATGACCCTGAAAGAAAAAGTGGCACAAACGCTTTCTCTTGGAAAGCTGCCAGATTTATTTGAAGAAAATCTGATGAATTATAATGACGAGGTAGAACTGCAATTTGAAGACGATATTTTCAAACATGGAGCGGGTGCTATTCAAATGGCATTCAAAACAGATTCTATCGAAACAAGAATTAAAAAGTTAACCGCAATGCAAAACTATTTTTTAAATAAAACTCGTTTAGGAATTCCAGTGATGGCTCAAGAAGAATGTCTCCATGGGCATTTGGCCAAGGGTGCTACATGTTTTCCTGTACCGATTGCGTTGGCTAGCACATGGGATCAAGAGCTTGTAGAACGAGTGTTTACGGCGATTGGTAAAGAAACTAGTGCAAGAGGAGGACATGAAGCTCATACACCTGTACTTGATCTTGCGAGAGATCCACGCTGGGGAAGAACAGAAGAGACGTACGGAGAGGATACGTATTTAGTAACTCGCATGGGCGTAGCAGCTGTAAAAGGACTGCAGGAACATGTGATTGCAGCACCTAAACATTTTGCTGGATACGCTCAATCCGATGGGGGGCGGAATTTTGCGCCTAGTAACATCCCCCCTAGGGTGTTGAAGGATCAAATCCTACCTCCATTTAAAGCCGTGGTTGAAGAGGCTGGCGCCTTAGGCATGATGCCATCTCATAATGAAATTGATGGAGTACCCTGCCACAGCAGTAAGTATTTATTAACCGAGCTGTTGAGGGAAGAATGGGGATTTGAGGGCATTGTTGTCTCAGATTATTCTGATAGTTCCAGACTTGATGTATTATTTCATGTTGTAAATAATCAAAAAGAGGCTGCAATAAAGGCCTTGAAGGCGGGATTAGATATGGACCTGCCGAGCGGATACTGTTATATCCACCTCATTGAAGCCGTAACAGAACAACCCGAATTAGAAGCGGTGTTGGATATTGCTGTGGCTAGAATTTTGCGGCTGAAATTTCATTTAGGTTTATTTGAACGTCCTTATGTGGACCCCGAGCATGCCAAACAGATTATTAATTGTCCTGACCATGTAAAAATTGCAAAGGAAGCAGCAGACAAGGCGATTACATTGCTTAAAAATGAAGGCAATTTATTGCCTTTAAACACTCAAAATATTCAGACATTAGCAGTTATAGGGCCGAACGCTGATCCGATCTGTACAGGCACGTATAGCACAATTCCGAATAAGGGAATCAGTATACTGGAAAGTATCAAGCAAAAATATGAAGGTGAAATCGATATAAGATTTGCTCAAGGCTGCAAAATCACTTTTGAAACCGATATCAGCGGAGAATCTGAGCTTGATAAGCGAGTACATAACCCTAAATTATGTACAATGGCGGAAAATAAAGAATTAATCGAGGAAGCGGTTCGAATTGCCAAGGAATCTGATATAGCCGTTTTATGTGTAGGAGGGAATACTTTAACGAGTAGAGAGGCTATTTTTATTGGAGACGATCGCGGAGACCGGACTGATTTGAATCTGGCTGGAGACCAAAACGAACTGGTAAGAAGGATTGTCGAGACAGGTACGCCTATAGTCGTCATTCTGACAAATGGCACACCGTTGTCCATTAATTACATTGCTGAGCATGTACCTGCTATCCTGGAAGGATGGTATCTCGGGGAAGAAACGGGCAACGCAATTGCTGATGTTTTATTTGGCAAGGTGAATCCTAGTGGGAAGTTGCCGATTACGTTTCCGCGTTCGGTTGGACAACTACCTGTTTATTATTCTCAAAAGCCTACAGGTTTATTTAAAAAATATCTGTTTGATCAAAAAGATGGTCCGCTATTTGCATTTGGAACGGGCTTGAGTTACACCACGTTTCAGTATGATAACTTGACAATTTCAGAAAAAAATATTTCTATATCAAGTTCTACCTCTGTGACTGTAGATGTGACAAATATTGGTGAGTTATCGGGAGACGAAATTGTTCAATTATATGTATCGGATGTCGTTAGTTCCGTGACTAGACCCATAAAAGAATTGAAAGGGTTCAAACGAGTTACTCTTCATCCTGGAGAAACTAAATCGGTTTCATTTACGGTTGAGCCTTCCATGCTTAGTTTTACAAACGAAGATTTTGAAACGGTAGTAGAACCAGGAGAATTCAAAATTATGGTGGGTTCAAGCTCGGTAGAATACCAATCTGTGGTTTTGCAGGTGGTAGAGAGCTAAGTATACGCAAAGTGCTTTTGTGGGAAAAAGTCAAGAATGGTCACCAGAAAAAAATAAACATTGGCCGTAGCGATGGTTAAGCACAAATAAAGGAGAGTTAATGATGAAGCAACCCAATGTAATTGTATTTTTCACCGACCAACAACGCTTTGATACGACGGGCGTGCATGGAAACCCTCTAGGGCTAACTCCGAATTTTGATCGGATTGCAAGAGCAGGTACACATTTATATAACATGTTTACTTGTCAGCCGGTGTGTGGTCCTGCGAGGTCTTGTCTCCAAACGGGTCAGTATGCTACCACTACAGGATGCTATCGGAACGGTATACCATTGCCGCTTGAATCCAGAACTATGGCTCATTACTTCAAGGATGCTGGCTACAATACAAGCTACATTGGCAAATGGCATCTGGGGAGCGAGGATCCGGTGCCGGTTCATGAACGCGGAGGCTATGAGGAGTGGCTGGGAGCAAATTTGCTGGAATTTGTGTCTGACGCCTATGATGCTGTTTTGTTTAATAACGACAATAATCGTGTCAAGTTTCCAGGCTACCGGGTAGATGCCCAGACCGATGCGGCCGTTCGTTATATCCAGAAGCAGCAAGAGATGGAGAATCCTTTTTTTCTGTTTCTCTCATACCTAGAGCCTCACCATCAGAATTACTCGGATAATTATCCCGCTCCCGACGGTATGGAGGAGATGTACGCGTCGCGCTGGACGCCGCCAGATCTTGCTGCGCTCGGAGGCACTGCACATCAGCATTTGGGTGGTTACTATGGGATGGTAAAACGTTTGGATGAAGCCCTAGGGCGCTTGCTTGATGCACTTAAAAGCCTGAATATGCTGGAAAACACCATCATTTTATTTACATCAGATCATGGTAACCACTTCAAAACACGGAATGGGGAATACAAGAGATCCTGCCACGAAAGCTCCATACGAGTGCCAACTGCTATTTATGGCCCTGGCTTTATGGGGGGAGGCCAAATACGTGATCTCGTCAGTCTGGTCGACCTGCCGCCAACACTGCTAGATGCGGTGGGTATTAAAGTGCCCTCAGATATGCAAGGGATGTCTATAGTTCCTCTTGTGTATCGAAGAATTGCAGATTGGCCGAAAGAGGTGCTTGTGCAGATCAGCGAGTCTATGATCGGAAGAGCTATACGAACGGATCGATGGAAGTATTGTGTCGTTGATCCTAATACGAATGGAAGTGAAAGAGCTGGTTCGGATTGTTATGAGGAAGCTTTCCTATACGATTTGCAGGCAGATCCTTACGAACTAAACAATCTGATTGGCCTGGAAACCTTCAATTCAGTAACAGCTGAGTTGAGAGCACGTCTTCAAGCTCGTATGGTAGAGATTGGAGAAACGTTACCGAAGATTGTACCTGCGCAATCCAGAGCTCCTGGACAGAGAAGCGTAACCATAACTGAAATGAAGCACCATGACTGGCCTAAGCACGGCGCAGCTACAGATAAAATTTAACGTCTTAATGACCTTAAATGATACTTGTAAGAGAGTAAATAAAAAAATTGAAGATAAGGAGCTATGCGATCTGTTCTCGCTTAGCTCCTTACTGCTTGAATGCACAAAGTTTTCCAGGCTCTCCATTCTTTATGTCGCCGGGCTCTCCCGCTTATGGAAGAACGTCTTTAGCGCCTTATAAACCTCATCTTTTTCTTTAATAATTGAAAAAATAAATTTTTTGTCCTGAATGTGCTTATAGGCGGACATCAACGTACTGCTGCGGTTATATTGATTGACCTCGCCATAGCCAAACATATTGCTCACCTTCAGCAGCTCGCTAATGAGCTTGACGCAGCGCTCGTTGTCAGAGGTGAGATTGTCTCCATCCGAGAAGTGAAAGGGGTATATATTGTACTTAGACGGCGGGTAATTCCTCTGAATTAAATCCAGTGCTTTGATATAAGCAGAAGAGCAGATCGTTCCGCCGCTTTCACCGCGGGTAAAGAACTCCTCCTCCGTCACAATCTTAGCCTCTGTATGATGCGCGATAAATACGAGCTCTACATGCTCATATTGCCGCCGCAGAAAGCGGGTCATCCAGAAGAAGAAGCTTCGTGCGCAATATTTCTCAAACGTTCCCATGGAGCCGGAGGTATCCATCATTGCGATAATGACCGCATTGGATTCCGGGATGACGATATCCTCCCAGGTCTTGTAGCGAAGATCGTCCGGACTGATATGATGAATACCGGGCCGGCCGCTGGAGGCGTTGCGCCGCAGATTTTCCAGAATGGTACGCTTTTTGTCGATGTTGGACATGATCCCTTTTTTGCGGATGTCATTAAAAATGATAGATGGCGCTTCGATCTGCTCCTTGTCTTTCGGCTGCAGATGGGGCAGCTCCAGCTCCTCGAACAGCATGTTCTCCAGCTCCTCGAGATCGACCTCGGTTTCTACGACGTCCTGACCGGGCTTGTCACCAGCCTTCTCTCCCTGTCCCGGCTGCTGCTGTGCGGGATCCCTTCCCAGCACATCGCCGGTTTGGCTGCTGCCATCTCCTTGACCCACATGCTTTTGCTTCTGATGATTATAAATAAAACGATATTCATCCAGGCTTCGAATCGGCACTTTAATGATCTGCTTGCCGTCAGACATAATAATATTTTCCTCAGTAATCAGATCCGGCAGGTTCTGCTTGATGACTTCCTTGATCTTGCGCTGATGGCGAACCTGGTCCTTATAACCTTTACGGTGAAGAGACCAGTCTTCTCTGGATACGATAAAAGAGCCCTCCGTCATATGTCCACCTCCTGCTTGAGCTAGACCCCAAAAAACGTGTCTTGTAGGTAGTGTATGCGTCCCGAAAAAGAGGTATGAATAAGCGGCCGCCTCATATCCCAGCAGCTGAAATAGTCGAGATCTGAACATTAAAGGTCGATCAGAACGCTTTTAGGTGCACGGGGAAAAAGCTATGATAATACAGAAGTAAGCATCAACAACTTATGAATGCGCTACCATTTCAGGAGATGAGACTAAAGGAGAAGGGAGAGCTTGGCTTGTTCAGACAGCAGTTAAGTATGAATAAAGGTTGGAAGTTCTATGATGGTGAGCTGGCAGATTTCAGCTATGATGCTATACACCGGGAGCATTATGCACAGCCGCAATGGATTAAATCGGGAAACCACGGGGTTTCTAAATGGGGATACGACGACTCCGACTGGCAGGAGGTTCAAATTCCGCATGATTTCGTATCGAGCCGGGGACAATTCGCTGAACATTCACCGGCTTCGCTGGGCTCGCTCGTTAAGGGAAGAGGATGGTATCGGAAAGCGTTTCAGCTCACGAAAGAGGATGACGGTTTGTGCCTAAGCCTCGAATTTGATGGGGTGTACCGGAACTGCTCGGTGTGGTTGAACGGACATTTTATCGGCAGACATCTTAGCGGGTATGCCAGCTTTTCCTTCGATATTACGGATGTTGCATGCTATGAAGGGCCCAATGTGGTGGCTGTATATGTAGATGCCTCTGAGAACGAGGGCTGGTGGTATGAAGGCGGAGGGATTTATCGGGACGTGAGGTTAGTGAAAACAGCTTCCCTGCATATCCCGCAATGGGGCACCTTTGTCCAAACGGAGCTCCATACTGATTACAGCAGTGCTCTGATTACCATTCAGACCGAAATCCAATATAGTGATGAAGATGCGGTGTCTTTGGAGCTGTGCTCTGCCATTTATGATCCCAATCAACAGCAAGTGGGAGCAGTGAGCAGCTCTGCGGTTATAGAGGGAGAAGGCCTCATTACACTCACCCAGTCCATCACGTTGGAGAATCCTTTATTATGGTCGATAACTACGCCGCAGCTGTACACTTTACATAGCCGTCTCAGCACAGGTGGACAGGTCGTGGATATTTATAAAACGATATTCGGAATCCGGGAGGTCAGGTTCGATAATGATCAAGGCTTCTTATTAAATGGCGATGCTGTGAAGCTTAAAGGGGTATGCTGTCACGAGGATCATGCCGGTGTAGGGGTAGCCGTGCCGAAAGCGGTGAATGAATATCGAATGCTGCGGCTAAAAGAAATGGGCTGTAACGCTTATCGGAGCTCTCACAATCCGCCGAATCCGGCTATTGTCGAGGCCTGTGATCGCCTGGGCATCGTAATGATTGATGAAATCAGACATACTGACACCTCAGAAGAGGCCCTGAATCAGATGAGTCGTTTAATACGGAGAGATCGGAATCATCCGTCTATCATTCTATGGTCGCTAGGTAACGAGGAGATGAATATTCAGGGCAGGCCTAGAGGTGTCCGCATCCTGAACAGGCTGCAGCGACTGGCCCATAAGCTCGACCCGACGCGAAAATGCACGTACGGGATGAATGCTCAATGGCTGACAATGACTGATTTTCATGAGCTGAATGGCTTCCATATTGATGTGCACGGATTCAATTACATGATGCTTCGCAATAAACATGCGTATAAGGATTTCCGGGCGAAATATCCGGGCCAAGGCTTGCTGGGCACCGAGAACGCCTCTACCTTATCGACCCGGGGCTTGTATACGGAAGAGCAGAGCTCGGTTCCACTACACGTCGCTGAGCATGCCTTGCCTAGGATTATCTGGTCGAATCCGGATCGGGAAGGAATCGTTAGTGCCTACGGAGAAACCTATCCGGTGTGGGGAGCCCGCCCAGAAGAGGCGTGGCAGGCTGCAGCGGAAGAAGACTATGTAGCCGGCCTGTTTGTCTGGACGGGATTTGATTATCGGGGCGAGACCATTCCTTATGAATGGCCGAGCGTCGTGTCCCGCTTTGGCATAATGGATTTATGTGGATTTGCCAAAGACATCTATTACTATTATCAAGCACGGTGGACAGATGAGCCTGTGCTGCATCTATTTCCGCACTGGACATGGCAGGGCAGAGAAGGCGACATCATCGACGTCTGGAGTTACTCTAACCTAGAAGACGTTGAACTGTTTCTGAACGGACGCAGTCTGGGCAAGCAACCAGTACCGGTCTATGGCCCTGTGAAGTGGCAAGTTCCGTATGAAGCCGGACGTCTGACAGCCTGTGGCTGGCAGCAGGGAAAGCTGGTGAAGGAAACCGTTGTGAGGACAGCTTCAGAGCCTCTCCGACTTGACTTGTCCACATCCCGTGCTGAGCTGTCTGCCAATGATGAGGATGTATGTATCGTACAGGTTGCGGTGAAAGACCAGGCTGGGGTGTTCGTTCCTGATGCTGACCAGGAAGTGAGCTTTACTTTGGAGGGGCCGGGAATCATACTGGGCACGGGCAATGGGAATCCGCTGAGCCATGAACAGGATAAAACACCGCAGCGCCGGTTGTATCATGGCCTATGCCAAGTACTGGTACAGGTCAAAGGAGCGGCGGGGATAATCAAGCTGAAAGCCCAGTCTCCGGGGCTGGAGGCTGCGCAGCTAGTCATTCAGATTCATCAAGCTGATCCATTGCTGCCTTTCGTAGCCGTCATCGACAAAGAGCAGGCAACACGGAATAGTTCGATGCAGCGGGATGCTGCAGACGGAGGGCTGTAAGGAATAACCTCTGCTAATCTCAGTGAATAAAGGAGTGTTCTTCAAAAAATGAGAATTGATGCTCATCAGCATTATTGGTGCATTACCCGCGGAGATTACGACTGGATTACGTCAGCGATTCCAGAGCTATACCGAGATTTCGTGCCTTCTGATCTAATCCCCTCTCTAGACCGCCATCATATCGATGGGAGTATTGTGATTCAGGCGGCGCCTACCGTGGAGGAGACCGAGTATCTGTTGTCCTTTGCCGGAGAAGAAGAGAGCATTCTTGGAGTAGTGGGATGGCTGGACATTGGGGCTGAAAATTGGAGCAAGCATTATCATCAGTATAGGCAGCATTATAAATTTAAAGGACTGCGGATTGCACTGCAGGAAATGGAGCATCCGGAGGATGTCTTGGAAGGCCAGTCACTTCGTACATTGCAGATGCTTGCAGAAGATCGATTGCCGCTCGATCTGTTATTACTGCCGCATCAGCTGCACGTCGCGATCAAGCTGATCCAGGCTGTGCCAGGTCTGCACGCTGTTATTGACCACCTGGCCAAGCCAAACATTGCAGCCGGCAGTTGGGAGCCGTGGCGCAGTGAGATCAGCCACATCTCCCAATATCCCAACATCTATTGCAAATTATCCGGGATGGTGACAGAGGCACAGCATCAGGCATGGACTGTGGATGAATTCGAGCCTTACATCACACATGTTCTTCAATGCTTCGGTCCGGATCGTGTCATGTTCGGCAGTGATTGGCCGGTCTGCCTGCGCTCTGCCAGCTATGATGAGGTCGTGAATGTGCTTCAGCACGGAATCCCGCCCCATTGGGGGGATGAAGAGCGGAGCAAGCTGTTTGGCAGGAACGCCGCTTTATTTTATCGGTTAGAGACAACCCATTCTAGAGAAGGAGGCAGGTAGGCTATGAAATATCGCCAGCTGGGAGGGACCGGACTAGACGTTTCGATCCTGAGCTATGGAGCTTCCTCACTCGGCTCTGTATTTCGGGATACGGAGGAGAAGGAGAGTATTCAAACGGTTCATGAAGCTATAAACTGCGGGATCAATTTGATCGATGTCTCTCCTTATTATGGACACACCAAGGCAGAGACGGTGCTCGGGAAAGCACTCCGGACCGTTCCCCGTGACCAATATATTCTATCCACCAAGGCCGGACGGTATGGAGAAGATACCTTTGACTTCAGCCGTGACCGAATCCATTCTAGCCTAGAGGAGAGTCTGAAGCGGCTGCATACAGATTATATGGATATTTTATTGCTTCATGATGTGGAATTTGAATCCTCAAGGGTCATTCTGGAGGAAGCGGTTCCTGCCTTGAAAGAACTGAAGAAGCAGGGAAAAATACGATTTTACGGCATTTGCGGTCTGCCGCTGCCGATGTTTGAGAAGCTGCTTCCGCAGATGGATGCGGATGTTATCATTTCGTATTGCCATTATTCCTTGAATGATACGACGCTGCTTTCCTTGCTTCCGCTGCTGGAGAGCCGTCAGGTTGGACTGATCAACGCCTCTCCTCTGTCGATGGGATTGCTGGGAACCCGGGGTGCTCCGGATTGGCATCCGGCAAGCAACGAGGTAAAAGAGGCTTGCCGGAGGGCGGCAGAATATTGTAAGACGCAGGGAATGGACATTGCGAAGCTGGCCCTCCAGTTCTCCACCTCAAATGAGGACATCCCGACGACGCTTGTCAGTACAGCGAATCCTGGCAATATCCGGCGTAATGCTGTCTGGACGGAAGAGAAGCTGGATTTACAGCTGCTGCAAGAGGTGCTGGAGCGATTAAAGCCGATCACCAATCAAACCTGGCTCAGCGGAAGACCGGAATACAATACGCATTTGGAATGGAAGCAGGGGGATTGAGTATGAAGGGAATTGTCTGTTTAAGTCCGGAGCGATTGGAGCTGCGGGAAATGGAAGAGCCGGAGCTGCAAGAAGGACGGGCGATTGTTTCGATACGTAGAATTGGTGTCTGCGGCACGGATTTACATGCCTATATGGGCCGGCAGCCGTATTTTTCATATCCGCGAATTCTAGGCCATGAGCTGGCAGGTGTCCTAGAGTCTGTACCTGCCGGTGTCACGGAGTGGAAAGCCGGGGACCAGGTGAGCGTTATTCCTTATATGCATTGTGGAGATTGCGGAGCCTGCAGGAGCGGCAAGACGAATTGCTGCTCCCACATGCAGGTGCTCGGCGTTCATGCGGATGGAGGAATGACAGAGCGCATTTCAGTTCCAATGGAGCACTTGATTAGCGCAGATACACTGTCACTGGATGAAGCTGCATTGCTGGAGCCGCTCAGCATTGGTGCCCATGCAGTGAGAAGATCGGGAATCATGCCTGGACAGCGGGCGTTGGTTATTGGTGCAGGTCCGATCGGATTAGGGGTAATGGCCTTTGCCCGGCTTGCAGGTGCCGAGGTCATTGCCATGGACGTGCAGCCGGAACGGCTAAAGTTTTGTAAATCATGGGCCGGTGTGGAGCATACCGTGTTGGCGGGAGAAGATGTTCTAACGAAACTAACTTGTATACTGGATCAGAATTTACCTGATGTGGTGTTCGATGCTACAGGCAATGCTCAATCCATGATGTCCGCTTTTGACTATACAGCTCATGGCGGAACCCTTGTGTATGTCGGGCTGGTGAAAGGAGAGATCACCTTTCAGGATCCGGAGTTTCATAGACGGGAATTAACCTTGATGGGCAGCCGTAATGCGACCCGGGAGGATTTCGAGCGGGTGATACAGGCGATTCAATCGAAAAAGCTGGATGTGAGCCGGCTCATCACACACCGAACCCGGTTTGAGCAGATAACAACTGAATTTGAACAATGGCTGCAGCCCGGGGTTATTAAAGCGATGATTGAACGAAATGAATCGGGAGAGGAAAAGTAAAGTGAAGATTACAAGCTTAGCGCTTTTTCATGTTCGGCCACGTTGGTTGTTCCTGAAAATTGAAACCGATGAGGGCATTAGTGGCTGGGGCGAGCCTATTGTTGAAGGAAGAGCAAGAACCGTTGAAGCAGCCGTAAAGGAAATGGAGTCTTACCTGATTGGGGCAGATCCGTTCAAGATTGAGCATCATTGGCAGGTGCTGCATAAAGGGAATTTCTATCGTGGAGGCGCGGTATTAACCAGCGCATTGAGCGGGATCGAACAAGCACTTTGGGATATCAAGGGGAAATATTACAATATGCCTGTGTATGAGATGCTCGGCGGCTCCGTTCGCGATAAGGTTCGGATGTATAGTCACTGTCACGGCTATGGAAATGATCAGGGTTTAGGCCAGGAATCTGTGGAAAAAGCGGTCTCGACTGCCCTCAGAAAAAAACAATCGGGCTTCAATGCGCTCAAGCTGTCCATCGAATGTCCTTCACGCCATGTGGATACCTTGGCCTTCGTGGAACGGCAAATTGCAAAGCTGGCAGCCATTCGTGAAGCGGTAGGCAGCGAAATGGATATTGCCATTGATTTTCACGGAAGAATCAGTCCTGCCATGTCTATACGCCTGGCGCAAGCCATGGAGCCGTATTATCCGATGTTTATAGAAGAGCCATGTTTACCGGAAAACGTCGATGCACTGGTGCGGGTAGCAAACTCTACCTCCATTCCGATTGCAGCAGGGGAACGCCTGTTCACCAGATGGGGCTTCAGAGAGCCTTTGGAGAAGCAGGCGATCGCTATCGTACAGCCGGATCTTTGTCATGCGGGCGGGATTTTTGAGAGTAAGAAAATAGCCGCGATGGCAGAAACCTATTATGCATCCATTGCCCCTCATAATCCGCTGGGTCCAATCTCGCTGGCATCCTGTTTACAGCTTGCAGCCTGTACGCCGAACTTCCTCATTCAAGAGCATCCCTCCATGGACTCCAAATGGGATTTGGGAGAGGGCTATTTGAGACATCCGTTCCAGATTGAGAACGGCTACATTGCCGTGCCGAAAGGACCGGGACTGGGGATAGATATGAATGAAGAAATTATTAGAGAACGTTCTTTTGACGGCTCTTGCGAACACCTCATGTTTTTCATGAGGACGGAAGCTTTGCAGAATGGTAGATAACGTCCTGCTTTGGTGAATCCCCCTTTCGGACCGGAAAAGCTAGACAGATCAACATATACAGATACAGCTGAAGCCACCCTAATGAGCCCGGGGTGGCTTCAGCTGTTTCGATATTCTGTAGGCGATAGGCCGGTATGCTTCTTAAACACCTGAGTGAAGTAATCCGGAGATTCGAAGCCGGCCTGATCTGCAATAGATTTAATGGAGACCTTGGTAGAGCTCAGCAAAGCCTTAGCCATATTCACTCGCTGCAGGTTTACATATTGGATAGGTGAGAAGCCGAACTGTGCTTTGAACAGACGCACTAGATAATGGGGATGTACATTGACTACGCGGGCCAGTTCCCCCAAGGTAATCCGCTCCCTGAGATGACCGTTGATGTGGTCCAGTAACATGCTCATATCATTGGTCGTTTCAGGCATCTGAATACAGAGCTGAGAAGGCTCAACCGATTGAAAATAGAAGTACAGCAGCTCCAGTAATGATGCCTGAACTGCAAGAGGCGACCAAGGATCATCCGTCGCCTCGTACGCTTCGATTAATCGCTGAAACAGTCCTTCCAGCTGTACGGACTGCGAATCTGATACAGTAAGGATTTGGGGGAAGCTCAGCAGTGACGAAAGCGGCTGGGAAGCCACGTTCGCCGTGAAATGGCACCAGTATTTTGTATAGGGCTCAGCATCCAGCAACGAATAGGAATGCTCACATCCCTCTGGAACGAAAACCAAATCTCCACGCTTGGGATAATACGAAGCGCCATCCACTGTAATGTGGCCTGTGCCGTTTTGAATATAGTACAGCTTGTTAAACGTTAGCCGGGACACAGGCCCCCCCCAGGTCAGCGGGGTGGTAGCATATCTTGCGATAATCAAAGTGATTCGCAACTGAGTTAGATACGAGCTGGGTAAACGTGGTTGGTTCTGCACAAAGCTCCCCGCTTTCTGTGATTTTATTATGGTGTAAAGGAAACTACAGCAGCGGAGGTTAGCTCTTCTTGAAGGCTGCAGTTCAAGTCACGGAGTCAACGTCAAGCAGCTCAAGCAGCTCTGGGTACTGAAGGTCATCATCGTGATAAAACGCCTTCAGCTGACCTAGCTTCTCCTTCAGGCTCTGGATCACATCTGCATACCGGGTATCCTCATACAGATTGCATAGCTCATAAGGGTCTGCCACCATATCATACAGCTCCCAGCCAGTGGGAGTTGGTGTCTGCAGAGCCCCGGAAGCATCAAGCGGCAGCCCGTAATAATAGATCAGCTTATACTCCTTGGTTCGAATCCCGTAATGTGCCGGGTTGTCATGCTTGTGCGCCAGGTGCATCCAATAGCGGAAATATATACTGGATCGCACTTCAGTTTCGGTTTCTCCCCGGATTACATCTCGCTGCGATACTCCCTGCATCACTTCCGGCACCGGGATTCCGGCATAGTCAAGAAGGGTAGGCGCCATATCGAGATTAGCCATCAGGTCGGTACAGACCCGGCCAGCGGGGATCTCTTGCGGATATCGGATCAGCAGCGGTGCGCGCAGAGACTCTTCATAGCTCCAGCGTTTATCCTGGTAATCATGCTCGCCGAGAAACATGCCCTGGTCCGAGGTATACAGGATGATTGTCTGCTCCAGCTCACCGGCGGCTTCAAGCTGGGCGAGAATACGACCTACTGAATCATCAATCCCCGCAACAGTACGCAAATAATCCTTCAAATATTTCTGATAAGCTGCAAATCCTTTTTCCTCAAACGTTAAATGCTCCGTTCCGCGTAAGGGTCCGGTCACATAATCCTCTTCACAGAAATCAGCATATAAGCTCCTTGCAGCGTTTCTCGGAGTCACAGAGCTGCCGTAATTTCGGGAAGCCGAACTGCGATGGCACTTGTCCTCGAACAAGCTTTCCGGAACCGGAACCTGAATACCATCCAGCAGGTGCTCATGCCGGGCTGCGTACTCCCAGAAGTCGTGAGAGGCTTTATGATGGCACATCAAAAAGAACGGCTTTCCTGTTTTTCGCCGGGATCTTTTCTGCAGCCAGTCAACAGTCATGTCCGTGATGATGTCAGTAACATAACCGGTGTGCTGCCTGCTCTGTCCGTCGGTGCTGATAAACTCCGGATTCTGGTAGGTGCCCTGCCCGCCCTGGCCGGTTAAAACACTGTATTCATAAAAGCCGGAGGGCTCACAGTGAAGATGCCATTTTCCGAAAATAGCGGTTTCATATCCATGCTGCATAAACAGCTCCGCCATATTAGGACCCTTCGCCGGGTCCCAGGCGTCAGAGAGGGTACGTACACCGTTGATATGGCCATATTGTCCGGTCATAATGGTAGCTCTAGCCGGGGTACAGATTGCATTCGTGCTGTAGTAGTGGTCCATGCGGACGCCCTCCCGCGCAATGCGGTCCAGATTCGGTGTCTTAAAGACGGAGCTGAGCCTGGAGCCATAACAGCTAATGGCATTACTGGCATGGTCGTCTGACATGATATAAACAATATTTGGCCGTTGCGTCAACGAAAATCCCTCCTACAAAGTTACATGATCTCTTCATTGTAAGGAGAAACCACAGCTTAAAACATATAAAAAATTAACTTCTTCCTGTAAAAAATTCACTCTTGTTACAGATTTAAAAGATTTGGTCTTTAAGTCAGCCTACTATTAGGCCCCTTACAGATGCTTATGCTGGACTGCAGCCCTATATTTGCCCGGGGTCAGCCCGACCTTTTGCCGGAACATTCGGATGAAATAAGTGCTGCGGTGAAACCCGACATCGAGGGCAATCTCTTCCACGCTGGCCATCGTTTCCGCCAGCAGCATCTTTGCGCGTTCAATGCGAATATGCTGCAAATATTGCAGTGGCGTCAGGCTCAGATGCTTCTTCATGCATCGGGTTAAATAATCAAAGTTATAATGAAACCTCGCCTCTAGTTTCTCAGAGTGAAAAGGCTCCTGCATATGCGCCTCCAGGTAACCGGCAAGCTCGGTGCACAGCTTCATCGAGCGGGACAACGGCCGCTTACTTTGCATGCCATTCTGTAATTCCAGCAGAACTTGGGCGGCCAGGCTGTGCAGCTCCAGGGCATTCTGCTTAAAGATCCGGTTCTGAATACTCATCATCTGCTCCAGCAGCGGGATGAGGGCGGAGAGCTTGACTGCCGAGAATTTGGGCAAATACATGTTATGGCTCCGAGGATTGGGATCATAGTCGGAGAGCGCAAGAAATTCCTCCATCCACTGAAATCCATCACTGTCCCGTTCCTTTCCAGGCAGTGAATGGCTGAAGTGCATGAAATATGTCTCCGTTTCCTCCTCGCAGGGCTGATGCCCCCAGTGAATGCGGCCGGGCTCAAGCAGCAGCATGCAGCCGGGCAGGATCTCGTAAGGCTGATCGTCCTCAGTAATATACAATGTCCCCTGGGTCACGATGATCAGATCATAAATATTCCAGTTGCGCTTGAAATGAGCTCGTCCTTTTTTCCACCAGGAGTGCCCGACAGTTACAAATTGCGGCAGCGGCGGAATCTGCAGCTCGATCATTTTCATATTACGTGACACCTCCTGAGGAATGGGCGCCGTTCCGGCGATAGAGTCCAGGAGGTAAGCCTTTGACCTCTTTAAACAAGCGAGTGAAGTGATGAATCGAGCTGAATCCGGTAATCTCAGCGACTTCCTGGACGGTTAGTAAAGAGGTCTTCAGTAAATGAGATGCGATACGAATTCTCTCCTCTCGGATGTATTGGGAGGGGGACCTATTCAGTTCGCTTGTGAACAAACGAATCAAATGCCGCTGTGATATATGCAAGTAAGCAGCGAGCTCCTTCGAGCGGATGCTCAGGGATATATTGTCCCGTATGTATAGCTTCGCCTGATGCAGCAGAAGAGAAGTTTCTTGCACAGCTGCAGAGACCGGAAGCTGCTTCCCCTGGTGATAAGGTGCGGCGCAGTGCTCCAGGAGGGCTGCCAGCAGCGAGTAGGACAGTGACGGAAGAATCTCCTCTGGCAGTGAGGTTTGAGGGGTGGCCATAGATGAGAGCAAGGACCACAATTTCCCCATCGCGATCTCGCGGGCATCTTTAAAGTAAACGTTGTCTGGGCTCATCAAGTATTGATTCAGCTGAGCAACATGCTCGGAGGCAGCAGGAGCTTCAAGCTCAAAGGCAACATAAATGAGCCCGATTCCGTGTTCTGAGTCCCCCTGGATTCTATGCCACATTCCGGGACGGGACAGAAACATAGAGCCTTCAGTCAGTGCAAAGCAGGTACCGTCATCATGATAGGTGCCTGAGCCGCTCGTAACGTAGCACAGTTCAAAATAGGCATGTTTATGTACAGGGTGGTCATCATGCAGCATGCTTCCCCAGTAATGGATGTTAAAGGAAACGGAGTTTCCGGTCAGTTGCTGCGAGTATGAGTTCAAATATCTTGAAAATTCCGGATCAACCATAGAATCAGACCTCCTTCTGCTGAAAAAAAGCAAGAATACGTCATTTGGGTTCAAAGATTTTCGCTAGTACCCATACTATACTGATCTTGTATTTGGAGTTCCACCATAAATTTCAGAAGGAGTGAGAAGCATGAACGTCACCGAATCCATCAAATCCCAGTATGAACAGGAGGGCTACGTCAGACTGCCAAAGGTTCTGGATGATGAATTGATTCAAGAAGCGAAAGGCCATGTGGATTGGCTGATGAAAAAAAACCCCGGACTTCGGCCGGAGCAGCTGCATACGGACTTGATGAGAAATGACCCCTTCTGGATCCGTTTGGTGAGTGATGATCGATTGCTGAATATTGCAGAGCAGTTTATCGGGCCGGATATTGCGCTCTTTGCTTCACATTATATTTGTAAGCCGCCATTCGACGGGAAGGCCGTGCTCTGGCATCAGGATGGGGCATTCTGGCCGCTAGAGCCCATGAATGTCGTTACGCTTTGGTTGGCGATCGACGATTCGACACCTGAGAATGGGTGCTTAAGAGTAATCCCGGGCACGCATAAGCAGGATTTGAAGCAAATGAACAAACGGGATGATATTGCGAATGTGTTGGAATATGAGGTTGATCCGGCGTTTGTGGATGAATCCCAAGCTAAAGATATCGTTCTTCAAGCTGGAGGCGTATCCATCCACCATCCCAACATCATTCACGGATCAGAGCCGAACCATTCGCCTCACCGCCGGTGTGGATTGACGATTCGGTATATTCCTGCCACTACCCGCATTACGGCAGAGCCTTGGCCAAGCGCTTTTCTATTGAGAGGAGAAGCGACTGCAGGCATTAACGAGTATTCATCCAAACCGAAATTCATACCTGGAGAGCACATGCCTTTTCAGGGATCGGAGAAGTGGATGTAATCTCGAGAGCATCAAGGATTACAAGCTAAGACTTACTTAACCGCCATTCTCTTGGCGTCACGCCTTTGTATTTTTTGAAGGCTGTTGCAAAATGCTGGCTGGTTTCGTAGCCGAGCTCCATGGCAATAGAGGTGACCGGTGTATCGGTATTCTCTAATCTTCGGCAAGCATGCTCCATTTTGGTTCGAATCACGAAGCTGGCTGGGGACTGCCCGTGAACAGAGCGAAACAATCGATAAAAATGAGATTCACTAACACCCACAGCGCGCGCTAACTGTGCATTGGTCCACCGCAGCCCCGGCTCTTTGTCAATATGATCAATCAGCGCGTGAATCGCCTGGACCATATCTTCAGATATAGAGGAGCTGACGGGCGGGTTCAACAGCAATAACAAAATATCTATCATATAATGCCGAGTCATTAAGGCGCCCATGGAAGTGGGAGACTCCAGAATTTTTATGTATTCCGGATTTGGGGATCCGATTCAATCGTTCGGGGTAATACAGCGAGCTGCTGAGAGATATGCGATATATCCTCGGGAGCTAATCCCAGCCAAGGGACATGAGGCTCCGGGTTACTGAAGATCATCCACCAAATGGTGCAGGGCTCTATGAAATTCATCATTCCTCGATGAAGCTCATTGGGACGTGTATGGAATAGCTGGCCGGCGTGAGTCGTATAGGCTTCTCCATTCACTTCCCAAGCCGCCTTGCCGCTTTCGACGTAAACGATTTCATAGCAATTGCCATGCTGATGGTCTCCCAAGCCATTTGCTTCCTGAAAGCGGTCGTATCCAAGCAGCAGAAGCTCAGGTACACCTGGATGGGTGTGAGCATTTTCATAAGTCCATCTTACGTTTTTTTTAGACATCCAATGAGCCCTCCTTTGTTCACATTTCCATGCTTGGCAGTCCTGCCTTTTCTTGTTTCTGATCCTATTTGATAAGATTTCAGAAGTCAATGGCTGTCTCTGTATGTTTACATGAACAGGTAGGCGAAATTAGATACAGAGGTGAATCAGATTATGCGGATCGGAACAGAAACCAGAGAATATGAAGTCATATCTTCATGGGCTTGCCTGCCGGAGGGAATGTCTTTCGGCTATACGCATGGCATTGAAGTGGATTCCAATCAGAGGATTTATGTTTTCCATACCGGCAGTCCCTCCGTTGCGGTCTTCCACGAAAACGGAGAGTATATGACCTCTTGGGGAGAAGAATTTCAGGGAGGAGCACATGGCTTTTACTTGCACCACGATGAAGAAGGAGAGCATTTCTACATTACGGATACCGAGCGGAATCTGGTAGCCAAGACAACGCTTGAAGGAGAAGTGCTGCTGCGGATCGGGACCCCCGACTTGCCGGAAATCTATGACGAGCAGCGGACGTTTATTCCGACAGACGTTGCCGTAGGACCAAACGGAGATATCTATATTGCTGATGGTTATGGACAAAGCTATGTTCATCACTATGACAAGGATGGCAAATACATACGATCTTGGGGAGGAACGGGATCTGAGATGGGGCAGCTTACATGCCCTCACGGTATTTCGGTAAATCTTCGCGGCGAAGAGCCAGAGCTATATGTAGCCGATCGCGGCAACAATCGGATTCAGGTGTTTACCATGGCTGGGGAACCTAAGCGCTTGATTACGGCGGAGATGAAGATGCCTTGCAGCTTTTATTTCTTTGAAGATGAGATCATCTTTCCAGACCTGTTGAGCCGCATTACGATATTGGACCGCAACGATGAGCTGATTGCTCACCTTGGTGATGATCCGGAAGCAAGCAAACAGCAGGGATGGCCGAATTTGCCCAAATCCTACTATCGTCCAGACCGATTCAGTTCACCTCATGGGGTATGCGCCGACCGGGAAGGAAATCTATATGTTGCAGAATGGATTGAATTTGGAAGAGTGACAAAGCTGGTAAGAAAGTCATAAGCAGAAGCTACGTAAGCGGCAAGTGAACGGAACGAAAGACTCAGGGCAGAGTCTGCGGTTCCGGCTTGCTGTGGTGGTGCAGCGATTAGGCTCTATATTAAGAAATGTAAGCGTTTTAAATATAGGAAGGAGGAAGAGGGTTTGAAAAAAGATGGATCATGGACGTCAAACCTGCCAACGCCTAACAACAGCTTCTCAGGTGTCAAAAAGAAACTGAAAAAAAATATTGGGCTCTACTGTATTATATTTCCCGCAGTCCTCTACTTTTTAATTTGGGCGTACTGGCCCATGTATGGTGTAATTATCGCCTTCAAGGATTTTTTACCCGGCATTGGGATCCTGGATAGTCCATGGGTGGGCTTTGCTCATTTCGAACGCTTCTTTAACTCGTTTTACTTTGAACGACTCCTGCGCAACACCGTTGCCATCAGTTTGTACACCATTATTATCGGTATTCCGCTGCCGATCATTCTGGCACTAATGTTCAACGAGATCCGAAGTAAAAGGCTCAGAACCTTTACCCAGACCATTTCATATGCGCCTCATTTTATTTCCGTAGTGGTTGTAGTGGGTATGATCCTGTTCTTTCTCTCCCCTTCGAACGGGTTGATAAATAATTTAATTGAAATGTTCGGCGGTGAGAAAAAGAATTTCTTGGCAGACCCTGCGAGCTTCTGGCACATCTTTGTCTGGTCCGGCGTTTGGCAGAGCATCGGGTGGTCGTCTCTGATTTACACGGCAGCTATGGCTGGCATCTCGCCCGAACAATATGAAGCCGCTTACATTGATGGAGCGGGCAAGCTGCAGCGTATTTGGCATGTGACCTTACCGGGAATCATTCCGACGATTATTATCCTTTCCATCCTGAGCGTGGGCGGCATCATGAGCGTTGGGCATGAAAAAATATTGCTCCTTCAAAATGGATTAAATCAAGAGACTTCTGAAGTGATATCCACCTATGTTTATAAATCCGGGATTTTAAATGCACAATACAGCTTCTCGGCTGCCATCGGGCTGTTCAACAACGTGATTAACTTTTCCATCCTGCTGGTCGTCAACTCCATTGCCAGAAAGGTGAGTGAAACAAGCCTTTGGTAAGCGGCACGACTCTACACCTCATGGAAAGGTCTGAATCATACGAAGGACGGGAGGAAGAGGGATGATTACGAACATTAAAAGAACAACGACAGAAAAGATAATAGATGCAGCAAACGTCACGCTCGTGCTCATGTTTACGGCCATCATTTTATATCCGCTAATTTTCGTGCTGTTCGCCTCTATGAGCGATCCGCGGCAATTGTTCCAAGCACAGCTGCTGCTGTATCCCAAGGGCTTCAACATTGAAAGCTATCTGAAAGTGTTTGAGAACAAGGATATATGGAACGCCTATGGGAACACCCTGCTATACACCTTTCTCGGCACTTTTATCAATATTGTAATGACGACGCTAGGTGCCTATCCATTATCCCGAAAATCCTTTTACGGAAAAGGCTTTTTTACCTTTATCTTCACCTTTACGATGTTTTTCAGCGGCGGATTGATCCCTAGTTACCTGGTTAACAAGCAGCTGGGCATTGTCAATACCATTTGGGTGCTTGTTCTGCCGGGAGCCATCAGCGTATTTAATTTGATCATTATGAGAACGTATTTTCAGATGAGAATTCCGCCGGAGCTGGAGGACAGCGCCCATGTCGATGGCTGCAACGATTTCCGTTTGCTGTATAAAATCGTGCTGCCCCTGTCCACACCGATTATTGCGGTCATGGTTTTGTTCTATGGTGTAGGGCACTGGAACTCCTATTTCGAAGCCATGATCTATCTATCCGATCGTGACTTGTTCCCGCTGCAGCTTATCTTAAGAGAAATTCTGATTCAGAACGAGATGAATGAAATGCTTGCCGTTGTTGTGGATGAGCAGTATGCCCAGCGATTGATGGCCAAGGAAGGGTTGAAATACGCGGTAGTCGTGGTCTCTACTTTTCCACTGCTCATCATTTATCCGCTTCTTTCAAAGTTTTTCGAAAAAGGAATCTTGGTAGGAGCGATCAAGGGGTGATCTTGCTAAAAGATGAATGCTGTAATTCTCATCTTTTATGGAGATAAAAATATGTTAGCAAAGGGGAGATTTGTAATGAGAAAGCCAAAAACCTTTATGATGGCAGTAACCTTGGTAGTGTCGGTATTCCTTTCCGGCTGCAGTGAATCGAAACCGAAGGATGAAAGCGGCAGCAAAGATGCTTCTGCAGATGGAATCTCCTTTCAATTTGCGAGAATGGGCTATAACGATGTCAGACCGGCCTCCAAGGATCTGTGGATGTGGAAAAAATACGAGGAGATGACGGGCGTCCATATCGACTGGGAGGAAATTCCGGGAGCCAGTTTAGGAGAACGAAAAAACATCATCATGGCTTCCAATGATCTGCCGGATGCTTTTTACCAAATTGGCTTCTCCCATGGGGAGATTTCAAAGTACGGAAAGCAGGGCCTGTTCTTGCCGCTGGATGAGCTGATCGAGGAGCATGCCCCTAATCTGAGCAATCTATTCAAGACCGATCCTAGTATCAAGCAGGCGTTAACGATGCCGGATGGACGTATTTATTCATTGCCGTATGTGGATGAATCTATTCCGTATTCGTCGCTGCGGCTATACATCAACGAGAAATGGCTGGATCAATTGGGGCTGTCCGTGCCCAAGACTACAGAGGAGCTCTATACCACGCTGAAGGCATTTAAAGAACAGGATGCTAACGGGAATGGAGATCCGAACGATGAGCACGGCTGGTATATGCCTGCCGGAAGCGTCGGATGGACACTGGAAAGACAGCTTTACGGAAGCTTTGGCATGGGGAACGGCGGTTTGAAAGCATCCGAGAATTGGATCTACAAGGACTCAGACGGTCAATTAAAGCTCATATTCAATGATGAGAAATTCCGTGACGTCTGGAAATATCTGAACCGCCTGTACGCTGAAGAGCTGCTTCATCCTGAAACATTTACAGGGGTTGAGTATGCCCAATGGGTGGCAGATGGCGCGAAAGATCTGGTAGGCGGCTTCTCGTGGGTTGTTCCCGACTATATTGGCGACAAGGTGCGAGATCATTACTCCGGTATTAACGCATTGGAAGGTCCAGGCGGCGATAAAGTGATGAACTGGCTTGATCATCCGGTCCGCGGAATGTCCTCCTTTATCATTACAAATGTGAATAAGCATCCGGAAGAGACGATCAAATGGGTCGATTACTTCTATGGGGAAGAGGGCTCCACATTCGGTACGCTCGGCCTGGAGGGAGAAACCTACACGATGGTGGATGGCAAGCCGCAGTATATTGACGAGATTCGTAACTATGAAGGAGGTATGCAGCTGGGAGCATTTCAGTATGTGGACAACGTCTACGGTGGCTTTTATCCATATCTTGAACCGCCGGTAGAATTGCGAACCGCTGTAAAAGGAACGACCGTGGATCAGGAAATCAATGCGGATCTTGCGGAGCTCGAGAAGTTCAAGCCTGAAGAGATCTGGCCGAACTTCGCGCCAACCGATGCCGAAACCTCGGAGATTGATCCGATTATGACCGACATTAATAGTTATATTGAAGAGATGCGCGTCAAGTTCATTACAGGCACCTTGAGTCTGGATGCAGATTGGGACAACTATGTGAAAACACTGGACCAAATGGGTGCGCAGCGTTACCTGGAAATAAAGCGAGCTCAGTATGAGCGATACCAGGCGACGAATTAACCTCAAGTAATACGAAACCCTGATCCTCCTTCTACCTAGGATCAGGGTCTGTATTGTTCAGTCCTACATTAAAAAAGTGCCGATCACAATAGACACACCGATAATAATAGAGCGCAGGAGGGTTGCGAGAGCGGTATTGCCCTTCTCGATTTCTTCACACACTTTGAAACTCGGCGTAATCCAGTCAAAGATCAGATAGACCAGGCAGAGCACAGCAATACCGACAACTGACCAGATGATCATCTGCAGCCAGTCATGTGAGCTGTAGGACACCATCGCGACGATGATGCACAGACCCAGCAGCTTGCCGCCCATATAGATGCCGGCTGCCTGATTCCCTGCTGCAATCTGCTTGCGGTCGTCAAAGCGTGTCAGGGTGCTGAATACGAAATAGCCCGCTGCAAGCACGATCAGGATAATGCACAGCCCGATGAGCACGTTCAAGCCATCTAGTAAAAAATGATCCAAGTGATAACCTCCTCTTCCATAAAATCATTGTATGTGTTAAGTCGGGTGAATCGCAGCAGGACAGTAATAAGCACCGTCTCCAGTAATCTTGTCACCGATGCGGGATAATAATCCTCCGAAGGTGCCGGAGATGATGAACACACCCGTTAACAAATAACCAGTGTAGCTTCCCGACTCTGTTTCTACAGAGGCAGCAGGCATACTCCAGTACTGCTGATAGATCTTGGGCTGATTCTCGTAATAAGCCAGCACTTCAGAAGCTTCTGATTCCTCGGTTTCCTCTTCCTCCAGCGCCGTCTTGACATTTCTGCCGGCGTAAGTGAGAGGCTGCTGTCGGTCCTCGTAAGACATAATCGCGGTGCCTTTGCCTTCCCGTCCCCAATAGCTCTTGGCGACATAATCGGTCCCGGATTGCAAGAAGGGCTGGGGCGTGAAGTAGCAGGGGAGACAATAGGCTTCAATCGCGGCAAGCTCCTGATCGGTGAAAAGCGTAAATCCGCAATATTCCGCGGTCTGTGAATTTCGTTCATACAGGGACCACACCGTAGCCAGAAAGCCCTTGCTCTGCAGGACAAGATGAGGTGCGGCATTCAGCATACAGAGCTTGTTCTGCTGCACCAGGCGGAGCAAAGCTTCTCCAACAGGAACCCCGTTATCTTCATCGCGGTCATGCACAAGATATTCTAATGGATACAGGCGATACCACATTTCAATGCGCTGTCCCTTATGAAACAAGCCGTGATCCGGGATAATTTCCAGCTCCTCAAGAGGGGCATAAAGCACGGGAATGCCGGCCCCTTCCAGCAAGCTCATCAAATACAGCGTATTGTGCCGGTCCTCCTCATGCCAGTCATAGCAGCTAAACGCTACAGGACCTTGAAAGCCAGCATGAATACCATGTGTCGCAAAGGCACACAGCTCTTCCTTCAGCAGCTGCGCAAGGTGCTCAGAGGGACCCTTGAAATCGGTAAAATGGTGCAGTACATGTCTCTCCAGGAAAGCTGATTCCGGAATCCCGGTAGGCGTATCTGCATTCATCTCAATCAGCTTCGGTCCTGCTTCTCCCAGGATCCAGTCCTGCCGAGTAATTCCGTTTGTTGGCGCAGGCTGTCTGGCCAATGGCAGGACAGCAGGCGGGATGCCCAATTGTTCGATGAAATAGTGATCCGGTAAATATTGCTGGGCAAACGAAAGTGCTTTGCGAAAGATCTGGTCCATGATCTGAGAGGCCGCGTTAAGAACCTCTATTTCTTCAGGGCTATATATAGCGACAGAAGGAAGGCAGTAGGCTTTACCGTACATCCGGTGATAAGGGACCGTGTCAGAGGAAGCGTAGCCATAGACCTCTTGCTGGGATGCAGGCAGTGGAAAGATGTGGCGCCCCGTATTCATCAATGGAGCTACCCTCCTGAACGGACGCCGCTGGAGCCTCCGCTGCCAAAGCCTTTGGAGCTGCCAGAGGAGCGAATAGCCTCGCTCTGCGTACGCGTCAGCGGTTTGCCTGAGCCGTAATAGACTCCGGAGCCGCCATTATAATAGTAATAGCCGCCAGAGGAGTCATATTCGCAGTATTCCAGATTGGGATTACAGTCATCGTAGGAAGTGGACTGTCCGCAGCCGCTTAAAGAGGCCGGGACGGTCAGCATCAACGCAAACGCAGCCAGCCGTGCCTTGGATCCGGGAGTCGTCTGACGGATCTGAGATTCAGCCGAAGGCTGTGGCAGATCGGAGCGATGCTTCTTATTGTTCATAGCTTTCTGCCTCCTTCATGAACAGCAGCACCACGTCCTTACGCGGAACATAGATGCTGTACAGTATTTCATACGTCAAGCCGCCGAATACCAGATCATGATTTAACAGACTTGCGGCGGCATCCTTATGAAATGTCGGCGTGGGAAATCGAGCCTGGGGTTCCTGAAAGGCCTCTTTGTCCCAGATGAAGTAGAATAGGCGCCCTGAAGAGAAGTGGGTCCCCCGATGAAGAAAGAGGGTCAGGCTGTCTTCAATGGAAGAGCCGTACTCTTCCGGTGCGGCTTCGCTGTATGGCACTACATAGATAAGCTCACCCTTCCGGTCGTCCTGTTCATGGGATAAATGCACGAAGAGCTTGTCCTCCAGCATGGTGCTGTCCACCAGCTTCCGAATAAACAGCTCATCCTGTGATATAGAGCCTGTATGAAGTGCTTCCCGTGCCTCTGCCGACTTCTCCTCATTCCAATGTATATACTTGATTACATAATAAATAACAGCTACCTTCCTTTCTTCGGCGGACTGAGAAGCTCATAAGTAGGGGGATCACAGATGACAAAGAGCTTCGGATCGGGACCGATAGGTTCATCTAGCTTGCGGTTAATGCTTAAATCCCCGCCGTCTGCAACTAGCGTCGCACCCTGAGCAAGCAGCGCGTTAAACGCATCTCTGTACGTGGTCCATTCCGGTCGGCACGCTACCGGGAACAGGTCATCTCCGAAGCTGCGGCTGAGCAGCTGTGTATAGATTTCGGTGCTGCCTTCATGTAGTGCGGAGCGCACGGCAAGGCGGGATACCGCATCATGCGAAAGGACGAAATCGTTCACGTTGGCATGCCTGAAGCTATGGATATGCTTCTCCAGCATAATCTCCACCGTGGTATGCACTGCAGGAGCGAGCCGTTCTATGCTTGCCGCAATGAGCAGGGATTTGCCGTCAGTCAGGGCCGCATCATCAATTCGGACATCGCCGAACACAATGGCTGAGCGGGCCGAGGTAATGCCTGCCTGGTTGAGCGTTTGCTCCGACGAAGGATCTCCACTTACAAAATGGATCCGGGGATGCTCCAGCGGCGTTCTCGCAATGTCATCAATGAGAACAATATCGCTTCCGTCCGGGTAGCTGAGCAGCTCGTCAACCGCGGCCTGCGCTTTTTTGTTCCAATGAATAATAATGATGTGCTTCTGTCCAGGGTAGTCCACTTTACCGGTCATTCTCCTTTCCTTGGCGACGATAAATAAATCAATAATTTTGCCGATGACAAGCGTGATCAAGCCAATGCCGAATAAGTACAGAAACATGGCAAATATTTTGCCCGGTACGGTGGCAGGGTAATAATCGCCGTAACCGACCGTGGTCAGCGTCGTCATAACATACCAGAGGGCATTGAAATAATGTTCAAACGTTGTCGGCTCCAGCAGCAGCATAATCCAGGAGCAGATTCCGATAAAGAAGCTGGCAAAAATCATAATAAAAGAGGTCGGCAGCCGAAACAGCTGGTGCGAAAGCCGCCTCAGGAGCAGGATCAATGGAGATCACCATCCTTTTGCAGATGCTTATTCTTCATGCTTCAAGGGCGAGGAGCCCATCTCTGTCAGGAATGCAGCTAGGTCGTTCAGAGGCACCGGCTTGCTGAAGAAATATCCCTGCACAAACACGCATGTCTTCTCCCGTACGATTTGGAACTGCTCTGCGGTTTCTACACCTTCCGCGCAGCATTCCAGCTTGAGGCCCCGGGCGAGACTGAGTATAGTTTCAAAAATAGCCAGGTTCGCCGGGCTTAACGTCATATCCTGCACAAACGCCCGGTCAATCTTGATCATGTGCAGAGGCAGGGACTTAACCAGAGACAGAGAAGAATTTCCCGTCCCGAAATCGTCCAGGGCAATCTGCACGCCAAGCCGGATCAGTGCGTTAAGCTGGCGGATGCTCAGCTCCAAATTGCGGATCGCTACACTCTCTGTAATTTCCAAGCAGAGGAGCTGCGGCGGAAGCCCTGTCTCATTCAGAATGCGTTCCACCTGGCTCACAAAATGCATGTTCGTAAACTGGTCAGCGCTAATATTGACCGAGACAATCATCGGCTCGTAGCCTTCATCCAGGAGCAGCTTGTTATCTAGACAAGCCTTTGTAAGCACCCATTCACTGATCGGCAGAATGAGTCCTGTTTCCTCAGCGAGCGGAATGAATTTCATCGGAGAAATCATGCCAAGCTGCGGAGAGAACCAGCGGATCAGCGCCTCCATACCGACGATTTTGTCACTTTCCGTATCGTATTGGGGCTGATAATAAAGCTGGAATTCGCCATTGTCCAGCGCACTCCGCAGATGGTTCTCCAAGGTCAGCCGCTCCAGCGAGACGGTGCTCATCCGGGGATGGTAGGTTTGCAGCTGGTTTTTGCCATTCTCCTTGGCGTGATACATCGCAAGATCCGCATTCTTGATCAGCGTTTCCTGATCTCGGCCGTGCTCCGGGTAGAGGCTGATACCGATGGAGGGCGTAACAAATACGAAATGTCCGTCAATCTGGTATTGGGCATTCATAGAGCGGACAATTCCGTCCGCCAGCTCCACGGCCTGCTCCTCATACTCCAGCTGTCCAGTCAGAATAATAAACTCATCCCCGCCTAGCCGGGCCACCACATCGCCGGGATGAATATTGTCCTGCAGCTGCTTGGCTACCTGCTGCAATAGCTTATCTCCGACGGAGTGGCCCAGGCTGTCATTAATATTCTTGAAGCGGTCGAGGTCCAGCAGCATAACAGCAAAGCGTCCCCCGGCCAGAGCATGCTCTGTAATCTGCTCCGAGATATGCCTGCGATTTGGCAGATCCGTAAGCGCATCATGATAGGCTAGGTAGCGGATTCGCTCCTCGGAGCGTTTGCGCTCCGTAATATCAACAATGGAGCCAATCATTCCAACGGCGGAGCCGAACGGATCACGTACGGCTTCTCCGGCTGCTGAGACCCAGGCGTATTTGCCATCTGCTTTACGAAGCCGCAGGTCAATCTGAAAAGGCACATGCTGCCGCAGATGCAGCCGCACAGCTTTGAACAGTGCCTGCTGATCATCCTGATGAACACGCTCGAAAAACTCCCGGCGATGCATGCGAATACCGGTATCCCCCAAAATCCGGAGGATTTTCTTGTTCCAGCTTAACATATTACTCTTCAGGTCCCACTCAAAAATGCCATCATTCGTGATCGAGGTTACGATCTCGATGCGCTTCTCCCGCTCCTTCGCTTCCTCGTACATCGCTTCACGTTCCAGTGTATAAGCGACCAGATCCAGACTGTGAGTCATTGTATCTGCCTTGTAATTGCTCGTCCGGTTTTTGTCATCAATGCGGCCGATCAGCAGCATATATCCCCATTCCCTGCCCTCTGTGCGGATTGAATGAACCGACAGCGCTTCCCCTTTTTCAATGAATGCATGTATTTCGGCAGGAGGGAAGAGGCCTTCATCAAAGACATCTCCGGTCTTCAAGGTACAGCCGTTCTTCTTCTTGGAGTAAATACTGTCAATCATGAGCGTGCGGGTGCCATTCCACAGAGCGAGACAGGCCCAAGTGTAGTCAGTAAATGTGAGCCAGGACAAGTCCCGGATTTTACTGCCGTCCGTTTTGACCATTTCATGGGCAATGTGGTGGTTGCGCTGGATAACCTTGGACAAATAATCAATGGTCACCTGAGCGTTCTTGGGAGGGCTTTCTACACTTGGCACATCAGCCTGCACAGGAGTGCAGCCGCAGGATTGCCGAATGACGAGCGTTGTGGCCTCGCGGTAGAGCTGGGTTACCTGCGGTTTCCCTTCCTGGATTTCGCGAAGCAGCAGCTCGGCCATATGCAATCCCCGCCCAAACAGCGGCTGCTCTACGGTCGTTAGTGCATGCTGCCGTGCAATATCCATATTGTCGAAGCCGATGACGGCAATTTGCTCCGGGACAGACAGGCCCCATTCCTCAAAAGAGTCCAGCAGACCGATGGCGAGTGTATCTGTAAAAGCTGCTACAGCAGTGAAGGGAAAGCCAAGCTCCATCATACGCTGTGCGGCCGCTGCACCGTCCGCTTCCCATACGTCATTCATATCAAAAACAAGGTCTCTGTCTATAGGGATGTGATGGTCGTGCAGCGCTTTCAAATATCCCTCATATCGCAGCAGGCATTCCGGGTTACGGCTCGTGTACACACAGGCAATCCGTCGATGTCCATGCTGCAGAAGATGAAGCGTGGCATCATAGCCCCCTTGTTCATTATCAATGGAGAAAATGCCGGCTTGTCGAAAGCCGCCTTGATAAGGGCTGCACAGAATAGGCTTGCCGGAATCCTCAAGCCGCTGGATATATTGCGGATCACTTACGGCATTTAACAGCACAAGCCAGCCGTCAATCTCGTCCATGCCTAGAAACCGCTGATAGGTGACTCTCGACATTTGAGCATCCATGGTTTGAAAGAGAATCAGGCGCGCTCCGTGCGCTTCAGCAGCATGATGAATCCCCTGTATAATTCCATTGAAGTAAAAGCCGTCGAGCAGGGGGGTCAATACCCCGAGGGTTTGTTGTTTCATATCATTGCACCAGCCTAGTAGTTATATATGTGATAGCCGTTTTATACTATTCGATTTACCATATCCTGCTTCCTGCCTAGGACTACACAATTTCCATGACCATAACTCAAAAAAAGAACCCGCACCCCCCGCTTGGCGGCACAAGTTCTTCGGATTTAAAAGCGTAAGGTAAACCATTTATCCATTCAGTACGAAAACAAACATACTGAGAATGGTGAACAATACAACGCCATTAATAATGGAGCCGACTACGGCAATAGCTCGTTTGCTGTTCTTGTTCATGCTGCCGATGATGCCAAGAATCAAGCCAGCAAGATTTAGCACCAGAATAACAATAAATACGGCGGCGAGGACAGACATCTTCTCCAAGGCTTCCTGCGGAGGGACAATCGTGCCATCCGGCGTCAAATAAGGCTCAATCATGGATGTGCCCAGCGAGGCAAGAATGATATAGCCCAGCATGGTTATCACAGCAATTGATAATGAGAATATACCTGATTTCGAGGTTTTACGATCCTCAGGTGGAATAAAAATATGCGGTTTGGCCTTGGTAGAGGCTTCCGCTTGCTTCGGCTTGGATGGGTTGGACATGATACCAGCTTCTCTCCTTTATGGACCATTCTCTATCTAAGATTTCATATTTTGTGGTTGAAATCAAGTGCTGGCTTGTCTAGATACATGAAATCGTGGCTCCTTGGCTTTGAAAACATGTTCGTGATCCGTTAAACTAAGAATTTAGAAGGATTACGATGAACAGAGGAGTGGATCGGGTTGCAGTGGGCTGGAAAATGGGTTGCCTGGGGCGCGGTAATCATGGCGCTTTCCGTTGGAATTGGCGCATTCGGAGCGCATATGCTGGAGGATGTGATCAGCAGCGATGCGCTAACGGTGTATGAGACCGGAGTGCAATATCATATGATTCATGGGCTGGCTGTCATTCTCGCCGGCATTTGCGGAGGCTGGCTTGGGGAATCCAAGAAATTACGTTTAGCTGGCTTGTTGTTTATAGCGGGGGTTATTATTTTCTCCGGAAGCTTGTATGTATTGGCGTTAAGCGGCGAGAAATGGCTCGGCGCCATTACTCCGATCGGTGGAGTATCCTTTATCGCTGGCTGGCTCTTGCTTGCCGCAGGAGCGCTGGAAGGAGCTAGAAAAGGCTCGCGTTACTGAAACTATAAAGCGGCTGTCCTCTTAGAGGGACAGCCGCTTTATAGTTTCAGGACGGAATTACCCGGCCTGGAACTCATCAATTTCATTGACGTTGAATGTGTACACCTGTTTCTCATCTACATGATAAACCGTGACCAGCTGCTTGCTCTCATCAAAGTTCAAGATACGGCAGGGCAGGCTGAATTGCTTCCCCTGGCGGTTCGTTGTCATTCTGACCAGGCGGTTGTCCTTTGCATAATCGGTAATCCACTTATAGGGATTGGAATCCACAGCGGCTGATGCTCCCTTGGGATCCCCTTTAGGAGGCTGAACGGGCTTAGACAAGGGCGCGGCTTCCGACTGAACGACAGCCGGAGCGGGTGAGACCGGACGCTCGACAGCCTCGGATGGCTTAAAGACCACTGCTGCTTTAAGCTCCGAGCCGGATACAGCGGCTTCAGCAGCCTTGCCATGGGCTTTAGAGATGAAGGCCTTCTTCTTGCTCTGGAGGAGCTGGTCAATAATTTCACCGAGCTCGATGCCTGATTTGATACGGAAATCGATAATTTGCTCATCCTGGTTCAGGGTCTGCAGCAGCTGCTGCAGAGCAAAAGCGTTGGAGGGGCTTTTGACCAGAATATCGACATTGAATAAGAACCCTGTGTCATCGTGTGGGGGAGGCTTCTTCATAAGTTTATCATTCACCAGCTTTCAAGATGATCCTGCATAACATGTACTTTACGAAAAGATATATACCCGCTGGCTGCAAGATACAAACTGCATTCAAAAGCCGTGCCGAGGCAAATCTAACATTTCGTTTCTATAGAATACTATAACATAACTGACTTAATTTCATAGTCTTATTGTCATAAATCGTCAGGTAAAAATACATAAACGCTCTATCCCACACAATGACGTTTGCACCACTTGATATGAGTCTGAATACACATGTAATAGACGTTTTTGGGAGGTGAGAAGGATGGTGACGTTACTTCCTGTACAGATCGAAGGGCATATTGTAATGGCAGTAGAGGTGAAGCTGCCGAAGACGAATCTGGTCGCTTTATATACGGACCGGGGCTACATTATGTGTGGTGCTCTCGATGTCGGCCTGCTGAACGAGAAGCTTGCCGAGCGTGAAATTTTGGCAGGCAGAGCTGTAGGGGTAAGATCTGTCAGTGACCTGCTGGAAGCGCCGCTGGAGTCCGTGACGATCGAAGCGGAGAAGCAAGGCATTTACGCCGGAATGAAGGGCAGAGATGCGCTCCTGCGTATGATTTAAGGAAGCTGCAGAGACATTTGGCCAAACAAAAACAGGTGCTCTCTTTAGAAGAACCAAGCTTCCAGGAGCACCTGTCTGTATAAGTAGCCTAATCGTTATCGGCAAACAAATCCTTGAGGCTCTCGTCGTAAGGAGCCTGAACGATTCCCTTCTCGGTAATGATTGCCGTTACATATTCATTCGGCGTTACATCAAAAGCCGGGTTGAATACCTTTACACCCTGAGGTGCGGTGCGCTTGCCAAAGCCTTCCGTAATTTCTTCGGCTGCACGTTCCTCGATCGGAATATCCTGGCCTGTTGGCGTGCTGAGGTCAATCGTGGACAACGGTGAGGCTACGTAAAATGGAATGCCGTGAGCCTTGGCCAGAACAGCCACACCATAGGTTCCAATCTTGTTCGCAACGTCTCCGTTGGCCGCAATGCGGTCAGTACCCACGATGACGGCCTGAACCCATCCCTTGGACATGACCATGGCTGCCATGTTGTCCGCAAGAAGGGTTACATCGATCCCGGCTTGCTGCAGCTCGAATGCGGTCAGGCGTGCTCCCTGCAGCACAGGACGGGTTTCATCGGCAAATACCTTGAAAGAAATCCCGTTCTCATGAGCCAGGTACATCGGCGCGAGAGCCGTGCCGTATTTGGCGGTTGCAAGTCCGCCGGCATTACAGTGAGTCAGAATTCCCATACCGTCCTGAATGAGCGGCAATGCATGTTCCCCGATCCGGCGGCATACCTCTTCATCCTCCGCACGAATGGCATCGGCCTCTGCCAGCAGCTGCTCGTTCAGCGCTGCAATGGAGGAGGCGGTGTTGGCCAGCTGCCCGGCCTTCTCCTTCATCCGGTCCAAAGCCCAAAATAAATTGACGGCGGTAGGGCGGGAGGTTGCAAGGTAAGCACATGCCTTGCGGGTGACCTCCAGCCACTCTACCGGCAATGCCCCTGGATAAGCACGGGCGGCAAGCACAACACCATACGCGGCCGCGATGCCAATCGCCGGAGCGCCGCGTACCTTCATGGAGTGAATGCCTTCCCAGACCTCCTCCGCTGTATATAATTTCAGAAATACAATTTCCTCAGGCAAAAGGCGCTGGTCCAGCATCAGCAGGTGATCGCCGCCCCATGACAGGGAGCTTAGCGGTGATGATGCATTGAAGTCTTGATCTGTGCCTGTACTCATATGGACACCTCAATCTCGTTAATGGCTTGGGTAATGACTTCCATAAAATGCTCTATGCTTGATACGCTGCGGTTGTGGCGGACCAAAGCCTTGCCTATAGCCAGGGCCTTACGCTGTGCAGCTTCGCGCAATGCATCATCTGGGATACCGTCAATGTCGGCAACATGAGACAAGCCAACAATGCGGCGAATCATCTTGCAGCCCGCAAAGCCGGCCGTGTCTTTAAGAATTTGTGAAATATAATGATCCTGATAGCCCGGCGTACGTGCCATCTCATCCTGCAGGTCTCTGTTCCACAATGCCCGGAATCGGGATTCGAACTCGTTCCAGACGGCAGGGACCATGTCCAAGAGACGCTGCTCACGCTGGGCCAGCTCCTCCGTCTTGCTCCAGCCCGGCTGGGCAGCATAATTGAGCAGCAGGTTGGCCAGCACAGCACCGATATCAAACCCCATAGGTCCGTAGTAAGCGAATTCCGGATCAATGACCATCGTAGATTCAGGGGTTACGAAAATACTTCCCGTATGCAAATCGCCATGCAGCAGCGCTTGTGAACGGGTCAGGAACTTGTCCCGCAGCAGCGCAACCTCAAAATGAAGCGGAAGGTCGCTGCGAAGCGCAGCGGCTTCATCAGCGATAGCCTCAGCATAATTGTTGTTTGGAGAATCCCGGTACGGGTCCTCGAAGATCAGGTCCTCGGTAATTTTGCACAGATCCGGGTTCACAAATTGGCCGGCAAGCACCTTCTTCTCCTGCTGATTCATTCCAAGATCGGAGGTGTAGAACAGTGTGTTCGCAATAAATTCTCCGATGTGTTCCGCGAAGTTGGGATAGACCCCGCCTTCAATCAGGCCTTTTCTCATAATCGTGTAGCTGCTTAGATCCTCCATGACGGTATAGGCCATTTCGTCACAGTAAGCATATACCTCCGGAACGAGGCTTGGGCAATATTGATGCTGAATCTGCAGTGCCTGACGCTCAATGCGGGCACGGTCGAGAGACAGCGGCCATGATTCCCCGACAACCTTTGCATAAGGAACCGCTTGTTTGATAATGATACTTTTGTCAGATGAAGTATCTGTAACGTGGAACACAAGATTTAAATTTCCGTCTCCGATTTCACGGCAGGACAGGTCGGCACCTTCTGAGAAATGCCCCGGGATGGTTCGGGCCAGCTCGATGGCCTCTTGGACAGAAAGCGGATGATATGTGGACATGATGCCACCTCCATATATATTGAAAGGATTAAACCAACCATCTTAGTAGGTAAAGCAAGTATACCTTTAAATGATCACTTTTTGTACCCTTTTTTGTCACCGGGCAAAAAGGTCTGCAGTCGTGATTCGCACAGCGGCACGTAGGGTAAACTAGGACTAGACCCCGGAAGCGGGGGAGCCGTGAGGTAAAGTTATGTCAGGCCCGAGTGCAGCCAGGCTTGAGCCATAACTGCTGCATTAAGGTATGCAATCATGCGAGATACTATATTTTTGTAAAGGAAGGGATTAACCATGGGTAAAGCACAATCCAGTAAATCAACTCCAAAAACACAAAATAAAGGCGTAGAGCAAATGCTCAACCAGCAGGTAGCAAACCTGAATGTTCTGTATGTGAAGATTCACAACTATCACTGGTATGTGACAGGGGAGCAATTCTTCTCTCTCCACGTAAAATTTGAGGAGCTATATAATGAAGTAACCTTAAAAATGGACGAGATTGCGGAGCGCCTGCTCGCGATCAAGGGCCGTCCGTTGGCGACCATGAGAGAATATCTGGATGCCGCCACCGTGCAGGAAGCATCCGGTAATGAGGATACACGCGGTATGGTACAGCAGCTGGTTGAAGATATGGCTACGCTGTGTGAAGAATTCCAGGAAGGAATTGAAATGGCCGAAGAGGCAGAGGATGCGCCGACCGCAGATATGCTGACCGGATTCAAGGCCGACTTCGAGAAGCATATGTGGATGCTCCGCTCTTTCTTGGGCTAAGTCCACTCAGGCTGAAAGGATCTGATAGGAAATGCCGTTCTGTACCGCTTTCGGTGAAGCCGACGATGCAGGATGCTGCAGCAGAACCAACAGCCAATAAATGCAAATTTATGATCAACAGGCTTGGCCGGAAATCTACGGCCAAGCCTGTTTTGCTAAAGCCTGAGAGGGCGGGATCGGTCTTCTTTCCCAGGAGGCTTGGTTGAAAAGAGTGACGATTTATTATAAAATGGCTTGAGAATCAGTGAGAATCAGTTTAGAATAATTATAAACAAGTAAAGATTCTTAGTTTTCCGATGGTATCAGGAGAATGCTCCTGTGATCATAGGTTTCACTATAACATATAGTCGGAGGGAATATCTTATGTCCACGAAGTTCGTCATCGAAGGCTTGAAAGCTACAATTGAAGGTAAGGAAATTCTGAAAGGAATTAATCTTGAAATGAACGGCGGCGAGGTACACGCCATTATGGGTCCGAACGGAACAGGTAAAAGTACACTGGCATCCGCATTGATGGGTCACCCGAAATATGAAGTAACCGACGGAAGCGTAACTCTCAATGGTGAGGATCTGCTGGATATGGAAGTGGATGAGCGCGCTTTGGCAGGCTTGTTCCTGGCTATGCAGTACCCGAGTGAGATTGCGGGCGTTACGAATTCGGACTTTCTGCGCAGTGCCATTAATGCACGCCGCGGTGAAGGCAACGAGATTTCATTGATCAAGTTCATTCGTCAAATGGAAGGCAAGATGAAGGAGCTTGAAATGAATCCTGAATTCGCCCACCGTTACCTGAACGAAGGCTTCTCCGGCGGTGAGAAGAAGCGGAACGAAATTTTGCAAATGATGCTGCTGGATCCGAAGATTGTTGTTCTGGACGAAATTGACTCCGGTCTTGACATTGACGCTCTGCGGATCGTAGCGAACGGTGTGAACGCGATGAAATCAGAAGAGCGCGGCTTCCTTATTATTACCCACTATCAGCGCCTGTTGAATTACATCACTCCGGATTATGTGCACGTGATGATGCAGGGCCGTATTGTGAAGTCCGGCGGACCTGAGCTTGCACAGCGTCTGGAAGCAGAAGGCTATGACTGGATCAAGGAAGAGCTGGGTATTACCGATGAAACTGTAGGTCAAGAAGCGTAATTGACGAGAGGAGAGAAGATCATATGACTACACAAACAACTCTTCCGGTCAACGCTGAGGCCTTAAAGGCTGTGTCTCAAAGCAAGCAGGAGCCGGCGTGGGTAACAGAAGGCCGCCTGTCCGCGCTGGAGCTGGCCGGCAGCCTGCCGCTGCCAAAGCTGGAGAAGCAGCGCATTGACCGTTGGAATATTCAAGCGTATGGAGAGTATAAAGCTGCTCAGGAGCTGACATCCTTGGATGAGCTTCCGGAGCATGCTGCCAAGCTGGTGGAGGGCTCCCGGGAGGGAGGACTTATTATCCAGCGCAACAGCGGCACCGTGTACACCAAGCTGTCGGATGAGCTGAGGTCGCAAGGCGTAATTTTTACGGATTTGGAAACCGCGTGCTCCCAGCATGAGGAACTGGTGAAGCCTTACCTGCACCAGGCCATCAAGGCTGATGAGCATGCGATGGCTGCACTTCATGCGGCAACCTGGAACGGCGGAGTGTTCCTTTACGTTCCGAAGAATGTAGAGGTTGAGCTTCCATTGCAGGCCGTACTGCTGACCGATGACGCGGGTGCCCTGTTTGCTCCTCACATTCTGATTGTTGCTGAAGCCAACAGCCGGGTGACTTACGTCGATAACTATGTAGACAGCGGACTTGAAGGCCATGTGACGCACAATGGCGCTGTAGAAATCTTCGTTAAGAACGGCGCTAAGGTTCGTTTTGCATCCGTGCATCAGCTGTCGACAGACATCACAGACGTTACTTATCGCCGTGCAGTGGTAGATAATGACGCATCTATGGAGTGGATTGTCGGCGAAATGAATGACGGCGATACCGCCAGCGACACGATGAGCATTCTGAAGGGCTCGGGATCACTGTCTGATGCGAAGGTCATCGCGGTGGGCTCCGGCTCGCAGAAGATCAACTACACCACACAAGCCCGTCACTTTGGCAAAAGCTCGGCGAGCCAGATGATTACCCGTGCTGTGATGCGTGAAGAAGCACAGGCCATTATCAACGGCATTACCAAGATCGAGAAGGGTGCGACGAAGGCGGACGGCCAGCAGACAGAGCGCGTACTGATGCTGAGCCCGAAATCCCGCGGGGATGCGAACCCGATTCTGCTGATCGATGAGGACGATGTAACTGCAGGCCATGCGGCTTCCGTAGGACAGGTGAATGCAGAGCAGATTTACTACCTGATGTCCCGCGGTATTTCCAGAACCATGGCGGAGTCCCTTATCATCTACGGGTTCCTGGCACCGGTAGTCAGCGAGATTCCTCTGGAAGGTCTGCGTGATCAGCTTCAGAGTCTCGTTGAAAGGAAGCTGGGACAATGAACGCGTCCATCCGCGAGCAGTTCCCCATTTTGAATCAGGAGATCAACGGACATCCGCTGGTTTATCTGGACAGTGCGGCGACTTCGCAGAAGCCCCGCGCTGTGATTGATGCGGTCAAGCATTACTATGAATGGGAAAACGCCAACGTGCACCGCGGCGTACACACGCTCGGAAGCCGGGCTACGGACGCCTATGAAGGCGCCCGGGAGAAGCTCGCCCGTTTCATTAATGCGAAGAGCACCGAGGAGATTATTTTTACAAGAGGGACGACGACAGCGATCAATCTGGTTGCTTCATCATATGCCCGCTCGGTGTGCGGTCCGGGGGACGAAATTGTTCTGACGGAAATGGAACATCACAGTAATCTGATTCCGTGGCAGCAGGCAGCGATTGCTGTGGGTGCCACGCTGAAATATATCCCGCTGCAGCCGGATGGCACCATTACACTGGAAGATGTGGAGAAGACGGTGACCCCTAACACAAAGGTAGTCGCTATCGGCTACGTCTCCAATGTGATGGGTGTGGTGCATCCGGTGAAGGAAATTGCAGAAATTGCTCACCGCAACGGAGCTGTGATCTCGGTTGACGGAGCGCAGAGCACCCCTCATATGAAGATTGACGTTCAGGATCTGGACTGTGACTTCTATGCCCTGTCAGGCCACAAGATGTGTGCGCCTACAGGCATTGGTGCCCTGTATGGCAAGAAGGCGCTGCTGGAGCAAATGGAGCCGATTGAGTTCGGCGGGGAAATGATCAACGATGTCGGTCTGTATGAGTCCAACTGGAAGGACCTCCCTTGGAAATTTGAAGGGGGAACCCCGATCATTGCCGGCGCTGTCGGTCTAGGGGCCGCCATTGATTTTCTGCAGGACGTTGGCATGGATGAGATTGAACGCCATGAGAGCAGGCTTGCGGCTTATGCGATGAACCGGCTGGCAGAGCTTGACGGCTTTAAGCTGTACGGCCCTGCCGTCCGCGAGGTGGGACTCATCACCTTCAATCTGGGGGATGTCCATCCGCATGATGTGGCTACGGTGCTGGACGCTCAGGGCGTTGCAATCCGCGCAGGCCATCATTGCTGTCAGCCGCTGATGCGCTGGCTTAAGGTATCTTCTACTGCACGAGCGAGCTTTTATCTGTATAATACAGAAGAGGACGTCGACCGGTTGATCAGCGCCTTAATCCAGACAAAGGAGTATTTTGGCGATGCAACTTGATGATTTGTATAGACGTGTCATAATGGACCACTATAAGAATCCCCGTAACCAAGGAATGTTTGAAGACGGCCATGTTACGATTAATCTGAACAATCCGACCTGCGGCGACCGAATCTCTCTTCAGCTGAAGGTGGAGGACGGTGTAGTCCAGGATGCGAAGTACACGGGAGAGGGCTGCTCCATCAGCATCTCCTCGGCATCCATGATGACTGAAGCTGTCAAGGGAAAGAGTGTTCAGGAGGCTGAGGAGCTGGCTGGCAGATTTTCGTCCCTCATGAAGGGGGAAACGGTGGAATTCGACGAGTATGAGGATATCGAGGCCCTATCCGGTGTCAATAAGTTCCCTGCCCGCATCAAATGTGCAACCCTGGCCTGGAACGCACTTCGTAAAGGTATTGAAGGCAAGGAAGAAAAGTCCTAAACATGATAGGGAGGTAACACAAATGGCAAAAAAAGCTCCTGAAATGGAAGAATATAAATATGGTTTCCGCGACGAGCATAAAGCTATTTTTCAAACCGGTAAAGGCTTGACGCGTGAAATTGTTACTGAAATTTCCAAGATCAAGAATGAACCTCAGTGGATGCTGGATTTCCGCTTGAAATCTCTGGAGCAGTTCGAGAAGATGGACACTCCGAAATGGGGCGGAGATCTAGAGGATCTGGATTTCAATGATATTCAGTACTATGTAAGACCTTCAGAGAAGCAAGGCAAGACCTGGGAAGAGGTTCCTGCTGAAATCAAGGAAACCTTTGATAAGCTTGGAATTCCGGAAGCAGAGCAGAAGTTCCTTGCGGGCGTATCTGCACAGTATGAATCCGAGGTTGTGTATCATAACATGCAGAAGGACCTGGAAGACCAAGGCGTTATCTTCACAGATACCGACACGGCGCTGAGAGAGCATCCTGAAATTTTCAAGGAATACTTCTCTACAGTGGTTCCTCCTTCGGACAACAAGTTTGCGGCACTGAACAGTGCTGTATGGTCCGGCGGAAGCTTCATCTACGTTCCTAAAGGCGTGAAGTGTGAAATTCCGCTGCAGGCATATTTCCGCATTAACTCCGAGAACATGGGGCAGTTCGAACGGACGCTCATCATTGCAGATGAAGACAGCTTCGTGCACTATGTCGAGGGCTGTACGGCTCCAATCTACAGCACGAATTCCCTGCACAGCGCAGTCGTTGAAATTATTTGTAAAAAGAACGCTCGCGTTCGCTACACTACCATCCAGAACTGGGCACCGAACATTTATAATCTGGTGACCAAGCGCGCGGTGGCAGAAGAAAATGCAACGATGGAATGGGTGGATGGCAACATCGGCTCCAAGCTGACGATGAAATACCCTGCCGTTGTTCTGAAGGGCCGCGGCGCTAAAGGGATGGTTCTGTCCATCGCTGTAGCGGGTAAAGGCCAGCACCAGGATGCCGGCGCGAAGATGATCCATCTGGCTCCGGATACGACGTCCACAATTGTATCCAAGTCCATCAGTAAGCATGGCGGTAAAGTAACCTACCGCGGTCTCGCTTCCTTCGGACGTAATGCTGAAGGCGCCAAGGCGAACATCAAATGTGATACTCTGATTCTGGATAACGAATCCACATCGGATACAATTCCTTATAATGAGATCAAGAACGATAACGTGACGCTGGAGCATGAAGCGACCGTTTCCAAGGTATCTGAGGATCAGCTGTTTTATCTGATGAGCCGCGGCTTGAGTGAAGCGGAAGCGACACAGATGATCGTTATGGGCTTCATCGAGCCGTTCACGAAAGAGCTGCCGATGGAGTATGCGGTGGAGATGAACCGACTGATCAAGTTCGAAATGGAAGGTTCCATCGGTTAAAGCTTATTCACATGTTAATACGTGTCTGATGCGACTGATCATGCTTGCGTGTCCCAGTTGCATCAGACACGTTTTTTTATCTCATACCACACAGACATCGCTATATTCATACATCCCATTGATTTTAGCCTCTCCTAATCTGTCTTTAAGGGTTCTTTAAGATTTCGGCGTTATAATAAAGCTACCTCTAACATATAAGGAACCCCCTTTGATCCAGGATCAAAGGGGGTTCGTGCGTATAGGGGAGGCTTCGCCCCTACACGAGTCATAGTTTAATATCTTTAATGGCATCCTCGGAGCTCTTGGACAGATCGATAAATCCAGCCGAGGTTTGGACCAGTGGTCGGAAATAATCAGACGGATTGGTCATGATAATCGTGCCCGATTGGCCTGATGCCAAGGTGACCTTCTTGCCGATGAAATTCGGCAGCATATGCTTGATGAATGCGTGAACCGGCTTGCCGTTCAGCTGTCCAAAGCTCATCCGATACAGCTCCTGCAGCACGTGCAGCAGCTGGCGCTTGGATTGATACACACGGGTACTGGACATGGCGCTGTATACGTCTGCTACAGCCGCAATGTGAGAATACGGATGGATCTGATGAGACTGGAGCGCCTGCGGATAGCCCCGGCCATCATCTCGTTCATGATGCTGCAGGGCAACCAGGGCTGTCAGCTCATCATCCATGGATTCACGGATAATTTCGTAGCCGTATGTAGTATGACGTTTGACCTCATCGAATTCCTCAGCAGTGAGCTTTCCAGGCTTGTTCAGAATCTCTTTAGGAATGCGGCACTTCCCGACATCGTGCAGGTAACCGGCTTTGCCAATCTCGTACGCTTCGTCTTTGGAATAGCCCATCCAGGTTGATAAATAGTAGGAGAGCACGCCCACCTGCATCGAATGCCGGGTCGTATAATCATCCTCTTGATTCAGCATGAGTAGCAGAGATACCACGTCCTTCTGCTTCATCAAGGAATCAACCACCGGCTGAAATGCATCATCGACGACATCTTCATCGAATTTACCGTGCTTCAAGGCATTCATAAAAATAGAAGAAATGGCTTCGATTGCTTGATCGAATTGAGGCTTAATCCGGTATAGGCTATCCGGCATCTCTTCCGGAGTGCTGGCGTGCAAATGAAGCTCCCGAGCTTGAATTTCAATGTAATCAATACTATGCTGCAGCAGTTTGGAAATTTCCTCAAGCTGAAGGACCGTACCCTTTTGCATAACATGAACGCCATGTGGATTGAACGCATCCTTTGTTATTGTATCACCGGGCTGCAGGTCGGTAACATGTATTCTCAAAGCGCCGCACCTTCTTACTGTTAAGATATGGATATGTAAGACCTAAGTTATATCTTAGCAAGAAAATATTGGATTATCAATGCCGAAACGCTAGTTTTTGTCGAATGTTGGAGCCCATGGACCGGTTTGAACGCCTTTCCACTCCGAGCCGTCTTCCCAGATCTCTTTTTTCCAGATGGGAACGGTCCGTTTCAGCTCTTCAATGGCATAGCGGCTGGCATCGTAGCAAGAGTCCCGGTGGGGGGCTGAGACGGCGATGACCACACTGATCTCCCCGACATCAACCGTGCCAATACGGTGGGAGATGGCGCAGCGGGCTCCCGGCCACTGTTCTTGAATCTGGTGGACAATCTTCTGCATTTCGGCAAGTGCCATCGGCACATAGGCTTCATACTCCAGCGTCACGGTCTTCATCTCTCCGGTCATTTCGCGGGTGGTCCCGACAAAAGACAGGGAGGCACCATGATTCCGGTGCTGTACTTTAGCCAAGGTCTCATCAGGCTGAAGAGTCTGGCCGCTGATCATGCAAAGTCCATCTGCAGACACTGCCGGTGTAGCTTGAGCCTCAGAATCGCCGCCCAGCCCGTCACCTCCGGAAACCGGAGGAATAAGTGCAACCTCATCGCCCGGCAGAATCAGGTGCTCATCGCCTGCATACTCCTGGTTTACCGCGGCCAGGGAAACGGAGATCAAGGAAGCCGCTTCGGGATAGCTTTTCATAAGCTGTTCTTTCAGTGCCTTGGTGGCGAGAGGCAGCTGGTCTTGCGGGAAGTGGACCGAGGATTGGCCAATGGATTCGGCCAGCCCGGCAAATAGCAATATTTGAATGGTATCCATAGAATTTCACCTCGAATTGTTATGGGCTTCAATATACCATAATCCCGCCTAAAATGTTATGCTTAAAAGACCGGAAAGTGTAACGAAACAGACAAGGGAGGGCCGCGGATTGGGTGAGATGTCAGCTGAGAAATTGATCATATTGCATACGAATGATATTCACAGCCATTTTGAGAGAATGAGCGGGAACGCGGCCGTTATTTCCCGGGAAAGAAAAGCTGCCGGATCCCAGTCAGCGGTACTGGTGCTTGATATCGGTGATCATATGGACCGGGCTGCCATAGAGACGGAAGGCACGATGGGCCAGGCCAATGTAGATGTTCTGAATCTGACCGGCTATGATGCCATTACGATCGGGAACAACGAAGGCCTGACGGTCCCCCTCGAAGCGCTGGAGGCGGCCTATGCAGGACTGCATTGTCCGGTCGTATGCTGCAACATTAAGGAGGCTGTCACCGGCCGGCCGCCAGCGTGGATGAGGGAGCAGGTTATATTGGAACGTGCCGGAATCTCCATCGGGATTACAGCGGCAACAGCGGCTTATGACAGCTTCTACAAGCTGCTGGGCTGGATTGCGGAGGATCCGGAGGAAGCGTTGAAGCATCAGGTACAGCTGCTGCGCAGCCAGGTGGATGTGGTGATCGTCATGTCGCATTTAGGCATTACAGCCGATTCCTTGCTGGCCGAGAAAATTTCTGGCATTGATCTCATCCTGGGAGGACATACCCATCATTTGCTGGAGCAGCCGCTTGTCATTGCGGATACCGTCGTTTGCGGCGCAGGAAAGTTCGGAGATTATGTCGGCAAGGTTGTATTCAGCCGAGGTCCGGACAGTTGCCTTCAATTTGACCATGGAGAAGTCATTGCCGTTCCGGACCGGGAGCTGCATGCGGAGGTCGAGGGCGCCATCCTGCAGCATCGGGACTCCGCCGCCGTGAAATTGAGCGAGGCTGCGGCAGTTACCGATCAAGCTCTTCCATTGGATTATGGGGCGGAGTCTCCCTTTGCCAATCTCCTGGCTCAGGCTGTAGCTCATTACACCAACACGGAGCTGGCTATTGTAAATGCCGGGCAGCTGCTGGGCCCTCTGCCTGAGGGAGAAATTACGACCGGGATGCTTCATGCCCTTTGTCCTTCGCCGATCAACCCATGCGTGGTCACGTTGAAGGGACAGCATATTCTGGAGGCGCTGGAGCAGAGTCTGCTGCCAGAGTTTCAGGAGCGGGGGATTAAGGGCTACGGCTTCCGAGGCAATGTACTCGGCGTGCTTGCACTGTCAGGCATGGTGGTCACCTGTGATATGAGGCGTCCGGCCGGATCGCGTATTATGGAGGCTTCTGTACAAGGAGAGCCGTTGGAGCGGGAGAAGGAGTACCGGGTAGGCACGCTTGATATGTTTACCTTCAAGGTGGGCTATGAGTCGTTATCTCACGGTGAACAGGTTGAATACCTGTTGCCCGAATTTCTAAGAGACCTGCTGCGCCTGGAGCTATCCCGTCCCGGTGCCCTGGAAGAAAGCTTCTATTCCCGCTGGATCACATGACATTCGACTAACCTGCTTGGGCCAAGCATACATATGTATGGACAACGCCACTAAGCAGGAGGGATAATCATGGATATACTGGCAGCAATCATTCTGGGCATTGTGGAAGGACTCACGGAGTTCATCCCGGTGTCGTCTACAGGACATATGATTTTAACCGCGAAAATGATGGGCTACGATGACCAGACCCCGCTCATGAAAACGTTCGAGGTCGTGATTCAGCTGGGAGCGATCCTGGCCATGGCAATCGTATATTGGCAGCGAATACTGAGCCTGCTCGGATTTATCGACAGCAAGCCGTTGGGCAAGCAGGATACAAAGGCCTCACGGCTGACGCTTATGCATGTGCTGCTCGGAATCGCCCCGGCACTGCTGGTCGCTTATGTGGCCAAGGATCATATCAAGAGCCTGTTCAGCGCAGATATTGTACTGTTCTCCTTGGTAGCCGGGGGCATATTCATGATCCTCGCGGAGCGGTTTAACCGCAGCAAGGCGGTGATCACGGCCCAGGAGCTGGACGAAATTACGCTGAAGCAGGCCTTTCTGATCGGTCTGTATCAGGTGATTTCCGTGCTATGGCCCGGCTTCTCAAGATCCGGAGCCACCATTTCAGGAGGGATGCTTAGCGGAGTCAGCTACAAGGCGTCAGCGGATTTCTCCTTTCTGATCGCCATCCCGATCATGTGCGCGGCAGCCGGCTATGAGCTGCTGGATTCCTACCGCTATTTTACGGCAGATGTGATGGGCGTATTTGCGGCTGGCTTCATCGTATCTTTTGTCGTGGCCTATTTGGTCATCCTGGCATTTATGAAATATATTCAACGAGTCAGACTTACTCATTTCGCCATCTATCGGTTCATTCTGGCCGCACTGTTCTGGATGTTTAT